>JBOEGS010000003.1:0-143791 GCA_050633545.1 Paracoccaceae bacterium
CAAAAAACCTGACGACGGACAGGCATTTGACCCTTTGATCCAGATACACCCTGCCTGCTGCCGAAAAACAAATCGAAATATCGACTTAACGGGGGCGGGCCGGTCAGGCCGGTCGGGGCTATTTTACATACATTATATATATACGGCTTTTTGTTTTTAATTCTTATAGCGATAATAGAGAAATAACCCTGACCACCCTGACCACCTTAACAAATGGATAAAAAAGAGGCTCTTAAACAAGCGCTTAGGCGGTCAGGGGTAGAGCCATCCACCCCTGACCGACCCCTGACCGGCTGGCATTCATGCCTGACCGCTTTGGGTTTTCGGTGCACATTTCGGCAAATAACCCTGACCGCCCTTGATCGGCTGATACATCAATCAAGGAAGTCACCAGCAGGGTCACAAGGCAAAGCAGCCTCATCAAGCTGGACACGCAAGCCTTCAACTGATTGGACCCTTCGACCATCAACACGCACACGCCTTTCCATGTTGTCTCGAAACTTCCCAGAGTTCCTTAAATCACGCCAGAAAATGTTCTGATCCGTGAAGTTGGGACGGCCATGACCCTGACAATAACGCATATAAGCATCGTAAATGTCTAGCTTGGGCGTGGTTGCTGCGGGGTCTTCAATGAGGCACTCAGATGCAAAAGCTGTGACAGTTGAGGCTTCACGCAGGATCTCTGCTTGCCGTCCTTCGATGGAGGATGGAACAAGGAATTTCCCGCGTTCTGACAGGCGCTTTGCAGCCTTTAGGCAAAGGTTTAAAACACCAGCAGCTTCTGGCAAGAGGTCCCGTTCAAAGAGCGCAGTTTCTTCACGTCCTAGAAATGAACGCCTTGTTTCCATCAGCACCATTCTTGTGGCAATTGTCCCTGTCAGGTCATGCATGAGTATGGGCTCATTGGACATCAGCATCCACTGAACTGGCAAATATCCAACGAAATCATCCTTGAACTTACGCTGAACAGTTTGAAGATCACCCCCAGATGTGGACAACAAAAGTTCGGTCAAGGCGGACGTTTTACGTCCCCGTTCAAGCCGAGCATCCCCCACAATGGCTGCCTTTTTGCCGATCAAAGAGGAAAGGCCAAAGCCACCATCAGCTATCTGCTTGATACGTGGTGAGGCTACAGATCGCATCCCCAAGAGCCTTGTGAGCATCAGGTTGATAGTGCCTTTGCCTGATCTGGGTGGGCCAAAGAACTGGAAGATCTTCTGAAACTTGTTTTGCCCCGTAAGAATGCAGCCCATGACTTCATGCAGAAGATCGATTTGCTCGAGATCACTATCAAAAATCTCATCCAGAAACATATCCCACAGGAATGTTTCAGCGTTTGGGTCATAGGCAACATCAGAGCAATCAGTTGAAACGAAACGTGGCGTGGCATCTGTCAACTGCCCAGAACGCCAATCCAGCAGCCCATTTGATAACGGTAGAAGATTGCTTGGATCGGGATCATCATCACGCTTATCACGCCAGAAAGGCAGTTCTTCGACACCTCTTTGCAAAGTTAAGTGGATCATGGCCTCACGAATATCAGCGGACATTTTTGTATTCAGGTGGAGCGGCTTTTCCTCAGGACCGTCTTTACCCTTGTGAATATAGGTTTGCCCTTCGAGTGCTGACCAAATCATTCCTTTCAATTCATCATTATCAAGTTCCCGGTATCTATTTTCCTCGGGTGCATATTCCAACCACATGCCCATAGCCTTGACTAGTGCTGACCCTGAAATGGCCTCGGCTGCGAGATGGCTGGGTGCAATGCTTTGCAAGATATTGCGTGTGTCCAAGCTCATTGTGCCACCTCCCGGTATGAAAGGTCATCTGGGAAGTCATAGTGAGGGCGACGATCTATCAGATGCGCAGCCCCAGCTTCACGCATGAACATATAAAGTGTGCCAAGGCCGATGCCGTGGCGGCGCAAACTATCCCACCGATAGGCAATCTCAGGTCCATCGGTTGAATAGAGCGGATCGGCTGTGCACCATTCGACAAATTCCTCTTTGGCGTCACCCTCGCTTGCATGATGACACGCCATCATCAATTGCAGCCATCTGTCATGATCACGAAAATCTTCTGGGTCCAGTTTGGCCAAGATTGCTGCAATTTCTTCTGGTGGATGTTCCCCAATCCCTTGCCCAGACAGGGCAACAAGTCGTTTGGGTCTACGAATGAGCCGCAGAAGCTTTTCGGGCGCCTTGGGTGCACCTAGCCACAAGTCATCTGGCACCGAAGACCAGGTGTAAGGCTTGCCAGACGGATGCAATGAACCTGGTGCAACGACTTGCCGACCAAAGGTTTTGAACTCAATCCCTGGAACATCAGGCAACCCGTCAACAATGGAAAGATGAGATGGCTTGGTCATGTAGAGGTGCAAGCCACCCCCGCCAGTTTGCACGGTTGGAAAATGGTCTGGGTCGAGGCCAATGGCTTTCAGTGCAGGCAACATTCCTTTTTGCCCACCGTCAATGTTCCTTGGATCAACATCCACGACAAGATCACTTGCCGTGAGGCGCACGCCAACATTGCCGCCATTTGCAGCGTGTTCTAGCGCTTCAGAATTGCGATAGGGGCGCGTTGTCCAATCATTGTGGATTGGTGATTTCCCCCGAATGCGCAGTTTGCCTGTGCGCGGGCACTTCGTTTTGGCATCCCATGGATAAAGAGCGATCAGGGTGTATCCAGCAGCAGAAAGTTCCGTCATTTGGGCTGGGTCTGTTTTTCCAGTCATATCAGCCTCTCCCTGCAATATAGGCTTCAACGGCCGATCTGGCATAGAAGACGGCGGTGCCATGCTTGATGAAATCAGGCCCGGCATCGGACGACTGACCCGTATTCCGGCGGCTTCGATAGACAGCCAAAACGGTTGCTGGATGGCCTGTCATACGTGCGGCTTGGGCTGGGGTGAGTAGATCACACAACGATGGTGTGGCTGGTCGGGGTGGCGCGTTATCTTCATTGTTATAGGACATGGCATATGCTCCTTGTCTTCCTGACTGAGTGGATCGCTTGATGGTGGTCAGGCGATCCGCTTGTTACGTTCAAACAGTGCCGCAATATGGTTGCCTCGTATGCCAACGAGGGACGTGGGGATGTCCAACGCTGGCAAACAGGCGACCCGCGATCACTTAGAGGCAAACTATCAGGGGGGCATAGTGCGGGGATATCAACGAATCGGGTGTGCGTGCGCTGACTTAACTGCTTGTTAGGGGCACGCCGATTGACCTCACCAGCCTTGGTATGGCCGCAGGCCTGAGCGTTGACCTTGCGGACCCGTAGGCAAATATGAGGTTTTCACTCGGTTCAGGGCGAGGCAAACCAAGTCACGATCACTCCAAAATAAGTCTATTTTTGAATGCTCTAACGCAACTGACGGCTCCGCAAAATGAATGAGGCCATCGGTACGGCGGACCTCGCGTGGCATCTCGCAGACAGGAAATACGCTGGCGTATAGTGCCACAGTCCACAGCGTCATGGGATGATCGTATTGCCAGTCAACCTCAGCGCAACCCGCACTCAAATCACGTTGGAAAATTCCAAATCGAGAACCCGCTGCAGCCGCACGAACGGCAATTTCAATTCGCACTGCGTCCTTGTCTGACACAGTTTTCCCAGACCAGTTATCAGCGTCATATTTGCGGATCAGCCCACGCGCATGAGTGCTCATGCTCTTTGAGCCAGTCATTGCAACGCCTCGTGACGCTGCTCATCCATATAGGCGCGAAGATCAGCAACAGAATACAAGACGCGGGTGCCGACACGGTGCACCGCTGGGCCTTCGGCATTCATGCGCCACAGGTCCAGAGTTTGACGGCTGACACCGATGAATTCGGCCGCCTGTTTGATGTTTAGGTACTCTTTGGGCGGCGCGATGACAGCTGCTTCGATGCGTTCAAGGCGTTCGATAATATCTACTTGCATGCCCAGCTAACTCCTTGGGTTGATTGACATGCTTTGATTGTGACCCTGTTCAGGCCCGATGTAACCCATTGTTACCTTAAGCAATGAAACTGTATCATTCGTAGTCAGAGCGGCAGAAAATTGGCTTGAAACAATTGATTAGTTGCTGGAGAGTGTGTCTGGTGCTTGGAGTGACAGTGATGACGGAAAAGAAAAGTCGAGTATTTGTCTTCGGTGGAGCCCGCGGTATTGGATTCTGGTTCGCACGAAAAATTCTATCAAACCATCTGAATGATATTGACGTACATATTTGTGACGTTGATACACCTCGTACAATCGCACCCAATTCTGATTTTTACTGGCACAGGGTAGCTTATGAAGATGGCTTCATTGACGGTGTACCTGAAGATTTGGGGAACAATGACATTGTCATTATTTCTGTCCCAATCGATTATCTAGGGGATTTGCTCGAGAGACTTAAAAAGCACGTCAAAGGATCCCCTCAGATCATTAATTTCTCTTCCGTACAGAGTGAAACAAATAGTCAAATTCAGAAAGAAATGCCTGACACTTGTGTAATTTATGGTCTGCATTTGTTGTTTGGTCCAGGGGTTTCACATCCAGCAGGTAACAACGCGGTAGTTACCGATTTAGACTATAAGCACGGTAGAGATGACGTCTCTCGGTTTTTAAAGCTAGTTGAGGATTCGGGGCTCTATCTCGAATACTCCTCCTCAGAGAAGCATGACGCAATGATGCAAGTTTTGCAGGTTGGCGTGCATTATACTTTTTTCGCTTTTGCAAAATATCTGCAAGACTCAAAAATCGACTTCTCGGAGCTGTTAAAGTACCGGACTCTCCCTGCAGGTTTTTTTCTTTCATTCATGGCGAGGGCATTATCTCAACCGAAAAGGACCTACGCCAATATCCAAAGGCAAGAAGGGTCTGAAGAGGCACGCAAAGCCATTTCAGAGAGTTTCTTGAGGCTTCAAGATGAACTTGTATCAGCGGAGACCCCAGATGACTCGGAGAGAGTTATTAGAGATATCTCGGAGTACTTTAAACATGATGATTTGCTGGAAGGAGTTGCCGCAACGCAAGCCGCGGTCAAGGCATACGAACTAGCGTCTCGCGAAGTCCATGATAGCATCCATAATAAAGTACTTGTCGGAATAACCGTTGCAGGAGGAAGTACTGCCTATGCGGAGACAAGGCTTGGGTTTGTGTTAAACGAAAAACGCGGATCGATTGAATTTGACGATCGCCTTAGGGAGCTAAGTATTCCAATAGACGGAAAGAACTTTGCGCTTCTGAGCAATCAGCCGAGTATCGATTATTTCTCATCAAAGGGAATTTCGTTTTCTAAAAAGAAGTATCCTCTTTCCAAGAAGAGATTCAATTTTCTGCCAAATTCTTATGTTGAACGTTGGATCAAGGACAACGTAGCTCTGGCCCAAATTTCCTTCCCCATAATTATCAAGAGGTTTGACCAAGAATTGATAGCTCAAACGGAAGAGCTGTTGCCTAAACGGATCGATGCTCTTGAAAGTATTGAGTTTGGCAAATTGTTTATCGGGGAAGACAAAACGGTCCATGCCGTGTGTTTTGTTAGGTTTTTTCCTTTTGTTGAAGTGGAGGCCGTAAAATTGGAAATATTGAATGCTGTCGCGTCGTTCATTGAGCTTAGCTAACAAGACAGTTTTTGATCATCCTTGTCTAAAATCAGTCAATCTTGCACAAACTTCTTCCTGTGCCTCCCGCAAATGCCCCAACAGATGCGCCCTCGTGACATAGTTAAACGACACATGCGGATTGGCGTGGTTCAACAGCAATGTCACCGTCTGAAAATCTACCCCAGCTTCCATGGCATGAGTCCGATAGGTATGGCGCATCTGATGTGGGGCATAGGGAAAACCTTTGGTTCTGCACATCTGCTCGATGTGGCCGCTTTTTGAAGTCGAAGACGGAAAGACAAACGGGCTTTCTAATGGCCTTGTCAGATCATGCACTTCACCCAATTCCTGAACGAGAAATCTTGGCAGGGGAAGTTTGAAGGCCTTGGCCTCACCACCCTTTGGGGAAGGCACGGTCAACACGCCATCTTGATCCAGATGCTCCCATTTCATTGATCTAGCGTCACCTGAACGAAGGCCCGTCAGCAACATGGCCAACCAACAGCAACGACGTACACGATCTTCCAAACCATCCAGTTGACGCCAGAGCATAGGCATATCATCAGGCCCAACTGCCCAATCTCTTGCCTTCTCCTGGTTCATCCGAACGCCGCGAGTAACAGGGTTGGGCGGAAGATCATGGGTTCTTGCAGCATCATTTATCAACAGCTTCAAAACCCGCATTGCCCCGTTAGCACCATAGGCCCCGGTTTTGCGGGTGATCTTCTCATGCAAAGCCCTGACAGTGGCACGGTCAATTCGGTCCACGGGGATTTTCTTCAGTGATGAGAGGGGGCCTTCGACTTTCTGTTGATACCAGGCCAATGTCCTTGGGCTTAGCTCCTGACCGCGCGTTGCAAAGTAGCTGTCTGCAACCTCACTCAGGCTCGGTATGGCGTTCTTAGGCACTCTCGGGTCTTCACCACGACGCAATGTCAGGCGCAGCTCTTTCGCGCGTTCTCGGGCCGATTTCAGCGACACCTCGTCAGTGCGACCAATGACGAACGAAATATATCGGTCGGTCCCGTCATTGATCCTGCCCATAAGTTTGTAGCTGGCGCTCTTTTTGCCAATGACGATACGCAGACCGCTTACGTCTGCATCGTAGACCTGTGCGCCTGCTTCTTGGTCATGGCGGATCTTGTCCACCACGCTTTGCGTGAGTTTGGTTGCCATGAGGCTATTCTCCTGTGTGATCCGGTTTCAGGCCCGGACGAAGGCCCGGTTCTGATTAGGTCGCCTCAGGTCGTCTTGAGGCTGCATAGGAGAATTATGTCGCGTTTATATGGGCTTGCGGACCGCTATAAGACGCATCAGGTCAAAAAAGATGTCATGTGCTGTTACTTAAAATCCGAGGGCCCTAGGCCGTGTGGGTTCGAGTCCCACCACCCGCACCACTTTCTCAAGCAAGTTACCCTGCCGTTTTTATGGTCCGTGGGCGACTGGCGCGGGTCTCGCTGTTTGCACTTGACGTGTGAGCGTGCCGCAGCCGGCAGGCCGCGTTCGGGCGAAAACCTTTGTGGACCAAACCGTTAAAAACATTTTGAAGCAGTTGCCGCGGCGCGGCGCCGATCCGTGTTAAACGGACCGAAAGAATTGCAGTTCTAGGGTGTGCCAAATCTTTCGGGCACCAGCTCACATTTATTGGAGAACTAGAAATGCAAAAAACGACTTTGATCTTGGCAGCTTGCGCGACACTCGCCACCGCGGCGCATGCGGATCAGTTCTCGGCACCGATGCAAAGATACTTCGAAAATGAAGTGTCGCTTTGGTTCACCGACCCTGCAATTATCACCGCGGTCAAACGCCAAAATACGCGGAACGCCGGATTGATCGAGGCCGACATTCTCGCGCTTGATATGCAGTGGCGCGCCGAGGTCGGGCAATCAAATACGCCGACAATCACACCGGTGATCACGGGGGCTGCGGCAGATTTTCTGCGCGCGCAGATTGCCGCATCGGGGGGCATCGTCTCCGAGGTGTTCATCATGGATGAGCATGGGCTGAACGTCGCAGCCAGCGGCACGACGTCGGATTATTGGCAGGGCGATGAGGCGAAATTTACCGAAACCTACAGCCGCGGTGCAGGAGCGATCCATGTTGGCGACGTCGAGTTCGACGAATCTGCCAATGGGTATCTGGGGCAGGTGTCGGCGCCCATTGTCGATCCGGCAACCAATACGGTGATCGGTGCCATTACCGTTGGTTTGAACGCCGAGATGTTGTTCTAACGCGCTTCATTTCGGGTTCGCGCGCCGGCGCTTTCGGCCGTCCTTTCGTTTGTTTCGGGGAATATTATGTCTACCTCTCTTCTCAAAATTGGCCGTAAGTCGATGTTCAAAAGCATCTTTGTGAGCACCACCGCTTTTGTTGCCTTGAGTGTTTTGCTCGTATTGGCGACGACGGAATATCTGTCGCAAAAGAAGGTGCAGGCGGTCATCATCGAGAATGTCGCAGCGCGCGCCTCTGAGTCCAATGCAATGATGGTGGGGCAAATGGGGCCGGCGGTGAAATTCGGCAACGCCCCTGCGGTAGAGGCCTTTGTTACCGGCATGGTCGAGGGCAGTTTGGGCGATGCGAAGGGCGGGCTGGTTCTGCTGGCCAATGGCAACACGGTGTTTGACAGCACCGCGCAAGCCGGTGGTGACGCCGCCCTTGCCGCCCTCGCTCAGGCTGCATTGGATAGCGGCGAGATAGTGGCTGCGGATCGTGGATTGCTGCAGGCCCTGCCAATACGTTTTGGTCCGGACAACGTGGTCGTCGGCGTGATTGCCACCCGTTGGACTGATCAACGTCAATTGACCAACCTCAAAGCCGCCAATCGCCAGTCGATGATGATCGCGGGCGTGGTGTTCTTTTGTGCCTTGGTTCTGACGGCGGCGTTCTTGGGGTTTTTTGTCAGCCGTCCGTTGCTGCGCACTGCGCGGGCGATGCAAAAGATCGAGGGCGGCGACTACGGGATCGACATCGCAGGAACGACGCGCGGGGACGAGATCGGTGTGATCGCACGCCGTTTGGCCTGTTTTCGCGACAGCTTGTCCGCGGCGGATGCTTTGGCGCGCGAAACGGCGTTTAAGGGCGCGGGGTTTTCCGGCTCAAGCGCCGCAACGATGCTGCTCGATGCGCAATGCGAGGTCACCTATTATAATACCGCGTGCCGATCCTTTTTCGAGCAGTTCCAGAGCCGTATTGCCAAAAACTGGCCCGATTTTGATCCGTCTGCTTTGGTCGGAGTGCCGATCGGACGTTTTGAAGGGCTCGAGACTTTGGACGGGCAACTGGCCGCCTTGCCCGCAGGAGAGCGCCTTGTGCACCGGATGCGCATGGCGCGGCGCGGTGTTGAAATCTCTTTTGATGTGATCCTTGATGAGGACGGCACGCGGATCGGATATGTGGTGGAATGGGACGATGTCACCGAAGCCGCTCTTAACGCCGCCGTGTTGACCGCAATCGATGATACGCAATTGCGCGTGGATATCGGCCCGACGAATACGCCGATTTACGTCAATGACGGCTTTAATGATTTAACCGGTTTCTCGTTGTCAGAGCTCAAGGAAATGATTTCGACCGATCTGTTCAAAGCAGAGGGCCGAACCGAAGATGAGCGCATGGAAATCAGCCGCAGCATCGGTGCAGGCAACGTGCATCACGCGCGCTATTGGGTCAAAAGCAAAGATGGCCGCCGCTTGATCGTGGATGGAAGCTTTACACCGATTATGGATGAGAACGGGAAATTTTTGCGGGCGATTTTCCTTGGAATGGATGTCACTGAGGCCCTCGAAGAACGTATGGCCGCGCAAGCGCGTCAGGACGCGGTGCAGCAAGAGCAAAAGCAGGTTGTCGAGGCTTTGGGTGCCGGTTTGCGCGGGTTGGCCGATGGTAATTTGACCGTGCGCATCGACACCCCGTTCAACGGTGACTACGAGGCGGTGCGTCAGGATTTCAATACCGCGCTCGAGGCCCTCTCCGGTGCGATGGAAGCGGTTTTGGAGAACGCGGAATCCATCCGCTCCGAAGCTTCCGAGATCACCAATGCGGCCGATGATTTGTCGCAGCGCACCGAAAAACAGGCCGCGACCTTGGAAGAAACCGCCGCCGCAGTGGATCAATTGACTTCTTCGGTGCAGTCCGCCGCCGAGGGCGCGGATGAAGCCACGAAAATCGCCAAAGGCGCGCAGTCTAACGCTGAAACCGGTGGCGAGGTTGCCGAGCAAGCCAAATCCGCGATGGACCGGATCAAAGTGTCCTCGCAGGAAATTTCGAAGATCACATCGGTCATCGATGACATTGCCTTCCAAACCAACCTTTTGGCGCTTAATGCGGGGGTCGAAGCGGCCCGTGCGGGCGAGGCAGGGCGCGGTTTCGCGGTTGTCGCCACAGAGGTGCGCGCTTTGGCGCAGCGCTCTTCGGATGCGGCCAGCGAGATCAACAATTTGATCCGTGCGAGCGGCGAGCAGGTAAAAAGCGGTGTGGAACTGGTGGATAAAACCAGCGATGCCCTTAGCCAAATTGTCACATCGGTGCGCGATATCACAGCGCGGGTGAGCAATATCGCCTCCTCTGCGCGCGAGCAATCTGCGGGTCTGACCGAGATCAACCAAGCGATGAACGATCTTGATCAGGTGACGCAGCAAAACGCAGCAATGTTCGAGGAAACCACGGCGGCCAGCCATGCGCTGACCTCTGAGGCCAATGCCCTCGGGCAGGCGGCCAACCGGTTCAAAACGGCCCGCGCGCAAAACCGCGCGCCCGCGCCGCGCCAAACGGCGCCTCGGCCCGCGCCTGCGCCGCAGCGGCCTGTTGCCACCGCATCAAAGCCGCGGGCCGCCGCCGCGGTCGCTCATGAGCCGTCCAAGGATTTGGAGGAATGGGATGAATTTTAACGCGGGTCGGAAATTGGAATGTTCCTAATATCGAAGCGCGTTCCCTCGTAGGCGCGCTTCGATATTTCAATCCGCTGATCAGTCCCGCACGCCTGCAAAACGGGTTTGCCAGTCTTCGCGTTGCTCGTCGGTGATTTTGGCAAAAAGCACCTCGGGCACCGAAAATCCGTGACCTTCGGGCAGGGCGGTCAAAGCGGCGGGCACATCGTCGGGCCATGCGTCGTCGCCGGTTTGCATAGCGGTCAAAAGCGAGGCCGCAGCATCGGGGATAAAAGGGGCCGATAGGACCGCGTATAGACGGATCAGGTTCAGCCCGAGGCGCACCTGTGCGGCGGCCTGTTCGGGGTCGGTTTTGAACGTCGACCAAGGCGCGGCCGATTGCAGGTATTCGTTGCCCACCACCCAAATGGCGCGCAGCTCTTGCGCCGATTTGCGCACCTCCATCGCATCCATGAAGCCTTCATAGGCGCGGATGCGGGTGGTGAGTTCGCCGATCAATGCCTCTTCTTGCGGACCATATGTGCCGCCCGCAGGCACCTCTTCGCCGAATTTCGAGCGGCAGAATTTGGTGATACGGCTGACGAAATTGCCCAAGACATCGGCAAGATCCTTGTTCACCGAGGCTTGGAAATTCTCCCATGTAAATTCCGCATCCGAGCTTTCGGGCGCATGGCTGAGCAGCCACCAGCGCCAGTAGTCGGCGGGCAAAAGCTCCAGCGCCTGATCCATAAAGACGCCGCGCCCGCGCGAGGTCGAAAATTGCCCGCCGTCATAATTCAGGTAGTTGAAGGATTTGATGTAATCGACCAACTTCCAATCCTCGCCCGACCCGAGGATCGTCGCGGGGAAGCTGAGCGTGTGAAACGGCACGTTATCCTTGCCCATAAACTGTGTATAGCGCACGTCATCGGCGCCCATATCGGTGCGCCACCAGCGTTGCCAGTCGGCCTCGCTCTTGCCATTGGCTTGTGCCCATTCGCTGGCGCAGGCGATATATTCGATCGGCGCGTCGAACCAGACATAGAAAACCTTGCCCTCCATTCCGGGCCAATCGGCATCGCCGTCCTTGACCGGAATACCCCAATCCAGATCACGGGTGATGCCGCGGTCTTGCAGCCCGTCGCCGTCGTTGAGCCATTTTTTGGCGATGGATGTGGTCAGAACCGGCCAGTCGGCCTTGCTGTCGATCCATTCCTGAAGCTGCCCGCGCATCTGGCTTTGGCACAAATAGAGGTGTTTTGTTTCGCGCTCTTCGAGGTCGGTGGAGCCGGAGATTGTCGAATGCGGGTTGATCAAATCGGTCGGGTCCAACTGCTTGGTGCAATTGTCGCATTGATCGCCGCGCGCGCTCTCGAAACCGCAATTGGGGCAGGTGCCCTCGATATAGCGATCGGGCAGGTAACGGCCATCGGCATGGCTATACATCTGTTTTTCGCTGACTTCGCGGATCAGGCCGGCTTTGTTGAGCTGCCCTGCGAAATGTTGGGTCAGGGCGTGGTTTTGCGGGCTGGACGAGCGGCCAAAGTGATCAAAGCTCAGCCGGAAGCCTTCGGCTATCTTGGCCTGCACCTCATGCATCTCGGCACAATATTGCGCAACCGGTTTGCCGGCCTTGGCGGCGGCCAGTTCGGCAGGGGTGCCGTGTTCATCGGTGGCGCATAGGAACATCACCTCATTGCCGCGTGCACGTTGAAAACGGGCATAAAGATCGGCGGGCAACTGGCTGCCGATCAGGTTTCCGAGGTGCTTGATCCCGTTGATATAGGGAATGGCCGAGGTGATCAGGTGACGTGTCATATATGCGGGACCTCTTGTCGCTTTGGCCTCTCCTTTACCCCAGCTTGCCGCGCCGTGCCAGTGCTGCAAGAGGCAAAGCGCAGATTGCGATGTTGTCGCTAACGTCAAAACAATTGTAACCTTCGTAAGATAGTCCGAAGGGGCGGCTTGGCATGGGCGCGAGGGGGAGCATTGTCCCTATCGGCGCGGCGGGCGGCTGGGAAATTGAAACGGAAAGATAGCTTATGAAAAAGAACCCGCTGGGCCGGACTGGCCTTAAGGTGAGCGAATTTTGTCTTGGAACAATGACGTTTGGCTCCCAGACGCGCACCAAAGAAGCCCACGCACAAATCGATTATGCGCTCGATAGCGGGATCAATTTCATCGACACCGCCGAGATGTATCCGGTCAATCCGGTCTGTGCGGAAACCATCGGGCGCACCGAGCGGATTATCGGGCTTTGGTTCGAGAAAAGCTTCCGGCGCAGCGACGTGATCGTGGCGACAAAGCATTCGGGCGCGGGGCTCAAACATGTGCGCGAGGGTGCAGGAAGCAGCAAGCAGACGGTGCGTTTGGCCGTCGAAGGGTCGCTGCGTCGGATGAAAACCGATCACGTGGACCTTTACCAATTGCATTGGCCCAATCGCGGCTCCTACCATTTCCGGCAAAACTGGAACTTTGCGCCGCGCAAGCAAAACCGCCAAGAGGTTTTGGACAATATGGCCGAGGTTTTAGAGGCGCTTCAGGCCGAGGTCGCGCGCGGCACGATCCGCCATTTCGGCCTGTCGAATGAAAGCGCGTGGGGCATGGCGCAGTGGCTGAAGCTGGCCGAGGCGGGCAGCGGCCCGCGCGCCGCGACGATCCAGAATGAATATTCGCTCCTGTGCCGCCTGTTTGACACTGATCTGGCCGAGCTGTGCCACCACGAAGAGGTCGGGCTTTTGGCCTATTCGCCTTTGGCGGCGGGGCTGTTGACCGGAAAATACCAAGGCGGTTCGGTGCCCGAAGCCTCGCGCATGTCTTTGGTGCCGGAACTGGGCGGGCGCAAAACCGCGCGGGTGTTCGATGCCATCGACGATTACATTGATGTGGCGTTCAAACATGATCTCGATCCGGCGCAAATGGCGCTGGCTTGGGCGAAACAGCGGCCCTTTATGGCTTCGGTCATCATCGGGGCGACGACGCTTGAGCAACTCAAAGGCCTCATGGGCGCGGCGGAGCTGACGCTTGAAAAATCGGTCCTGCGCGATCTGGATGAGGTGCATCATGCGCATCCGATGCCCTATTGATCGGCGTCGTTTGACCGTGCCAATGCCATAGGGGCGCGCATCGCCCGTTGCCGATATTTTGCGGCGCGCGTATAGCCGCATTATGGATCTTTGGATTATCGCCACACTGAGCGCTGCATTTTTTCAAACGCTGCGCTTTATGCTGCAAAAGCATCTGAGCACCCATGCGCTCTCGGCGGCTGGTTCGACCTTCGCGCGTTTTGTCTTTGCCGCGCCCGTCGTTGTGGCGCTCACCTTGGGCTATGGCGCTTTGACGCGCTCGGCCGTTCCGGCGATTGGCGCGGGTTTTGTGCCCTTTGCGATTGCGGGCGGCGCGGCACAGATTTTGGCGACGGTTTGCGTTGTGGTGCTGTTCAAACACCGCAATTTCGCGGTGGGCATCACGTTCAAGAAAACCGAAGTGATCCAGACCGCGCTTGCGGGGTTCTTGATCTTGGGCGAAGGCGTATCGATGGCGGCGGTGTTTGCGATTGTGATCGGGCTTTTGGGGGTTCTGGTTTTGTCGGATATGCCTGCGGTGTCGGGCGGCATGCTGCGCCGTATGCTCAACCGCGCCACGGGGCTGGGCCTGTTGTCGGGGGCGTTTTTTGCGGTCTCGGCCGTGTGTTACCGCGGTGCGAGCCTTGAGGTGGGCTCTGCCGATCCGCTGCTGCGCGCGGGGGTTGCGCTCAGCTTTGTCGTGCTGTTTCAGGTCGCGCTTTTGGGCCTCTATTTGCGGCTGCGCGAACGCGGCGAGATCATGCGCACGCTTGCGGCATGGCGCGTGGCGGGTTGGGTCGGGATGACCTCGATGGCCGGATCGCTGAGTTGGTTCACGGCCTTCACCTTGATGAACGCGGCCTATGTCAACGCGTTGGGGCAGGTGGAACTGATCTTTGCCCTGCTGGCTTCGACGCTGTTTTTCAAAGAGAAAATCACAACGCGTGAGGTTTTTGGGATCACGCTGATCAGTCTAAGCGTCCTCGTGCTGATACGCGTTCTTTAAGGCGCTCGAACCGGCTGTCGCCGCTGGCGTTGTTGAAAAACGGCACCGAGGCGGGCGGCTCGAGATCATGGGCGCGGTCGGCCACCTCGGCCAGAACCACTTCGGTGATGAAGGGCAGGTCAAATTCGCGCACTTTGGGCAGCGGGATCCACTGCAGATGCGATAGCTCGTCGCACGCGGCAGAAAAATCATCCAGATCGGTGGCGACAGCATCGGCATCTACAAGGAAGAACCGCGCGTCAAAGCGGCGCGGTCGTCCCGGAGGGGTGATGGCGCGGAACACGAATTGCAGCGCCGTCGCGCTGGGCAAGTGACCGGTTTGGGCAAAGCTTTGCCAATCCTCGGGCGGGGGAATGTCCCAAGTGCCTTGCGTGCCCAGAACAAGGCCCGTTTCCTCCCAAAGTTCCCGGATCGCCGCCACGGCCAAAGCATGGGACATGTCTTTGGCGCTGTCTTGGGCGATACGGTCCGCGCAAAGTGGCGGCATCGAGGCGGCCAAGGGGATATCGGCGTCGGCGCGATCGACCGCGCCGCCGGGAAAGACGAATTTATTTGGCATAAAGGCCGCGTTTGCGCCGCGTTGCCCCATCAAGATATGCGGGTCTTCAAAGCGGTTGCGCATGACAATCACAGTCGAGGCATCGCGGATCGCGGTTTTGTCGATTGTTTTGCCGGTATGGTTCGGTGCCTGTTCGCTCATGGCGCGTCCCTCTGGTTTCCTGAAAGATGTCAGGATGTTGGGCGCAAGGCCCCAATTATATATCGCGTTCGGCAAACCCGTGCATGCCGCGCGCCCATTGGAATGCAATCAGCATCCCTTTCAATCTGGGCAAAAGGTATAGCGATAGCGCGACACAGCCAATAGAGAAGATGGTGATCCCGACCAGAGGATCGGGCCGGTAGGCGGTGTAATAGATCAACATGAGCGGTGCCATCAAATGCCCGACGATCAAAATCGTCAGATAGGCAGGCCCGTCATCGGCGCGCTGATGGGTCAAATCCTCGCGGCAGACGGTGCAGGTGTCGCGCACCTTGAGGTAGCCTTTGAGCATCGGCCCGGAGCCGCAATTGGGGCACTTGCGCCGCCAGCCGCGCCAAAGGGTATGGCCAAAGCTTGTCGGTGATGCCGCGGTTTGGGCGGTGGGGGATTTGAGATCAGACATTTGAAAACTCTCATGGGGCATGGATGCGCTTTGCCAAACTTGGGGCATGGGGGTGCGAAAGAAAAGGCGGTGCGGCGCGCTTGCGTCCCCATGTCGCAAAACGCTTGGCAGATTGCGCAAATGCCGCCCAATTCGGGGGCGGCGAAAGAAAATGCATTTTTCTACGACGGAATGTTTTTGCCCACCCGTTGAAGACGCATAACCGGCCACAAAGGGCCGATATGGGACGCTAACAGCAAAGACCTGACAACGGGTTTATTTCAGGATGGAGATCCAAAGATGAAACGAGCATATATCCTCAGCGGTTTGATTGCCCTTGGCCTTGCGGTGAACGCAGGCGGCGCGATGGCACGCGATGGCATGGGCCCGCGTATCGATTTCGAAGCGGCCGATCGCAATTCGGACGGCAAGCTGACCCAAGAGGAGATCAAGGCCTTTTCCGAGGCACGCTTTGTCGCTGCGGATACGGATGGCGATGGCGCGCTTTCGGTGGATGAAATGGCGGCGGGTATGGAAGCGCGGATGCGCGAAAACGCCAAAGATCACGCGCAGCGCGGCGCCGCGCGGATGATCGAGCACCGCGATGCCAATGACGATGGCAAGCTTAGTCTGGACGAGATGTCGCCCAAGGATGGCGGGGCCAAGATGTTCTCGCGTCTGGACGCGGATGATGACGGGGCAATCTCGGCCGAAGAATTTGCCAAGATGCAAGAGCGCCATGCGCAGATGCGCGAGCATGGCAAAGGCGGCCGTCATGGCGATCACAAATGGGGCCACAAGGGCGGTCACCACAAGGATGGCGAGCATGGAAAACGCTCGTGGATGAAAAAAGCCCCTGCCCAAGAGGCGCCCAGCGAGGATGATCCGGCGCAAAGCGAGTGATCCGGACCTTCGGATAATCTCTTCTCTGTCGCCTGACGGGTCGGGCGGCAGAGGCCAAGGCGCGCGGCGTCTTGAACGCAAAGGTCAGGCAGGATACGCCAACGGACGATGAATATGCCTTATGACGCCCAAAACGATGCGATGGCCGATGTACCGGACGAGGCGCTGCTGACGCTGTTTGCCAATGGCGATGAGGCGGCGGCGCGGGCCTTGACGGTGCGGCTCCTGCCGCGCGTTTTGGCCCAAGCGGTGCGCATGCTGGGCGAGCGGGCCGAAGCCGACGACGTGGCGCAAGAGGCCTTGCTTCGGCTTTGGAAAATCGCGCCCGAGTGGCGGCGCGGCGAGGCGCAGGTCAGCACATGGCTCTACCGCGTGACGGCCAATCTTTGCACCGACCGCTTGCGCAAACGCGCGCGCTCTGCGCCGCTGGAGGCCGCGCCGGAGCCGACGGATGAAAGCGCCTCGGCGGCGCAGCAGATGCAATCGAGAAGCCGCGCCGAGGCCTTGAGCGCAGCTCTGGCCGAGTTGCCCGAACGCCAGCGCGAGGCGGTGGTGCTGCGCCATATCGAGGGTTTGGGCAATCCGCAGATTGCCCAGATGATGGACATCAGCGCCGAGGCGGTGGAAAGTTTGACCGCGCGGGGCAAGCGTGCGCTGACGGCGATATTGTCGGGACGGCGCGATGAATTGGGGTTTAGCGATGACTGAGCACAGCAAGAACCAAAATGCAGCGGGCGATGTCGATCTCGACCTGTTCTTTGCCGCAGGCCGCGAGGCCGCGCCATTGCCCGATCCGGCGCTGATGGCGGCGGTTTTGTCGGATGCGCACAGGGTGCAGGCCGACATCGCCGTCGCGCGCGCGCCTCAAGCCATATCTCATGCGGGGGGCGAGGCGCAGCGCGGGCTCTGGGCGCAGTTTCGCGTGGCCATCGGCGGTTGGCCCGCGCTCGCAGGCCTTGCGAGTGTGGCGACGGCGGGCCTGTGGCTGGGTGCGGTGCAACCTGTCGGCCTCGGGCAGGCGGCAAGCCTCTATCTGGCCGATGCGGGCCTCTATTTTGCGGGGGCGGACGGCTATCTTGTCGATGTGATGCCGTCGTTCGAATTTGATCTTGGGGAGAGCTAAGCCGATGGCTTCGAATGAAAAAGTGACATCTGAGGGCGCGCAGGCGCGGCCACGTATGCGGCTTTGGTTGCGCATTGTGCTGTTCGTGTCCTTGGCGTTGAACCTTGCGATCGTGGGGCTTGTGGTCGGGGCGATTTCCAAGGGGCCGCGCGATCACCATCGCCCGCCACGGCTCGATCAAGCCAGCGGGCCTTTGACCTATGCGCTCAGCCGCGAAGACCGTAGGGCGCTGGGCGGGAAGCTGCGCGAGGCCTACCGCGATGGCCATCCGACCCGCGAAAACATGCGCGCCCAGTTCGATGCGATGTTGCAGGCCCTGCGCCGCGTGCCTTTTGACCCTGCGCCGCTCGCGGCAAGTCTGGAGCAGCAACGCACCGTCGCGCTGGAGCGACAGTTGATCGGACAGACGCTTTTGCTAGAGAAACTCACGCAGATGAGCGACGCGGAACGCGCCGAATTTGCCGAGCGGCTTGAGGAAGCGTTAGAGCATCGCGGCGGCCGCGAGGGGCGTCACAAGGACCATTGATGCGGGGCCTTCAGGGCAGAATAGAGCGAGGGGCGGGTGCAGTTACAGCAGCCGCCCCTTTGCGGTCGGCGGCCGAGTGCGGGGCGTTTACGCGGCGTTCAAGCGGCTTAGCGTGACTTGATTGCGGCCTTGGGCTTTGGCGTCGTAGAGCGCCTTGTCGGCCTGTTCAAGCATGGTTCGGGCATGATCGCCGTCCGAATGCAAGGTGGTGCTGCACATGGCCAGACCAATCGAAATGGTGATGGGCACGGGATGGGCGACTGACGCGTCGCGCACCGGCGTTTGGCCGATGATCCGGCACAGGCGGCTGGCGGCGCTATGGGCCTCGTGAAGTGTGGTATTCGGCATCACGATCAAGAATTCCTCGCCGCCGATGCGGGCCACCATATCTACGCTGCGCAGATTGTCGCGCAACCGCTTTGCCACTTCGCACAGAACGCTGTCACCGGCGGCATGGCCGAACCGGTCATTGACGGATTTGAAGTGGTCCAGATCGGCAAGAATAACGGCGCAATCCTCGCCATTTTGCACGCTGGCTTGGGCCATTTCGGCCAGTTGCGGCATGGCGTAGCGGCGGTTGTAGAGGCCGGTCAAAGGGTCCGTGACGGCCGCGCGCAGCCCCGAGGCCAGCTTGTCGCGCAGCATTTCGGTGCGCCGCTTGCGGGCGATCTGGCGGCCGAGCCGCACAGAAAGTTCTTCGACGTCAAAGCCGCCGCACAGCACATCATTGGCCCCAAGGTCCAAAGCATCGGCGGCCAAACGGCGGTTTTCGGTTGGCATGATGGCGATGACGGCGGCATCGCGCGTCTCACTGCGCGAGCGGGCATCGGCAATCAGGCGCAATGCGGTCTCGGGGGCTTCTTCGCTCAGTTGAATGACAAAGGCGTCGGTATGGGCGCCTTCATGCAGGCCGCGCATCGCATCGCGCAAGAGCACGGTCGAGACTTGCTCGGAAAACCGCTTTTGCAGCGCTTTTTGCCAACGGATCGCGCGCGGCGGCGCATCGGTGCACAGTTTGACATGGGCCCCCTGCGCATCGCATAGCGCCAGCTCTTTTTCGTCCAGAACCGGCACGGTGCCCGAACGCCGGCGCAATTCTTCGGTGCCGCTGCGCAGGCGCAAGAGGCTGCGCACGCGGGCCAGAAGCTGCAGATCATCAAGCGGTTTGGTGAGCACATCATCGGCCCCCGCGCGCAGGCGCTCAAGGCGGACATCGCGCAGGTCCTCGGTGTCGATCAACACAATCGGCAAGCTGTGATCGCCGGCTGCCGCTTGCAATAGCGCGCAAAGCTCGATCGCGCCGACGCCCGGCAAACGCGCCGAGGCGAGCACCAGATCGGGCCTTTCGCTGGTGATGAGGGCGGCGGCCTCTTTGGCGCTGCGCGCTTGCAACACCTGATAGAAGGCCGAAGAGAGCTTGACCTTCAAGACGATACGGTTCGTCGAGATGTCGTCGACGATCAAAATCTTACCTGGCATGTACTCACGCCTCTCGGGACTGTTACGGTTTCCTTACCTTGGGTTGGGAATGGTTAATTTTCCCTTTATACGGATCCTAGGGAGCGGAACGGTGCAGGTGGAATCGCGCCGATCAAGTCCGGCGCCTCAATGTGCGGGAGGGCTGGCGCGCGCCCATGCGCCATTGAACGCGGCGATGGGCGCGGATAGGTATGAGGCGCGCCCAAGGAGCGGCGTGCCGTTTAGGACCGACACATGAGCTATTCGCAAGATGCGGCCGAGACCCTCGCCCTTAAGGCTCTGGCATGGCTGGCGGGCAATGAGGATTTGCTGCCGGTATTTTTGGGGGCCAGCGGCGCCTCGCAGACCGATTTGCGTGCCCGCGCTGCAGAGCCGGAGTTTTTGGGCTCGGTTCTGGATTTTCTGATGATGGATGATGCTTGGGTCGTGGGGTTTTGCGACACGATTGGCGAGCGCTATGAGGGGCCAATGCTGGCGCGTGCCGCATTGCCGGGTGGGGCGCAAATCAACTGGACCTGATCCGCGCAAGGGGGCAGGCGGCAAACAGGGCCGGCCAGCCAAGGCGCGGCGCTTAAAGCGTCGACAGATCCATATCCTCGCCATGGCTGAGCTTGGTCAATAGCCGGATCAACTCGTCCTGCTCGCCATCGGACAGGCGCAGCGCCAGAACTTCGGCATTATGTTGGGCAAAAGGCGTTGCAGTGCGGATCGCGGCGCATCCCTTCTCGGTGAGCACCACGCGGCGGGTGCGTTTATCGCCCTCGCCCGACGAGCGCGCGACCAGACCATCGCTTTCCATATGGCGCAAGGCGCGCGATGTGGCCGTGCGGTCGATCCCGATAAAGCTGGCAATATCAGAAGGCTGCTCCATACCTTCATTGCCCACGGCCAAAAGCACACACCACGAGGTCCGCGTCAGCCCCAAGGTGCGCAGGGCTTCGTCGAGGCGGCGTTCTTGCAAGCGCGAGGCAAGCGAGAGGTGATAGCCAAGCGAGCTTTGCAAACGGTAGCGCTCGGCGCTTTGCTTGGCGGGGCGTGTGTCGGTCTTTGTCATGATTGCATAGGCTCATAGGGGGCGGCCTGCTGTCAAGGCGGCGCGGGGGTGCACCGCTGCGTCACATGGCGCGCGGCGGGCTTTGCGCCTCGCATGGGGCGGCGCGGGGCGGGATCGGGCGGCGCGGCCTGATTGAGGCTTGAAGGCGGTGATCGGGCGGGGCAGGTTAAGGCCGTGGGTATGCGGGCCGCTTTGGCCCCATGCGGGGAGAGTAGAGATGAGTGATCCGGCGACGGTTTTGCACGGCAAGGATTTGCCCCTCGACGGGCTGCTGTTCGACAAGGACGGTACGCTGTTCGATTTTCACAAAAGCTGGTCCGACTGGACCGCCGAATTCCTGATCGAGCAGGCGCAGGCGAGCGGCGCGGCCTTGGGCGATCTGGCGCAGGCGGCGGGCTTCGATATGGCGGCGCGGCAATTTTTGCCCAATAGCCCGATCATCGCCGGCACCGCCCGCGAGGCGGCCGAATGCCTCGCCCTTGCGATGCCAAGCCCTGACATCGACGCGCTGGAGCGGTTTTTATCCGTCGCGGCGGCGGATGTGCCGCAGGTGCCTGCGGTGCATCTGGACCCGTTTCTGGCGGGTCTGGGGGCGCAGGGCCTCGCGCTCGGGGTGATGACCAATGACAGCGAATATGCCGCTCATGCGCATTTGGCCGCGGCGGGCATTACGGCGCATTTCGATTTTGTCGCCGGATATGACAGCGGATACGGGGCCAAACCCGCGCCCGATCCGCTCTTGGCCTTTGCCGCGAAAATGGGCCTTGCGCCCGCCCGCGTGGCCATGGTGGGCGACAGCTTGCACGACCTGATGGCAGGGCGCGCCGCAGGGATGCGCACGGTCGGGGTTCTGACCGGATTGGCCAGCGCGGCAGAGCTTGCGCCCTTTGCCGATGTGGTCTTGCCCCATATCGGCCATATCCCCGAATGGATGGCGGGGCCGTGAGACGGCGTGCGGTTTTGCCCTCTGCCGGCGGGCAAGGCGATTTGATATAATCACGAAAGGTCAAGCGTTTGGCAGCGTTTGATGATGTAGGAGGCGAACAGATGGACCAGATATCCCAACCCGAGGCGCAGGCCCCGCAGAACGCGGCAGGCACGCAGTTTCGCGCCGCTTTGGCGCTCATGGGCGCGGGGCTGGGCTTGGCGGTCTATCTGGTGGGGCAGGTGTTTGAGGATCTGTTCTCCCTGCCTGCGGTGCAATGGGGTCTTGGCGCTTTGCTTATCGGCGCTGCGGCCTTGGCTTTGGTGCTCAGCGGTCCGCTCAAATTGGCGCGCGCGCTGGGTCTGGCCATTGCTGCCGGATTGGCGCTCAGCGCATTTGGCGGCTTTTACGGGCTGCGCTTTGAGGCGGGCGACGGGTTTGGCGTGACGTGGCCCGCGATGTTGACGCTCATTGCGCTCTCGGCCATCGCCGCGCCGTTTTTGATCGCTGGCGCCGAGCGGGCGGGCGGGCTGCGCGACTATGGGCGGCTCTTTGATCACGCATGGGTCATGGTGGTGCGCGCGGCGGCGGCCTTGTTGTTTGCCGGCGTGTTCTGGGCGTTGTTTTTCTTGTCAAACCGCTTGCTGGAGGCCGTTGGCATTTCGCTCGAAGACATTCTCGAGAGCATTGATGCCCTGCCGTTCTTGCTATCGGGTGCGGTGTTCGGTTTGGCGATGGCTTTGGTGCATGAGATGAGCGGCTATATCACGCCCTATCTTTTCGTGCGCTTCGCGCGGGTGATGCTGCCTTTGGTTTTGGCGGTGACGGCGCTCTATATCGTGGCCTTTCCCTTTGGACTCCGGGGCGGTTCGGGCCTGAGCCTGTCGCCGGTGGTTTCGGTCTTGGTCATGGCGGCGACTGCGACGGGGTTGATTTCGGCTCTGGTGGACCGCGACGATCGCGAAGCGGCACAGAGCCGGTTTTTGCGCGGCGCGGCGCAGCTTCAGGCGGTGATTTTGCCCGCGCTGGCGGCCATTGCGGTCTATGCGATCTGGCTGCGCGTGGCGCAATACGGATGGACCCCGCAGCGCATCGGGGCGGCCTTGGGGGCGGGCTATGTTGCGCTTTATGCGCTTGCCTATGCGGGCGCGGTGCTGCGCGGATTTCGCGCGTCGTGGATGGGGCGGCTGCGCAAGGCCAACCTTTATCTGGCGTTGGCCTTGATGGTCGGGCTGGCCGCGTCGATGACCCCGTTGTTGAACGCACAATCGATCTCGGCGCGGGCACAGGAGGCGCGGATGCTGGCGCTCTATACCCCGCCGCAAGGCGCGCAAAGCCACGATGATCTGCGCACGCTCTATGCGTTGAAAACCAGTTATGGCCTTGCGGGCCGCGCGGCCTTGGCGCGACTGGAAGAGCGGGCAAAAACGGCTGGGATGGAGGCGCTAGCGGCAGATATCGGCGCGGCCCGCGCGGCTCGGAGCCGCTATGATTTGTCCGGCGCCCGCCGAGGCGGCAAGGTGGCGGCAAACCTTGCCAAATGGCGCGAGGCCCTTGCCGTTTATCCCGAAGGGGCCGAGATGCCGCAGGTTACACCGGCGATAAGGCTGGCAGGTCAGATAGAGCGTTGGGCGAAGAGTTGCGCCAATCCGCAGCCCTCGGGCGAGGCGAGCTGTGTGCTCTACATGATGGATCCTGACGCCTTCGGCGGGCGGCGCTTTGGCCTGATCGTGGTGGCAAATCCGCCGGAAGCGAGGCTCCTTGAGTTTAAGGATGACGGGGGCTTGGCGGCGCAATCTCGGGCGTTGGCAGGCATAGGGCGGATGCTGGACAAGCCTGCGGCAGCACAGCTGATTGCAAAGATAAAGGCGGGCGATTTGCGTATCGGGGCGCGCAGCGGGATGGCGCTCTATATCGGGGATGCGGAATTTGTGCCTGTGGGGCGCTAGCAGACCGAGCACGTCATCGTCGCGTTCGCCCCATCCGGCGCGTACCCCCGCGCATCGTCGGGCGGGGCGCAACTAATCGCTACAATTGAAACTATTGGGCAAATATTAACCGCACTTGGTCCATCTTGCGTCCAGCACGAGACCAAGAGCAGGACAATGCACGGATTAATCAATACAGCCATTCAAAGCTTTACCCGCGATACCTATGGCGATGACACATGGGCGCAGGTGATGCATCATGCTGATTTGGGCTTTGGCTCTTTCGAAGCGATGTTGACCTATGAGGATCAACAAACGCTTGATGTGCTCGCCAGTCTCGAAACCGTGTTGCGCAGGCCGCGCGAGGAGGTGCTCGAAGATATCGGCACCTATCTTGTCTCCAACCCCAAGGTCGAAGCGCTGCGGCGCC
Source organism: Paracoccaceae bacterium (assembly GCA_050633545.1). Taxonomy (GTDB): domain Bacteria; phylum Pseudomonadota; class Alphaproteobacteria; order Rhodobacterales; family Rhodobacteraceae; genus Litorivita. The sequence continues at coordinate 24,020 of JBOEGS010000003.1, forward strand.
TGCTTCGCTTTGGCGGGGTGAATTTTATCGAATTTCTCCACTCGCTCGACGATTTACCGGGGCGGGCGCGTTTGGCCGTGTCGGATCTGGATCTGCCGGCGATGGAATTGTCCGAACGCTCGCCAGAATATTTCGCCCTCACGCTCGAGACATCGATGGCTGGCTTTGGCCATGTGATGCTCGGCCTGTTGCGCGCGATGGCCGATGATTACGGGGCCTTGGTGATGCTCGACTACAGCGCCGCGGGGCAGGGGCGCGAACAGATCGAAATCCGCCTTCTGGAAAGCGATTTTACCGAAGGCAAAAGTTTTCATCTCGGGGCCAAGGTGGGCTGATCATGATCATCGACAAGGAAGAATTCCTCCAGACAGCGGGTGCGGCGATGGACGTCTTGTGCCCTATGCATATTTTCGTCAGCGCCACGGGCCATATCCGCCATATGGGGCCGACGCTGAAGAAAATGCGCGGCGGTGACGCCTTGATCGGGCAGCGGTTTTTCGAGGTTTTCGATGTCAGCCGCCCGCGTGTCGAGGCCTCGATGGCCGGTTTGACGGGGTTGATGGGGCGCAAATTGCACCTGCGGTTTCGCGATGCGCCCTGCACCGATCTCAAAGGTGTCATGGTGCCGCGCATGGATGAGGCGGGGGTGTTGATCAACCTGTCTTTCGGCATTTCGATTCTGGACGCGCTGGCGGATTATTCCCTGACCAGCCGTGATTTTGCGGTGACCGATCCTACCATTGAAATGCTCTACCTGATCGAGGCGAAATCCGCCGCGATGGAGGCGTCGCGCACGTTGAACCAACGCCTGCAAGGGGCGATGATCGCCGCCGAAGAACAAGCCTTTACCGACACGTTGACGGGGCTGAAGAACCGCCGCGCGATGGATCATATCCTCGGGCGGCTGCTTGAGGGGGGCAAGAGCTTTGCCCTGATGCATCTCGATCTGGATTTCTTCAAGGCGGTCAATGACACGATGGGCCATGCCGCCGGTGATACCGTTTTGCAAAAGGTCGCGAAAATTATGGTCGAAGAGACCCGCGATATGGATACGGTGGCCCGCGTGGGCGGCGATGAATTTGTGTTGATTTTCAAACGGCTGACGGATCGCAAGAAACTCGAAGAGATCGCGCGGCGGATGATCGCGCGGCTCGAGGAGCCGGTGCCCTACAACGGTCAGATGTGCCGGATTTCCGGTTCGATCGGCACGGTGCTGTCGACCGATTACGACGCGCCCGATGCGGTCCGCTTGCTGTCCGATGCCGATATCGCGCTCTACGCCTCCAAACACAAAGGCCGCGCCTGTCACACCTTCTATAGCGACGATTTGCTCGGCGACGACCGCAACCTTGCGCCGCCTGTCGGGCGCGAGGCAGGGTAGCGCGCGGGGTATCCTGCGCGATGCGGCGGCGGCGTGGTGCAACTCTGCATCTAATTTCATAGATGCGGGCGCAAGATTTGCGCGGGTCTGTGCTCTATGTTGCGGGGGGCAGGCGGGGTCACTTTTCAGGGAAAAGTGGCAGCCCGTAGGTCAGTCACACTATATTATCACCCTGTCTCGCTGCGCATCATTTACTCCATAAATTATGGTAGTTTATGTTTCACTGGCATGCAGCTACTTGCATCTGTTTGCACATTGTCTCAAGTATAGTGGTGGGAAATATGGTGGGAAGGAGTTGGCGTGGCGAAACTAAACGCGAAAAAGGTGTCGGCGATCAATGAACCGGGAATGCATGGCGATGGGCTAGGGCTTTATCTGAACATTGCACCAGGTGGATCAAAAAGCTGGATACTGCGGGTCACGGTCAAAGGGCAGGGCAGGCGGCGTGAGATCGGCTTGGGAAGTTTAGATGTGCTGTCCTTGGGAGAAGCGCGCCAAAAGGCTCAAGAGTTACGTGCGGAAGCCAAAGCCGGCCGCGACCCCATTGCGGTACGTGATCAACGGGAGACTACCTTTGAAGATGCAACGCGCCAGTTACATGCGGCGTTGGCATCCACCTTCCGAAGTGAAAAGCACAAAGCGCAGTGGCTTTCTGGCCTCGTAAATCATGCCTTCCCAAAAATTGGCAACCGCGATGTGGCCGATATCCAGCGTCATGATGTGCTGGAAGTCTTGAACCCAATATGGGTGGACATGCACCCGACCGCCAAGCGCCTCAGGCAACGCATGGAGGCTGTTTTTGATTATGCAATTGGTAACGGCTGCCGAGAGGCCCCAAACCCTGTTGATGGGGCGCTACGGCGCGCCCTGCCCAAGGGGAAACACAAACCGGTGCACCATGTCGCGCTGAGTTGGCGGGATGTCCCCGACTTCATGTCGGATCTGGCTGAGCGGGAAGCCGTTGCCGCGGCTTGCCTTCGGTTTGTCATTCTTACAGCCGTGCGCAGTGGCGAGGCGCGCATGGCAACTTGGCATGAGATCGATCTGGAAAATCAGACATGGACCATCCCGGCCAGCCGCATGAAGGCCGAGGAAGAACACCGCGTCCCGCTCAGCGCCGATGCCGTAGCCATTCTGGAAGGTGTGCGTGGTCTGGATGCCAGCTACGTGTTCCCATCGCCTCAAGGCACCGCGCAGGGCCTGGGTAAGCCTCTAAGCGTCAACGCCTTCCGCCCCTTGTTCAAGCGCATGAAACGCGAAGGGTTAACTGCACATGGCTTTAGATCGTCGTTCCGTGATTGGTGTGCTGAGAAGGCCCATGCCGATCGACAACTGGCCGAGGCGGCACTGGCGCACAGGGTGGGAGGCGTAGAGGGCGCTTACTTCCGGTCTGACCTGTTTGAACGCCGACGCGCCTTGATGGACGCTTGGGGCCGCTATGCCACGGGCCAGAGTGGTGATGTAGTGGAGTTGATTAGGGCATGAAGTCTGGGCCAGTCCACACCATTGGAAACGCCTTTAGGCTAACAGACCTCACGGGCTTGGAAGACTCCGAAGCCACATTCGACATTCTTGTCCGCCTGATTGTCTGGAGAATTCAACGGGATGAGAAACCCAATCTCCAAAACTCTGATCTACTTCGACAAAACGGCGATGCAAGTTTTAACTGTCTTGCCCTGTTCCTCTACTTCGCGGCGCAAGACCCAGAGTTTTTTATTCTGGCTAAGCACATGACGGCAAGTGAGTTGGCAAAACCGGAAGCAACCGCCCAATATGTTCGTCTCGTTGCCGCGCAGTTGTTAGTCATGAAACAACCGAAACAGAAAAAGACCAAAAGCACGATTGATGCTCTTATCGTAATGGCCATTGCGGTAAAGAACCTGCAGGGCAACCTCCCCACGGGGAAGAAATCTGGCGACGAAGGAAGCATTGTAAAGCTTGAAACCGCGCTTCAAAGCGAGGCCGACATCACGCGAAGCTTCGATCGGCTGCAACAGGTTTGGAAACAGCGAGATGCAAAGCTTTGCAATGTGGGTTTTGGCCAAGAACAGATTTCGGAGTTTTTTGCACAAACTTCTCCCAAGCTATTGAGATCAATGGGCGGCATAACGAGGCATGACTTATCTTAAGGAGATGAACATGCCGATAACCGAACGGAAACAACTGCTCAACATCAAAGATGTATCAATGGCTCTGAACATCAGCACCGCGACAATCTGGCGTCATGTGAAAGCGGGAACCTTCCCAGAGCCCGTTGCAATAGGTCGCCTTAAGCGCTGGCGTCGTTCTGACATCGAAGCGATTTTCGCAGCCGCCTCTCAACAATAGAAAACCCCCACCACATTGTTACGCGCGGCAGGGGCCTGTAGAAATCAGTTGATGCAGTTTTCTACCATTCCTGTCGTGCCCAATCAAGGGCATGATCAATGCAAAGCAGTCACATGATACGCTCTCAGGCCGTTGCAGAGGATTTCAGCAATGGGACGGGATAGGCGAAATGAAAATAAGCGAGAGCACTTTGCCAGCCTTCCACGTGTGTTAATGGAAACCGATGCCTGGCGCGCACTACCTGCTATCTCCCAAGCCCTATATCCGTGGCTCAAGCTGGAATGGCACGGCGCAAGATTCAACAATAACGGCCGAATAAGTCTCTCAGTAAGGCAGGCAGCATGTTGTCTTGGGTGCAACCCGAAAACAGCGACGAGTGCTTTCCATCCGCTTCAAGCAAAGGGCTTTATTGTGCAGACAAGAGGCGTAGAACTCGGCACCATAGGGTCCGGGCAATCGCCCAGGTACGAACTGACAGAGATCGAATTGCCCAATAGCAACAGCACCACACGAGGCGGCCGAAGGCTATACCTGCAATGGAGCGAAGGAAATGACTTTCCAGTCATTCTGGCCAAGACAAACAACCCCGAAGGCCGAAACGCAAAAACTAAAACCCCAGCCCAATAATTGGGTCGGCTTGCTCCGGTTTTTGGGACGGTTTATTGCAAGCCCGTACCAATATTAGGGTCGGCCTGCACCAAATATTGGGTCGGATAGCGCTGCTTTTCCGATTCTTGCGACCCGTTTAGTGGGTCATCCTTAATATACCAGATATACAGAGTTCGGTAAGCTTGGAAAACGAGGGTCAGAAATGCTATGTAGTACGCCAATCTCGACGAAGAATTTGTGCAGTTGGGTCGGAAAACCTCGCCTGCAGTAGGATTGGAGGAATGAAAATGTTTAGAAGCTCTTTGATTGCCATCACGCTGGCTATCAGCGCTTGCGAACGCGCCACAACAGCCGAAGGTTGCCCCGTAATGATAAGCGAATTGGGTCAAGCTCACATGGAATCCTGCATTGCCGCCTACCATGCAGAGAAAGCCCGCTTGGAAGGCCGTGCTGTTACAACCTGCCGGACGATCGGAAGCACAACTTCGTGTGTAAGCGAATGAGATAACCACCTAATGGCATTGCTAGGGTCAGGACCCATTGATTTCCGTCGGGTGACATGATTCACGGTTCGAAAAACGAGCGGTGAACATGTCTGATCTCTTCTGGCTGACCGACGCGCAGATGGCGCGTCTGGAGCCCTATTTCCCGAAGTCTCACGGTAGGCCGCGCGTAGATGACCGGCGTATGCTGAGCGGGATTATCTTCATCAATCGCAATGGGTTGCGGTGGCGCGATGCGCCTGCGGAATACGGTCCGCACAAGACCCTGTATAACCGCTGGAAGCGATGGAGCGACAAAGGCGTCTTTGCTCGCATCATGGTTGGCTTGGCCGCCGAGCACGGCGAGAAGAAGACGGCCATGATCGACGCGACGTATCTGAAGGCACACCGGACCGCGACCAGCCTGGCCGCGAAAAAGGGGGGCGTGGCCGCCTGATCGGTCGCACCAAGGGCGGCATGAATACCAAACTGCATGCCATCTGCGACAGCCAGGGACGTCCACTTGACCTCTTTGTCACCGCTGGACAGGTCAGCGACTACATTGGCGCACGGGCATTGCTGGGCGGCTTGCCAAAAGTCGAATGGCTGCTGGGCGACCGTGGCTATGATGCGGACTGGTTCCGGGAAGCGTTGAAAGGCAAGGGGATACGTGCCTGCATCCCGGGCCGAAAGCTGCGCAAAGCGACTGTCAAATACGACAAGCGCCGCTACAAACGCCGCAACCGCATCGAGATCATGTTCGGCAGACTCAAGGACTGGCGGCGCGTCGCAACCCGATATGATCGATGTCCCAAGGTTTTCCTGTCCGCCATCGCGCTCGCGGCCACCGTCATCTATTGGCTATGAGTCCTGACCCTAGGTCGGCTCTTAATCATCTCCCTCCCGCGAAAAACTCCACTCCCTAGCCCTCATTCTTCCTTCTGAGATCGCTCAAACCCTGTATTTTAAGCACTCTGAAAAATTTTCGCCTTTTGTCGGCTGGTTTCAGGTTGTCGCCTCTGGTCGCCTTGATACCGACTTCTGACAGGCTTCATGGCCCTTATGGCTCCCAAAGGGGGCGCTACGCGCTCCTATGGCTCTATCCCTCCTAGTGTTCTGCACCTGACGCAAGTTTCCCAGTCTGCCTCTGGTGCATTCGCGCCGTTTGATCGCAGGTCCAAGCGTCGGCTATGCGCAGATAACGGAGTTTGCAAAGTGACACTTTCGGCCCATTGCTGCCTTTGAGCGTGAGGATTGAATACTGCAATTGCAACCCGCTGAGCGGACATTGGCGTCCATGACTTTGTTACGGCTGGACCGCGAATTTTGAACAGCTACAATCTTGGGGCGGACGTATAACCAAGCTGGCAGTTGCGGCTGGACCGCGAATTTTGAACAGCTACAATAAATCCGACACCCACCCAGAGACGGCGCCAGTTGCGGCTGGACCGCGAATTTTGAACAGCTACAATTTCGCCATGTGTTCACCGATTGCGGCGTCAGTTGCGGCTGGACCGCGAATTTTGAACAGCTACAATCGATCTTGCTGTTTAAGGACGGAAGGTTGAGTTGCGGCTGGACCGCGAATTTTGAACAGCTACAATGCAACAAGTCGCGACTCTGCAAAGGCGGCTGTTGCGGCTGGACCGCGAATTTTGAACAGCTACAATCGTATGCGCCACGCTAAGAGCGGCCAGTGGGTTGCGGCTGGACCGCGAATTTTGAACAGCTACAATCTCGTAAACATACTCACCCTTATACTCGGAGTTGCGGCTGGACCGCGAATTTTGAACAGCTACAATGGCGGCTTGTTCCATCGCCGCGACTATCAAGTTGCGGCTGGACCGCGAATTTTGAACAGCTACAATGCAAATAGATGCTTGGAGTGTATCAAGTCGTTGCGGCTGGACCGCGAATTTTGAACAGCTACAATGCCTTTGCGGCGGCATGGCTCAACGCCATCGTTGCGGCTGGACCGCGAATTTTGAACAGCTACAATGCTTGCGGTTGGGCTTGCTCCGGCTCTTGAGTTGCGGCTGGACCGCGAATTTTGAACAGCTACAATCTGGCCGTCGACGGCCCGGTGATCGCTGCAGTTGCGGCTGGACCGCGAATTTTGAACAGCTACAATCCGAAATACGAACGTGTGATGCCAAACTCAGTTGCGGCTGGACCGCGAATTTTGAACAGCTACAATGCGCCTGCCGTTGAAAAGCCGCGCTCTCACGTTGCGGCTGGACCGCGAATTTTGAACAGCTACAATGTTGTCGGGGACATTAACGCGCCCGAACTTGTTGCGGCTGGACCGCGAATTTTGAACAGCTACAATAGATTGCCTGTTAAGCCTTTGTAAATGAAAAGGTTTAACGGGTCTCTATTTGTTTTTTCCACATCGAATCGCATCAGAACATCACCAGTTGCTCAGGATTTCTACGGGCGCGTTTGCGTCCCTGGTCCGAGAAATGAACAATATCACGATATTGGCGGTCGGTGAAGTTCAGGATTTGGACGTCCCCTGCATTGGGCAAATGCCGTTCGATCCGGTTGACCCTTGTCGCAAAGGCTTCCTTACCGTTAACGAACCGCGCATATACAGAAAACTGGCTCCGCTCAAAGCCCTCGTCTAGCAAGAAGTTACGGAATGCCGTCGCGGCCTTGCGCTGCGGCTTGGTGTCGGTCGGCAAATCGAACATCACAAGTATCCACATCAATCTGTATCCTGACAAATAAGTAACGGTATGGGTCATGCGCCAAGCCCTGCCAGCGTCAACGCATCGGGCGGGCGCGGCAGCGCAAGGTTAAGCTTGCCGGCCTCGAAACTCTGCCCCAGCGAAGTGGCCAATTTGATTAGTGCCACCGACACTGGTGTCACACTATCCCCCAGGGGCAGGTCGGTCGCGATCAGGCGCGCGAGCGTTTGCTTGGCGTTGGTGTCGACTTGAACACCGGCGCGGTCGACGAGCGTTCTGACGGTGCAATCCACGAGCGGGCGGAACGGCTCCATCAGGTCGTCGGCCAGCGCGAAGGCGTTACTACGATTGGCGTGAAACAACCCGATGGTGGGATGCAGGCCAGCGGCAGCTACAGCCCGTGCTGTGGCCGCCCGTAAGACCGTATACCCGTAATTCAGAAGCGCATTTTCATCCCCGTGCCCCGCATCGCGACGAAAGTCCGGACCCATCATACGCGGCCAATAATAACGCGCGGCTTGGGCTTCGATGTTGCTTCTGTCGCCCGAAGTGATCCTGCGGATCATCATAGACAAAGGGGCAGACGCCTCGCCAACTGCATCCAGCGCAGCGGCCTGCATGGCTACCTTTGCGGTAACGACTTGTTTCCAAGCTTGTTTGATAAGCGGCGCTTTCGCCTGCCATTGCGCGCGCATCCGGGCGCCCTGAGCATGATGTCCTTCCAGCGGCAGCAGAACAGATTTCGGAGCGTGGTTGGCGGAACACAAGACGACCGGTGCCCCCCGCTCGGCCAGTTCCGTCAACAGCGATGTCGACCAAGTTGTGCCGTGCGCATGCACGATCACGCCCGCGATCTGATCCAGCGGCGTGCGGCCAATCTCTGCCCCGTTCTGAGAAACCTTCAGAAATCCACGGTCGCGCGACAGGTGCCGCCCGTCAGTCGCAATATCAATGATCTGGTCCACACGTTACCTCTCACGCCCCCACGCGAATCGTTAACGCATTGATTGTATTGCAACTCTACCTTTTCACCAAATCCGGGAGCCTATGCTGGCGGTCCAGGATCCCGCAGGCGGCCCATTTCATCCACAACAACCCGACGTGCTTTGGCCTTGACCAGTGAGCCCGCGCCCAACTGAATTAGTTTGAAATCCTCTTTAGGGTCTCTGTCCCTCGCATCGGCGTTTGCTTCGGTATGAGGCGCGACGAAGATGCTCCCGTTCTGTTTCATTTTCTGCACATAGCCAACAATGGTCTTACCATCCCGCTCCAGCATCACCATGTCCCGCTTGAAGATGCGCATCAGCCGTTTCGCGGCCGGATGAGGTTTCTTTTCGGCACCCGATTGATGTGCCTCAAAAGTGGTCACGACCTGCGGCTTGATCTTACCATCGGGCAGTCGCCAGATTTCGTAGCAATGGTTACTATCGCCCTTGTACGCCTTGTAAGGCCGTCCCTTTTTATCCTTGACCTCGACCCGCGCGCCTTCCCGCAAGGTTTCTTCAAGCCTGACGCGGCGCAGGCCAAAATAGGGGTTATCAGTGTCGTCCGGCAGTCTTGGCGAGGCGGCAAAAGCTAGCAGCGCGGCTTCGAATTCCTTGCCTTCGAGCCCACGGGTCACGCGCGAGAGGTGCTTTTGCAGATCGGCATCACGGATATTTGCACCCCGTTTGGCGGTAGCAATGTCGTTCGGGCCGAGCGACGCGAGAGGTTTGCGGCTCACGACGGTGTCATCCTGTCCGATCCCATAGGCGGTGTCGTTGTGCAGTTGTCCAGACGTGCTGTCTCGCCCGAATTTGCGCGCGGCTGGGTCGATCCGCCCGTGATCGGCGCGGTGGCTAACGATGATCCGCGCGATCTGAGCGCCAATGTCGTCGCGAAACCCCTCCCACGGGGGCGGCACAGAGCGTGCCACCTTTTCGGCGCCGTTCAACTCGTCTCGTTGAGCCATGTCGGCAACCCGTTTGATCAGCCCACGATCGGTGGCGGCCACCACAGCGGCATCGATTGCGTGATGGCGGTGGTCGGTACGGTTTTTGGCCTTGACGGTTTGTGCGTCGCTGTCCGTCAGCTCGGTCAACCCATTCAATCCCCAGTGCCGCCGCAGCATCTCTGTCAGACGGCCCGGAACGACCCAGACGTGGCTCTTGCCATCACTCCCGTCATACAGCGCATCGAGATAGGCCCGCGCGATACGGGATAGGTACTGCGTGTCCTTCAGGGCGCGGGCAGAAAAGTCATTCTCGCCCTCGAACCGTACCATCGCGTCGGGCGCAAAACGCCAGGCCTTGTTGGCTGGCAGGTTCTTGAGGTTGGCGGCAATCGTCTCCCACTGCTCTGTCTCGCCCCATGTTTCCCACGGGGTCCTGTTGGTTTTCTGACGGTTCGCCTCTTTCAGGCACAGCGTGCGGTTGGCGAATCCATCATCCAGCGTGCGCGAAAACGGCAGGATATGATCCACGTCGCAGGACCCGTCAAACAGCATGCCTGGACTGATCCGCTCTCCGGTGTAGGGACAGAACCGCTTCATGCAGTCATCACGATTCAGGTCTTCCCAAAGACGAAGGATCATCCGGTTCGCACCGGTGTCTTTTTGCTTCAACTCTTCAACAAGCTTTTTGCCCCGCGCAATCGCCGCCTCGGTGTTTTTCTTGATGTCGCGCTGCACGTCCTTTTTCTGATCTTCGGACAGCTTCAGATCACGGGCCAGCTCCACGATAATCTCGTCCGGCTTGCCATAAACTGTGGTGATCCGGTTGACCAAGCGGCGCAGCTGGTTCAACCCGATATGCACGGTCGGGTTGGTGATCCGGCCATAGCGTTTTACGTCATCATCATTTGGATCACCTGTTCCAGGGATCACGTGGCGTTCAAGAACTTCCCCGTAGTATGGCAGGTTCTCCAACACTTCCCCCGTGCGGCCATCCGAGTGATGCCACCCGCAGGCCGACACCGCGGCACTGTAAGTCAGGACATCCGACTCCAATGCCTCCAGAATCCGCGTAGTTGCTGTCAGGCCCAAACGCCCGAAGCCTTCTGGCAAGGGCGCGTTGGCCGTTGCCACCGCATGGTCTCGGCTCAGCTCATAATTGTCCACAAGCCAACCAACTAGGCCGGTGTGCTCGGCATCACTCTGCACGGCACGAATGCGCATTACCACATCCCATTGGCAGTCCCAGTCAAGCGTCGACCAGCGCACGCCAAACCTGTCAGGATGGGACATACTCGCGCGCACTGGGTCGCAAGCAATGGCATCTCGGTTGGCGGTCTCAAGCGTAAAGCTCTGCTCGGGCCGCAGGTTGATCAACTTACCAAGTGCCTTCAACTTCATTGTCATACCCGAGAGGGATTTTGTGTGTTTCTTGTTGTCCAAGGCATGCACAATCTGGTCCCGTTCTTCGCGGGTCAACGGGCGCGACAGCTCGCCTCGTGCCGCAACTTTCAGATTGTTCACCGTTTCTAGTAAAATCCGACGCTGGTTGAGCGGGTGTGCGCTTGGAATGCGCTTGTCACGCTCCGGAACGCCATGTTGGCCGGTGAACAGACACAACCCCACCTCCGGCGTCTTCAAGGGGCGTTGGTGAAAGATGATCGTCGCAATCTCGTCGCGTAGGTCGTCTGTCAGGACATCCGGCGCGTGACTGGCCTGCGCCGCCCACAGTTTGTCAAACTCCTCAGACAGATGTTTGCGGTCGGGATAGAAATCATACCCAGCTTCTTCCTTTTCCGCATTATCCCGTCGCGCCACGGTCAACCGCGTGCGCACACTGAGCACGTTTTTGGGGTCGGGTGCCGCGGCACGGCGCATATGCAAGAATTCGCCATAGGTGCGCGCGCCGTTTGACCTCATCTCCTCATCAAGTCGTTTGGTGGCATCCTTGATCTTGCCGCTTTCGTTGTCGCCCCGATCCGTCTTGCGGTTGGACTTGAACCCCCGACGCTGGTTGAGATGGAACAACGCCCGCCCAAAGTGGGTGAGCGGCAGCGGGCCATCCAACCCTTTTGCCCGCAGTTCATATGGGTCCAACACCTCAAGCACCTTGGCTTCGGACGGGTCAGCGGGCATCAGTCCCACCTGCGCCATCCGTTTCATCAACGCCGCCTTGCGACGCAAATACCTGTCACGCCGCCGCCTTTGTGCTCGGGCGGCTCTGCGATCCACCGCCAACGACGCCTTGGATTTGGGGTCCCGCCCGTCAGAAAAAATGCGCACGCCACCGTCTACCACTTCGGAGATCCTGCCCCCATCCGTGCCATAAAGCCACCAACCAATGGAATTCGTGCCAATATCAAGACCGAGCCGCATAGAAATCCCCTCTCAAAAATACAAAGAAAACTTTACACTTGCACAAGGGACACTCAATCTAAAAGTGTACTTGACCCCCGACGGAAGTCGCGAAATACTAAAAGGGTTCAAAATTCGCGGTCGAGCCGTTAACAAGCATTCGATTGCACCACATTGAAGCGCAGGCTACGGCCTGCGCTTTCTTTTTTGTGTAGAGTGGATGTCCGCTTTCGAAACATCGATTAAGGATGTCGCATCTGCGGCGAAAGTCCGCATTCCGCCGAAAGTGCGGACCGGCCATGCCCGCTTTGGGCTGACTGCCGTCATTTGATGCTTTCGCTCGGGATACTTGTCTCCTGACCGCAGGCCTGCTTTTGCACGGGCGTATTATGTTATCCCTGCGCTTACTGTGTTCGATACCTTTTGGCCCGCATTTGTCGCCACATTGGTGCTGTTCTCTGCGGGGCATGCAATCTTGGGAATAATACAGGCATGGGCACCAGCACACTGAATATTCGGATCAGCCGCGCGGAGAGGTTGGTGACGAGGCTTGAAGCAGCCTTGGCGGACCCGAACCTCGCCCCGACGAAGCGGGAGGCGGGCGAAATGGCGCTGGCGGGCGCGCGCAAACTGCGCGAGCATCGGAAAGCACAGCAAATGGCAATCAGTGTCGCACAGGGAGAAAGCCTACACCCCAGGTGACCGCGCAGTGCCTACTGAGCCATTCTCGGCGTCCACTATCTCCACCACCTGCTGACCTGGGCGCGCATATTCATAACCGTGGTTCTGTCGTGCATCAATGTGAACGGATACCGGGGAGACCTTCCCATCGCTGGCAAAGAACTCGACCATTCGCGCACGAACCGCTTCGCTCTTGGAGTTCAGCATCAGGTCCATGCCCACTTCCATCGCGCGGGCCTTATGCATCGCCTTGTCGCTCTCGACGCTGGCAACAAATTCGAACTGGACCGTTTGGAGATAGTCGCGCACCGCCGGCCGCTTCATGGCCTTGTGATACCCTTGGGGGCTCATCCCAGCCTCTTCGCAGGCCGCACCGATGGTCATCCCCTTCTTTACGCGGAGATCAATCGCACGGCGCAGCGCAGCGCGCATACGGAGGGGGCGGGGCGGAATTGTTGTGAGGTTTGTCATGGGTCCATTCTGCCATGCAAATCCCGTAGATTAGATGCACGTTATATGACGCCAGTTATCGTTTTATATCTGCCCTTTTGCCGCGGCGTCTGTTTTCCAGCGTCATGCGCTTAGTCCTGGCCGCCGTCTTGTCTCTGTTTTCAACTATTGTGCGCAGCGCCAAAGATGTCAGCGGAACAGGTCGCAACACCAGGTCAAACCCCAGAGCCCCGGCTCAATCCACCAGCGTTTGCACGTTGGGGATTTTCTTTGTCCCATTGCGTTCGACCTTGGCGAGATGATTGGACTCCAGGCCTGCGACTTCTTCAAGCTCGCGGATGGTCAGTAGCAACCGCTCGCGCTTGTCGCGCAGCATGATACTGATGTCATAGGTGTCTGCCGTTTCCTGCCACATTCGCTGCGCGCGTTCACCGCGCTCCCGGTCGACGCTTCCCTCATCCATCGCGTCCGTCAAACAATCGTAGAAATTCATGCCCGTGTCCCCCCGTTAGAAGTAACGGGCTTGGCCCGATCAGCCATCAGCGTTTCAATGGCCGAGCGCACTGCCTCAGCACGCGTCAAGCCACGAACAGCGCAGTATCGATCTAGGCCGGCCACAAGGTCATGGTCCAAACGAAATGAAAAATTTTTACGGGGCACAAGCTTATCTCCATCTGATTACGGAGACAGAGCTACAGGGCGAAAGCCACATTCCAGATGCACCAGCGTATTACGGCGGCAAAATTGTGTGACCCGCGAGAGTGAGGGACGACTAGAGGGTCTGCGCACGGGGATTTTACCCCCACCCCCCTCCGATCGAGCCCCCCCACCCATATGCCTATCGGGATTGCAAATAGAGGCAGGCGGTGCCCACACTTGATAAGCATAGATAAATGAGGGGGGGGGCAGTATGCTAGAGGACTCAAAAGTCAGTAGACCTGACCGCATATTTGACACGTTGTCAGAATACGGAAGTAATGCTTGGTGCGCTGCAGTGCTTGGAAAAACCACCGACTGGTTCCGAAAGAACCGAATGGAGCTGCAAGCGGAGGGTTTCCCAAAGGTCTGTGGCGTCCTTAACCTTTCGAACACGGCCGATGTTCGCTCGTGGATTTCCAAAAGGCGCATCTATGCGGAGGTGGCTGTGAAAGAACGCCTGCCTAGTAGAAGAAGAAACGAAGAGAATAGGGGCGCTTTTTAACTATCCGGTGGGAAAATCGGTGGGGTGTAATATTCTCAGCCCGATTATCTAGGCAATATCATGTAGTTAATATGAATTAGTGGCAGCCCGTAGGGGAGTCGAACCCCTCTTTTCAGGTTGAAAACCTGACGTCCTAACCGATAGACGAACGGGCCATGCCTTGGCGTGAGGCGGTGTTTAAGCAAAGCCTGCCCGCCGTGCAAGAGATAATTTCCGACTTTTTGCAGATTTTTTGAATGACCTGAAAAACGGTGAATATACGCGGGTTTTGCGCGGTTTTGACCGCTCTGGCGCGAAAGGCGGCGGGACTGTACGGCTTATGCGCGATGTGCCGGCGCGGCATCTTCGAGGCGCAGTTGCACTTGGCGCCGCCCGCCCCATTCGTTGATCTCCAACCGGCCCGCCAAATGGAATCGCATCCCGCCGTGCTCTAGCAATCGCGGCCCCAGATCGGTGTCGAAGGCGCCAAAACAGATCGCGTCGATGCGCGGCCCCATCCCGTCGGTAAAGCTGAGCTTGAGGTGGCTGTCGCCCACGCGTTTGGCGAATTTGATCTCCATATCGGCAAAAGCATAGCGCGGCGCGGCGGCAGAGGCGCCAAAGGGACCAGCGGATTCGATCATTTCGATCAGCTCCACCGTCGCCGCAGCAGGCATCAGCATCCCGTCCAGCTTTAGATCGGCAGGACCGGCATTGCCTGCGCCTTGTTTGGCCAAAAGCTCCGACAAGCGCGCCATCGCCGCCTCCAGCCCCTCGCGCGTCACCGACAGGCCCGCCGCCATTTTGTGACCGCCGCCCTTGAGCAGCAGCCCCTCGGCGGCCAGCTTTTGCACCGATGCGCCCAAATCCACCCCCGAGATCGAGCGACCCGATCCTTTGCCTTCATCGCCGTCGAGGCCGATGACCACGGCGGGGCGGTTGGTGGCTTCCTTGATCCGGCTGGCAACGATCCCGACCACGCCGGGATGCCATCCTTCGCCCGCCGCCCAAACCAAAGGCGCGTCCAGACCGCGCGCTTCGGCCTGTGCCATGGCGGCTGCGCGCACCGAGGTTTCGATCTCGCGTCGCTCGGTGTTGAGCATGTCGAGCCGTTCGGCCATGGCCTTGGCCTCATGCATATTGTCGGTCGAAAGCAGCCGCGCACCAAGGTCGGCCTGCCCGATGCGCCCGCCCGCATTGACGCGCGGGCCAAGCAAAAAACCAAGGTGATAGGAGGAGGGCGCGGTCTCCATCCGCGCCACATCCGACAGCGCCACGATGCCAGGCCTTGCGCGGCGCGCCATGACCTTGAGCCCTTGGCGCACCAGCGCGCGGTTGACCCCGATGAGCGGCGCGACATCGGCCACGGTGGCCAGCGCCACCAGATCCAATAGCGCCATAAGATCAGGGCCTTGCACCTCGACCTCGCGCAATTGCCGGTTCGCCTCGACCAGCATCAAAAACACCACAGAGGCGGCGCAAAGATGGGCCAGATCGCCGCTCTCGTCCTGACGGTTGGGATTGACCACGGCCAAAGCGGGGGGCAGCTCCTCGCCGCCCAAGTGGTGGTCCAGAATGACCACATCCGCGCCTTTGGCGGCGGCCACCGGCCCGTGGCTGACCGTGCCGCAATCGACGCAGATGATCAGGTCGTGATCCTTGGCCAGATCGGCCATCGCCGGCTCGTTGGGTCCGTATCCTTCGTCGATCCGGTCGGGCACATAGAGCGTGGCGCTGTGGCCCATATCGCGCAGCCACCAGATCAGCAGCGCCGCAGAAGTGCCGCCATCGACATCGTAATCGGCAAAAACCGCGATGCGCTCTTTGCTTTTTAGCGCGCGCAGAAACCTTGAGGCGGCTTTTTCCATATCCTTGAGGCTGCGCGGATCGGGCAGAAGGTCGCGCAATTGCGGGTTCAAAAAGGCCTCGGCCTCATCGGCGCGCAGGCCGCGGCGCGCCAAGGTCTGGCACAAGGGGCGCGGCAATCCGGTGTCTTGGGCAATGGCCTCGGCGGCGCGGTCCACCTCGATCCCCGGTCCGACCCAGCGCCGCCCCGACAGCGAGCGTTCAACCTCCAGATAGCTCATAAAACCATTGCCTTACATCTGTTTGGCCCATCGGGGCAGAGCCCGCGCGGCGCGATTTATTGCTCCGGCGCGTGGCAGACAAAGCAAAGCTTATTGCCGTCCGGATCGCGCAGGTAAGCGCCAAAGTAGTCCTTGTGATACTGCGGGCGCAAGCCCGGCGGCCCCTCGCACGTCCCGCCATTGGCAAGGGCCAGATCATAGGCGCGTGTCACCGCTCTGCGGTCCGCCGTATTAAAGGCCACCATGGCGCCATTGCCTGCGGCGGGCGCGCGCCCGTCAAAGGGCGCGGTGATCACAAACAAGGGCCGCTGCGCGTCTGCGCTTTGCCATCCCGCCCAAGGCACCTCGGCCTCGCAAAAGCGCTGGTCGTGGCCGAGCGCCTCCATCACAGGCGTGTAGAAGGCCAAGGCGCGGGTGAAGTCCGAGATGCCGATGGTGACATGGCTGAACATCGGGGCGCTCCTGCGCGTGCGCTAGACGCTTTCGATGCGCAAGGCGACCGGCGCGCCGACCACATCGTCGAGCTTGTCCATCGCGGCCAAAGCCACGTCCAGATCGGCGCGCGAGGTCTTATGCGTCACGATCAGCACCGGCGCGTTATCCGCATCATGGTCGTATTGGCGCATCCGGTGGATCGAAATCCCCGCCTCGCCCAAGGCTTTGGTGACTTTCGACAAGGCTCCGGGGCGGTCGAGCAGCGTCATGCGCAAATAATAGGGCGCGGGGGTCGAGGCCACGGCGGCAGGGGCGGTGGACAGGCTCGCGGCAGGCTGGCCAAAGGTCGAAATGCGCAGGCCGCGCGCGATATCGCAAACATCGCCCAAAACCGCAGAGGCCGTC
The DNA here is from genome assembly GCA_050633545.1 of Paracoccaceae bacterium. Taxonomy (GTDB): domain Bacteria; phylum Pseudomonadota; class Alphaproteobacteria; order Rhodobacterales; family Rhodobacteraceae; genus Litorivita. The sequence continues at coordinate 41,033 of JBOEGS010000003.1, forward strand.
GGCCCCATGCCCGCACCTGCGCCGCGCAGGACGATCTGCCCCACTTCGTCGCCCTCGATCACCACCATATTGGTGCCGCCATCAAGTTGCCCCAAGGGCGATGTGGCGGGCACAAGGCAGGGCGACATGCGCTGTTCCAGCCCGCGACCGGTCATCTGGCTGACGCCCAGAAGTTTGATTTTATACCCCATATCAGAGGCTTGGCGGATATCCTCGATGGTGATGCAGCCGATGCCTTCCAATTCCACCGCGTCGAAATCGACCTTGGTGCCAAAGGCGATGCTGGCCAGCAGCGCCAATTTATGTCCCGCATCAATCCCGCCCACATCGAGGTTGGGATCGGCCTCCAGATAGCCAAGCCCGTTTGCCTCGTCAAAGACCTCCTGATAGGTCAATCCGGCATTTTCCATCCGTGTCAGGATGTAGTTGCACGAGCCGTTCATCACCCCCATGACGCGGGTGATTTCATTGCCCGCAAGCCCCTCGGTGAGGGCTTTGATCACCGGAATGCCGCCCGCAACGGCGGCCTCGAAACGGATCACGCGGCCTGCGGCTTCGGCGGTTTCGGCAAGCGCCTGACCGTGGTGGGCGAGCAGGGCCTTATTGGCGGTCACCACGTCTTTTCCGGCGGCCAATGCCGCTTCGGTTGCGGCTTTGGCCGGTCCGTCCGAGCCGCCCATCAATTCAACAAATACGTCCACATCGCCGCGCCGCGCCAAGGCGACGGGATCGTCTTCCCATGCATAATCGCTCAGGTTTACACCGCGATCCTTGCTTTTGGAGCGGGCGCTGACGGCGCTGATCACCACGGGGCGGCCACAGCGGGCCTCCAAAAGCGCGGCTTTTTGGCGGATGATTTTGACAACACCGGTGCCGACCGTGCCCAAACCGGCAATCCCGAGGCGTAAAGGTTGGCTCATTGGGGGCTCCATTCGTCAAAACAAGGGGCGCGGCGGGGCCGCTCATGCCTTGGGGATTTAGCGAATGCTGCGCCGCACTGCAACGCGGCATTTCGATTGGGCGTGCTTGCGCTGCGGCGGCGGCTAAATATTAGGCCCTGCCATCATGCGCGCCCGTTCGGCGGCTCCGAGCGGGCTGCGGCGCAGGCGCGCGGCGCGGGCGCGCAGGGCGGCGGCGCGGGCGAGAAGGGCGTCTTCGGTGGCGGGGGTGATCTGCTCGGGCTGGGTGGCGAGCAGGGGGGCGAGGGGGACGAGGGGCGGATAGGGGGCGGCGCGCTCGGCGGCGGTGATGGCGCGGCCCACTTGCGGGGGCGCTTCGCATGCGCTCAGGGCCGCACAGGCGGCGCATAGAGCAAAAAGGCGAAGGGCAGGGCGCATAAAACAAGGTCCGTCAGGATCGGCCAATGAGGCGGCCTTTGCCCTTCTATCGCCGCAGGAGGGGGCAGCGCAAGAGAGCGGCGCCACGCTGCGGCGGCGCAGGCGAAAAGAGGGCTTTGTTATGAACATTTGTTCAGTTAAAACCGCCCCATGGCACGAACGATCGGCTCACATTCTGACATCACCGGCCCGCGCGTGCGCGAGGCCGCCCTCGCGCTTTTTGCGCAGCACGGCTATGCGGCTGTTTCCATGCGCCAGATCGCCAAGGAGGTCGGCGTTCAAGCCGGTGCGCTTTATAACTATACCCCTGATAAACAAAGCCTTTTGGCCGATCTCATGATCGCCCATATGGACGAGCTTCTGGCCGCTCATGCGGATGCTGCCCCCGCTGAAACCGCCGCTGGCCCGCGCGCCGCGCTGGAGCATTTCACCCGCTTTCACATCCGGTTCAACGCGGTGCGCGCCGATGCGGTGTTCATTTCCTATATGGAATTGCGCAACCTCACCGAGGAGAATTTCAAAACCGTCGAGGCGCTGCGCCAGACCTATGAGACCCGCCTCGAAACCATCCTGCGCGCGGGGGTGGCGGCGGGGGAGTTTGATATTCCCGATCCCAAAATCACCGCTCTGGCGCTGATCGCCATGCTGACGGGGGTGAACACATGGTATCGCGCGGCCGGACGGCTCAGCCTTGCGCAGGTCGAGGAAATCTATTGGGGGATGGTGCGCAAAACCGTCGCTCTTTGAGCTGTGAATAGGCGCCAAAACTGCTGTCTGTAGCGCGTCGGTATTGCGTCGGTATTACGTCGGTGCGGATGCGCGCGGGCGGCTGCAGCGATGCGCACGGACAGATGGGGCGGGTGGCTTTCCGCGCGGTCTCGCGCCAAAGGCAAACCCCCGCCACCGCAGGGGGCGGTGACGGGGGCGCGGGGCGATTTATCTGCGGGTGCGGTTCGGCGGTTTGCGACGCCGGTTCGACGCGCCGCTTTGATCCGGAAGCTATGACCCGCCGGATCAAAGCGGGCGGCTTAATGCGCCGGTTTGATAAAGGTGCCGTTGCGCAGCTCGCGCATCGCCTCTTGCAATTCCTCGCCGGTGTTCATCACGATCGGGCCGTGCCATGCCACCGGTTCGGCAATCGGCGCGCCGGAGATCAGCAAGAAGCGCAGCCCCTCTTCGCCCGCCTGCACCGTGACCTCATCGCCATTGCCAAAACGCACAAGGGTGCGGTTGCCCGACATATCGCGGATATTGACCTCTTGGCCGCGCACTTCCTTTTCGAGCAAGACCCCCGTCGGGGCGGCGGCATCGGTAAAGGCCCCCGCGCCTTCGAAGACATAGGCAAAGGCGCGCCGGTCGGTGGCGACAGGGAAGGTCTTTTTCACCCCCGCAGGCACGTAGATATCAAGATATTGCGGATCGGCGGCGATGCCATCCACGGGGCCTGTGCGGCCCCAGAAGTTGCCGACAATCACCCGCACGCGGGTGCCGTCATCCTCGATAATCTCGGGAATTTCCTTGGCCTCGACATCTTGATACCGCGGATCGGTCATTTTCAGATCGCGCGGCAGATTGGCCCAAAGTTGGAACCCGTGCATTTGCCCCGCCGCATTTCCGCGCGGCATTTCTTGGTGCATGATGCCCGATCCGGCGGTCATCCATTGCACATCGCCCGCGCCCAGCGTGCCCTCATTGCCAAGGCTGTCGTTATGGGTGACCTCGCCCGACAGCACATAGGTGATGGTTTCGATGCCGCGATGCGGGTGCCACGGGAAACCGGCGGAATAATCGCTCGGATGCTCGCCGCGAAAATCGTCGAACAAGAGGAACGGGTCGAGTTCGGAGGGGCGGTGGAACCCGAAGGCGCGGTGCAAATTGACGCCTGCGCCTTCGACGGCGGGTTGGGCGAGGCGGGTTTCGAGCAAGGGGCGGATGGACATGGCGGTCTCCTGTGTGGGGTTGGGTCATAGATAGGCCGCGCGCAGGGCTGCGCCAATGGGCCGCCCTGTGCTGGCGCGCATGGGGGCTGTGCATTTGTGTGGCGTATCATGGGTGCGGGCGCGCGGCTCTCGCCATGGCGCGCAAATCACGCTATGGCGGCGGCAAAGGAGATTTCGCATGACAGATCAGAACGGCCGCGAAGAGGGCGCCGCATCCATGGAGGCCGAGGCAGGCACGGACGCGGGCGCAGAGGTTGGCACGGACGCGGGCGCAGAGGTTTTGACCCGCGTGCATGCGTCGAAACCGCGGCGCCTGTTCGGGGTGATGATGTTGGCGCTCTTGGGGGCGATCTTGCTCTATATCGGGTTGGGCGGCGGGTCGCAGATGGGCTTTGGCTGGCGGCTTTATATGCTGGCGATGGGCGCGGGGGCGCTTTGGGTGGCGCGGGCGATGGCGCGGGCGACGCGCGGCGCGATTGTGTTGACCCAAGACGCGGTTGTGTTCGAGGACGCGGCGGGCGATCTGTCGGTGGTTGTGCCGATTGCCGATGTCGCCTCGGTCGAGCGCGGCACCTTTGCCAACAAACCCTCCAACGGGTTTTCCTTGCGGCTGCGCACACGGCAGGCCCGCGCATGGCGCCCCGGATTGTGGTGGCGCATGGGCAAACGCGTCGGCGTTGGCGGGGTGGCCGCAGGGGCGCAAACCAAAGCCATGGCCGATATGATCGCCGCAATAATCAACGCGCGCGGACCCAGCGAGGGCGCATGAGGGCGGCGGCGCGCCGCGCGGCCTTTCGCGTCCAAAGCGCTGTGATCTTTGAGCTAAACTGAAAAAGGCAGGTCTTGCGACCTGCCTTTTGTTTTGTTCTAGAGGGCTTCGCTCTGGCCTAGCTTTCCCATTTGAGCTGGGGCGCGAAGCGCGGGCGCGAGAAGACGAAGCTTTCCATGTCGTGCTCGTCGATGCCGATTTTGAACACCGGTTTGAAGTGCACGCCGGTTTCGACCACGATCAGCCGGTCGGTGTCGGGCATGACCGGCAGGCGGTTGTCCCAATCCGAGAACGGACCCTCGGGCAGGCCGCCGCGACCGCCGCGCCCTTCGGACCAGACGATTTTATAGCTCTGGTCCGATCCGTCCCAACGCACGACCGAGACGCGCAATTGCGGGCCTGTGGTGCGGGTCAGGAACCCCAAAAGCTCTTGGGTGTTGTCCAGATAGGTGTTGTTGATCTCCAAGGTCTCGCGGCTGAGCATATCGGCGATGGTGAAGGCGGCTTTTTCCGCGATCGAGCGCTGGCGATAGGCATCGAAGAAGCCGTAAGAGGCCATGAAAGCCCAAAACAGGATCGGCAAGATCATCGCCGTTTCGATAGCGACCGAGGCGCGGGTCTCTTTGCCAAAGCTGCGCAGATGCGCGATCAGGGCATGGAGCGGGCCGCGTTTGGCCGCAGGGGTGGGGGTCATTGCATCCATCTCGCTTACCTCGGTTCTTGCACGTAGGCAGTGGTTGCGATCATCGCGGCCTGTCCGCCGTCTTGGGTTGCCAGATCCTTGCCCAGACCCGAAAGCGGGAAGACGGGATCGAATTTGACACAGGCACGCAGGACCATTGTGGTATTGGCACCGCCAGCGCGGAAGTTGCGCACCGGAGAGACCTCTTCGGCCTTGTCGGTGCAATCGCTGTCGCCGGGCATGGCGGAGTAGTTGCGCATATCCACCGGAACCATCTCGAGCTTGAGGTTGCTCATGCAGTCGGGGATGAAGCCCGCATAGGTGCATACGCTTTGCTTGAGGTCGCCATGCGAGGGGGCAAAGGTCGGCCCGATCCGCAGGTCACGCACCGCCATGTCCAACCCGCGCTCCAGCAAGGAGTGGCGGAAGTTGATCATGCCGATCTCGACACCGGAGAGGAGCATGAAGACGAACATCGGAAACATGATCGCGAATTCCAGTGTCGCTGTCCCGTCCTCCTGCCGGCGCAGGCGCCGAAGGGATTTTTTTACGATACGGATCATTGTGTCAGTCTCAACTGGTTAATCTGGCGCGCGATCGATTTGAACGCTTCTTCGATCTCGATGCCTTCCACACGGAAGAAGTGGCTCGGCGAGGAGGCGCAGTTTTCCATCACGTCGGCGCCGCCGTTGCTGACTTCGAAGCCGATGGACCAGATCACGATGCCTTTGGCCTTGGCAGCGTCACAGATATTGTCGAGCAGCGCATCGCCTTGGGATTTGACGTATTTGGTGTAATACCAGCTGCTCGAATTGCGCACACGGGCGGCCTGCAGGTAGTAGTTAAAGTTATAGCGGTCCCAGTGCACATAGTCGCTGTCGCTGTCATAGGCCCAATTGGCGATCCGCTTTGTCGAAGAGTTTTCCCCGTCGGTCATCAAGATGATGGTTTTGAGGGTCTCGACATCCGAATAGGATTTCGGGCGGCCCGAGAACACGGGGTCGGCTTTGCCCGCAGAGGCAAGGCTCGACACGATGCCCTGTGTCGACGGGTCAAGCAAGGCAACGCCCCATTTCATCCCTTGGTAGATCGCGGTGCCGGAAATCGGGCGCAGGGAGTCGATCTTGTTCTTGAGCGCGGTGCCGTCCTGGCTGAACGCGGTCACGGTGTTTTGCGGACGCGGGCTGAGGTCTTGGACGTGGCGGCTGTCTTGGCTCAGCGGGCAAACCGCATCTTGCAGATCCTCGTCGCGGCCACCGTAATAGTTCCACTCGAAGTGCTGCATCTGGTCATAGCGATAGGAGCTGCTGATCGTGGTGGTGCTGAAATCGCTGTCGCGCATTTCGACGCAATGGCTGAAATCATGGCGGTGATTGGTGTTCGGCAGACGGTCAAAGATTGCCTCGCCCAGGTTCACATGCTCCGAATAGGGCACGATGCTGAGCGAGATACGGTCTTCGTTCTCTTCGCGGATCACCGTATCGACAAAGGTTTTGGCCGCTTCGCGCAGGTTCTGGATGCGGCTGTTTTCCTTCATGGAGCCGGAGATATCGAGCACCATCGAGATTTCCACATGGCCGATCTTTTCCTCGGCCTCGCCGTAAGCGGGGGCTTCAAAGGTGTTGACGCCGATCATGTGGATGAATTGGGTTTTAACGCGTGCTGTGGCGTGGGCGGACACCGTGCGGTAGTTGATCCCCTGATCGACATTGATATTGGTCAGGAATTGCTCCATCCCCGATTTGCGGAAATAATCGGTGACCACATCCGCCGGTTCAAGCTCTTGATCAAGGTCCGCTGCCGCGAGAACGGCACGGTCAAGCGTGTGCTGCAAACGGGTGCGGTTCATCTCGAAGGCCATCAGGTCGACCCCGATGCCCCCGACGATCATCATCGCCAGAAAGATGTAAACTGCCAAAGCCACCATTGTGCCGTCTTCTTCGCGCACAAAGTGTTTCAGGAAAGCCTTGTCGTCGATGCGGTCTGCGTCACCCAACGCGCGCCGTTTCTTCATTGCCCCGAAAGCTGTCAGTTTCATTTCAATGCCCTTTACTCGTTTTCGCGTCAAACTGGGATTCTCCCGCAATAGACGCTTTTCGCACCCTCAACTTATGCTCAACCACTATGGCAAGAATGGGGCGACCGCGTGCCCAAACCGAGGGGTTTATAAGCAATTGCAGTGACATTGCGCGGCGCGGGGCGGCGATTGTTTCGGGGGGCGAAACGATGGGCGGCGCGGGGCGGCTTGGCGGAGTGATCTGCCTTAAATCTGCCCTCGGGTCAGCCGCCATAAGGTGATTCGGGTTTAAAAAGACAGGTAAGGATGAATCAATGGTTAATGCGGGCGGGGGTATCGCGCGAAAGATGGCCCGCGCGTTTTGCCCCGCTGCGGCGCTGGGCGGGCCTGCGCGTTTGTGCGGTGCTGCGGGGTTGGCCTGCGGGGCGGGGCGTTTGCGGGCCTGCGCGGCCTGCGTGACGGTTTCTTGCCGTGGTTAACCTTACAGTGACCTGTTTGCGCCTTAAGTATAGCCATGCGCCACCATACCCCGTGCGGGGGGATGCGGGCGCCGTCCGGCGTGGTCCGGCCTTATGAGGAGAACGGCGATGAGCCAGACAATCGAAAGCCAAAGCAGCGAGGCCAGCGAGCCGAGTTTTCGCGAGAGCGTGGATTTGATGTTCAACCGCGCCGTGGCGCTGATGGACCTGCCGCCCGGGCTGGAGGAGAAAATCCGCGTCTGCAACGCCACCTATACGGTGCGTTTCGGCGTGCGCCTGCGCGGCAAGATCCAGACCTTTGTCGGCTATCGCTCGGTGCATTCCGATCATATGGAGCCGGTCAAGGGCGGCATCCGCTATGCGCTCAGCGTGCATCAGGACGAGGTCGAGGCGCTGGCGGCGCTGATGACCTATAAATGCGCTTTGGTCGAAGCGCCCTTTGGCGGCTCCAAAGGCGGGCTGTGCATTGATCCGCGCGAATATGACGAACACGAGCTCGAGCAGGTCACGCGCCGTTTTGCCTATGAGCTGGCCAAACGCGACCTGATCCATCCGTCGCAAAACGTGCCCGCCCCCGATATGGGCACGGGCGAGCGCGAGATGGCATGGATCGCCGATCAATATGCGCGCATGAACACCACCGATATCAACGCCAAGGCCTGTGTCACCGGCAAGCCGCTCAATGCGGGCGGCATCGCGGGGCGGGTCGAGGCCACGGGGCGCGGGGTGCAATATGCGCTGCGCGAATTCTTCCGCCACTCCGAAGACATCGCCGCCGCGCATCTGTCCGGCAAGCTGGGCGATCAGCGCATCATCGTGCAGGGGCTTGGCAATGTGGGCTATCACGCGGCCAAATTTCTCTCCGAAGAGGACGGGGCCAAGATCATCGGCATCATCGAACATGACGGCGCCTTGCATGACCCTGACGGGATCAATGTCGAGGCGGTGCGCGACTGGATCGTCAAACATGGCGGCGTGGCCGGATATCCCGACGCGGCCCATGCCAAACAAAGCGCCGAGGTTCTGGAGGAGGACTGCGATATCCTCATCCCTGCCGCGCTCGAAGCGGTGATCAACCTTGGCAATGCCGACCGCATCAACGCCAAGCTGATCATCGAAGCGGCCAACGGGCCGGTGACCGCAGGGGCCGATGACATCCTGCGCAAAAAGGGCGTGGTGATCATTCCCGATATGTATGCCAATGCGGGCGGGGTGACGGTTTCCTATTTCGAATGGGTCAAGAACCTGTCGCATATCCGCTTTGGCCGGATGCAGCGGCGCCAGGAAGAGGCGCGCCACCAATTGGTGATCGACGAGCTGGAACAGCTTTCCGATGCCATGGGCGCCAAATGGTCGGTCTCGGACGGGTTCCGCGAGAAATACCTGCGCGGCGCGGATGAGCTGGAGCTGGTGCGCTCGGGGCTCGATGACACCATGCGCATCGCCTATCAGGCCATGCGCAAGGTCTGGCACGAGCGCGAGGATGTCGAAGATCTGCGCACGGCGGCCTATCTGGTGGCGATCGAAAAGGTCGCGGCCTCTTATCGCGCCAAAGGGCTTTGAGCGCAGCCTCGCCAAGCCGCGAGGTTATCCACATAAACTTGCCCGCCCGCGCGCCGCTTACGGCCTGCGGGCGGCGCTGGGCTCTAGACTCTGCGCGCGGGCGCGCCAATATAGGGCCATGAGCCTACCACCGGGATTCTTGGACGAGTTGCGCAGCCGAACCTCGCTTAGTCAGGTCGTCGGGCGCAAAGTCATGTGGGATGCGCGCAAATCCAATCAGGGCAAGGGCGACATGTGGGCGCCATGCCCCTTCCACCAAGAAAAATCCGCCTCTTTCCACGTCGACGACCGCAAGGGCTATTACTATTGCTTCGGCTGTCAGGCCAAGGGCGATGCGATCTCCTTTGTGCGCGAAACCGAGAATGTCGATTTCATGGAGGCGGTGAAAATCCTCGCGCAGGAATGCGGCCTGCCGATGCCCGCGCGCGACCCGCAGGCCCAGCAAAAGGCCGACCGCAATGCGCAACTGGCCGAGGTGATGGAAATGGCGGTGCAGTATTTCCGCCTGCAATTGCGCACCGGGGCGGCGGGGCCTGCGCGCGATTACCTGATGCGGCGCGGTTTGAATGAGGCGGCGCAAGAGCGCTTTGGCATCGGCTTTGCGCCCGACGGCTGGCAAAACCTGTGGGATCATTTGCGGGCCAAAAACGTGCCCGAAGAGTTGATCCTCGGGGCCGGATTGGCCAAGGCCAGCACCAAGGGCAAAAAGCCCTATGACACCTTCCGCAACCGCATCATGTTCCCGATCCGCGACGGGCGCGGGCGCGCCATTGCCTTTGGCGGGCGGGCGATGGACCCCAATGACAACGCCAAATATCTCAACTCGCCGGAAACGGCGCTGTTTGACAAGGGCCGCTCGCTTTACAACCAAGGCCCCGCGCGCGAGGCGGCGGGCAAGGGGCAGGCGCTTGTCGTGGCCGAGGGCTATATGGATGTGATTGCCCTGTCGGAGGCGGGGTTTGGCGCGGCGGTGGCGCCTTTGGGCACGGCGGTGACCGAGCATCAACTGGCGCTTTTGTGGCGCATCTCGCCCGAACCGGTGATCGCGCTGGACGGCGATACCGCCGGTTTGCGCGCCGCGATGCGGGTGATTGATCTGGCGCTGCCGCTGCTGGAGGCGGGTAAATCCTTGCGCTTTGCGATCATGCCCGAGGGCAAGGACCCCGATGATGTGATCCGCTCCAATGGCGCCTCGGCGATGCAGGCGTTGATCGAAGGGGCAGTGCCCATGGTCGATCTGCTTTGGCAGCGCGAGACCGAGGGCAAGAATTTCGACAGCCCCGAGCGCAAGGCGGCGCTCGACAAAGCGCTGCGCGAAAAAATCAAATTGATCCGCGATCCGTCGATCCGCAAACATTATGGCGAGGCGATCAAGGAGTTGCGCTGGGCGCTGTTCCGGCCCAATCGCGGGCAGGGCGGCGGCGCGGGGGCGGGCGGCGCCAAACAGGGCGGCGGCACATGGACGCCGCGGCGCGCGGGCGGCGCAGGGCGCGGCAAATGGCAGGCCCCGCCGCAACCGCCGACCCAAGGCGCGAAGGCCTCGGCCCTCGTGGGGGGCGATCCGCAGGCGCAGGACCAGTTGCGCGTCGGGGTGATCTTGGCCAGCCTCGTCGCCACGCCGCAGGTGGTCGAAAGCTTCCGCCGCCGCATCGCGCGGATGCAGTGCACGGGCGCCGACCACGGCCCGCTGCGCGATATGGTGCTGCGCCATGCCGAGACGGCCTTGCTTGAGGCCGCGCAAGATGAGGCCGCGCCGCAGGAGGGCCGCCCCGACGGCGGGCGCGAAGGCGCAATCGAGGATGCGCAGGCCGTGGCCGCCCCCGCGCCGCAGGCACAGATACCGCCGCAGGCACAGATACCGCCGCAGGACGGGTCAGAGATCGACTATGACGCCGCTTTCGGCCCGACGCCCGATGCGGAAGGCTTTGCCGATGAGGGCGCGCCGATGGAGGAGAGGCCCTTTGAGGCGATCCCCGAGGACGCCTATGCGATGGAAAGCGCGATGGATCATTTGGCCCCCGAGGAGCGCGGCGAAGAGGCTGCCGCCGAGAGATTTGCCGCCAGCCTTCAGAGCCACGCGGGCGGCGCTTGGCTGCCGCCGGTTCTGGCCGCCGCGCCGCGCAATCGCGCCGCCGAAATTCTATGCGCAAAGATTTCCCAAGAAATCGGGCGCGGCGCTCTTGAACGGCTGATGGCGCAGCCCCATGTGCGCATCTGTCCTCCGGTGCGCCGTCCGGGCGATCTGGAGCGGGCAGAGATGACCTTGGCCGAAGAGCTTGCCAAGCTGGAGGCGCGGCGCGGGCTGGCGGCGGAGGTGCGCGAGGCGGAGGAAGATTTTATCCATGTCGAGGACGAGACGCTGACATGGCGATTGGCGCAGGCCGCCGAGGCCCATGATCGCGCCGCGCGCAGCCAGCAAGAGGACAAAGCCGAATATGACATGGGCGAGAACGGCGCTCCGATCAACCGCGACGAACGCAGCGCTCTGGATGCATTGATGCAAACGATCCGCTTCGAGAAGAAACGCCGCTGAGCGCGGGCCGAGCGCCGCGGGGGCGGGCGCCCCGAGGCGGGGATCTGTGAGGAAAACGGCAAAAAGCGCCGCCGCCTGCGGGGTGCAAAATGCGAGCCGGTTTTGGGGCTTTTGCGCCTCGCCGCCGGTAAAAAGCGCCCTATTTGCCACGGGGCGGGACGATGATGACGATTCGGTAAACAAATCGGGCTAATGGGGACGTGCGAATCACCCTGATCCACGTTATTGATTCGGGTTAAGCGAATCGAATCACCCGCCCGCCAAAGCGCTAGCGCAGGAGCACCATATGGCCGCCAAAGACAACGACGACGCCAAGACCGACGATCAGGACGCCGAAGGCTCGCTCGATATGAGCCAAGCCGCCGTCAAGAAGATGATCGCGGAGGCGCGTGAAAAAGGCTATATCACTTACGACCAGCTCAATCAGGTTCTGCCCCCCGATCAGGTGAGTTCGGAGCAGATCGAAGATGTGATGTCGATGCTGTCGGAGATGGGCATCAACATCATCGAGGACGAAGACGCCGAGGAAGAAGACGGCAAATCGACTGCCGTGGTCGATGCCAGTTCGAACCGCGATGTGACGCTTTCGTCGGGCACCTCGGAGAAACTGGACCGCACCGACGATCCCGTGCGGATGTATCTGCGCGAAATGGGCTCGGTCGAACTCTTGTCGCGCGAGGGCGAAATCGCGATTGCCAAACGCATCGAGGCGGGCCGCAATACGATGATCCTCGGGCTGTGCGAAAGCCCGCTGACGTTCCAGGCGATCACCATCTGGCGCGACGAGCTTTTGTCCGAAGATATTTTGCTGCGCGATGTGATCGATCTGGAGACCACCTTTGGCGACCAGATGGGCGAAGAAGGCGACGAGGCCCCCGTTGTGGCGGCCAATGTCGGCGCCGCGCCTGCGGCCTCGGACGGCGAAGAGACCAAGCAAGAGCTTGACGCCGATGGCAACCCGATTGCCACCGATGACGATGACGACGAGGATGAACAGGCCAATATGAGCCTCGCGGCGATGGAAGCCGCTTTGAAGCCTTCGGTTCTCGAAACGCTCGACCGGATCGCCGATGATTACATCCACCTGTCCGAAATGCAGGACAGCCGGATTTCGGCGACGCTCAACGAGGATGACAGCTTTAACGACAAGGACGAGGAGACCTATCAAAAGCTGCGCTCCGAGATCGTCGAACTGGTCAACGGGCTGCACCTGCATAACAACCGCATCGAGGCCCTGATCGACCAGCTTTACGGCATCAACCGCCGGATCATGCAGATCGACAGCGCCATGGTGAAATTGGCCGACCAAGCGCGGATCAACCGCCGCGAGTTTGTGGACGAGTATCGCGGCCGCGAGCTTGACCCCACATGGCTTGAGGAAATGGGCGAGAAATCCGGTCGCGGCTGGCAGATGTTCTTTGAACGCTCCTCCGACAAGGTCGAGGAATTGCGCGCCGATATGGCGCAGGTCGGCCAGTATATCGGTTTGGATATCTCCGAATTCCGCCGCATCGTGCAGCAGGTCCAGAAGGGCGAGAAAGAGGCCCGTCAGGCCAAGAAGGAAATGGTCGAGGCCAACCTGCGCCTCGTGATCTCCATCGCCAAGAAATACACCAACCGCGGTTTGCAATTCCTTGATCTCATTCAGGAAGGCAATATCGGCCTGATGAAGGCCGTGGATAAATTCGAATACCGGCGCGGTTATAAATTCTCGACCTATGCGACATGGTGGATCCGTCAGGCGATCACCCGCTCGATCGCCGATCAGGCGCGCACCATCCGTATTCCGGTGCATATGATCGAGACGATCAACAAACTGGTGCGCACGGGGCGCCAGATGCTGCACGAGATCGGCCGCGAACCGACGCCCGAGGAACTGGCCGAAAAGCTGCAAATGCCGCTCGAAAAGGTCCGCAAGGTGATGAAAATCGCCAAGGAGCCGATTTCGCTCGAAACGCCGATTGGCGACGAGGAAGACAGCCAGCTTGGCGATTTCATCGAGGATAAGAACGCGGTTCTGCCCCTCGACAGCGCCATTCAGGAAAATCTCAAGGAAACCACGACGCGGGTCTTGTCCTCGCTCACCCCGCGCGAGGAGCGGGTTTTGCGGATGCGGTTCGGCATCGGCATGAACACCGACCACACGCTCGAAGAGGTCGGCCAACAGTTCAGCGTGACGCGCGAGCGGATCCGGCAGATCGAAGCCAAGGCGCTTCGTAAGCTCAAACACCCGTCGCGATCGCGCAAGTTGCGCAGTTTCCTCGATCAATAAGCAAAAGCGCCCTTCGGGGCGCTTTTTGTGTTCGGCGGCGCGCTTGTTTGTGTTACGTAGGGGTAACTTGCGTCGCAGATGTGGAGAGTGCCAGTGCCAACGAGATCCCCGACCCTTATTCTTGCTGTTTTGGCTTTGGCCGCCCTGCCGATGAGGGCGCAGGCGGCCAGCGTGCTCTACGAGGTGAACTTCGAAGCCTCCGGATTGCTGCATGGCAGTTTTTCGGCGCAGGATCACAATGGCGACGGGCGGATTTCGCGCGATGAGATTTCGGGCGAGAGCGGCGCGGCCTATAACAGCGGCGGCGGCGGTTGGTATGCGCCATTGGCGGAGATTTACGATCTCGATATCGCCGTCGGCGGGCTGCGGTTTGACCTGCTGAGCGCCGATTTCGAGATGCCGGTCTATTATTGCGATTTCGACTCCCCGCCCGATTGCGAGGAGGAATACGGCCCCTTTGCGGTCGAGAGCTATTGGACCGTGCCTTTGCTGGACTGGGCGCAGCTTGACCAGATCGAAGCCTCGTGGACCGGCGCGGCGGCGGTGCCTGTGCCGCCCGCCTTTGCGCTCTTGCTGGGCGCGCTGGGGCTGCTGGCGGCGCGGCGCAAACCTGCGGTGCGGCGCGAGGCTTAGGGCGCAATCGCGGCGCGTCCTGCCGCGCTATGCCCTTGCCATAGCGCCGCAATCTGCGCCAAACTGCACCCATGACGACACCCGCCTCTTCGCCCGCTCTAACGCTGATCGACCGCCTCGGGCAGACCGAGCTTGGCCAGCGCGCCGTGATCGTGCATGCCTCCGAGACATGGTTTGCGGCGCTGCGCGAGGACCGGTTCGATTTTTTCACCAAACTGGCCGCCAAGGCGCGCGCCGAGGGGCATAAGGCGTTTTTGATCCGCGCCGAACGCAAGGCCTCGCAGCGCTTGCTGGAGCAGCCGCATCTGCATATCCTCATCGGCCCGCACAGCCCGCAAGCCCCGCATATCCTGCATGCGCATCCGCATTACATCTGGGGCTTTTGGATGCTCGACCCGATGGGGGTGCATGGCCGCGCGGCGCAGGCTGGGCGCGTCTTTGACCCCGATGTGATCGACCACCATGCGGCGCGGTATTTTTTCAACGGGGTCAGCGGCTATATGCGGCGCGAGAATGTCAGCAAACTGGCCCAGCCCGCGCCCGTCGCCGCGCCGCTTGATCCGGCCTATGCGGCGATTTTTGCCCAAGACATCGACCATTTCAAACAGCCGCAGCACTATATTTCCGCCCCCGAGATGATCAGCGCCGTGGCCGAGGCCGCCAAGGGGCGCCGCGTCTATCTCAAGCTGCATCCGGCGGGGGATGCGGGGCGGGGCGCCGATCTGGCGGCCCATGCGGCGCGCTGCGGCGTGACGCCCAGCACGGCCTCGGTGCATGATCTGATCACCGCCAGCGACCGCATCGTGACCCAGACCAGCGCCGTGGGGTTCGAGGCCTTGATGCATGAAAAACCGGTGATCCTGTGCGGGCGCACCGATTACCATCACGCGGCTTGGGTGGTCGCGGATCCGGTCGATCTGCCCCGCGCGGTCGAGGCCGCGCCGGTGGCTTTGGCCAGCTTCCCCTATGCCGATTACTTCTACTGGGCCTTGGCGATGCACGGGTTTGAACCCGCCAAGCCGGAGTTCGAGGCGCGGGTCTGGGCGCTGTGCAAGGCGCATATGCCGCGCCTGTGACATTCGGGGCAATAGACCTGCGCGCCGCGGGGGCGTAGAGTTGCGGCACGTCTGTATTGCGAGGATTTGCCATGACGCTTTCCCTTTCGTTTGTTCGCGCGGTGCGCTTTGCTTCGGCCCGCTTTGTCTTTTCTGGTCTCGCTTTGGCCAGCCTCCTTGCGGTGATGCCAGCGCCCTCGGCGGCGGGAGATCTCTACCGCGCCCAGAACGGGCTAGACATCACCGCCACGGGCGCGGGCGCCTTTGCCGTGCAGCGCAGCGGCGGCGCAGGCCCGCGCGAGACATGGTGCGCGGCCTCCGAATATGCGGCGCGGCGGCTCGGGGTGCGCGGCGCGGCGCGGCTCTATCTGGCCGAGGGCGCAGGGGCGCGCGGTCCGGTGCATTTCACCCTCACCGCCCCTGCGGATGGCGGCACGCGGTTGGGGCAGGGCGGCAATTATTCGGTGCGCCTCGATCTGGCGGGTTTTCATATGTCGCAAATCCATGCCGAGGCCCTATGCCGCCTGCGCGAGGATGACCCGCCATGGATCTTGTGATCTTGTGATTTTGTGATGCGGCTTGCCCTTAGGGCAGTTTGCGGCGTAATCTGCCTTAATTTCGAAGGGCAGAGCATTGTTACAGAACATATTTTCCATCCAAACCGAAGGTCAGGGCCTTTATGAATTTACCCGCGATGTGGCGCGCTGGATCGCCTGCGGCACGCTCAGCGACGGGCTTTTGACGCTTTTTGTGCGCCATACCTCCTGCTCGCTGCTCATTCAGGAGAACGCCGATCCCGAGGTGCAAAGCGATCTGCGCGCCTATTTCGCCCGCCTTGTGCCGCCGACCAGCGATCCGTCGATGTCCTATCTCACCCACACCTATGAGGGGCCCGACGATATGCCCGCCCATATCAAGGCGGCGATGATGCCCGTATCGGTGTCGATCCCCGTGGCGGACGGGCGGATGCGCCTTGGCACATGGCAGGGGATTTACTTGTTCGAGCATCGCGATGCGCCCCATACCCGCCAGATTGCAGCGCATCTTGCGGGCTGACTTTTGCTCTACCCAAAGGGTGGTGGCTGTCCTATAGTGACGGTGGACAGGCGGTGGGGCGCCGCAACATCCGCGCCGATCCCCCGCATAGATTGCACAGAAGTGACAAGAGGACCCGGCCAATGCGTTGCCCGTTTTGTGGAAATATTGATACCCAAGTCAAAGACAGCCGTCCGGCCGAGGACCATGTTTCGATCCGTCGCCGCCGTTTTTGCCCCGCTTGCGGTGGCCGTTTCACGACCTATGAGCGTGTGCAGCTGCGCGATCTGGTGGTGCTCAAAACCAACGGACGGCGCGAGGATTTCGACCGTGACAAATTGGAGCGCTCGATCCGCATCGCCTTGCAAAAACGTCCCATCGAACAAGAGCGCATGGACCAGATGATTTCGGGCATTGTGCGCCGTCTGGAATCCATGGGCGAGACGGATATCCCGTCGAAACTCATCGGCGAGATCGTGATGGAGGCTTTGGCCCGCATCGATACCGTGGCCTATGTGCGCTTTGCCAGCGTGTATAAAAACTTCCAAGCGGCGGATGATTTCGACAAATTCGTCTCGGAATTGCGGCCGAACATCGAACCCGAAGCGTGAGCCAAAACGATCACCGCTACATGGCGCTTGCCCTTTCCTTGGGGCGGCGCGGGCAGGGGGCGACATGGCCCAATCCTGCGGTCGGCTGTGTGATCGTGAATAATGGCCGGATCGTCGGGCGCGGCTGGACCGCTTTGGGCGGGCGGCCCCATGCCGAACCCGTCGCCTTGGCCCAAGCGGGCGAGGCCGCGCGCGGCGCGACAGCCTATGTCACGCTGGAACCTTGCGCCCACACCGGACAAACCCCGCCCTGTGCGCAGGCCCTGATTGACGCGGGCATCGCGCGCGTTGTGGCCCCGCTCGAAGACGTGGATGCGCGCGTGTCGGGGCAGGGGTTTGCGATGCTGCGCGCGGCGGGCATCGAGGTCACCACTGGCATAATGACCGCCGAGGCCGCCCGCGATCACGCCGGATTTTTCATGACACGCGAGCAGGGCCGCCCTTTGGTCACGCTCAAACTCGCCTCCAGCTTTGACGGGCGCATTGCCACGGCCTCGGGCGAGAGCCAGTGGATCACGGGCCCCGAGGCGCGCCGTTTGGTGCATTTGCAACGCGCCAGCCATGACGCGGTGATGGTCGGCGGCGGCACGGCGCGGGCCGATAATCCGACGCTGACGGTGCGCGATCTGGGCGTCGCGCGCCAACCCGTGCGCGTGGTGGTCTCGCGCCGGTTGGACATGCCGCTTTTGGGCAATCTTGCGCGCACGGCGGGCGAGGTGCCGTTGTGGTTGGTGCATGGGGCCGATGCCGATCCGGCGCTGCGCCAAGCGTGGGAGGGCATGGGCGCAAGGCTCATCGAGGTGCGGGGCTCGGGCCGGATGCTGGATGCGGGCGATATTCTGGCCAAACTCGGCGCGGCGGGTTTGACGCGGGTGTTTTGCGAGGGCGGCGGCGCTTTGGCCGCCTCGCTTTTGGGGGCCGATCTGGTGGATCAACTGATCGGCTTTACCGCCGGTCTGGCCTTGGGCGCCGAGGGGCGCCCCAGCCTGAGCGCCATGGGCGTCGAGCGTCTGGCCGATGCGCCGCGCTTTAAACTGTGCGAGACGCGGGCCGTGGGCAATGACGTGTTGCACATCTGGCGGCGCGCCGAGCTTTAGCGCCCTAGCGCCACCAATGCGCGCGGCTGGCCATCAGCCCTTGCAGCTTCGACAGCACTCTGAGCGCGGGCGCTGTGCCGCCGGTTTGCCCTGCGGCGAGGCGCTCGGCCACCACTTCGGGCGGGCAGGGGCGGCGCGTGACCGGATCGACATAGCGCGGATAATCGATCAGCGCCGCATGGACCAGCGCCGCAAGGCTCACCGGATTTTGCGCGGGGCTGCGCGCGCGGCGCACTGGCACGGGGCCAAGATCCGCCGTCAGCCCCCAACCGGCATAAAACGGCGCGCCAAGGCAGGTGACCGGCACCGAGCGCATCAAGGCCTCGAAGCCCAGCCCCGAAGTCATGGTCCAGACCTCATCGACCTGTCCCAACAGGGCGGCGGGATCGCTTTGGGGCAAGGGATGCGCGCCAAGTCGGGCCAGCGCCGCCTCGGGCACCGCACCTTGGCGCAGGCCCGCCTCCACATCGGGGTGGGGTTTATAGAGCAGCACCGCATCGGGGCGGGCGGCGCGCACCGCCTCCAGCAGCGCCAGATTGGTCGCCACATCACGGGTGCCAAGCCGGATCGAGGCGTCATCCTCGACCTGCCCCGGCACCAGAATGCGCGGGCCATCGGGCAATCCGTCCAGATCGGGCGCGCGGCGCGTCAGGTTGTATTTGCTCAGCCCCGCTTTGGTGATTTGCGCCATCAAACGCTCGGCGCGCAGGGCCTGATCGGGACGCAATGTGTCGGCGCGCGCGTGGATCATCCGCTCCAGACGGCTCTCGCGGGTGGGATCGTAATAAAGCCCCAGATCGTCCAAAACCAAAGACAGCGGCGCGGTGAGCGCCGCGCCCAATCCTTTGGAGCGCAAAAAACCGTCCTCAATGTGCCATGCGCCCTCGGGTGCATTTTGCGGCGCGCCCCAGACCATATGCGGGCGGTCCTCAAGGGGGGTATCGGTGAAGCGCAGGGGCTTTTGCGCGCCGAAAAACCCTTGCAAGGCGCGGCGTTTCCACAGGCGCATCCCCGATGCGGTCCATCCTTTGCGATCCTCGCGGTGGGCGCGGGTCTCGGCCTCCAGCGCGGCGATGACCTCTTCGATCTGGCAGGCTTTGCCGCGGTAGGGGTCGAACCATTTCGGGTAAAGCATCATCACGGCGGCAAACATTTGCACCCGCGTCAGGCTGCGCGTGCGGCGGGTGAGCGGATTGGGGTGGCGCTCGTCGCTCAGGCCCCAGCCGCTATAGAAGGGCTGACCGAAGACCTGCGGGCGGTGACCGGCCAGAATGGCCTCGAACCCCATTTGCGAGGTGACGGTATAGACCGCAATCGCCCCCTCAAGCAGGGCGTGAGGGCTGTGGTTATCGGTGACAAGTGTGACGCGGCCTTGGGCGTCTTGGGGGCCGAAATATCCGGCGCGGTGGCCTGCGGCGGTTTCGGGGTGGGTCTTGATCACGATGCGCGCGGCGGGGTGATCCTCCATGGCGTAATAGAGCATCTCGCGAAAGCTGTTGGCATCGGCGCCGCCAAGGCGCACCGAGGCATCGCCGCGGGTCTGGTCAATGACCAGAACATAGCCCGCCTCGGGTGCGGGCAGGGCGGGGTCATTGGCGCTATATTTGCTCAGATGCGCCTCGCGGATGCGCGCCATAGCGCCGCGCGCCCGCGACAAAAGTGCCGCATCATCGAGCGGATCGGTCATCAAAAGATGTTCCAGATCAGAGGGTTGTCCCGCATCAAACATCGCGCCGCGGCTGTCGATGGTCAGGCCCAAGGGCGGCTCGCCGCTGCGCCCGGGATGCAAGGAGCGCAAGGGCGCATCTTCGATCCGCACCACCGGCAGGCCGGTTTTTTGCGCCATGGCCTCGCCGCGTTTGGCATAGGGACTATGACCCCAGACGCCGATCACATCGCCTTCGCGCGGGCGGGCGGTATAGCCGAAAACCGGCCGGTAACCGGCGCTGCGCAAAATCGCGCGGATGCGCGGGCTGCGGATAAATCCGAGGGTGTAATAAAGCAGCCGCCGGTTGGAGAGACCGGCGGCTGTGTTTTGCGGAGCATCCATCATTTGGGACGACCCACGAGGTTTAGTTGCCCGCGAGCGAGTTGATCGAATTGATCGGAGTGAGCGAGCCGGTGATCGCGCCAATGGTTTTGTTCCACTGGGTGAAGGGCGCTTCGGTCACATAGAGCGTATCGCCGTCGCGGATCACGAAATCGCGGGCCATGAACATGCCGTTGGGTTTGGTCAGGTCCAGCACATAGACAAGGCGCTGCGCCCCGATCAGATCGCTGCGGCCCATCAATTGATTGGCGATCTCGGCAGGTTCGTTGCGCAGAACGAACACGCCGGTGGGATCGGCCGCCGTGGGGACCAAACCGCCGACTTGGGCGATGGCTTCGAGTGCGCTGAGCGTTTGGGTCTCGAAGGTGACGCGGGCCTGACCCGATGTGGCGCCAAGCGCGGTAAAGGCGCGGGTGTCGGCCTCGATCAAGATGCGATCCCCGCCGCGCAGGGCGATGTCGTTTTGCGGATGTTTATAGAGGTCCTGAAACCAGATCTCGCCGCGTTCCTTGCCGCGGATCACGGTGATCTGCGCGGTTTCGGGTTCAATGGTGATGCCGCCCGCGCGCGCCAACATGGCCGACAAGGTGCGGGTGGGGCGCTCGATGGCATAGACGCCTTGGCCGCCGATGGCGCCGACAAGGCTGACGGTCGATCCGTCACCGGCGAGGCGGCGGACCTGCACTTGCGGGCTGGGGGTCTGGCCTTCAAGCTTGGTGGAAATGATGCGGCGGATGGCTTCGGGCGTGTTGCCCGCGGCGCGGATACGGCCCGCGTAGGGGACGAAAATGAAACCGGCGCCGTCGACTTGCACCTCTTCAAGCACCGCCGAGTTCTGCCCTTCGCCGACCAAAAGCCCGTCATCGACGTTTTCCCAGATGGTCAGGCCCAGCGTGTCACCGGGGCGGATGGTGTCCGATCCGATCTGTCCGGCGTTGAGGAAGGCGTTGGAAAATCCCAGCGCGGGGGTGAAAGCGGTGGCGCGGGTCACGCGGTCATTGACCGCCACGACAAAGGCATCGCCTTCCTTTTGCACGGAACCTGCGAAAATCTCGCGTTTATTGGGGCCTACACGCGGCAAACCGCAAGAGGATACGACGGCCAGAGCGGCCACAAGCGCGATGCCACGCGCCCATTTTGTGGAATGGGTTTTCACTGCTCGGGTCTCCTCGACCTGATATTTCTGCCTCATTGCGCCTCGTTTTTCGGGCGCTTTGGAGGAAGGCTAGCCTACCCGATTGCAAAAATCCAGCATTTGCGCGGGGTTGGAGGGCAAAGCTGCCCCAATGTGTGGCCTTAGGGCCGCGCGGACCTGCGCGCGGGGGCAGGGGCCGCAAGGTGTTGTGGGCCGCCATGAGCGCACCGCTAGATTTGGAGGGGGCACAGGCGCGAATTGGGTGCAGACGGGGCAGGCACAGGTTTGCGGCCCGTATTATGGCGCGCACCGCCCGAGGAGGGTTCGGCCCTAATTGACCACGCGCAGCGATTGGCGCGGGGCGGCAGAGCCGGAGGCCAGCGCGTCGTAAGGATCTTCGGAAGAGAGCATCATATCAACCACTTGGCGCATCAATTGCCGACGCCCGCGCGCCGAATAGAACCCGCCCGCGATCTGGCTGGTCTCCAACAGGTAGCGGCGGTAATCGGTATAGGCGCGCCGGTCGGGGCGGCCCGCGCCTGCGAAAAACTCGGGCAGGGGCTGGGTCGAGACAAACTCGGGCTTGGCATAGACCGCATCGCCGAAGGTCTTGAGCGGGATGCCGCGCCACAGGACCTGCTGTGCGGCGGTGGAATTGACGGTGACGGCGGTGCGCGCGTCGTTCAACAGCTGTGCCAGCTTGCCGCCGCGCACCCAATGCACACGGCCCTTGAGACCGTAAGCCTTGGCCAGCCGCTTGACCTCGCGGCGCAGCGGCACGCGGCCATCTTCGAGCGGGTGGGATTTGAACACCAGATGGTGATGGCTCGGCGCGCCTTCGGCAAAACCGCGGATCACCACGTCGAGAAAATCGGTCATGGTGGCAAAGGGCGAATGCATTTGAAACGAGCTGTCATGCTCCAGCTGCAACAGCGCGAGGTGATAGGGAAAGCCGCCGTTGCGAATGCGGAACGTGGCGATCATCCGGTCCAAGGCCTGCGCAGGCATGAGCAGCAAGCGTTTGATATAAAGCTGGAATTCCTTGCCCACGCCAAGCGCGCGGTGGGGGCGGAAATTGCGGTAGTCGCCGTTTCGGAACATCACGAACCAATGATAGAGCGCGCCGTAAAACACATGCTGGCGCATATCGCCCCAACGCGCGGGCGGCACCGGCGTGTCCATATCGGAGTTTTCGAGCACGCGGCGCATGTCCGCGACGCTCATCTCCATCAGCCGCGAATGCCCGTTCGATCCGCCGCGCTCATAGGTGACCCAATAGGGCCGCATATAGCCCTCTTCGAACACATGCACCGTCAGCCCTGCGGCGCGGGCGCGGGTGACGGCCTGCGCGTGGATCTGCCGTGTGTCGCCGTAAAGCACGATGTCGGTGATGCCCTTGTCGCTGCACAGCGCGTCAAAGGTCGCGGGCCATTCCTCCTGGGTGCCGCGAAAGGGGATGTAGGAGGCGGGATGGAACCAGAAGGCGCGATCACCCGCGTTAAACCCGACGCGCCAGACCTCGGCCCCCGCAAGACGCAACATCTTGCCCAGCTTGTGGAAAAACGGCCCGTGCGGCCCTTGCAAAAACAGGAATTTGCGCGGCGCCGAGGGGTCGGTCGGCGCAGCGATGCTTTGGGGCGGATGGTGGCGGCTCTTGCTCATGCCTTGCTCTTATCCAACGGGTCCTTTCGACCTTATTAGCGGGAAGTTTCGACGAAATTAAGGCGTCTTATGTGCCGCCGCGCCCTTGGCTTGTAATTACGTTGCGCGCGCGCTACCTCAAAGGCGCAATCGAGGGCGCAGCGCCGAGGAGAAAACCCATGTTCACAGGCATCATCACCGATATCGGCCGTGTGGCCCAATTGGAGCAACGCGGCGATCTGCGCGCGCGCATCGAGACGGGGTATGACGTCAAAGGCATCGCGCTCGGGGCCTCGATCGCCTCGGACGGGGTGTGTTTGACGGTGATCGAAACCGGCAAGGATTGGTATGATGTGGAGATCAGTGCCGAAACCGTCGCCAAAACCAATCTGGCCGATTGGACCGTGGGGCGGCGCGTGAACCTTGAGCGGGCGCTCAAGGTGGGCGACGAATTGGGGGGGCATATCGTGTCGGGTCATGTGGACGGCGTGGCCGAGATCGTGGCGATGCAAGACGAAGGAGACAGCACCCGCGTCACCTTGCGCGCGCCCGAGCGTCTGGCGCGGTTTATCGCGCCCAAAGGCTCGGTGGCGCTCAACGGCACGTCTTTGACCGTCAATGAGGTCGATGGGTGCGATTTCGGCATCAACTTCATTCCCCACACCAAAGAGGCGACCACTTGGGGCGATGCCAAAGCGGGGGATCGGATCAACCTCGAAATCGACACGCTCGCCCGCTATGTCGCCAGGCTGCAAGAGTTTTCCTAAGACCGCCAGTCATGGCGCCGTTTTGCAGATAGCTGATGCCTGCGGCGGGGATATTTGAGGAACCGGCAAGCCGAAGCGGCGGCGCTTTGCAGGTTCTGGAAATATCCTAGCCGAAGGCATGACGTTCTTTTGCGCGGCAAATCGCAAACATATTCATAAATTGTATTGCGTTGCCCTGCGGGCGCTCTATCTTGGGCGGCAACAGGGAGAGAGATCATGGCATTCAGCACACCGAACCGTCGCACGCTTTTGAAACTGGCGGCAGCTTTGCCGGCCTTTGCGATGGGGGCGGGGCCGATGCGCGCGGCGGTTTTGGGCGCGCCGCAGGGCGGCAATGCGGGGTATTTCCGCTTCGGGTTGGGCGAGATGAAGCTGACGGTCCTGTCGGACGGGTATTTTGCCTTGCCGACCTCGGGGCTTGGGGTGAATGCGCCGCGCGAGGCGGTAGCCGATTTTCTGGCCCAGCATTATCTTGATCCAGAGCAGGGCTATTCGCATACCAACCACCTGTTCATCGACACAGGCGCGGCGCGGATTTTGGTCGATGTCGGCTCGGGTTCGCGCTGGTTTGGCACCACGGGGCGGCTTTTGGCGAATATGGAGGCGGCGGGGATCGATCCGGCCAGCATCACCCATGTGGTGATCACCCATGCCCATCCCGATCACATCTGGGGCATTCGCGATGATTTTGACGAGGCGATTTTTCCCGATGCCGAATATATCATGGGCGCGGCCGAGCAGGCCTATTGGATGCAGGACGGTTTGGCCAATCGCGTCGCCCCCGAAGCGCAGCAATTCGTCGTCGGGGCGGTCAATTCGATCAATTGCGACGGGGTGGATTGGGTTTTGGCCGAAGAAGGCCACGAGATCGTTTCGGGGGTGCGGATGATCGCGACACCGGGCCATACGCCGGGGCATATGTCCTTGCATGTGGAGAGCGGCGGGCAGCAGTTGATCGCGCTTGGCGATTGCATGACCCATGCGCATCTCAACTTCGCCCATCCCGACTGGTTTAACGGCACCGACAGCGACGGCGATCAAACCGTCGCCACGCGCCGTCGGCTTTTGGATCGTGCGGCGGCGGACCGGATTGCGGTTCTGGGCTATCACTTCCCCTTTCCGGGGGTGGGGCATGTGCGCGCCGAGGCGGGGGCCTATCGC
Organism: Paracoccaceae bacterium; assembly: GCA_050633545.1. GTDB lineage: Bacteria > Pseudomonadota > Alphaproteobacteria > Rhodobacterales > Rhodobacteraceae > Litorivita. Next base: position 65,810 of record JBOEGS010000003.1, read on the forward strand.
TTCATGCCTGCGCTATGGCAATTCGACTGATCGCAGGGGCGGCTTTACCCTGACCTTTTGCGGCTCTAGTCTTTGGCGGCGTGCTGCGCTATTTGCCATGCAAGCGCAAAAGAGGGAGCTCCCATGCCCGATACCGTCCCATTCGAAACCCCAGGCCCTGTCGAGGAAAACTGGCGCGATGCGATCTCGCCGATCGAGGAGATCATCGAGGATGCGCGCAACGGGCGCATGTTCATTCTGGTCGATCACGAGGACCGCGAGAACGAAGGCGATCTGGTGATCCCTGCGCAGATGGCGACGCCCGAGGCGATCAATTTCATGGCGACCCACGGGCGCGGGTTGATTTGCCTGACCCTGCCGTCCGAGCGGATCGAGGCATTGGGCCTTGAGCTTATGTCGACCAATAATTCCTCGCGCCACGAGACGGCCTTTACCATTTCCATCGAGGCGCGCGAAGGCGTGTCCACCGGCATTTCCGCCCATGACCGCGCCCGCACCGTGGCCGTGGCGATTGATGCGTGCAAAGGGCCGCAAGATATTGCCACGCCGGGCCATGTGTTTCCTCTGCGGGCCCGCGATGGCGGCGTATTGGTGCGCGCGGGCCATACCGAGGCGGCCGTCGATGTCAGCCGTTTGGCGGGGCTGAACCCCTCGGGGGTGATTTGCGAGATCATGAATGACGACGGCACCATGTCGCGCCTGCCCGATCTGGTGGGGTTTGCGCAAAAGCACGGGCTGAAAATCGGCACGATCTCTGATCTGATTGCTTACCGGCGCCGCCATGACAACCTTGTGAAACTGATGCGCGAAGAGCAGGTCACGTCGGAATTCGGCGGTGCGTGGAGCATGCGCGTTTACCGAGATGTCACCCAAGACACAGAACATGTGGCGATGGTCAAAGGCGATCTGTCGGGCGATGCGCCGGTTCTGGTGCGGATGCATGCGATGGATCCGATGAAGGATATGCTGGGCCTTGAGGGCGCGGGGCGGGCGGGCGAATTTGCCGGTGCGATGCGCGCCGTGGCCAAGGAAGGGCGCGGCGTTGTGGTTTTGTTGCGCGATATGCTGGCCAAGCTCGACGCGGGCGCCGATGCCCATCCGCAGACCCTGCGCCAATACGGGCTGGGCGCGCAAATCCTGTCGCAACTGGGGCTGTCAAAGCTGGAGCTTTTGACCAATTCGCCCAAGCCCAATGTGGTCGGGCTTGAGGCTTACGGGCTGGAAATCACCGGCACCCGCAAAATCGAGGAGGCCTAAAATATGGCTGGCGCAGAACAACATTACATCCTGCCGCGTCCCACATTCGACAAGCCCGTGAAGCTGTTGATCGTGGTGTCGCCCTATTACAAGGACATCGCCGACAATATGATCGCAGGGGCCAAGGCGGAAATCGAGGCCTGCGGCGCGACCTATGATATCGTCGAAGTGCCCGGCGCCTTGGAAATCCCCACCGCCGTGGGCATCGCCGAACGGATGAGCAATTTCGACGGCTATGTCGCGCTTGGCTGCGTTATTCGCGGCGAGACCACCCATTACGACACGGTCTGCAACGACAGCAGCCGCGCGCTGCAACTTCTGGGGCTTCAGGGGCTTTGCATCGGCAATGGCATCCTGACCGTCGAGACCCGCGCGCAGGCCGAAGTGCGCGCCGATCCGGCGGATCAAAATAAGGGCGGCGGCGCGGCCGCTGCGGCCTTGCATCTTGTCGCGCTGGCCCGTAAATGGGGCGCTTCGCGCAAGGGGGTCGGTTTTGTCCCCGCGCAAGATGAATACCAGATCGCAGCCACCAGCAAGGGCAACCCCACCGCATGAGCACCGACGACCCTATCCAGCCCTCCGCACATACGGATCGCGGCAGCAACCTGTCCGGCAACGCCAAGCGCAAGATGAGATCCGCCGCGCGCCTCTATGCGGTGCAGGCCCTGTTTCAAATGGAAAGCTCCGGCCAGACGGTCGAACGGGTGATGGTCGAATTCGAAGACCACCGTTTTGGCGCGGTCTATGACGGCGATGAAATGCAAGAGGGCGATCCGCGCCATTTTCGCACTGTGATGCAAGATGCGGTGAATTATCAGGCGGCGATTGACCAATTGACCGACCGCGCCTTGGTGGCCAAATGGCCGATCGCACGGATCGATCCGACCCTGCGGGCGCTGTTTCGCGCGGCGGGGGCGGAATTGACCCAAAGCGACACGCCGCCCAAAGTCGTGATCACCGAATATGTCGATGTCGCGCGGGCGTTTTTCCCCGAGGGCAAAGAGAGCAAATTCGTCAATGCGGTGCTCGATCATATGGCGCGCGAGGCCAAGCCAGAGGCCTTCTAACCCGCAAAATCGGGCACGATACGCCGCTAAGCGGCGCGAAAACGGGCGGTTTTTCGCCCGTTTTGCCGTTTTGGCGCGGCCAAAGCGCGCGGCGGGCGCGGCAGGGCTTGTTACATGCGAATTACGATATATCATTGTGGGGCAGGGCTGTGATGTCCCTGCGATCTGATGTGTCGGAGCACTGCCATGCCCAAGCTTATCCGCCTTTATATCATCCAATGCGCCATCGGTTTCGCCATTGCGGCGGCTTTTGTGGCGATGCTTTTGTGGTTTAATGTCGCCAATTTGTGGCATCTTGTCTCGACCAGCCCCTCGGGCCTTTTGGCCGTGGTGATCCTTTGGGTGTCCAACGGGATTGTGTTTGCCGGTGTGCAATTCGCCATTGCGGTGATGCGCCTCAAGGAGGACGAGCGCCCGCCGCGCGGCGGAAAACGTCAAAGGGTGGCGGTGATGCGCCCCGCTTTGGTGCGCGCGCAGGCCTCTTCGCCGCAAGAGCGCCGTGGCCGCCGTCGCCGCTAAGGCGCTTGTATCAAACAGAATTTTGAAAAGTGGCGGGCCCGCAAACGCAACCGTCCGGATATCTCATTCCCGAGGACCTGTATGTACAGGTGGGCGCCAGATAAAGAGGCCAGGGCCAAAACAGAGCCAGCTCCCTCGGAATTGCTTAAGGCCACCGGAATGCATCCAATAACGAGAAGGGCAGAACCCGCCGCCTCTTGATGTAGTTCTCAAAGGGGCCTGCGGCAAGGGGCGCGTGCGGTTGGTGCGAAAAAAGCGACAGATTGCAGGGCTTGCATTGGTTCGCGCTTTGTCCAAAATGGATTTCATGAGCGAATTTCTACAACCAGGACAGCTTTTGGCGCGCGGCGTTTGTCGCCACCTGCTTAGCTATGACTTTGTTTCTGTGGAAGAATTCGTGCCCGAACGGGGCCGCCGCGTGGATGTGATGGCCATCGGGCCGAAGGGCGAGATCTGGGTGGTGGAGTGCAAATCCTCGCTGGCCGATTATCAGGCGGATTCGAAGTGGGACGGCTATCTGCCGTGGTGCGACCGGTTTTTTTGGGCGGTGGATGCCGAGTTTCCGGTCGAAGTTTTGCCTGAGGGCAGCGGATTGATCATCGCCGATGCCTACGGCGCAGAGATCATTCATATGGGGGATGAGGATAAATTGCCGCCCGCGCGGCGCAAATCGCTCTCGCTCAAATTCGCCCGCGATGCGGCGCGGCGCTTGCACCGGTTGCGCGATCCGCGCCCCTAGATCGCCCCACCGCTATTTGATATTGCGCGCGGTGCCTGCGGCGGCGCGAATTTCCTCGGCGATTTCCTCTGCCTCTTCTGGCGTAAAATCCATAGGAATTTCAACGCCTTGGGATTCGACATAGATCCGCACCATGCCTTGATCGGTCGGCCCGATTTGCAGATTTGCTTCGATATCGACTTCGCTGTTGATCCCCATGGGCCGTCTCCTTTTGCACTGTCTTGGGCTACTCCGCCCCAGCGGTTTTTGCAAGGCTTTGGCGCGCCTTGGCGATTTGGGCGGGCGCGCAAAATTAGCCGCAAGGATCGGGCAAATTTCGCGCAGATCAGTCTTGCATTTGCCCGTCGCAGTCGATAAATCCGCCCCAGTGCCGCCTTAGCTCAGTTGGTTAGAGCGCTTGATTGTGGATCAAGAGGTCCCTGGTTCGAGACCAGGAGGTGGTACCATTTCCCCCCATCCGTTCGATCATGCGCGCCCCGCTGGGGACGGGGTTTTTGGCTGTCTGTATCACGTCGGTATTTTGTCGGTATTGCGTCGGTGCGTTTTGCGCGCGCCAAATCGGGCCGAAACCGCGCAAGGGTCTCGGGCGCGCCGCATAGAGCCACCTTAGGGTTTGGCGATCTCGACGGTTTGGCGCAATTGGCCGGTCTTGCTGTCATAGATGAGAATGCGGTCATCGGCGCTGACCACCGCGACCCATCCTTTGCCGCGGGTGAAGGCCTCGGCCTCGACACCGTCCGGCAAAAGCAGTTTTTCCGGCAGCGGCAGGGAACCGGCCGAGAAACGGATGACAAGCAGCGCGATGATGACTAGAAGGCCCGCTATCATCGTGCCGGTCAGAACCGTGACCAACAGGCGCAGAAACCGTAAATTGACCGGATCGACCTCCGGCTGAGGATTGTCACTCATGGGCTCCACGCGCCTTTCCGTTCGTATCAGCGCAGATCCCGCGCCCCGCCTTGATAAGGCGCTTTCGCGCGATGTGCCAGTCGATGCATCGCTGTCGCGCACGCGGCTGGCCAAGTTGATCGAAGCGGGCGAGGTGACGCTCAACGGGGCGGTGACCACCGACCCCAAGGCGCGGGTCGAGGAGGGCGATATCGTCGAGATCACCGTGCCCGTGGCCGAAGAGAGCCATATCGGCCCCGAGGATATCGCGCTTGAGGTGGTCTATGAGGATGACGATCTGATCGTGATCAACAAACCGGCGGGGATGGTGGTCCATCCCGCCCCCGGCACGCCGTCGGGGACTTTGGTCAATGCGCTTTTGCATCATTGCGGCGCGGACCTGTCGGGCGTGGGCGGCGAAAAACGCCCCGGGATTGTCCACCGCATCGACAAGGAAACCAGCGGGCTTTTGGTGGTCGCCAAATCCGACCGCGCCCATCACGGATTGGCCAAGCAATTCGAAAAACATACCGTCGAGCGCTATTACCTCGCGGTGGTTTACGGCACGCCCGATGCCAATGATCCGCGGTTGCGCGGGGTGCGCGGCGTCAGCTTCGAGAGCGGCAATATCATGCGGATCACCACGCAATTGGCCCGCCACAAACATGACCGGCAAAAACAGGCGGTGTTCTTTACCGGCGGGCGCCATGCGGTGACGCGGGCGCGCATTGTCGAAACCTTTGGCGCGCCGGTGGTGGCGACATTGGTGGAATGCTGGCTCGAAACGGGGCGCACCCATCAAATTCGCGTGCATATGGCCCATGCGGGGCATAGTTTGATCGGCGATCCGACCTATGGCAACAAGCGCAAATTGCCCAAGGGCGCGCTGTCGCAGGCGGGGGTTGATGCGGTGTCGGGCTTTGCACGCCAAGCCTTGCATGCGGCGGTTTTAGGGTTCGAGCATCCGGTCAGCGGCGAGATGATGCGCTTTGAAGCGGCGCTGCCGCAGGATATGGCGGATTTGATGGATGATCTGCGTCTTCCGGCGAAGTAACGCATTTCCAATGGCTTAGGCGGATTTGCGGCTGTTTCATCCGCGCACGAATGCGTGAAAACGCATGAAATGCCGCGCGGCAGCGACGGAGCCGCGTTATAGTTTCGTTAAACAATCACATTTAAGCGCCTTGAAACCGCGCTTTGTAATACCTAACTCGATGTTACGCCCTTTAACATAAGGGCCCCGACCTTACAGGGGGATATGAACTTGAGTAACTATGCAAATCTGCCGGCCCCGACGCCGGAAGGCGGTTTGAACCGCTATATGCAGGAAATCCGCAAATTCCCGCTGCTTGAGCCGGAAGAAGAATACATGCTGGCCAAGCGTTGGGTCGAAGAGCAAGACACCGAAGCCGCGCATAAGATGGTCACATCGCACCTGCGTCTGGCGGCGAAAATCGCCATGGGCTATCGCGGTTATGGATTGCCGCAGGCCGAGGTGATTTCGGAGGCCAATGTCGGGTTGATGCAGGCGGTCAAACGCTTTGACCCCGAAAAGGGCTTTCGCCTGTCGACCTATGCGATGTGGTGGATTCGCGCCAGCATTCAGGAATTTATCCTGCGCTCGTGGAGCCTTGTGAAAATGGGCACCACCTCGGGGCAGAAGAAGCTGTTCTTCAATCTGCGCAAGGCCAAGGCCAAGATCGGCGCCTTTGAAGAGGGCGATATGCACCCCGACAATGTGACCAAAATCGCAACCGAGCTGGGCGTGACCGAGACCGAAGTGATCTCGATGAACCGGCGGATGTCGGGCGGGGATGCCTCGTTGAACGCGACCGTCGGCTCCGAAGGCGAGGGCACGATGCAATGGCAGGACTGGCTCGAGGATGAGGATGCCGATCAGGCGGGCGATTACGCCGAAAAGGACGAAATGGACACCCGCCGCGAATTGCTGGCCCAAGCGATGGAGGTGCTCAACGAGCGCGAGCAGGACATCCTGACCAAGCGCCGTCTTGAGGACAATCCGATGACGCTTGAAGACCTCAGCGGCGTCTATGACGTCAGCCGCGAACGCATCCGCCAGATCGAAGTGCGCGCCTTTGAAAAACTGCAACTGCGCATGCGCGAATTGGCCAGCGAAAAGGGCATGATGGAAGAGGCATAGGCGCGCCGCCCCTCGCGGGCGTCATCCTCTCTTGATCCCAAACGCATCGGGCGGCACAGTGGCCCCCGATGCGTTTATTATTTTGAGGGCCGCGGATATGACCGATGACGAGAAGGTAGAAGGCCGTTTGCACGGTGAACAGATGGAGCCGGAGGCGCCCGAGGGGATGCTGATGCGGATCGTCTATGTGATCCTCATCGCCTTCATGATGAGCGTGTCGCAAACGATTTTGGGCGTGGTGACGATCATACAAATCGTGATCATGGCGCTCAACAAGGGCGAGCCGAACGAGAACCTTGCCAGTTTCGGCACCGATCTGGGCGTGTGGATGGCCAAGGCGGTGCGCTATATGACCGCCGACAGCCAAGTGAAGCCTTGGCCTTGGACGGAAATAGACTGAGCGAGATTGTTGACCTATTGAAGCAGCCAAGCCGCTGTTTCTGAATTGAAAAGGGCGCTCTTGATGCAAGAGCGCCCTTTGCCGTGATAGGGTGGATCAGTTCAATCTTGCGCGGATCACGCGCTGCATATTGCCGCCCATGACTTTGCCGATTTGCGCGGGCGTCAATCCCGCCTCAAGCAGCGCATGGGTCAGAGCGGGCAATTCGGAAGTGTCAAAGGCCGTCTCCACCGATCCGTCGTAATCCGAACCCAGAGAGACGCCGTCCTCGCCCACCGCCGCGACGGCCGCGACGATCATTTTGGCGATGCCCGCAGGGGTAATCTCATCGCAGGCGACCTCGGCCCAATAGCCCATGCCGATCACCCCGCCGCGCGCCGCCACCTCGCGCAGCAATGCATCGGGCACGTTGCGTTTGACCTCGCAATGCGAATGCAGACCCGTGTGCGAGACGACAAGCGGAATATTGGTGCGCGCCAAGACATCCGCGACGACCTGCTGGCTCGAATGGGCCAGATCAAGGATCAAACCGCGCCGCACCACCTCATCGACCACCTCACGGCCAAAATCGGTCAGCCCTGCGTTGCTTTTGCCGTGCAGCGATCCGCCCAGTTCGTTGTCAAAGAAATGCTGTAGCCCGATCAGGCGGTAGCCTGCGGCCTCGAGCCGGTCGAGGTTCTCGATCTTGCCCTCCAAAGGATGCGCCCCCTCGACGCCCAAAAGCGCGCCGACCACCTCGGGGTTGGCGGCGCGGGCGGCGATCAAAGCGTCCAGATCGGCCTTTGACCTGATGATCTTGATGCGTTCGGGATCGGCGTCGCGGAATTCATGCAAGCGCATGGCCTGATCCTCGGCGCGGGCCAGAAGCGAGGTCCATGTTTTGATCGGGCGCAGCTGTCCAAAGGACAAAAGCGTAATATTGTCAAAGGCTTCGGCGGAGTTTTCCTCATAGTTGAGGCCCGCGGGGCTTTTGGTGACGGCGGTGAACACCTGTAGCGCGACGCCGCCTTGGCGCAGGCGCGGAAAATCGACCTGCCCGTATCCGACCTCGTTGAGATCGCGCTCCCACAAGAGGCTGTCGGCGTGCCAGTCGCCGACAAAGAGCGTAGCGTGCAGGGCGCGGGCCTCGTCCGAGACGGGGTAGGGGTCATGGGCGATGACATTGTTGGATTTGTCGCCGACATAATCGGCCAGAAAGCCGAAAAACCCGATGGCGCCGATGATGACCAGCGCCGAAATTACCAGCCCGAGCCGTTTGAGCCATTTCATTTGGATGTCCTCCCTCTCAAGGTGCAGGGCGAGTAGAGGGCAAAACGGGGCCGATGGCCATAGGGCGCGTGTGGCAAGGCGCGCAAATCGCCGCGCGCACGGCGCGTCAGCGGCGCTTGATCCACGCCCAAAGCGGTTTGATATCAAGCGCGGCGATGGCAATGCCCAAGGGGATCATCCAAAAGCCCAGAACGGGCAGAAAGCCGAAGATCCCGCCGATGATCAGCAAAATCCCGAGCAAAAGCCGCACCCCTGGCGGGACGGTGCGGCGCACGCGCACCAATATGCGCGCCAAACGGGCGCGCAGCCCGTGCCCCGCCCCCGATGCGCGGCGCGCTTTAGCCTTCCATTGCTTCCAATTCATCAATGAACCCCTCGATCATCGCCAAGCCTTTGTTCCAAAAGGCCGGATCGGAGGCATCAAGGCCGAAGGGGGCAAGCAACTCCTTGTGGTGTTTCGAGCCGCCCGCTTTGAGCATGTCGAAATATTTCTCTTCAAACCCCTCGGGGCTGTCTTGATAGACGGCATAGAGCGCATTCACCAACCCGTCGCCAAAGGCATAGGCATAGACATAGAAGGGCGAGTGGATGAAATGCGGGATATAGGCCCAAAAGGTCTCGTATCCGTCCATGAAATCAAACACCGGACCGAGGCTTTCGGCCTGCACCGACATCCACAGCGCATTGATGTCATCGGGGGTCAATTCGCCCTCGCGCCGCGCCGCGTGCAATTTGCATTCGAAATCGTAAAAGGCGATCTGGCGCACCACGGTGTTGATCATATCCTCGACCTTACCGGCGAGCATCACCTTGCGCTCGGCAGGGGTTTTGGCCCCGTCGAGCATTTTGCGGAAGGTCAGCATCTCGCCAAAGACCGAGGCGGTTTCGGCCAATGTCAGCGGGGTAGACGAGAGCATTTCGCCCTGCTCGGCGGCCAGAACCTGATGCACGCCGTGGCCCAATTCATGGGCCAAAGTCATGACATCGCGCGGTTTTCCCAGATAGTTGAGCATCACGTAAGGGTGCACATCGGTCACCGTCGGATGGGCAAAGGCCCCCGGCGCCTTGCCCGGTTTGACGCCCGCATCGATCCAGCCTTTGGAGAAAAACGGTGCGGCCAGTTCGGCCATGCGCGGATCGAAGGCGCCGTAAGCCTCCATGACGATTTTCTCGGCGGCGGGCCAATCGACGATGCGCGTGTCCTCGACGGGCAGGGGCGCATTGCGATCCCAAACCTGCATCCGCTCCAGCCCGAGCCATTTCGCCTTGAGCGCATAATAGCGGTGCGACAGGCGCGGATAGGCTTTGACCACTGCATCGCGCAGGGCCTCGACGACCTCGGGTTCGACATCGTTGGACAGGTGGCGCGAAAACTGCGCCGTGGGCATTTTGCGCCAACGGTCGTAGATTTCCTTTTCCTTGGCTTGGGTGTTGTGCACGCGGGCAAAGGTTTTGATGTTCTCGCCGAACACGCGGGCCAATTCGCGGCTGGCGGCTTCGCGGCGGTTGCGGTCCGGATCGGTCAGAAGGTTGAGCGTGCCTTCGATGCCGAGCGTCTCTTCCTCGCCCTCGACGTGGAATTCGAGGCCCGCGATGGTTTCGTCAAACAGCTTTTCCCACGCGTCCCCGACCACGCCCAGATCGTGCAAAAACCGCTCCATCTCGTCGGACAATTGATAGGGGCGCATGGCGCGGCGGCGGTCCAATACGGGGCGATAGCGGCGCAGGCCCTCGCTCTCCGTCATCCATGCCTCATAGGTTTCGGCGCTGATTTCGTTGATTTCGAGCCAGTAGAACACCAAGGCCGAGGAGGCGTTGATGATGCGCTCTTGCATGTCGGACATGAATTTGGCGCGGCCCGCATCGACGGTGTTCTGGTAATAGCGCAGCCCCGCAAAGGACATGATCCGCCCCGCGATCGCATCCATCTTCTCGGACCTCAGGATAGAGCCGAGAAAGCCCTCGGCGTCCAGCGCGGCGAGCTTGCCTTCGTAATCGGCGGCAAATTGCGCCGCCTCGCCTTCGAACCACGCCAGATCGCGGGTCAGTTCGGGCGCATCCTCGCCGCTGTAAAGATCGCTCAGATCCCATTCGGGCAATTTGCCAAGCCCGCCCGCGCCGCCGGAGGCATGCGCGTCAAAAATCGGGCGGGGCAAGGTGAGGGGCAGCTGAAACATCGGGTCGTCCTTTTCATGGTTGGCACAGACATACGCGCTCGGCGGGGCGCTCTCAAGAGGCAGGTGACGCGCGGGCAGCCCGCGTTAAGCGCATCGGCCTTGCGGGCGCGGGCCGGATCGGCAAAACATGGGCGAAACACGAGAGGAGAGCAGCGATGCGGTTTGTGCGATACGGGGAAAAGGGCGCGGAAAAGCCCGCTGTTTTGGATGCGGAGGGACATTTGCGCGATTTGTCGGGGGTGATCGGTGATCTGTCCGGCGCGGTCTTGGCCGATTTGCCGCAGGTCGATCCGCAAAGCCTGCCCCGCGTGGCGGGCAACCCGCGCCTTGGCGTGCCGGTGGCCGGGATCGGCAAGATCATCTGCATCGGGCTGAATTATTCGGACCACGCGGCAGAGGCGGGCATGGCAGAGCCTGACGAGCCGATTGTGTTTATGAAGGCCACTTCGGCGCTTTCGGGGCCGAATGATACGGTGCTGTTGCCGCGCGGGTCGCAAAAATCCGATTGGGAGGTCGAATTGGGCGTCGTGATCGGGCGCGAGGCAAAATATGTCAGCAAAGACAATGCATTGGACTATGTCGCGGGCTATACGATCGTCAATGACCTCTCCGAGCGCGCGTTTCAAATCGAGCGCGGCGGGCAATGGACCAAGGGCAAAAGCTGTGACACCTTCGGCCCTGTCGGCCCGTGGCTGGTGACCCCTGACGCGGTGGGCGATCCGCAAAATCTGGCGATGGAGCTGGACCTCAACGGCGCGGCGGCGCAGCGCGGCAATTCGGCCTCGATGATCTTCACTGTGGCCGAGATCATCGCGCATCTGAGCGAGATGATGCGCCTTGAGCCGGGCGATGTGATCGCCACCGGCACGCCGCCGGGTGTGGGGATGGGGATGAAGCCGCCGCGGTTCTTGCGCGAGGGCGACGAGATGGTGTTGCGCATCGAAGGATTGGGCGAACAACGCCAAAGCGTGGCGCGCGACGGGTGACACCGCAATTCCGGTAAAACCGTAAAGAGAACAGGCGGTTAGATCGCCTGTTTCACCTCGCCCAACTGCGCATCGAACAGGGCGGTTACCCCGTCGAAAAACGCGGCGCGGGTGCGGGGCACTTCCATCATGATCTCATGCTCGGCCTGCTCGACCATGACCAATTCGCCCCTGTCCCAATCGGCCATCCGCAGCGCCACGCGGTCGGTATCCACGATGCGCTCGTCCGTGCCCAGATAGCTCACGCAGGGCAGATCGGGCGCGGGTTTCTGGATCAGCCGCGCACATTCGACCAGCGCCTCATAGAGCCATTTGAGCGACGGCCCACCAAGGCCGAAGCGCTCGACGGCTTTGGTCTGGCGCACCATATAGTCAAACATATCAGGGTCTTTGGTCAATTTGTTGCCCTCGAAAGGCTCGGCCAAGACATAGCTTTCTGGCTTGGTGCCTGGGGCGAAAAGATGCCCCACGCCCAAAAGCGCGCCGCTCCACGACAGGCTCCACGCGACGGGGCGCATGAAGCCATTGAGACCAATGCCCCACATCGGCGCCGAGAAGGCGGCGGCCTTGACCGGCAGGCCCTCATAAAGCGCGCGCAACCCGATGCAGCCGCCCATCGAATGACCGATCAAGAAGAACGGTTCGGGCAATTGCAGCGCGCGGGCGGCGGCGAGGGCCGCCATCACGTCCTTTTGATAATCGGCAAAATCGCGGACATGGCCGGTCATCGGATTGTCGGTAACGCGGTCGGCCAGACCTTGGCCGCGCCAGTCCACCGCCAAAGTCGCATAGCCGCGCGCGGCAAGATCGCCCGCCGCGCGCCCGTATTTTTCGGCGTATTCCGTCCGCCCCGGAAACAGCAAGGCCGTGCCCTTTGCCGCCGCGTTGGGCCAGACCGCCACACGGATGCGCACCCCGTCGGATGCGCGCGCCCAATAGGCCGCGCCGCCCGTTGGCCCTTCGGCCAGTTCATCATAAAAGGGTGCGTTTTCCATGTCTTACCTTGTGCTTTCGCAGCAGTTTAGCCCAGGACAGAGCCCAAAGCCATGGCCTTGGACATATCGCCATCGACGCTCAGCTTGCCGGTCATAAAGGCGCTGGTGGGGTTGAGATTGCCCGCCATCATGTCTTGGAACGTGTCGGCATCGGCTGTCAATGTCACGTCGGCCTCCTCATCGGAAGCACGCGCGCCCGAGGCGTCGACGACGACTGAACCTTCGCCTTCAATGACGAATTTGGCCGAGCCGTCAAAATCGGCTCCGCTCATTTTCTCGGAGAGTGCGGCCACGGCCGCGGTGATAACATCGCTCATTTTTGCGCCTTTCTGTTTGCTTCATGCCATAGCGGGGCTGACAATCCCTACGCGCTGGCGATAGACTAAAGTTATGGGCGCGGATCGATTCAATTTCAAACCTATCGTGGCGACAATTGTTGCCATAGTCATGATTTCCTTACCTAGCGGCCCCTCGCGGGCGCAGGACGGCGGAAGTTTGCCCAATTCGGCCGCCGCCTCGGGCAGCGCAGAGCGGGCCACGCGGCTGTTGGGCGAATTGAAGCTGGCCGAGGGCGGCGAGGCCGAGCGGATCGCGCGCGAATTGTCGCTCGAATGGTCGAAATCGGGATCGCCGGTGATGGATCTTTTGCTCAAACGCGGGCGCGACGCTTTGGAGCGGGGCGATTTTTCCTTGGCCTACGAGCATCTTACTGCTCTGACCGATCATGCGCCGCAATTTGCCGAAGGCTGGCACATGCGCGCCATGGTGCTTTATCGGCAGGACAGGTTTGGCATGGCGCTCAATGATCTGGGCCGCGCCTTGAGCCTTGAGCCGCGCCATTACGAGGCGATGATCGGATTGGGCGCGATTTTCGAGCAATTAGAGCGCCCCGCGCAGGCTTTGCAAGCCTATCAGCTTGCTGCCGCGCTCTATCCCGCGCATGAACAGGTGATCGAAGCCTTGGCGCGGCTGGAGCGTCACGGGGGCGAGAAGCTCTAACCCGCGCCATTTGCCCGTCGACCTGCCCGCCCCGAAATCCCCAAGAAAGAGCCAGACGTGACATCCTACAGCAGCGCGCAACGCGGGATGGACCGGCGGGTGATCGCCGTTCTCGGCCCCACCAATACCGGCAAGACCCATTACGCGATTGAACGGATGCTGGGATATAACAGCGGCGTTATCGGCCTGCCGCTGCGGCTTTTGGCGCGCGAGGTCTATGACAAGATCGTCGCCCTGCGCGGGCCCTCCGTCGTTGCTTTGGTCACCGGCGAAGAGCGGATCGTGCCGCCGCGCACGAAATATTGGGTCTGCACCGTCGAGGCGATGCCGCCCGCCATGGGCACGGATTTTCTGGCGGTGGACGAGATACAGCTTTGCGCCGATCCCGAGCGCGGCCATGTGTTTACCGAGCGTCTTTTGCAGGCGCGCGGCACCCATGAGACGCTGTTCATGGGCTCTGACACCATGCGCGGGGCGATTGCGGAACTGGTGCCCGAGGCGGAATTCGTGCAGCGCCAGAGGATGAGCGAATTATCCTATGGAGGTTCCAAAAAGATAAGCCGTATGCCCGCACGCAGCGCGATCGTCGGGTTTTCGGTTGATAATGTCTATGCGATTGCCGAGCTGCTCAAACGGCAAAAGGGCGGCGCGGCGGTGGTCATGGGCGCGCTCAGCCCGCGCACCCGCAACGCGCAGGTGGAGCTTTACCAAAACGGCGATGTGGATTTTCTGGTGGCCACGGATGCCATCGGCATGGGGCTCAATCTCGACATCAACCATGTGGCGTTTTCCTCGACGACGAAATTTGACGGGCGGCGGATGCGCCCCTTGGCCCCCAATGAACTGGCGCAGATCGCGGGGCGGGCAGGGCGCGGCATGTCGCACGGAACCTTCGGCGTCACGGGCGAGGCGCGCCCGCTGGACGAGGGCACGGCGCAAGCGATCATGGATCACCGCTTTACCCCGATCAAAAAGCTCAACTGGCGCAACACCGATCTGCAATTTGGCACGCCGGAGGCCTTGATCACCTCGCTGGAGGTGGCGCCGCAAGATGACTGGCTGGTCAAGGCGCGCGAGGCCGATGACCTTATGGCCTTGAAAACGCTCAGCAATGATGCCGAAACGCGGGCGCGGGCCAGCGACGGGCCATCGGTGCGATTGCTATGGGATGTGTGCCGCATTCCCGATTTTCGCGGCATCTCCCACGCCGAACACAGCAGCCTTCTGGAGGCGATCTACGGCTTCTTGCATGAAAAGGGCCGCATTCCCGACGATTGGCTGGCGCGGCAGATCAAGCGAATCGACCGTATGGATGGCGATATCGACACAGTTTCAAAAAGATTGGCCTTCATCCGCACTTGGACCTATGTCGCGCAGCGCAAGGGATGGGTAAATGACGAAAGCCATTGGCGCGGGGCGACGCGCGCTGTAGAAGACGCTTTGTCGGATGCGCTGCACGAGCGTTTGACCCAAAGATTTGTGGACCGGCGCACAAGCGTGCTCCTGCGCCGGCTCAAACAGAAGGAGGCCATGTTGGCCGAAGTAAGCAAAGAAGGTGAAGTGACGGTCGAAGGACAATTCGTTGGCCGTCTTGAAGGGTTCCGCTTTTCGCAGGACAAAACCGCGACTGCCGAGGAAGCAAAAACCTTGGGGCAGGCGGCCATGGCCGCATTGGCGCCGGAGTTCCACCTGCGGGCGGACCGGTTCTATAACGCGCCCGATACCGAGATCGATTTTACCGAACAGGGCGGCCTGATGTGGGGCAATAGCGCTGTGGGTAAATTGGTTGCGGGGTCCGATCCGCTCAAGCCGCAGGTCAAAGCCTTTGTCGATGAGGAAGCTGGCGAGGACGTGACCCAAAAGGTCGCGCGCCGTTTGCAGCATTTCATCGACCGCAAGGTGGCAACCTTGTTCGAGCCTTTGCTGAACATGTCGCGCGACGAGGCCCTGTCGGGGCTGGCGCGGGGCTTTGCTTTCCAACTGGTCGAGGGCTTTGGCCTGTTGCCGCGCGCCCAAGTGGCCGAAGAGGTCAAGGCGCTGGACCAAGACGCACGGGGCGCATTGCGCAAACATGGCGTGCGGTTCGGGCAATTCACCATCTTTATGCCGCTGCTTTTGAAACCCGCACCGACGCGGCTTCGTTTGGTATTGTGGTCGCTTTTCAAAGGCTTGGAAGAGTTTCCTGAAGCGCCGCCCCCCGGTTTGGTGACGGTGCCCTCGGGAGATGCTGCGCCCGAAGGCTATCATTTGATGGCGGGCTATCGCGCCTCCGGCGCGCGGGCGATCCGCATCGATATGCTGGAGCGTCTGGCCGATATGCTGCGCGCCGAGGACAGCCGCGGCGGGTTTGAAGCCAAGGCCGATATGCTGTCGATCACCGGCATGACGCTGGAGCAATTTGCCGATTTGATGCAAGGGCTTGGCTATCGCGCCGAGAAGGGCGAGCGGGTAAAGGTGAAAACCGCGCCTGCTGCCGAGGCGGCGCCGCAAGAGGCCGCGCCCGCGCAAAACCCCGAGTCGCAGGAGGCCGAGACCGCCGAGCCCGCCGAGGCGGTTCCCGCCGATGGCGCCCCTGCTGCGCCGGTGACCGAGGCGGTCGATGTGCCCTCGCAGGAGATTGCACCGCAAGCCGATGCTGCCGAAGCCGCCGATGCGCAGGTGAAAAGCGCCGATGAAGCCCCTGAAATGGAAGTGTTTTATACATTTGCATGGGGCCGCGCACGGGGCGGTGAACGGGGCGGTGAACGTGGCGGCGAAGGCCGTGGACGCGGCAAACCCCAAGGCAAGGGACGCCCGCAAGGCAAGGGCAAACCGCGCGGCAAGGGCGGCCCGAAATCGGGCGGCGACAAGGGCGGCCAAAGCTTTGAGGCGCGCCCGCCCAAGAAGGATAAAATCGATCCCGATAATCCTTTTGCGGCGGCGCTCATGGGGCTGACCAAGAAGTAGCCCAGCCAACAGACAGGTGAGCTTTGCGCGCTAGGTGACAGAAAACGCAGGTAAAATACGGGTCGATAAATGGCTTTGGCAGGCGCGGTTTTTCAAAACCCGCTCCCTGTCGGCCAAGACCGTGTCGGGCGGGCATTTGCGGCTGAACGGCCAAAAGGTGCTCAAACCGGCGCAATCTGTCACCTTGGGCGATGTGTTGGTGTTTGCGCAGGGGCGCGATCTGCGCGAGGTCAAGGTTGTGGCGCTTGGCACGCGGCGCGGACCGGCCCCCGAGGCGCGGCTTTTGTATGAGGATCTGGCCCCGCCCGAGGCGCGCGCGCAGGAGGTTGTTCCATCCGCTCCGCGATATGAGGGAGGCGGGCGCCCGACCAAGCGTGATCGTAGGCAATTTGATCTCAACAAGCCCTGAAGCGGCGCGTTTCGCTTGAATGATTGCTGCACCTGCACTAGCTAGGGCGGGCGTTCAAAAGATGGAAGACGAAGATGACCTATGTCGTGATCGACAACTGCATTGCCTGCAAATACACCGACTGCGTCGAAGTATGTCCGGTGGATTGTTTTTACGAGGGTGAAAACATGTTGGTGATCCATCCAGACGAATGCATCGATTGCGGCGTTTGCGAACCCGAATGCCCCGCCGATGCGATCCGTCCGGACACCGAGCCGGATATGGAAAAATGGGTCGAGTTCAACCGCAAATATTCCGAAAGCTGGCCGGTCATCATCTCGAAAAAAGACCAGTTGCCCGAAGCCGAGGAGCGCGATGGCGAGACCGGCAAGCTGGAGAAATATTTCAGCGAAGCGCCGGGCGAGGGGGGCTGATTCGCCCCTTTGCCCAACGCCCGTCTGCGGGCCTGCGGCGCAAGGGCGGCTGATTGCGCCAAACCCCCTATAAATTTGGCCCCTTTGAAGGAATTTCGCGCGGGTTTTGTGCGAGAGCTTCCGAAGAGGCGAATTTTGTGATACACTGCTGTTACAAATGATGAACTTTGCCTGCTTTTCCGTCGCACGGGCTGCTCTGCGATACGGGATCACATCGAGATAGATAATCGTCTGGACGCGGTCATGCCTTTGACCACGCCCGGTTTTTTGTCGCCTGTGACAGGTGGATTGAAAGGGAAGACCGCATGACCAAATCCAAGAAAAACGAATTCCGTCCCAATGACTTTGTCGTTTATCCCGCACATGGGGTCGGCCAGATCATGTCGATCGAAGAGCAAGACATCGCCGGAATGACGATGGAGCTTTTTGTGATTTCCTTTGAAAAGGACAAAATGACCCTGCGCGTGCCGACCAATAAGGCGACCGCAATCGGGATGCGCCAATTGTCGAGCCCCGATGTGATCTCGCGCGCGATGACCACCCTCAAGGGCAAAGCCAAGGTCAAACGGGCGATGTGGTCGCGCCGTGCGCAAGAATACGAGCAAAAGATCAACTCGGGCGATTTGATTGCGATTGCCGAAGTGGTGCGCGATTTGCACCGCAATGACGACCAGCGCGAGCAAAGCTACTCCGAGCGCCAGCTTTATGAGGCCGCATTGGAGCGGTTGACCCGCGAAGTGGCGGCGGTGAGCGGCGGCGACGAAGTGGCGGCGGCCAAGCAGGTGGATGAGGTTTTGGTCTCCCGCGCGGCGTAAGTTATTGCGATGAAATCAAAAAGCCGCGCGGTCCATATGGGACCGCGCGGCTTTTTCTTTGGCGGATCTGCGGCGGTTAGAGCGCCGCACAAAGCGTCATGAGCACCGCGATCTCGCCGATCTGCTGCACCGCGCCAAGCGTGTCGCCGGTATGGCCGTTGATCTTGGCACGGGCGATTTGCATCACCATGAGCGCGGCAAGTGCCGCCACCAGCGCCGCGCCCAAAGCCCCGCATAGCAGCGCGGCGGCGAGGCCGATGGCGCCCGCCACTGCGGCGCGCTCGCCGCGCGCGCGGCCCTGCGCATGTGATAACCCGTCGCGGCGTGCATGGGGCAGCAGCGCCATCATGGCGGGCATGGCGGCGCGCGACACCATCGCCGCCGCGATCAGCGGCGCAAAGATCGCGCCTGAGCCGAAAAGCGCCGTTAGCGCCGCCCATCGGGCCGCCAGCGAGAGCACCAAAGCAATCACCCCATAGCTGCCGATATGGCTGTCGCGCATGATCTCGAGGCGGCGCGCGGCCTCCCATCCGCCCCAAAACCCGTCTGCCGTATCGGCCAGACCGTCCTCATGCATGGCCCCCGTGGTGACGACAAGCGCCGCCAGCGACGCCAAAGCCGCCAAGGGCGCGGGCAGGCCAAGCGCCAATGCCAAAGTGGCCAGCCCGCCCGCGATCAGCGCCGCCGCAAGTCCGGCCAAAGGATAGGCCCAAACCGCCGGCGCGCCGCGCTCGAAATCGGCGCGCCGCGCCACAAAGGGCAGCCGCGTGAGCAGCGCCAGAGCCGTGGCCGCCTCGGTGAGCAGGCGGGCGGCGGGCGGGGCGTCGGGTTTTGGCATCATTGGGGCGGATTCCTTTCTTGCTCTTGGCGGCGCGTGCGGTAAACACGCGGGCACGCCATTTGTCTACTACGGGGAAGAACATGAGCCTAGAATTCAATTCGCTAGAGGAATTTGCCGCCACGCTTGCTGCGGCCCCCGCACCGGACGCCTCGGCGCGCAAAGAGGCCGAGGCGCGCAACGGGCAATTGACCAAACCGCCGGGCGCTTTGGGGCGGCTGGAGGATCTGGCGATCTGGTATGGCGCGTGGCGCGGCACCGGACGGCCCGAAATCAAATCGCCGCAGGTGATTGTTTTTGCGGCAAATCACGGCGTTGCGGCGCGTGGCGTGTCGGCCTTTCCGCCCGAGGTGACGGTGCAGATGGTCGCCAATTTCGAACATGGCGGCGCGGCGGTGAACCAGCTGTCCAAAACCTTTGGCGCGCGCATGGATGTGCATGCGCTTGATCTGGACCGGCCCACGGCGGATTTCACCCAAGCACCGGCGATGAGCGAGGCGGAGGTCGTCGCGGCGCTGCGCACCGGTTGGGAGGCCGTGGGCGCGCAGACGGATCTTTTGGTCACCGGCGAGATGGGCATCGGCAATACCACATCGGCGGCGGCGATTGCTCTGGCGCTTTATGGCGGGGCGGCGGGCGATTGGACGGGGCGCGGCACGGGCGTTGATGATGCGGGGCTGGACCTCAAGACGCGGGTGGCCGCCGAGGGCGCGGCGCGCCATGCGGGCGTGCGCGGTCTGGAGGCGCTGCGCTGTCTGGGCGGGCGCGAGATTGCCGCCATGGCGGGGGCGATTGCGCGGGCGCGGGCCCTGCGCATTCCGGTGATTTTGGACGGGTTTATCTGCACCGCGGCGGCGGCCTGCCTTGCGGATGCGGCCCAAGGGGCGCTCGATCACTGCGTTGCGGGCCATGTCAGCGCCGAGGCCGCCCATGGCAAGCTGTTGCAAAAGCTGGGCAAAGAGCCCTTGTTGTCGCTGGGCATGCGGTTGGGCGAAGGCTCGGGCGCGGCTTTGGCCATCGGGGTGATGCAAGGCGCGGTGGCCTGCCATTCGGGCATGGCGACCTTTGCCGAGGCGGGCGTCTCCGAAGGCTAGGGGCGCCGCTTTCGGGCGGGCGCGCCGCGCGCCTCAGGCGGCGTCGGAGCCGCCTTCGCGCGCGGCATAAATTTGCGTCATCAAAGCGGTTTCAAGCTCTTTTTCCAATTCCTTGGAGCGCGCGATATAGGCCGCATTCTCGCCCGACGGGATATCGGGATCATAGAGTTTGGCCAATTCGCGCACCGTCATCCGGTCATGATGGAAGAAGGTTTTTTCCGCCTCCGAGGCCTCGTAATCGCTCAGCCCGACATTTTCGAGCACATAGCGCCCCGCGCGCAGGCTGCTGTCGAAGGTTTCGCGCACGATGTCATTGGCCCCCGCCTGATAGAGGCGGTAGACGTGGTTTCGGTCGCGCGCCCGCGCGATGATGTGCAAATCGGGGCATTCGCGGCGCGCATAGGTGACCAATTTGGTCACCGCCTCGGGGTTGTCCATCGCCGCGACCAGAACGCGCGCCTCCGACAGCCCCGCCGCATGCAAAAGCTCGGGCCGCGTCGGATCGCCGAAAAAGCCTTTGAAACCAAAGCGGCGCATCAATTCGATGGTCTTCATATCATTGTCGATGACCACGGTTTTAAAGCCGCTCGATTGCACCAGACGGTTGACGATTTGCCCGAAACGCCCGATGCCCGCGATGATCACGGGGCCTTGTTCGTCGATCTCGTCTTCGTCTTCGGCATTGGCGCTGTCATGCATCCGGCGGGCCAGAACATCGTGCAAGATAAACAGCAAAGGCGTGGCCAGCATCGACAGCGCAATCACCAGCAACAGCGGCTCTGCAATCGCGTCAGGCAGCACATTGGTTTGCGTCGAAAAAGAGATCAGCACAAAGCCGAATTCACCCGCCTGCGCGAGGCCCAGCGTAAAGAGCCACAGGTTGCGCCCGCGCAGTTTGAAAGCGCGGCCCAGCGGATAGAGCACCGCGCCCTTGAGCGCGATCAACGCGGCGGTCAGGCCGAAAATCGTCACCGGATCGCCAAACAGCACTTTGAAATCAATGCTCGATCCGACGGTGATAAAGAAGAGGCCGAGCAAAAGCCCCTTGAACGGTTCGATATCGCTTTCCAGCTCGTGGCGAAACTCGCTATTGGCGAGAACCACACCGGCAAGGAAGGTGCCAAGCGCGGGCGACAGGCCCACGGCGGACATCAAAAACGCGATGCCCACAACGATCAGCAGCGCCAAGGCGGTATACATCTCGCGCAGATGCGCAGCATGGATAAACCGGAACACCGGCCGCGTCAGATAGACCCCCGCAAGCACCACCACGGCCACCGCGCCGAGCGTGACCAAGGTTACCTGCCATCCGGGCAGGCCCTCGACAAAGGAAATCGAGTGATGGGCGTCCTCAAGGGTGCGGTGGCTGATCGACCCGTCGGGATTGATCGTGGCGCTGCGCGGCAAGGCGAGCAGCGGCAAAAGCGCCAGCATCGGGATCACCGCGATATCTTGGGTCAGCAACACCGAAAAGATCGACCGCCCGCCAGCGGTTTGCATCAACCCCTTTTCCGACAGGGTTTGCAGCACGATCGCGGTCGAGGAGAGCGAGAAAATCATCCCGATGGCCAAGGCGATGCTCAGCGGTTGGCCAAGCGCCATCGCCGCCCCCGTGATCAGGGCCATGGTCCCAAGGATTTGCAAACCGCCCAGCCCCAACAGCCGGTGGCGCATATCCCAAAGCGCGCGCGGCTCCAGTTCCAGCCCGATGATAAACAGCATCATCACCACGCCGAATTCGGCGAAATGCTGCAGGTCCTGACTTTCGGTCGAGACAAAACCGAAAACCGGCCCGATCAAGATCCCCGCCGCCAGATAGCCCAGCACAGAGCCAAGCCCGAGCCGCGCGGCGATGGGCACCGCGATGACGGCGGCGGCAAGGTAGATCGAGGCTTGGAGCAAGAACCCTTCCATCGCCCGTTACCCTTGCAACGTCATGGCGCGCAGCAGGCGCGCGCAGCGGGGCATAAAGGGGCGAGGGGCGGGAGAGCTTGGGCGGTTCATTTGGGTCTTTTCTAGCTTTATTCATAGGTAGGGCGATCGCGCCCCTGTTTCGAGAGAGATGTGGCAGAAATCGATGTCAATTGCGCGACTTTATTTGCCGGGGCGCGTAAATTCATCCGCGAGGCTGCGCCGCGCCTAGCCTTTGGGCATTTGCAGCACCACGTTGCGCCCGCCCTTGGAGTAGCGCAATTCGCGCTCGCCAATGGCCAGCACCCTGCCGCCGTCGATGCGGTCGCCGACTTTGACCTTTTTGATCGACCCGTTGGACAGGCGCACCAAAGCATTGCGCGCCGAGGGTTTGCCGGAAATCCCGATCAAGTTGATTTTGCGCAGGTTCAGCGCGCCGCGCACCGTGGCCTGTTTGGCAACGGAGGCCGTAGAGGGGATCGAGGGGGCCACCGTGCGCGGCGCGGCGATGGCGGCGGTTTGCACGCGCGCCTCCGTCCGGGCCGCGGCAGGGGCGGCGCGGGCGACGATTTTGGCGATATCCTTGGGGCGCTCTTCGGGACGTTTGGAGATCAGGACGGCCTGTTCGGTCGGGGTCTCGCTGCGCTCTTCGTCCTGTTTTTGTTGCGGCAGCTCGGGGCGGGCCTTGGGGCGGAACGCGGCCAGTTCAAGGCGGCTGCGCCCGCCAAGCTGGCTGCGCTCGCTTTGCTCGACCAGATCGTCAGGGCGCGGGCGCGGGCGAAAGGCGGCCAATCGGGTCAACGTCGCGGTTTCGGCGTCGGTCGGGGCGGGGGCCTCGGTCAGGCGGCGCGGCAATTGCGGCGGCACGGCGGCGGGTTTGCCCGCGCGCACCAAAACGCCTTCGGCGGTGATCGCCCCTTGCGGCGTCGCGCGCACGAGGCCGCGCGCGTCGAGGGCAAACCGTGTGCCCGCCGCCGCCGGAGAGGCGCGGTTCCCGGGCAAGACATCGCTAAGCGCGGCATTGGGGTTGGGCAGGGCGAGCGCGTCGAACACGGGCACTTTGGGGTCGATGGAGGTGTGGTAAAGCTCGTCGACGCTGTCTGTGGGCGGGGCGCTGATGGGAGCGGGGGCGCGTTGCCAGACGCCGCTGGCGTCATAGGCGGTTTGCGCCGCGGCCTCGCTCATGACGGGGGACGGCGCGTCGGGCGCGCGCTCGATTGGCGCGGCGGGCGGCAAGCGCGCCTCGCGCAGGGCCGCTTCGGCCTCGGCATCCATATCGGATAGATCGCTTTGCGGGGCCTGCTGCGGCAAGTTGTCCGTCTCGGCGGCCAGTTCTGCGCCGCTTTGGCCGCCGACCAATCCGGCCACCTCATCGTCAAGGAACAAGGCTGCCCAAGCCGCAATCGCTGCCAAAAACAGCACCAGCCCACCGGTCAAAATCAACGCCAGATGTTTGGGCTTGCCGCGGGTTGCGGCGGCGGCGGGCGCGGACGGTGCTGCCGTCTCGTTCAGAGCCGCGCCGCCCAGCCCGATGCTCAACCGGCGCGGGGCGCTTATGGCGCCATCGGCCGAAGGGGTGACGGCCAAGGCGCGCGGGGCGGCGCTGCGGCGGGTGGCAAAACGCGCTTCGCTGGCCTCTTGGGCCGGATCAGCGGGGGCGGGCGCTGTGACGGGCGGCGCGGCGGCGGTCTCGTCTTGGGCCTGCGTGCTGGCCGATTGCGGCACATCAAGGTGCAACGGCCCGCGTGCGGCGCGCGGCGTGTCGGTTTGCGAAGCGGGGATCGGAATCGAGGCCGCCGTGGCCCCCACATCGGCGCGCGAGACACCCGAGAGGCGCGGCGCGGCCGAGAGGCTGTCGCGCGGGGGGGCGTCGCCGCGAGGCTGGCGCACCGAAGAAAAGCTCGGCGCGGGGGGCTCTTGGGCGCGTCGTTCGGCACCATCGGGGATATCGCCCGAAGAGACGGGGCGCGCAGCGGCGCCCGAGGCGGGAGCAGGGACGTCTTTGGCAGCGTCATCTTGGGCATCTTGCGCGGTCATGCCCGCCGGATCGGCGCCGGAGCTGTCGGCGTTCAGGTCGGTTTGCGTGCCGATTTGAGCGTCGGGCTCGCTGTCGGGATGTCTATCGGGCTGCGGGCCGGACTGGATATCCGCCGATGCGGTGTTATCTGTCTCGGCGCTTGGCTGCGGCTTTGGCGCGGCGGGCTGGGCATCGCCGATGATGCGGATCGGCGAGGTGTCGCGCATAATCGCATCGCCATCCTCCAGCAAGGCCGCCGCCGCCGAGGAGGTGCCGAAAAACGGCTCGCCCAAAAACGCGCCTGCGGGCGCGATGGCGACAAAGCTGAGCGGCTCGAACCCGTGCATTTGCGCAAAGCTCTCGGCCTCGGCCAAGGTTTCGCGCGCCACGGCGGCAATATGGGTCAATTCTCCCTGCGCCGACCAGTCAAAGGCCAGATCGGCCACCGGATAGGGGGTTTGCCCGTCCAAGGCGGCGCGGGCCAGTTCGGCGCGCTGAAAGCCGGGCACATCGCCGGTCTCGATGGTCAGATAGCGGATTTGATCGTTGGGAATGACCAGTTTGCAGGTCAGTCGCGCATCGTCAGGCGGGCCAAGCGCCAGACCCTGCGCGCGCAATTCGCCAAGCGCCGCGCCCAGATCGGGCACATCCAGCGCCACGGTTTGCCCCACGCGCACCCATCCGGGGAAACTGCGCATCAGCAGTCCTATCCCGTCAAAAGACAGCGTAAGGGCAAAATCGGGTTTCATCGCAGCGGTTCTACCATCCCCATGCCGCCCACGGAAAACAATTGGCGGCTTATGCGCGATTTTACAGCAGCTTCCCGCCGAGGGGAAGGAAAACACGCCGCCCCCTTTGCGGGAAGCGGCGTGAAGAGCGGGCGCTAAGCCCGTATTATGCCGAGGCTTTTGCCAAGGCTTGTTCGAGATCGGCGATCAAGTCCTTGGCATCCTCGATGCCGATAGAGATGCGCACCACATCGGGGCCTGCGCCTGCGGCGACTTGCTGTGCTTCGGACAATTGCCGATGGGTGGTCGAGGCCGGATGGATCACAAGGCTGCGCGTATCGCCAAGGTTGGCCACATGGGAGAAAATCTCCAAGGCTTCGACGAATTTGACGCAAGCGTCATAGCCGCCTTTGAGAGCGATGGTGAACAGCCCGCCGGTGCCTTTGGGAAACAGCGCCTTGGCGCGGGCGTGATAGGGCGAGGAGGGCAGGCCGGCATAGGTGACCTTGGCCACGGCGCCGTTGCCTTCGAGCCATTTGGCCACGGTTTGCGCATTGGCGCAGTGACGCTCCATGCGCAAGGAGAGCGTTTCGATCCCCATCAAGGTGTAATGCGCCGCTTGCGGGTTGAGCGTCATGCCCAGATCGCGCAACCCGATGGCGATGCCGTGGAAGGTGAAAGCCAGCGGGCCGAAGGTCTCGTGGAATTTGAGGCCGTGATAGGCGGGCTCCGGCTCGCTGAGCGAGGGGAATTTGCCCGAAGCGGACCAGTCGAAATTGCCGCTGTCGACCACAACGCCGCCGGTGACGGTGCCATTGCCGGTGAGGTATTTGGTCATCGAATGCACCACAAGCGTGGCGCCCATGGCGATGGGATTGCACAGGTAGGGCGTCGCCGATGTGTTATCCACAATGAGCGGCAGCCCCGCCGCATCGGCGATTTTGGCCAGCGCGGGGATGTCGCTCACATAGCCGCCGGGGTTGGCGATGCTTTCGCAAAATACCGCGCGTGTGTCGTCGTCAATCGCCGCTTTGACCGCATCGAGATCTTCGGTATCGACGAATTTGGCGGACCATCCGAAGCGGGTGATGGTTTGGGTGAACTGCGTGATCGATCCGCCGTAAAGCCGCGTCGAGACCACCACATTGCGCCCTGGCGCCATAAGCGGAAACAGCGCCATGATCTGCGCCGCGTGACCGGACGAGCAGCAGACTGCGCCGACCCCGCCTTCCAGCGTGGCGATGCGCTCTTGCAAGACCGCGACCGTGGGGTTGGTCAGGCGCGAATAGATATATCCCACCTCTTGCAGGTTGAACAAAGCGGCGGCGTGATCGGCATCGCGAAACACATAGGCCGTGGTTTGGTAAATCGGGGTTTGCCGCGCGCCGGTGGCCGGATCGGGGCGGGCGCCCGCGTGGATTTGCAATGTGTCGAAACCGTGCGTCATATGTAAGTCCTCCCTATGCCGCGATTATGCGGTCTTGCGTGTCAGTGGCCATTTGGTCGATGGTCGGGGGGACTGTCGCCAATAAAAGCAGGAATGCCAAGATGCCAAGCGCGAAACTTACCCCCTTCCACCTTGCGGTAAATGTTGACGACCTTGAGGCGGCGCGCGCATTCTACGGCGCGCTTTTGGGCGCAAAGGAGGGGCGCAGCACCGAAACTTGGGTGGATTTCGATTTTTTCGGCCATCAATTGAGCCTGCATCTGGGGCCGGTGATGGCCACGTCGCCGACGGGGCATGTGGGCGAACACCTTGTGCCGATGCCGCATTACGGCGTGGTTTTGCCGCTGGGGGCGTGGCGCGGCTTGGCCGATCGTTTGACGGCGGCGGGGGTGGATTTCATTCTCGCGCCCTCGGTGCGCTTCGAAGGCGAGCCAGGCGAGCAATGGACGATGTTTTTCACCGATCCGGCGGGCAACCCGATTGAAATCAAGGGCTTTCCCGATGCGTCAGGGATTTTCGCGCATTAGCGCATCCAAAAACCGGCGCGTTTGATCTGGTTGCGCAGGGCCTGTTCGCGCCGCGGCAAATTATTCTGGTCGAACATGGCGCGCACTTTTTGCCCGCGCCCTTGATAGATCAGCCGCTTGTAAGGCTCGTAGGTCTTGAGCACTTTCTTGAGCTTGTTGGGCTGGCTGATCTCTTCGAGCACCTCGATCACGCGGTCATCCTCGCGCGCATAAAGCAGGGGCAGGACGCGGTAATGACAGGTCACCGACCCGTCGAGCAATCCCTCCGGCAAGGTATCGCGCCCGCCGCCCAGAGCGTGGATCACCAGCGGCAAGGCGATCTGGTCAAGCCAGGGGTCAAAGACCTGACAGCATAGCTCCACCGGCGGGTTGTCGCGGATTTCCAGTGCATAGCGCAAGAACAGATCGCCAAAGACGCGCGGGCATTTGTAAAAGAAATACCCAGCGTTGAAATAGAGGTAGCGCTTCCAGTATTCGTCCGGCTGGCTCAGGTCGAGCGAGCTGTCGAAATCGAGATCAAAGCGGTCATAGAGCGATTTCCACAGACCCGTATAACCGGGGCCGTAAAGCTCGGGTTTGGGCCATGTGCCCTCGCGGCGCATCGAGGCCATGGGGCGGTCGAAATCAAACGGCACCTGCGTCAGATCACCGGTCACCAATGTGTCAGTGTCGAAAAACACAAATGGCTCGCCCTCGGGCAGGGCGGCGAGGGCCTCGATTTTATTGCCATAAGGGTAGGGCGCGCCGAAATGGCGGCTCTCGAAGGGCAGGATTTGCGCGCCAAGTTCGCCAAGCGCGGCCAGAACCTCGTCATTGCGGATGCTCGGATCGTGATCGCCCCAAAGCGGTCCGGCTTGCGGGGTGGCGACGAAAAGCTGTCCGGCGAAATCGGGGCTGTTGGTGCGCAGGGAGGCGGCAAAAAGCAAGGCTTCATACATCAGGCGGCCTTGCTGCCCGATGATGAGAATATTGAACGGTTGATCTGTGCCGCTGTGCTCTGCCATGCTCGCCCTCATTGTTTGTCGAGGTTTTGCGGCAGTATAGAGGAGGAAGCGCAGGGCGCGAAAGGGGCGAATGGCGGGCATTTCCCCTTTGGGGTTATTTCGCGGGGCGTTTCGATTTTAGCAAAAGGATTTTATCATGAAATACAATCTATTGAAGGGCGCGCTTGCCTTAGTGTTGGCGGGTTGGGGCGCGGCGATTGCAGCGCAAGAGGCGCTTCAGGCCGAAGATCAAACCCCGACGGGCAAATTCACCACCGCCGCCGAGGTCAAACCGATCCTTGAGGCCACCCGCGCCAATTGGGTCGCGCTGCGCGACTATAACGGGCAGGATTTGCTTTATGTGACGCATCTTTGGGCGTGGCGCTGCGGGCTCAAACAGATGAAAGTCTCGCTCAATGGCGGGGCGTTCGAGGTCTGGCCCCTGCCGCCATGCCATGCGCAAACCGCCGCGCCCAATGCGATCACCGAGGCGGACGGGCTGCCTTACCGCGGCTTTGCTACGGGCAGTATTGCCACCGTGGCGGTGCAGGTGACCTATGATGATTTGAGCAAGGGCAGCGGCCAATGGGGGCGGGGCGAGATTTTGATGCCTTAGGGCGCGCGCGGTGGGTGCGATCGGGCCATAAGATTGGCCCGATCGCAATTTAAAACAGCATCGCGCTCAGGCGACGTGGGTGACCATGGTGTCAGCCGGTTTGCGCACTTTTTTCATTGGCAATAACCAATCTGCGGCCGGATCGCGGTATCCCAAAGGCAGCAAGACAACAGAGCGCAGGCCGCGTTCTTTCAAGCCCAAAATCTCGTCAACCTTGGCGGGATCAAACCCTTCCATCGGCGTGCTGTCGACTTGTTGTTCTGCGGCAGCAACGAGAGCCACGCCCAAGGCGATATAGGCTTGGCGGGCGGCATGGGCATAATTCACCTCTGCGTCACGCGGCACGTAGCTGTTTTTCAGGTTGTCGTAATATGCGTTCAACATCGGCAGATCGCCGCGCGCTGCGACGTTAAGATCGGTGACTTCGTCGATGCGCGCGGCTGTGTAATTGTCCCAAGCCGCAAAGACCAACAGATGCGACCCCTCTGTGATCTGGGCCTGACCGCCAGCGGCCTCTTGCACTTTCGCCAACACCTCCTTGTTGGTGACCACGATCACCTCAAAGGGTTGTGTGCCGCTCGACGTTGGGGCCAAGCGGATCGCTTCGATGATTGTGTCCAGCTTTTGTTGCGGGACAGATTTGCCGGGGTCCATTTTTTTGGTGGCATAGCGCCAGTTCAACTGTTCGATCAGGGTGCTTTTGGTCATGGGAAGGGTCCTATTGCTGGCACGCGCTTGGCGTGGTATATAATTTATACCGACGATCTATTGGGAACCTGAGCGGTCCGCAAGAAGGCACAAAAATGAACCTTGGTCACACAAAGGGAACCACATGCTAGACGCCGAACGATGCCCTGATTGCAAACGTATCAACGAAGTGCTCGCGCGCGTCGGTGACCGTTGGAGCGTTCTGGTGATCATATCTTTGGCCGAGTATGGGACGCTTCGGTTCAACGCGTTAAAGCGAAACCTGGGTATCTCGCAACGAATGCTGAGCCTGACGCTCAAAGAGCTTGAGCGTGACGGTCTTGTCAACCGCACCTACCACCCGACGATCCCGCCAAAGGTCGAATACAATCTGACGCCGTTGGGAGAGTCATTTCGCGAACCCGTGGTCGCATTGGGCCAGTGGGCGCTTGGCAATCTGTCGATCATCGATGCGGCACGTGCGAGTTATGATAAAGCCTCTGGCAGCTGAAAACCCGTAAGAACAGCGCCGATGTTGGGCGCCGCGGACCATGCGGGCATCCGGTTGCGATTATGTGTGAAGATGCAAATTTCGCGCTGGGGGCGAAGTCTTTGCCTGTGGGGGAATTGATATCGTCGCGCTGTGGCGGGTTCGTATCCGCCCGAGGTATTCTAACATCTGGGAAAGTGGTGGGCGACCCTGGAATCGAACCAGGCGTGCGTCTCCGCGAGGGAGTTACAGTCCCCTGCCACACCTTGCGGCCTGTCGCCCACTTACCGATCAACGGCAGCGCCGCGTTTCGAGTAGGGGGTGATTACTAGCGCGACTTTGGGTCGTCAACAGGAAAATCTCATGCTAAGGCCCGTTGGACATGAGAATTTTACGGGCCTGCGGGGCGGGCCGCGCGTATAGGGGCATTGCACCATGAAAAAACCCAAATGGGTCGTCGAAAAAGAGCAAGCAAAACGGGCCGCTGCGGCGGAAACGGTCTGGCTCTTCGGGCTGCACGCGGTGCGCGATGCATTGGAGAATCCGGCGCGGGTAAAATTGCAGTTGATGGTCACGCCGAATGCGCAGGCCAAACTTGAAGAGGCGATTGCCGCTTCGGGCATGGAGCCGCAGGTCGTCGATCCGCGCAAATTCAAACCGCCGCTTGATCCGCAATCGGTGCATCAGGGCGCGGTTTTGGAAGTGAAGCCTCTGGATTGGGGGCCGGTGGCCGAATGCTGCATGGGCCGCGAAGGCGTGGTGCCGCGGGTGGTTTTGCTCGACCGTGTGACCGATCCGCATAACGTCGGTGCGATCTTGCGCTCGGCCGAGGTCTTTGGCGCCAGCGCCGTCATCGGCATGCGCCATCACAGCGCCCCCGAAACCGGCGCTTTGGCGAAAACCGCAAGTGGCGCATTGGAGCGCCAGCCCTATTTGCGGGTGCGCAATCTGGCCGATACGATCAAGGAATTGCAAAATATGGGCTATCTGGTTTTGGGCCTTGATGGCGAGGCCGAGATCACGATCGAGGCGGCGTTGGAGGGCAAGCGGGGCCGCCCCGTTGCCTTGGTTTTGGGGGCCGAGGGGCCAGGATTGCGGCAAAAAACCAAAGAGACCTGCGATGCTTTGGTAAAGATCGATTTTGCGGCGGGCTTTGGCTCGCTCAACGTCTCCAATGCGGCGGCTGTGGCGCTTTATGCGGCCAAGCCATAGGCGCGCGGCAGGGCAGGGCGAAAGGCTGTTTGGGCAAAAAATTGCCGGTGCGAGTTAACGCTTCGTTCACAGATATATTACATCCTCTTTTTATCTAAGGCGCCATGCCTACATGATGTCCCGAGGGCGCAAGATGGAACCCTGCGCCTTTCTTCACTGTCCCTCGTTCCGCAACTGAATGCCCAAGGCTTCGCGCCTTGGGCTTTTTTCTGGCCCGCGCCACTTTGCGCTTGCGATGCACAGACGGGGATTTACGGTGAGGCCATGAGCCAGACCTATAGCGACGATTATCTCAAATCCATCCTGACCCGCGTCAAACGGATCGCCGTTGTGGGCGTGTCGATGAACCCTGTGCGCCCCTCCTATTACGTGGCGCGCTATCTGTCGCTCAAGGGGTTCACCGTCCTTCCCGTCAATCCCGGACATGCGGGGAAAATGCTGTTTGGTCAGACGGTTGTGAGCAGTCTTTCAGAGATCGAAGGCGGGGTGGATATGGTCGATATTTTCCGGCGCCCCGAACATGTGCCGCCCATTGTCGAAGAGGCTTTGGCGCGGTTTGCGGACCTCAAGGCGATCTGGATGCAAATCGGCGTGGTCCATGAAGAGGCCGCCGAAATGGCGCGCGCAAGGGGCGTTGACGTGGTGATGGATCGTTGCCCCAAAATCGAATATCAGCGCCTGTTCGGGGAATTGCGCATGGGCGGGTTCAATACGGGCGTGATCTCGTCTAAGCTCTAGCCTAGCGCGCGGCCTTTTCGGCAAGGCCCGATTGGCCTTGGCGGCGGGCCAACTCGTCCATCACATCGGCCAAAGCCACATCGCGCGATTTGAGCATGACGAGCAGGTGGAACAGCACATCCGCCGCCTCCGATGTCAGCTTTGCGCGGTCGTTCTTCACCGCTTCGATGATCGCCTCGACGGCCTCCTCGCCAAATTTCTCGGCGCATTTTTCGGGACCTTTGGCGAGCAGCTTCGCGGTCCAGCTTTCCTCGGCAGAGGCCGAGGCGCGTGCGTCAATAACGGCTTCCAAGTCTTTCAAAGTAAACGACATTGCTTGATCCTCAGGCCTCGATCCGCATCGGGATACCGGCGGCGGCCATATGGGCTTTGGCCTCGCCGATGGTGAATTCGCCAAAATGGAAAATCGAGGCGGCCAGAACGGCGGATGCGCCGCCCTTGGTGACGCCTTCGACCAGATGGTCCAGCGTGCCAACCCCGCCCGAGGCGATCACCGGAATATCGACGGCATCGGAAATTGCGCGGGTGAGCGGCAAGTTGAACCCCGATTTCGTCCCGTCGCGGTCCATGGAGGTGAGCAGGATTTCGCCCGCGCCTTTGGAGGCCACGAGCCGTGCAAATTCCACCGCGTCGATGCCCGTGGGTTTGCGTCCGCCGTGGGTGAAAATCTCCCAACGGCCCTCTTCGACGGTCTTGGCGTCGATGGCGCAGACGATGCATTGGCTGCCGAATTGATCGGCCGAAGCGGCAATCACATCGGGATCGGCCACGGCGGCGGAATTGAACGACACCTTATCGGCCCCCGCCAGCAAAAGCGCGCGCACATCGGCAGGCGTGCGCACCCCGCCGCCGACGGTCAGCGGGATATAGCATTGCTCGGCGGTGCGAGAGACCACATCGAACATGGTGCCGCGGTTTTCATGGGTGGCGTGAATGTCGAGAAAGCACAACTCATCCGCCCCCGCCGCATCATAGGCGCGCGCCGCATCCACCGGATCACCCGCATCGCGCAGCCCGACGAAATTCACGCCTTTGACCACACGGCCATCGGCCACATCAAGGCAGGGGATGATACGGGTTTTCAACATGGGGCTTTATCGCTTGTGTTGGAGGCCATGAAAAGGGGGATCAGGTTTTGAGCGCGCTCAGCGCCTCTTTGAGATCCAAAGCCCCGTCATAAAGCGCGCGGCCCGAGATCGCACCGTTGAGCGATGCGCCGCAATCGCGCAGGGCGATGAGATCGGCCAAGGACGAGACGCCGCCCGAGGCAATCACGGGGATCGTCACGGCGCGGGCCAGATCGGCGGTGGCCTCGACATTGGGGCCTTTCATCGCGCCGTCGCGCATGATGTCGGTATAGATGATCGCCGCCACGCCCGCGTCCTCAAAGGATTTGGCCAGATCGGTGACCATGACATCGGTCTCTTCGGCCCAGCCCTTGGTCGCCACGCGCCCGTTGCGTGCGTCGATGCCCACGGCCACATGCCCTGGAAAAGCACGGGCGGCCTCGCGCACCAGATCGGGGTTTTCCACGGCAATCGTGCCGAGGATCACCCGCTGCAACCCTTTGTCGAGCCAGCGCTCGATGGTTGCCATATCGCGGATGCCGCCGCCCAACTGCGCGGGCACTTTGCACTGTTTGAGGATTTCCTCGACCGGCGCGGCATTGACCGGCTCGCCCGCAAAGGCGCCGTTGAGGTCCACCAGATGCAACCATTCGCAGCCCGCCTTGACGAATTCCATCGCCTGCGCGGCGGGGTTTTCGTTGAACACCGTTTCTTGGTCCATATCGCCATGGACAAGACGCACGGCATTGCCGTCCTTGAGGTCAATCGCGGGGTAGAGGATCATGGTTTTGGCCTTTCGCATCTTGTTGCGCTGCTTTTGCATGATTGGGGCGCAAATGCAAAGAGGCGCTGTGTTTCTGCGGCGGGCGGGCGGCGCAAGGTGACGTGGCGCGAGGTTCGGGTCAACTTGTGCAAATCCTCTTGATTTGCCGCCCCGCGCCGCGCAGGCTTTAATCATCTGTTACCATGGAGAGCGATAGTCTGCGCAGCAACGCGCGACGATTGTTGGGAGAATGACGATGAAAAAAATTACACTTGGTCTGGCGCTGAGCCTTTTTGCAGGGGCGGCGATGGCCGATCCGGTCGAAGGCGTGTGGAAAACCGAAACCGATGACGGGGCCTATGCCCATGTGAACATCGCCCCCTGCGGTGCGGCGCTTTGCGGTCATATCGCGCGCACCTTCAATTCGGGCGGCGAATATAAATCCGCCAATATCGGCAAGAAACTTGTTTGGGACATGCAATCCAAAGGCGGCGGCTCCTATGCGGGCGGCAAAATCTGGCAGCCCTCGTCGAACAAGGTCTATAAATCCAAAATGTCGATGAGCGGCAACGCGCTGAACGTCTCCGGCTGTGTCGGTCCGATCTGCAAGAAACAGGTCTGGACGCGGGTCAAATAAGCCGCCTTCGGGACAGGATTGTTTGACAGCTTAAGAGCAAGGACAGGGCGCGTGATGCGCCCTGTTTTTATTTGCGCTCAGGGCGTCCAGCCGAGGAAATTGGCAATCAAGCGCAGGCCGGTTTTCTGGCTTTTCTCGGGGTGGAATTGCATGCCCACCATATTGTCGCGCCCGATCATGGCGGTGATGTCGCCGGCGTAATCCACATGGGCGAGGCGTTCGGCGCTATCCTCCACATGCATATGATAGGAATGGACAAAATAGGCGTGATCGCCGGTTTTGATCCCGTCGAAAATCGGGTGCGGGTGGTCGATGACCAGATCGTTCCAGCCCATATGCGGCACTTTGAGCGCGGGATCGGCGGGGGTGATTTTCTCTACCGTGCCGTGGATCCAATCGAAACCTGCGGTTTCGCGGTATTCGAGACCGCGCGTTGCCATCATCTGCATGCCGATACAGATGCCAAGGAAGGGTTTGCCGCCCTTGATCACCGCCTCTTGGGTTGCCTCGAACAGGCCCGAATGATCGAACAATTGATCGCGGCAGGCCGGAAAGGCCCCGTCGCCAGGCAAGACGATACGGTCTGCGGCGCGCACGGCGTCGGGGTCGGAGGTGACGATGACATCGCCATGCCCGCCCTCGCGCGCCATACGTTCAAACGCCTTTTGCGCCGAGTGCAGGTTGCCGCTCTCGTAATCCACAATGGCTGTGGTGGTCATGGGATGTCTCCGGTCTGCGGCTCAGAGCGCGCCTTTGGTCGAGGGAATGGCGTCCGCCTTGCGCGGGTCGGTTTCCAGCGCCTCGCGCAGCGCCCGCGCCACGGCTTTGAAGGCGGCTTCGGCGATGTGGTGGCTGTTGATCCCGTGCAATTGGTCGATGTGCAATGTGATGCCGCCATGGGTCGAGAAGGCTTGGAAAAACTCGCGCACCAATTCGGTGTCGAATGTGCCGATTTTTGCGGTGGGCATCTCGACATTCCAAATCAGGAACGGGCGCGCCGAAAGGTCCAAAGCGACGCGCAGCAAGGCGTCATCCATCGGCAAAAGACAGGCGCCATAGCGCACAATGCCCTTTTTGTCGCCAAGCGCCTTGGTCAAGGCCTGACCCAAGGCGATGCCGGTGTCTTCGACGGTGTGGTGGTCGTCGATATGGGTGTCGCCCTTGGCGCGGATGGTCATATCCATCAAGGAGTGGCGCGCCAGTTGGTCGAGCATATGGTCAAAGAAACCGACGCCGGTCTGGTTGTCGTAGAGGCCGGTGCCGTCCAGATTGATCTCGACGGTGATATCGGTCTCGGCGGTGGTCCGCGTGATTTTTGCCTGACGCATGAAAGCCTCCTGACGGCGGGTGTTCGGCGCTCTTATAGGCAGGGCGCGGGCGCGGGCCAAGGGGCAGGGGCGCGGCGGCGGCCAAATGGCGCGGGGACGTTGCGCAAATACACTTGGCGTGCCTGAGGACGCACGCGCGCAGTGGCGGATGCGGCGGCGGGTTTGTCGCCGCTACTCGGCAGGTTGGAAGCCGGTGATCAATTGTCTCAGGCCCAAGGCCGCGCCCGCAAAGATCGCCGCAAAGGTGATCGGCGCGGAAAAGGCCAGAACCGAAAAGGCCGAAAGCCCTTGGCCCACGGTGCAGCCCATGGCGAGCACCGCGCCCACGCCCATCAAGGTCGCGCCGATTACTTGGCGGCGCAATTCGCGCGGATCGTCACAGGCCTCCCAACGAAAATGCCCCTTGATCAGCGATCCGATGAAGGCACCAAGCGCCACGCCGACCACCGATCCCACGGCAAAGGAGGGCGCGCGGGCGCTGCCGGTCATGACATAGAGCAAGGTTTCGCCAACAGGGGCGGAGAAGCTATGCGAGACCACGGGCAGGTCGGTGAAACCGGTGGTGGCGATGTGATAGCTGCCCGCCCAACCCGATGTGATGGCGAGGGCGACAATGAGCGACCAGAATATCCCCTTGGCATCGCGCAAGAACCCGCGATCCGCCAAGGCCGCGGCGCAAACCGCCAGCCCGATGATCAACCCGATGGTGGCGGGGGCAAGCCCCGTAGCGCCGGACAGCAGATTTGCAAAGCTGGGCGGCATATCGGTGGTGACATCGGTTTGGGCAAAGAGTTTGGCGCGGATCAAGGCGAGCGGGCCCATCAAGGTCCAATAGGCCGATACGCCGATGACCAGAACGATGACAAAGGCGCGCATATCGCCCCCGCCCAGCCGCGCGATACAGCCGTAGCCGCAATTGCCCGCCAGCGCCATGCCATAGCCGAACATCAACCCGCCCAAGGCGGCGGCCACAGGCATGAATCGGATCGACAGGTAATAGGAATAGCTCGGCTCGAACAGGCCAAGCGCTTGCAGCGCAAAGCTGCCGCTGATGCCCCCGCCGATGGCGAGAATATACATCCGCATGCGCCGGTCCGAGCCGCCATAAAGCAGGTCTTCGATCGCACCCATGGTGCAAAACCGGCCCAGCCGCGCCGCCAGCCCCAAGAGCAGCCCGCCAAACAGGCCGATCAAGGTGACAATAAGCGCATCGCTCACGGGTCCCAGCATGGCAGATCCTCCCCAGTCAATGCCTTGCGGTTATGAGCGCGATGCGCGGCGGCGCTCAGTCGTCGCCCGTCTCGCAAAAAAGCTCATATACCAATTCCAGTATACGTTTGGGGCGGTCATCCGCCAAGCGGTAATAGATCGCCTTGCCCTCACGGCGCGGGATCACCAGACCTTCGAGGCGCAAACGCGACAATTGCTGGCTGACGGCGGCTTGGCGCGCCGAGAGCAGGTCTTCAAGTTCGGTGACCGATTTCTCGCCGGTGACCAGATGGCACAGGATCATCAACCGGCCTTCATGGCTGACCGCTTTGAGAAAATTCGAGGCTGCGGTCGCGCTGTCCACGATGCGGTCCATTTCCGCTTCGGTGATGCTGTCGTCAATGACCGGAAGTCCCATGTCGATCGTCCTCGTTTTGTCGCGGTTTTTGCCCTCGGGCGCCGCTGTTTTGTCTTTCGCGCCATGGGCGCGTAGGGCGCTGTGCAAATGCTGCACGCCTGAGCCTAATTAACCTGTTGCGCTCTCTTGCGCGATTTTTGCCCTTTTATGCAAGGGGTTTGCGCGGGGTTGGTAAATCTTTGAGGCCGCCGCGCGGCAATGTCATGCGATGGATCAGCCGGCAAAATCCGTCCTCTCGCGCAGCAGTTTTTCAAGCAGCGCCCAAAAGAAATCCTCTCCCGGATAGCCCTCGATGCGCCCTATTTCCTCACCATTTTCGATCAAGACAAAGGTCGGCGTAAAGACCACGCCGCGCGCAAAACGCAGGTCCGGCGGCGGGGCGTCGGAGATATCGACATGGCGCAGAGGGGCAAAGATCCCCGCTTCGGTCTTGGGGTAGATGGGGCCGATTTTCTCTTCCCATTCAATGCAATAGGGGCATCCAGGGCGATCGACCATAATCAGTTCTGCCGCTGTTGTTTGCGCTGCGGGCCAAAGCAGCGCGGCCACAAGCGCCACGCGGGCCGCAATGCGGAGCAGGCGCGCGGCAGGGCGCGGCAGCGAGGCGGTGGCATTGGCGATCAGGGCGGCATCCTCTTGCAGGCAATCGTTTTGATTGACGGTCGCATATTAAACAACATAATCTGAATATGTGAATTATTCAAGCAGGAGGTCGGCGTGCTCGAAATCACCTATGCAGGCGCCGCTTTGGCCGGATTGCTGTCGTTCTTTACGCCCTGCATCTTGCCGATGGTGCCGTTTTACTTGTGCTATATGGCCGGCACGTCGATGGCTGAATTGCGCAGCGAAGGCGGCGTTTCGAGGCGCACGCAGGTGTGGTTGATCCTCTCTTCGGTGTTCTTTGCATTTGGCGTGACCACGATTTTCGTGCTGCTCGGCCTTGGGGCGACGGCCTTGGGGCAGGCCTTTGCGCAATGGAAGCAGCCGCTCAGCTATGTCGCGGCGGGGGTCTTGTTTCTCTTCGGGCTGCATTTTCTGGGGGTGCTCAAGATCGGTCTGTTTTACCGCGAGGCGCGATTGGAGAGTAAGGCCGAGCCGACCACGGTTCTGGGCGCTTATGTGATGGGGTTGGCCTTCGGATTTGGCTGGACCCCCTGCGTCGGGCCGGCGCTGGCGTCGATTCTCATGGTGGCCTCGGGGATGGGCGATTTGTGGCGCGGCGGGATGCTATTGCTGGTCTACGGCTTGGCGATGACGGCGCCTTTTGTGGTGGCGGCGGTCTTTGCCAAACCTTTCCTCAACTGGCTAGCGCGCAACCGGAAATATATGGCCTATGTCGAAAAAGCGATGGGGGTGATGCTCATCCTCTTTGCCGTGTTGATTGCCACCAATAGCGTGAATTACATCGCGCAAAAGATGATCGAATGGGTTCCTGCGTTCGGCGCCCTCGGGTAGGGCCGGCGCATCGGGACAGTCTGTGGAGGACATGAGATGAAGCGGATTATGATGACCTGCGCGGCGTTGCTCTTGTCGGCGCTGCCGGTGTTTGCGGCCAATGTCGGCGATGACGGGCTGCACAAGGCCGAATGGATGCGCGATACGTTCAAGGACCTGCGCGAGGATCTGGCCGAGGCCAATGCCGAGGGCAAGCGTCTGGCGCTGATCGTAGAGCAGCGCGGATGTATCTATTGCCAGAAAATGCATGAGGAGGTTTTCCCGATCCCCGCGATCGACGCCTATATCAAGGAGAACTATTTTTTCATTCAGATCAATATGTTCGGCGACATAGAGGTGACCGATTTCGATGGCGAGACGCTGCCCGAAAAAGAGATGGTGCGCAAATGGGGCCTGATGTTCACGCCGACGATGATGTTCTTTGGCCTCGAGGCAGGCGAGGCCGCCGCGCCGCAGGTGGCCGTGGCGCAGGTGCCGGGCGCTTTTGGGAAACACACGACGTTGAATTTGCTGACTTGGGTGAAGGAAAAGGGCTATGAAAGCGATGAGCCCTTCCAAAAATACCATGCGCGCAAATTGGCCGAAACCGGTTCGGAATAGGCCTGCAGCGGATCAATCGTAACCTTCGCTTAACCCTTTGGGTGAAATATCGCTCCGAGAACGCATAAGTAAATTCAGAATTGTGAATTTGTCCTTGTCACCGAGATACGTTGTGGACTACGGTATGCGAAGCTATCCAAGCCGAGAAACGATAGCCATGGGAGGAAACATGAGGCTTTCTACACTTACACTGGCGGCAACGCTAATTGCAGCAGGGGCGGCGCAGGCCAATCCGGTTGCACCTGCGGATGTCAAATTCACGGACGGTGCCGTGGCCGAATCGCTGACCGGTGCGGCGGGTGATCCGGCGCAGGGCGCGCAGATCATGAAGTCCAAAAAACTGGGCAATTGCGTGGCCTGCCACGAGGCATCGGCGCTCAGCGATGCGCCCTTCCCGGGCGATGTCGGGCCGATGCTTGATGGCGTTGGCAGCCGTTATGACGAAGCGCAGCTGCGCGGGATTTTGACCAATGCCAAGATGACCTTCGAGGGCACGGTTATGCCGGCCTATTACAAGGTCGACGGCTTCAACCGTCCGGGCGACGGCTATACCGGCAAGGCACCCACAGGTCCGCTCGATCCGCTGCTCAGCGCGGCGCAGATCGAGGACGTAATTGCATTCTTGATGACGCTCAAGGACGAGTGATCAAGAACCGAACCTTAAGGAGATGAACATGGAATTCTCACGACGCGAAACTCTGGCCATCGGGCTGGGTGCGGCTGCGCTGACGGTTCTGCCCCTGCGCGTGATGGCGGCGGCGGATGAGGCGATTGCCGCCTTTACCGGCGGTGCCGATGTGGCCGACGGCGGTGTCACTTTGACCGCGCCGGAAATCGCAGAAAACGGCAATACGGTTCCGGTTTCGGTTTCGGCCGAAGGCGCGACATCGATCATGCTGCTGGCGGCGGGCAACCCGACGCCGGGCGTGGCCACCTTTAACTTTGGTCCCCTCGCGGGCAGCCGTTCGGCCAGCACGCGCATCCGCCTTGCAGGCACGCAAGACGTTGTTGCGATTGCGAAAATGGAAGACGGAAGCTTTGCCCGTGCAAGCGCGACCGTGAAAGTCACCATCGGCGGCTGCGGCGGCTAATTCAGGAGAGATAAGACAATGGCATCTGGTGTAAAACCCCGCGTCAAAGCCCCCAAAACGGCGGCGGCTGGCGAAACTGTCACCATCAAGACCCTGATCAGCCACAAGATGGAATCGGGTCAACGCAAGAACAAGGATGGCTCGCCCATTCCGCGTTCGATCATCAACCGCTTCACCTGTGAGTTCAACGGCCAGTCCGTGATCGACATCACGATGGAAGCCGCGATTTCGACCAACCCTTATTTCGAGTTCGACGCTGTCGTGCCCGAAGCGGGTGAATTCAAGTTCACGTGGTACGACGATGACGGGTCGGTCTACGAGGAAGCGAAATCGGTCGCAATCGCGTAAGGCGTTGGATCTTAGGGAGGAATAATATGACGAAGCTGACAAGCACAAAAGCCCTTTTGGCGCTCGCCTTCACGGGCGGCGCTCTTATGGGCGGCGCGGCTTATGCCGACGAGGATGCGGAATTGGTCATCAACGGCGAGATTGAAATCGTCACCAAAGCCGATCTTCCAAAGCATATGGAAGACGCCAATATGGATGCGATCTATTCCGGTTGGCGCTTTCGTGCGAGCGAAACCCAGCAGACCCAGATGGATGATTTCGACAATCCGGGCATGATCTTTGTGGATCAGGGCATGGATCAGTGGAACGCTGTTGACGGGTCCGAGGGCAAATCTTGCGCCTCGTGCCATGACGACGTTGAAACCTCGATGAAAGGCGTGCGCGCCGTCTATCCCAAGTGGAATGACGGGGCCGAGGAAGTGCGCACTTTGGCAATGCAGATCAACGATTGCCGCACCAGCCGCATGGGCGCCGAGCCTTACGGTTACACCTCGGGCAAGATGGCCAATATGGAAGCCGTGATTTCGCTTCAATCGCGCGGCATGCCGGTGAATGTGGCCATTGACGGTCCGGCCGAGGCCACATGGGCACAGGGCAAGGAGATGTATTACACCCGCACGGGGCAACTCGATATGTCTTGCGCATCTTGCCACGAGGAAAACTATGGCAATATGATCCGCGCCGATCACCTCAGCCAAGGCCAGATCAACGGCTTTCCGGTCTACCGTTTGAAGAACGCCAAATTGAACACCGCTCATGCGCGGTTCAAGGGCTGTGTGCGTGATACCCGCGCCGAGACCTTCGCACCTGGTAGTGCCGAGTTTATCGCGCTGGAGCTTTATGTCGCCTCGCGCGGCAACGGGCTGTCGGTCGAAGCGCCTTCGGTGCGTAACTGATCAAGACTTTGCGTGGGGGCGCCAGATGCGCGCCCCTGCGCCACAAGCTCGCGCGGATCGCGCGGACGACGGGACATATGACAATCGGGGCAGGACCTCACAAATCTGGCCGCGTCGGCCAAGGCTGCACGCGATAATCGCGGGCGGTTCAGGACATTTTTAACCTTTCGGAGCCGGTAGACATGATCTCACGCCGCGATTTTCTTCAGGTCGGTATGGCCGCATCCGCGCTGGTGGGCGCATCGGGTTTTGGCAATTGGGGCCGTTTGGCGGCGCAGCAGGCTTTGACCCAAGACCAGCTTCTGGAATTCGACACCTATGGCAATGTCAGCTTGATTCACGTCACCGACATCCATGCGCAACTCAAACCGATCTATTTCCGCGAGCCGGAGATCAACCTCGGTGTGGGCGCGGCCAAGGGCCAGATGCCCCATGTCACGGGT
The DNA here is from genome assembly GCA_050633545.1 of Paracoccaceae bacterium. Classification (GTDB taxonomy): domain Bacteria; phylum Pseudomonadota; class Alphaproteobacteria; order Rhodobacterales; family Rhodobacteraceae; genus Litorivita. Next base: position 107,393 of record JBOEGS010000003.1, read on the forward strand.
GCCGATTTCCGCCGCGCTTACGGCATCGAGGATGGCTCGCCCTCGGCTTACGCATTGTCTTACAATGATTTTACCGCGCTGGCGGGCACTTATGGCCGCGTCGGCGGTTTGGACCGTGTGGCCACCGTGATCAACCAGATCCGCGCCGCGCGCCCTGATGCTTTGCTGCTGGATGGCGGCGATACGTGGCACGGTTCCTTCACCTGCCATCACACCGAAGGCCAGGATATGGTCAATGTGATGAACGCGCTCAAACCCGATGCGATGACCTTCCATTGGGAATTCACGCTCGGCTCGGAGCGGGTGAACGAGATCGTCGAAGGATTGCCCTTTGCCGCGCTGGGGCAGAACATTTTCGATGCCGAGTGGGACGAGCCAGCGGAACTCTTCAAACCCTATAAAATGTTCGAACGCGGCGGCGTGAAGATCGCCGTGATCGGGCAGGCCTTCCCCTATATGCCCATCGCCAACCCCGGTTGGATGTTCCCCGAATACAGCTTTGGTATCCGCGACGAGCATATGCAAAGCGTGGTGGACGAGGTGCGCGCCGCGGGTGCCGAACTGGTGGTCTGCCTGTCGCACAACGGCTTTGACGTGGACAAGAAAATGGCGGGTGTCGTCACGGGCATCGACGTGATCTTGTCGGGCCATACCCATGATGCGCTGCCCGAACCTGTTCTGGTCGGCGAGACGATCATCATCGCGTCGGGCTCGAACGGCAAATTCGTCAGCCGCGTCGATCTGGATGTGCGAGACGGCCGCATGATGGGATTCAAACACAAATTGATCCCGATTTTCTCGGATGTGATCGAACCGGATAAAGAGGTCGCCGCGCTGATCGACGAACAGCGCGCCCCCTATGCGGATCAGCTGTCCGAGGTGATCGGCAAAACCGACAGCCTCTTGTATCGCCGCGGCAATTTCAACGGCTCTTGGGATGATCTGATCTGCGATGCGCTCTTGTCCGAACGCGAGGCGGATATCGCCATGTCGCCCGGTGTGCGTTGGGGCCCGTCGATCCTGCCGGGGCAGGACATCACCCGCGAAGACATCTGGAACGTCACTTCGATGTCCTATGGTAAGGCTTACCGCACTGAAATGACAGGGGAATTCATCCATGTGATTTTGGAGGACGTGGCCGACAACCTCTTTAACACCGACCCCTATTACCAGCAGGGCGGTGATATGGTGCGGATCGGCGGCATGGGCTACCGCATTGATGTGTCGAAAAAACAGGGCGAGCGGATTTCCGAAATGACCCTGCTCAAGACCGGCGAATTGATTGATCCGGCCAAGACCTACCAAGTCGCGGGTTGGGCCAGCGTCAATGAGGGCACGGAAGGTCCGCAAATTTGGGATGTGGTGGAAAGCCATATCCGCAAGCAGGGCACGGTCACCGTCGCCCCCAACGATAGCGTCACGGTGGTGGGGGCCTAAGCGCCCCCGCTTCGGCGGCATATTTTTTTACCCATTGAATTCACGTAGATGAATTTGATGTTTTGAAAGGAGCAAGAGACAGATGACAGTCAGCTTCAAAGGCAAATCCCCCTCGCGGCGCGCGTTCCTGAGGGGCGCGGCCACGGCGGCGGGTGCGCTTGCCACGGCGGGCGCGGCGCGGGCGGCGGGTGATCCGCTGATCACCGAAGTGCAACCTTGGGCGAGCGGCTTTGGCGACGGGGTGGACGAGACGCCCTACGGCCTTCCGATCAAATTCGAAACCGATGTGGTGCGCCGCAATGTCGAATGGCTGACGGCCGATACGATCTCTTCGATCAACTTCACGCCGATCCATGCGCTCGACGGGACGATCACGCCGCAAGGCTGCGCTTTCGAGCGGCACCATTCGGGCGCGATCGAATTGGCAAAAGAGGATTACCGCTTGATGATCAACGGCTTGGTCGATCAGGAATTGATTTTCACCTATGCCGATCTGGAGCGGTTTCCGCGCGTCAATCAGGTCAACTTCCTCGAATGCGCCGCCAATACCGGCATGGAATGGGCGGGGGCGCAATTGAACGGCGCGCAGTTCACCCACGGTATGATCCACAATATGGAATATACCGGCGTCAGCCTTCGCACGATCTTGGAGGAGGCGGGCCTTGGTAAGGCGGGCGATCTCAAGGACAAATGGATTTACGTGGAAGGGGCCGATGCCTCTTCGAACGGGCGGTCGATCCCGATGGAAAAGGCGCTGGACGACTGTATTTTGGCCTTCAAGGCCAATGGCGAGGCGCTGCGCAAAGAGCACGGATATCCTGTGCGCCTCGTTGTGCCCGGTTGGGAAGGCAATATGTGGGTCAAATGGATCCGCCGTATCGAGGTCACCGATGCGCCCGTCGAGAGCCGCGAGGAGACGTCGAAATATACCGATACGCTGGCCAATGGCACCTCGCGCAAATGGACTTGGGTGATGGATGCAAAATCGGTCATCACCTCGCCCAGCCCGCAATCGCCGATCACCCACGGCAAAGGGCCTTTGGTTATCACCGGCCTCGCATGGTCGGGCAATGGCGCGATCAAACGGGTCGATGTGTCCATTGATGGCGGCAAGACATGGCAAACCGCGCGATTGGCCGCGCCTGGGCAGAAGATGGCGCTCTCGCGCTTTTATCTCGATATCGATTGGGACGGCTCGGAAATGTTGTTGCAAAGCCGCGCGATGGACGAGACCGGATATGTCCAGCCGACCAAAACCCAGTTGCGCGAAGTGCGCGGTTTGAACTCGATCTATCATAACAACTGCATCCAGACCTGGTGGGTCAAGGAGAGCGGGGAGGCAGAAAATGTCGAAGTATCTTAAATCTTTAGCCGCCGCAGCTTTGGGTGTCGCGGCGACGGTTTCGGCGGCGGAGGCGGGCCCCTTCGGCCTTGGCCGTGCGGCGACGCCCGATGAGGTCGCGGCATGGAACATCGACGTGCGCCCCGACGGAGCGGGTCTTCCGGTCGGGTCGGGCAATGTCGAAGACGGCGAGATGATTTTTGCCGACAATTGCGCGTCCTGCCACGGTGATTTCGCCGAAGGGCGCGACAACTGGCCCAAGCTGGCAGGCGGCGTGGATACGCTTGACCGTGAGGATCCGCTCAAAACGGTCGGCTCGTATTGGCCTTATTTGTCAACGACTTGGGACTATGTGAACCGCTCTATGCCCTTTGGCAACGCGCAAAGCCTGAGCGCCGATGAGGTCTATGCGATCGTCGCCTACATCCTGTATTCCAACGATATGGTCGAGGATGATTTCGTGCTCTCGAACGAGACGTTTTTGGACGTCGAGATGCTCAATGCAGACGGGTTTATTGTCGATGACCGCCCGCAGACCGAATATGCCAAATGGACTGGCGAGCCTTGCATGGAGAACTGCAAGACCGAGGTGAAAATCACCATGGAAGCCACGGTTCTGGATGTGACGCCGCAAGAGGAGGGTGCCGCGCCTGCGACCGAAGCTGCGCCCGCGCAGGAGGCCGAGGCCGCGCCCGCGGCGGAACCGGCCAAATCCGAACCGGCCGCCCCCGCACCCGCGCAAGAGGCCGCGCTCGATCCGGCCTTGGTGGCGGACGGCGAGAAAGTGTTCAAGAAATGCAAAGCCTGCCACCAAGTGGGCGAGGGCGCGCAAAACAAGACCGGCCCGATCCTCAACGATATTGCGGGGCAGACCATCGGTTCGGTCGAGGGGTTTAAGTATTCCAAGGCGTTCCAAGGGCTTGCCGCTGATGGGGCGGTTTGGGATGATGCAGCCTTGGCGGCGTTTCTGGCCAAGCCAAAGGCCTTTGCTCCCAAAACCAGAATGTCCTTTGCGGGCTTGAAAAAAGAAAGCGATATCGCCGCGATGATCGCCTATCTCAAGTCGGTGTCGCAATAAAATCTATGACATCGCGCCCGATCTCGGGGGCGGCAAGCAGGGGGCGCTTTGGCGTCCCCTGTTTTGTTTGCGCTTTATGTAGGGCGCGGCGGTGATCTTAACCCTTCATCAACCAAGACCTGAAATTCAGGGCAAAACCTCGCGCCTGAGGCAGAGAAATTCCCTGCTGCCCTTGCAGCCCCTTTGGCGCGCGACTAAGACTCCATTAGCATCTGATGCGTAATGATGCCCGGACAGCAGAAGGCAGGCGGATATGAAAGACCCAATCGATACCTATATGAACACCCTTGTTCCCATGGTCGTTGAACAAACGAGCCGTGGCGAGCGGGCCTATGATATTTTCTCGCGGCTTTTGAAGGAGCGGATTATTTTCCTCTCCGGTCCGGTGCATGACGGCATGAGCTCGCTCATCGTGGCGCAGCTTTTGCACCTTGAGGCGGAAAATCCGTCCAAGGAAATTTCGATGTATATCAACTCGCCCGGCGGTGTTGTGACCTCCGGTTTGTCGATCTACGACACGATGCAGTACATCAAACCCAAAGTGTCGACCCTTGTGATCGGCCAAGCGGCATCGATGGGCTCGCTCCTGCTCACCGCAGGTGAGAAAGGCATGCGTTTCTCGCTGCCCAATTCGCGCGTCATGGTGCACCAGCCCTCGGGCGGCTACCAAGGTCAGGCGACCGATATCATGATCCACGCGCAAGAGACCCAAAAGCTCAAGACGCGGCTCAACGAGATCTATGTCAAACACACCGGCCAAACCCTCAAAAAGGTCGAAGCGGCGCTGGAGCGTGACAACTTCATGTCACCCGATGAGGCCAAAGACTGGGGCTTGATCGACGAGATCGTCGAAAGCCGCGCCAAGGGCGACGACGCGGAATAAATTATCACGGCTACGTGCCCATGCGGGCGCGCAGCCATTTTCAGATTGTAGAGCCTCTTTGGCTGTCCTAAGCTGTCCTTCAACGCGGGGCTCCGGGCGACCAGAACGGTCAACACGATGCAGATACGGGGCCTGAAAGGGACGACATGGCGAATACATCCAACGGCGACAGCAAGAACACCCTCTACTGCAGCTTTTGCGGTAAAAGCCAGCATGAGGTGCGCAAGCTGATAGCTGGCCCGACGGTGTTCATCTGTGATGAATGTGTCGAGCTTTGCATGGATATTATCCGCGAAGAAACGAAATCCTCGGGTCTGAAATCCTCCGAAGGCGTGCCGACACCGCAAGAAATTTGTGATGTGCTTGATGATTATGTGATCGGGCAGCGGATGGCCAAACGTGTGCTCTCGGTCGCGGTGCATAACCATTACAAGCGTCTCAACCATTCGGCCAAAGGGTCGGATATCGAGCTGGCGAAATCCAACATCATGCTGATCGGTCCGACCGGTTGCGGTAAAACGCTTTTGGCGCAGACCTTGGCGCGCATTCTGGATGTGCCCTTTACTATGGCCGATGCGACCACTTTGACCGAGGCCGGTTATGTGGGCGAGGATGTGGAAAACATCATCCTTAAACTGCTGCAAGCCTCCGAATACAACGTCGAGCGCGCGCAGCGCGGCATCGTCTATATCGACGAGGTCGACAAGATCACACGCAAGTCCGAAAACCCGTCGATCACCCGCGACGTTTCGGGCGAGGGCGTGCAGCAGGCTTTGCTCAAGCTGATGGAAGGCACGGTTGCCTCGGTGCCGCCGCAGGGCGGGCGCAAGCATCCGCAGCAAGAGTTCTTGCAAGTGGACACCACCAACATCCTGTTCATCTGCGGCGGGGCCTTTGCAGGTCTTGATAAAATCATCGCGCAGCGCGGCAAAGGCTCGGCCATGGGCTTTGGTGCCGATGTGCGCGACAATGATGCGCGCGGCGTGGGCGAGATTTTCACCGATCTGGAGCCTGAAGACCTGCTCAAATTCGGTTTGATCCCCGAATTTGTCGGCCGTTTGCCGGTGATTGCAACGCTCGAGGACCTTGATGAAGACGCGCTGATCACCATTCTGACCAAGCCAAAGAACGCGCTGGTCAAGCAATACCAGCGTTTGTTCGAGCTTGAAGATGCCAAGCTTAGCTTTACCGATGATGCGCTTTCGGCCATCGCCAAACGCGCGATCGAGCGCAAAACCGGTGCGCGCGGGCTGCGCTCGATCCTCGAAGACATCTTGCTCAACACCATGTTCGAATTGCCGTCGATGGAAAATGTCGAAGAGGTTCTGGTCAACGAGGAAGCGGTCAATTCCGATGCCGCGCCTTTGATGATCTTTGCCGAGAGCAAGGAAAAAGGCGCGACCGCAGGGTAATTGATGCGTCCGTTTGGATAGAAAATGCCCGCCTTTTTGGCGGGCATTTTTCGTTTGGTAACGGCTCTTGTGATGTTGTGCAGATGGGCGCATTGCGCAGATTGCACCGCGCAGCGCTGCGGTGTATCGCATCAGCAAAAGGCGCAATGAAGGATCACGTCAAATGAAACGCATTTTTACCGGTGGTGAGTTCGAAGCGAAAATCGGCTATTGCCGCGCCGTTGTCGCGGGCGGTTTTGTGCATGTGGCCGGCACGGTCGGCCAAGGCGACAGCGTCGAGGCGCAATGCCGCGCCGCGCTCGAAACGATCGGCAAGGCTTTGGCCGAGGCGGGCAGCGGGTTCGACCGTGTGGTGCGGGTCACCTACTATTTGCCCGACCGCAGCGAATTCGAGCCATGCTGGCCGGTGCTGCGTGAGGTTTTCGGCGATGCTCCGCCCGCCGCGACCATGGTCGAATGCGGATTGATCGACGATAAATACCGCATCGAGATCGAGGTGACGGCTTTGGCAGCGGAATAACCGCCCAAGCGGGCGGCGAAGGCGCGGCGGCACTGGACCTCGGTGCGGTTTTGGGCCATATGGAATGGGACTAGTTGCGGAGAGACCAATGGGTATTCTGAACAGTGTTTTGCGTGTTTTCACCTGGTGGAATGGCCAGACCTTGAACACACAGCTTTATACATGGCGCAAAGGCGTCAAAGTGGGCGAGGACGAGCAGGGCAACTGCTATTACCGCACCGTGGATGGCAAGCGCCGCTGGGTGATTTACAACGGCGAGGCCGAGGCCAGCCGCATTGGCGCCGAGTGGCACGGGTGGTTGCATCACACCTTCAAAGAGCCGCCCACCGACCGCCCGATGGTGCATAAGGCATGGGAAAAACCGCATCAGCCGAACCTGACCGGCACGCCCTTGGCCTATGCTCCGGCAGGCTCCATTCGCCGCGAGGCCCCTGCCGAGCGCAGCGATTACGAGGCTTGGACGCCGGAGTAAAATGGCGGGCGCGCCGCGCCTGACCGTACTTCCGCGACGCAGAATGCGAGTGCAGTTATATGTCTGAAAACACGACCGAAACCCTTGTTGGCGGCGCGGTTCTTATCGCGGCTATCGGCTTTTTGTTCTATGCAGGGCAAGCCACGGGCTATTCAGCGAACAGCGCAGGCTACCCGCTGACGGCGTCGTTTCGCTCGCTTGAAGGCGTGAGCGTCGGCACCGATGTGCGCCTCGCAGGGGTCAAGATCGGCACAGTGACGGATGTGGATCTTGATCCGGCGACCTATCGGGCGACGGCTGAATTCACCGTGTCGAGCGGCATTGAGATCCCTGACGATAGCGCTGTGTCGATTTCTTCCGAAGGGCTGCTGGGCGGCAATTTCGTCGAGATCATGCCAGGGGGGTCGCCCTTCTACCTCGCCGCGGGCGACGAGATCGAATTCACCCAAGGCGCGGTGAGCCTGATTTCGTTGTTGATGAAATTTGTCGCAGGTGATGGCAGCGCGCCTGACGCGGCGGCGAACTGATGCGCCGCGCGCTTTTGGCCGCAGTGCTCGCCGGTCTGGCTGCCGCCCCCCTCGCCGCGCAGCAACAGGCCAGCAAAGCCGATGGCGCGATCTTGCGCACGCTCGACAAGGTCTCTGGGCAGGTGTTCGACCACACGGTGAGCGTGGGCGGCGGCTTTGATCTCGGATTATTGCGCGTCGATCTGTCCGAATGCCGTTTTCCGGCGGGCGATCCTTCGGGGGATGCCTATGCCCATGTCACGGTGCGCGACGGCGGCGAGGACGTGCCGATTTACAGCGGCTGGATGATTGCCTCTTCGCCCGCGCTCAGCGCGCTTGATCACGCGCGCTATGATGTTTGGGTCATCCGCTGTAAAATCTCCTGAGGCGCGCGGCATATCGGCAGGGCGGTGATGTCGGCAGGCATGTCCAATGCCGCGTTGAGCAGCCCGTGATAGTCTTTGCGCGGCACTTCAATCGCCCCCAAGCTGATCAAATGTGGCGTGGTGAATTGCGTATCAAACAGCGTAAATCCACAGCGGCGCAGATGGTCGACCAAATGCGCCAGCGCCAGTTTTGACGCATCGGTGCGCCGCGAGAACATGCTTTCCCCGAAAAACGCCGCGCCACATGTGACGCCGTAAACCCCGCCGCAAAGCGCGCCGTCTTGCCAGATTTCAATCGAATGGGCCTCGCCGCGCAGATGCAAGGCGCGATAAAGCCGCGCGATATCGGCGCTAATCCATGTCTCCTCGCGGTCGGCGCAACCGCTCAAGACCCCATCAAAATCGTGGTTCAACGTGACCTGATAGGCGCCGCGGCGCATCCGGCGGCGAAGGCTACGCGAAAGGTGGAACCCGTCCAGCGGCAAAAGTCCGCGGCGGCGCGGATCGACCCAAAACACCTCGGGGTCGTTCTCATGCTCGGCCATCGGAAAAACCCCGATACGGTAGGCCTCAAGCAATGTGTCTGGCGTGATTTGTGCGGCGATGGTCATTCAAATTCTGCGAAACTCGTTCGGATTATTGCGGAGCACGTTAACGGAGCACTGTCCCTCGCCATTTAGGCTGATCTTTGGTGAAGTTTCCAGTGAGGTTCTCGAAATGAGTGGAAGTGGAGAAGGGCCGGACAATCCGGCGATGATGATGGTCAGCCGCATGCATGCGCGCCACGGGGTGTTGCTTGATGCATACCGCCACGTGATTGCCGATAGCACCGTGCTGCATCTGGGGGCCGAAGACGGGCGGTGGTGTTACGCCTTTGCCTCGGCAGGGGCGCTGCAAGTTGTCGGGGTCGAGAAAAGCGCAGAGCAGGCGAGCAAATTTACCCGCTACCCTGATATCGGCCTGCGCGAGCGTATCGATCTGCGCTGCGCCGACCCGATGGAAGAGCTGAGCGCAGAGGTGCGCGCCGAGCGGCGCTATGACGTGGTGGCGATGTTCGATTTGCTCGAAAACGTCGCCGATTTGTTTTTGCTCTTCTCGTATATCCGCGCGCTCGGGCCGCGTTTGGTGATCCTTGATGGGGTGTTCTTGATCTCGGAGGATCCGGTTTTGCGCATCGTCAGCCAGCCGGTGCCAAGCGGCGAGGGGGGCGGCCCGCTGCGTCCGCGCGCTGTTCCTGGCCCGCGGGCTTTGGAGATCATTGCCGAGGCGCTTGACTTTGATCTGGAGTGGATCGATTGGACCCAAGTGCCCGAGGACGGGCGGATCGGGTTGGCGGACTATTTTGCCACCCACGGCGAGAAACGCGCCAGTTGCACATTGATCCCGCGCGATCTGTAGCGCTCTCAACACAAACGCCCGCCGAAAATGGCGGGCGTTTTTTAATTATATCAATTTCTTAGGCTTGAAATTCGTTCTCAAGCCACTCTTCGAGCCAATGGATGTTATAGGTGCCATCCAAAATGTCCTGCTCTTGCAAAAGAGCGCTAAAGAGCGGCACGGTGGTATCGACCCCGTCGACAATCAATTCGCCCAAGGCGCGGTTCAAACGGGCCAAGGCCTCGTTGCGATCGCGGCCGTGGACGATCAGCTTGCCGATCAAACTGTCGTAGTAGGGCGGGATCGTATAGCCGTCATAGAGCGCGCTGTCCATGCGCACGCCAAGCCCGCCAGGCGCATGATAGGCGGTGATGGTGCCGGGGCAGGGCGAGAATTTCGGCAGTTTTTCCGCGTTGATCCGCACCTCGATGGCATGGCCGTTGATGGTCAGATCGCCTTGCTCGAAGGACATCGGCAGGCCCTCGGCAACGCGGATTTGCTCGCGCACGAGGTCAACGCCGAAAATGCCTTCGGTGACGGGGTGCTCGACTTGCAGGCGGGTGTTCATTTCAATGAAATAGAACTCGCCGTTCTCGTAGAGAAACTCGATGGTGCCCGCGCCGGCATAGTTGATTTTGGCCACCGCATCGGCGCAGATTTTGCCAATGCGCGCGCGCTCTTCGGGGGTGATGCTGGGGCCGGGGGCCTCTTCGAATACCTTTTGGTGGCGCCGCTGCAGCGAGCAATCGCGCTCGCCCAAATGCACGGCGCGGCCTTTGCCATCGCCAAACACCTGAATTTCGATATGGCGCGGTGTGGTCAGGTATTTCTCGATATAGACCTCGTCATTGCCAAAGGCGGCCTTCGCCTCGCTGCGCGCGGTCATAAAGGCGCTTTCCATCTCGCCCGCGTTTTCGGCGACTTTCATGCCGCGCCCGCCGCCGCCAGCGGTGGCCTTGACGATGACCGGATAGCCGATTTCGGCGCCCAGCTTTTGCGCGGTTTTCAAGTCCGGCACGCCGCCGCCCGATCCGGGCACGCAGGGCACGCCGAGCGCCTTCATCGTGTCGATGGCGGTGATTTTGTCGCCCATAACGCGGATGTGCTCGGCGGTCGGGCCAATAAAGGTGAGCCCGTGATCTTCGATGATCTGCACGAAATTGGCGTTTTCCGACAAAAAGCCATACCCGGGGTGCACGGCCTGTGCACCCGTGACTTCGCAGGCGGCGATGATCGCAGGGATCGACAGGTAGCTTTCAGTCGAAGAGGGCGGGCCGATGCAGATGCTTTCGTCGGCCATGCGCACATGCATCGCATCGGCGTCGGCGGTGGAATGCACCGCGACCGATTTGATGCCCATTTCGCGGGCCGCGCGGATCACCCTGAGGGCAATTTCGCCTCGATTGGCAATTAGGATTTTATCGAACATATGTTGCGCCTTATTCGATAACGACGAGGGGAGAGCCATATTCGACCGCATCGCCATCAGCGACGAGGATACGCTTCACGGTGCCCGATTTTGGCGCCGGAATATGGTTCATGGTTTTCATCGCTTCCACGATCAACAGCGTGTCGCCTTCGCTGACCTGAGCGCCGACCGAAATGAAGGAAGGTGCGCCCGGTTCGGCTTGAAGATAGATTGTGCCGACCATGGGCGAGGTCACCGCGCCCGGGTGGCTTGCGGGGTCTTCTTCTGCCGAGGCGATCTGTGCTGGCGCGGCGGCAGCGGAAGCTGCCGAGGGGGCCGGAGCAGCAGCGGCAGGGGCTGCCGCGACTTGGGTGACAATCTCTTTTTTGCGGCTGACGCGCACGTTGAGGCTGTCGTCTTCGCCATATTCGCGTTTGACCTGCAACTCGGTCAGATCGTTCTCGCGCAAAAGCTCGGCCAGTGCCTGAATAAAGGCCACATCGGAGTCATGGGTGTTTTTTGTCATGTTGTCCTCAAACGGTCAGATGCGCTCATCTTGGCGTGCGCGCTAGCAAATCTGGCCTGCTTATATGGCATGCGTGGATGCGAATAAAGCGGGCAATTTCATCCTCTTTGCGCTATCTATTGTAGGGAAGCGAGGTGAAAAACCCCGATTTTGCGTCAAATCTGTTGCGAGACGGGCCGCTCACAGTGGCGTTCCGGAGAGTTTTGCCACCAGTTCCGCCAATTTGCGCGCCTTGAATTTTTGCAAAAGCCGCGCGCGGTAGACCTCGATTGTGCGATAGCTCAGGCCCAATTCCTTGCCGATTTCCTTGCAGGTCAGCCCGCGGCAGGTGAGGATCGCGACATCGCGCTCGCGGCGCGTCAACTCGACCAAGGGGCGTTCTTCGGAAATATCGGCAAAGGACCACACACCTTGGCGAAACGGGTCTTCGGGGGTGAGCGATTGTCCGCGCGCGCGGCACCAAAACAACGTTCCATCACGGCGGCGCATGATGCGTTCATCTTGATACCTGCCGGTGCTGCGCATGCCTTCGCGCCATCGTGCGCCGATGGTTTCAAACTCCTGTAGCGACGGGTAAAGAGCAGAAAATTGCGTGTTTCTATAGCTTTCGGGCGTGCCGCCGAACATGCGCGCGAAATGTTGGTTGCAGCGGCGCACGATACGGTTTTCCAAAACCACCAAACCCGTGGGCGCGTAGTCAAATGCCAGATCGGACAGCGATTGCGGCGCGGCGCGATCCGCGGGATCTATAGGATGCGAGGAGGGCGGCGTGCTGCGTGCTTGGGTGACCATAGCCTATTGTGGACCCTCGGGCCCTCAGGCGTAAAGCGTAATGTTGTGCCTGCGCCTGCCTGCTACCTGCGGCTTGCGGCGAGGGCGGCGCAGGGTTATGCGGCGCGGCTCGCGACGATGGCGGCGTTATAGGTCGCTAGAACCTGACTTGCGGCAAAGCGTTGATCCGAGGTGGGAATATCCACCCCGCCGACTTTCTCGCCATTACGGGCGGCTTCGATCGCGCTTTGCTTGGCCGCGCGCACGGCAGCTTGAATCTCGCGCACGAGATATTGCGCGCGCAGTTCTGCTTGCAACGCGAGGCTGCGGGCATGGCTCTCGGCCGAGGAAATTTCGACCTGCTCGCGCAGAGGGTCCGCGCCCTGTGTTTCCGCCTGCGGGGCCGGCGCGCTTTCGCGGCGGGTCTCAATGCTATGCGCGGTTTGGGATTTCGCGGCCTGCAAAAGGGCAAGGTTGTGGTCATTGCTGGCGTCCCGCTCGGCCTTGAATGCGGCTTGCGCGGCGGCGTTTTGTTCGGCGTCCAAAGCCGCGGCGCGCGCCTCCTCTTCGGGGCTGCCAAACATGGCCTCGGCGTCTTCGCTGCGGCTCTTGTGATCCTCGCGCGCGCGCGGCGCACTGTGTTCGGCTGCGCCTTCAATCACGGCACGCGCGGCGCTTTCGCTCGAGGAGGGATTGGCGGAGCGGCGCACCACATCGGCGGCGGCTCGGGTTTTTTGATCCTGCGTTGCGCCGGATTTCTCTGCCCCTGCGGGATTGGCCAGAACTGTGGCCGGATTGATCGCCGAGGGCGGCGAGAGTGCGCCCGTGGCGGGGGCCGCGCCAGGCACAAAGCCGCGCGCGCCGGTTCCCGCCGAAGAGGTATCGGTTTGAGGTGTTTGGTGAATTTGCTTTTGCGTGCCGTCTTGCAGCACGCTGGACATCGCCCATCCGACAATCCGCATCGCTAGCATTTGTTACATCCTTCGATTACCCCCCACACGACTCAGAGGTTAAGAGGTAAATCTTTACATGCGATTAATACCTCTTAAGTGGACGTAATTCTTAAGGAAATCGGACGGTTCAAACCCTACTGTGCGTGGGGTTTGCGGGGGCGGGGGCGGGTAGGGGCCTGTGGATGACTTTGCCAAGGTCTACCTCGCAAAGCTTAACCGCTTCAGACATGTGAAGAGAAGTTCACATTTGCGCGGCAGCTTTTCAGGGCGCGGCGCAAAAGAAAAAGGCCGAAGCAATGCTCCGGCCTTTGCATGCGTCATGTGACACCTGTTCACCCGCGGTTCATGCGGTTCTCGATCAACTCGTCGACCACGGCGGGTTCGGCCAAGGTCGAGGTATCGCCAAGGCTGCCAAAATCGTTTTCGGCGATCTTGCGCAGGATGCGGCGCATGATCTTGCCGGAACGGGTTTTCGGCAAGCCGGGGGCCCATTGGATGAGATCGGGTTTGGCGATCGGTCCGATTTCGGTGCGCACCCAAGTTTCAAGCTCTTTGCGCAGCTCGGGCGTTGGTTCGACCCCGTTCATCAATGTGACATAGGCATAGATGCCTTGGCCTTTGATCTCATGGGGATAACCGACGACGGCGGCTTCGGCGACCTTGGCGTGGGCGACCAATGCGCTTTCCACTTCGGCGGTGCCCATACGGTGGCCCGAAACGTTGATCACGTCATCGACGCGGCCGGTGATCCAGTAGTAGCCATCCTTGTCGCGGCGGCATCCGTCACCGGCGAAATAATAGCCTTTGTAGTCGGAGAAATAGGTTTTCTCGAACCGCTCGTGATCGCCGAAGACGGTGCGCATCTGGCCAGGCCAGCTGTCTTTGATGGCCAAGACGCCTTCGCATTCGGTGTCATGGATTTCCTCGCCGGTGTGGGGGTCGAGCACCACAGGCTGCACTCCGAAGAAGGGCAATGTGGCCGATCCGGGTTTGGTGGCCGTCGCGCCGGGCAGGGGGGTGAGCATATGGCCGCCTGTTTCGGTCTGCCACCATGTGTCGACAATCGGGCATTTGCCCTTGCCGATCACGTCATTGTACCAGTTCCACGCCTCGGGGTTGATCGGCTCGCCCACGGTGCCGAGCAGCTTGAGGTCCGACAGGTCGTATTTCTCGACCCATTCGTTGCCTTGGCCCATCAGGGCGCGAATGGCGGTGGGGGCGGTATAGAACTGGTTCACCTTGTGCTTTTCACACACGGCCCAGAAGCGGCCTGCATCGGGATAGGTCGGCACGCCTTCGAACATGATGGTGGTGGCACCATTGGCCAGCGGGCCATAGATGATATAGCTGTGGCCGGTGACCCAACCCACATCGGCGGTGCACCAGAACACATCGCCCTCGTGGTAATCGAAGGTATATTCATGGGTCATCGCGGCATAGACCATATAGCCGCCGGTGCAATGCACGACGCCTTTGGGTTGGCCGGTCGAGCCGGAGGTGTAGAGCACGAAGAGCGGGTCTTCGGCGTTCATTTCCGCCGGTTTGCTATAGTCATCGGCCTCGGCGGCCATTTCGTTATAGTCGTAATCGCGCCCGTCAATCCAAGTGGTTTGACCGCCGGTGCGTTTGACCACAAGGCATTTGACCGTGTCCTTACAATGCAGCAGCGCCGCATCGGTGTTGGATTTGAGCGCGGTTTTGCGCCCGCCGCGTGGGGCTTCGTCTGCGGTGATCACCACCTTGGCATCACAGCCATTGATCCGCGCACCAAGCGCATCGGGCGAGAAGCCCGCGAAGACGATGGAATGCACCGCGCCGATCCGCGCACAGGCCAGCATCGCATAGGCCGCCTCGGGGATCATCGGCAGGTAAATGATGACGCGGTCGCCTTTGCGCACGCCCATATCCTCGAGGATATTGGCCATGCGGCAGGTGCGCAGGTGCAGCTCTTTATAGGTGATATGGAGCGCCTCATCCTCGGGGCTGTCCGGCTCCCAGATGATCGCGGTTTGATCGCCGCGGGTCTCCAGATGGCGGTCCACGCAGTTGTAGGAGGCGTTCAATGTGCCGTCCTCGAACCATTTGATATCGACCGATCCGAGGGTGAAGTCGGAGGATTTCACTTTGGTGAAGGGCTTGATCCAGTCGATCCGCTTGCCATGCTCGCCCCAAAAGGCCTCTGGGTCATTGATCGAGGCGGCATACATCTGGTCATAGGTCGCCTTGTCGGCGTGGGACGCTTTGGTGAATGCGGCGGAGGGCGGGTAGGATTGATCGGACATGGGATAGCCTTCACTACTATTTCGTTTGGATCTGGGTAACCCGTCCGCCGTGGCCCTTTCAATCGGGACCAAAGGCGGACGGATTTGGCTTTTTATGGCTTAAATCGCCAGATATTCGGCGCGCAGCGCTTCATCGCCGAGAACCTCGGAGGCCGCGCCGTCAAAGACGATGCCGCCGGTGTCGAGGATCACCGCGCGGTCGGCCAGCTCCAGCGCGCGCACGGCGTTTTGTTCAACGATCACTGTGGTGATGCCCTGCTCTTTGATGATGCGCAGGGTTTTCTCGATCTCGTCGACGATGACGGGGGCGAGGCCCTCGTAAGGCTCGTCGAGCAAGAGAACCTTGATGTCGCGGGCCAAGGCGCGGGCGATGGCGAGCATCTGCTGCTCGCCGCCCGAAAGCGTCACGCCCTCTTGCTTGCGGCGCTCGCCCAGACGCGGGAACAGCTCGTAAAGGCGGTCCAGCGACCAGCCGATCGGCGGGGCGATCTGCGCCAGTTGCAGGTTCTCTTCGACCGTCAGGCCGGGGATGATGCAGCGGTCCTCGGGCACAAGCGCGATGCCTGCGGCAGAGGCCTGATGCGAGGCCATATTGTGCAAAGGCTGGTGATCGAGCCAGATCTCGCCATGGGTGACTTGCGGGCTGTCCATCCGCGCGATGGAGCGCAGGGTCGAGGTTTTGCCCGCCCCGTTGCGGCCCAAAAGCGCAAGGATTTCGCCCTCATGCACATTGAACGAAATGTTCTGCACGATGTAGCTTTCGCCGTAGTAGCTTTCCATCTCCCAGATCGACAGGAAAGCGGGGGCGGTTTCGGCAAGGTTCTTGCCTTTGGTAAAGTCGGGTTTGACGTTCATGTCGAAGGCCTCCGCTTATGCCGTCTCGCCAAGGTATGCTTCGCGCACCTTGGGATGGCCTTTGATGTTTTCGGGCGTGTCCTCGACCAAGGGCGTGCCTTGGGCCAGAACGGTGATCCGCTCGGCCAAGGAGAACACAACATGCATGTCGTGTTCAATGATCGCGATGGTGATATCGCGCTCTTCCTTGATCTGCTTGAGCAGGTCGATGGTGTTGTTGGTATCGGCCCGCGCCATGCCTGCTGTCGGCTCGTCGAGCAGCAAAAGGCGCGGCTCTTGCGCAAGGCACATGCCGATCTCGAGGCGGCGTTTGTCACCGCGCGACATGGAGGCGGCGTTCATGTGCCGCTTGTTCGCCATGTTCATATCCTCAAGCATTTTCTCGGCCTTCTCGACGATCTCTTTTTCGTTCTCCGTATGCTCGATCGCATGGAGGCGGAAGGAGCCGTCGCGTTTGGCAAAGCAGGGGATCATCATGTTTTCCATCACCGAAAGATCGCCAAAGATCTCCGGGGTCTGGAACACGCGCGAAATGCCCATCTGGTTGATCTCGTAGGGCGTGCGGCCAAGGACCGATTGCCCGTCGAACATCACCGATCCGGTGTCGGGGATCAATTTACCAACGAGGCAGTTGAGCAAAGTGGATTTGCCCGCCCCGTTCGGCCCGATGATCGCATGGACCGAATTTTCGGCGACCGAGAGGTTCACATCGCCCAGAGCCTGCAGACCGCCAAAGCGTTTGCCGACGTTTTTGACTTCTAGAATACCCATTCTAACGTCTCCTTATTCTGCAGGGGTGGATTGGGCTTTGTCGCCCGCATCATCGGATTTCTTACGCTTGAACAAACGTCCGATACGTTGACCGCCTTCGACCAGACCACCCGGCAAGAAGATCACCACGAGCATGAACAACAGGCCCAGCGTCAGGTGCCAGCCCTTGCCGATGAAGGGGTGCAAGATGCCGACGATCAGGTTTTCCAAGCCGTCCGGCATGAACTCAAACCAGCCGTGCAGAACCGTATCGTTGATCTTCGAGAAGATGTTCTCGAAATACTTGATGAAGCCCGCGCCCAGAACCGGACCGATCAATGTGCCCGCGCCGCCAAGGATGGTCATCAACACCACCTCGCCAGAGGCGGTCCATTGCATACGCTCGGCGCCCGCAAGTGGGTCCATCGAGGCCATCAAGGCACCGGCCAGACCGGCATACATGCCCGAGATCACGAAAGCCGCCAAAGTATAGGGACGTGCGTTCAGGCCGGTATAGTTGAGCCGTGTCTGGTTCGATTTGATCGCGCGCAGCATCAGGCCGAAAGGCGAGCGGAAGATGCGGATCGCAAGGTAGAAGCTGAGCAGCAAGATGAAGGCGCACAGGTAGTAGCCCGCATTGAACTGGAACAGCCACGGCCCGACGGTCATCTCGTAGGTCGAGCGCATTTCAACCCCGAAGAGCGAGGTCACAGGGATCGAGCCATCGGCCGTAGCCGATTGGCCAAGAACGCGCGGATCGCTGAGCGTCAGTTGCAGGCCGGTTTCGCCATTGGTGATCGGGGTGAGCACCGAATAGGCAAGGTTGAAGGACATCTGCGCAAAGGCCAGCGTCAGGATCGAGAAGTAGATGCCCGAACGGCGCAGCGAGATAAAGCCGATCACCAGAGCAAAAAGCCCCGAGACAACCACCGCCAGAAGGATCGCGGGGATGACGTTCATCGACAATAGCTTGAACATCCACACCGCAGAGTAGGAGCCCACACCGAGGAAAGCGGCGTGACCGAAGCTGAGGTAGCCGGTCAGGCCAAAGAGGATGTTAAACCCGACGGCAAAGATACCAAAGATCACGAAACGCTGCATCAAATCGGGATAGCCCGCGTTGAACTGCGCCATGGCAGAGCCTTCGGGGAAGGGGTTGAGAATGAAAGGCGCGCACATGGTCAGCACGGCCACGATCAGAAGAAGCGAGAAGTCTTTTTTGTTCAGACCCAGCATGGATTAGTCCTCCATCACGCCTTTGCGACCCATCAGGCCACGCGGACGCGTAAGTAGAATGATGATGGCGACGACGTAGATGATGATCTGGTCGATACCGGGAATGAGCGATTTGACTTCGTTCATGGAGGCGAAGCTCTCCAAGACACCCAAGAGGAAGCCTGCCAGCACGGCACCCGGAAGCGAGCCCATGCCGCCGACAACCACCACAACGAAGCTCAGGACCAAGAAATCCATCCCCATGTGGTAATTGGGCGAGTTGATCGGCGCATACATCACGCCTGCAACCCCCGCCACGGCGGCCGCAAGGCCGAACATGAAGGTAAAGCGTTTGTCGATGTTGATGCCCAAAAGCCCCACGGTTTCGCGGTCGGCCATACCGGCGCGCACAACCATGCCGAAGGTGGTGAATTGCAAGAAGGCAAAGACACCCGAGATGATCAAGGCCGAGAAGCCGAAGTAGACCAGACGCCAGTAGGGGTAGATGATCACATTGGGATCAAATCCGAGAAGCGTGCCGAAATCAAAGCTGCCTTTGAAGACATCGGGGGCAGGGGTCGGGATCGGGTTGGCGCCGTAGAACGCCTTGATGATCTCTTGCAACACGATGGCAAGGCCAAAGGTCACGAGGATCTGATCGGCGTGGGGGCGTTTGTAGAAGTGTTTGATCAGGCCCCGCTCCATGATGAAGCCAAAGGCAATCATGATCGGGATGGAAAACAGGATCGCAAGCGGCACGGACCAATCGATAAGCGCCGCGCCGAAATCACTGCCGAACCATTGCTCGACATAGGTCGTCTTGATCTTGGCCGGATTGCCAAGGAAGTCGGTCTTGGTGGGATCGATGGTTTCGAAGCTGAGGTTGAGGATCTTGCTCAGCGTGACGGCACAGAAGGCACCGATCATGAAAAGCGCACCGTGGGCGAAGTTGACCACGCCAAGCGTGCCAAAAATCAGCGTAAGCCCAAGCGCGATCAGCGCATAGGCCGAGCCCTTGTCGAGCCCGTTTAGAATTTGGAGGATGATTGCGTCCATTGTTCCCACCCGTGGGTTTTTTTATTTGGTGGTTAAAAGAGGCTCCGCAGCGGGCGATCGGGCCAGTTCGGCCCAAGCGACGGCGAGCGGAAAGAAACCGGCCGCGCTGCGAGAGCGCGACCGGTCTTTGGCGTGTGTCTTACGCGCCGGGGTTACATGTGCCCAATGCACCGCCCGCAAACATCGGGTGGTCGGGAGCATAGGTAACTTGCTCGGCGGGCGTGACTTCGACCACTTCGAGAACGTCGAATTCGGATGTGGGGTTTTCTTTACCGCGCACAACCAGAACGTCTTTGAAGCACTGGTGGTCGTCGGCGCGGTAAAGGGTCTTACCGTTGCCAAGACCGTCGAATTCGAAACCTTCGAGAGCCTCGCCAACACCGCAGGGGTTGAAGGTGCCTGCACGCTCGCATGCATCTGCATAGAGCAGGGTCTGGCAATACACGGTGTGGGCCGCCTGCGAGGGCGGGAAGCCGTATTTGGTGCCGAAGGATTTCACAAAGGCTTTGGAGCCTTCGTCCTGCAGCGACCAGTGCCAGTTGGTGGAGCCAAGGATGCCCTTGATGTTCTCACCCGCACCGCGCGCCATCAAGCGCGAGAAGAGCGGCACAACGATTTCGAAGTTCTTGCCGTTCACTTGCTTGGACCGCAGGCCGAATTGAACCGCGTTGGTCAGCGAGTTGACCATGTTCCCGCCGTAGTGGTTCAGAACCAGAACATCGGCGCCGGAGTTCAGAACCGGAGCGATGTAGGAGGAGAAGTCTGTCTGTGCGAGCGGGGTTTTCACCGTGTTGACGGTTTCCCAACCCAAGGCTTCGGTCGCGGCTTTGATCGACTCTTCTTGCGTCCAGCCCCATGTATAGTCAGCCGTCAGGTGATAGGCCTTGCGGTCGTTGCCGTAAAGCTTGGACAGCACCGGCGCGAGAGCCGCAGCGGACATGTAAGCGTTAAAGAAGTGACGGAAACCGTTGGCTTTTTTGTCTTTGCCGGTGGTGTCGTTCGAGTGGGTCAGACCGGCCATGAAGATGACGCCGGCTTCTTGGCACAGGCCTTGAACAGCCACAGCGACGCCCGAGGACGAGCCGCCGGTGATCATGATGGCACCGTCTTTTTCGATCATCGATTTGGCCGAGGCACGTGCCGCGTCCGATTTGGTTTGCGTGTCGCCCGTCACAAACTCGACTTTCTTGCCGAGGATGCCGTTGCCCTTGAGGGCCTTGGACGAGAAGGTGTTCATCATGCCGCCGTCGCCGCCGCCATTGAGGTGCTCGACCGCAAGCTCATAGGCGCGCAGCTCGTCCGCGCCCTCATCCGCGTAGGGGCCGGTTTGCGGCACGTTAAAGCCGAGGGTGACCGAACCGCCCGAAGGCTCGTTCGTATAGGCAGCAGCCGAAGAGGCCGTGAAGATCGTCGGCAGGGCGACACCAGCACCGGCAATGGCGCCGGATTTGATCACGCCGCGGCGAGTCAGATTACTTTTGGACATTATATCCTCCCGTTTCATTAACTGCGGGGGATGCCTCCTCTGCGCCCCCCGCGCGCACATTTGTGCAAAGACAGTATCGCGCCTCTACAGAAAACTTTGCAACAACAGCCTTGAATTCCACGGTTTTTTTGTAAAAAATTACACAGAGACGCGGCGTCACTTGTAAAAAAGTTTTTCCGCACTGCAGAAACGCCTTGAAAGCGCAGGGAAATTACATGCCAAAGTCGACATTGACCGGTAGCCGCATTCGTGAACGTCGCACCATGTTGGGGCTGCGCCAATCGCAATTGGCGCAGATGGTTCAGATCTCGCCCTCCTATCTTAATCTTATTGAGCACAACCGGCGCAGAATCGGCGGCAAGTTGCTGGGCGATATTGCCGAGGCTCTGGGCGTCGAGCAGGCACTTTTGTCCGAAGGGGCAGAGGCGGCCTTGATTGCCTCCTTGCGCGAGGCGGCGGCGACCCCCTTGGGCAAGGCGGCGGAACTGGACCGCGCCGATGAATATGCGGGACGCTTTCCGGGATGGGCGGGGCTGACGGTGGGGGCGCACCGGCGCATTGGCGAATTGGAACATATCGTCGAAACCCTGACCGACCGTTTGGCGCATGACCCGCATCTGGCCGCCTCCATGCATGAGGTGCTCTCGATGGTGACGGCGATCCGCTCGACCGCGGGGATTTTGGCCGACACCCGCGAGATCGAACCCGAATGGCGCGACCGCTTTCACCGCAACCTCAATGAGGATGCCACCCGTCTGGCCGAGGGGGCGCAATCCTTGGTCACCTATCTGGACCGCGCCGAGGGCGGCGAGGATCATGCCAACTCCCCCCAAGACGAGATCGAAGCCTTTTTGCGCCAGCACGGGTTTCATTTTGCGATGCTCGAAACCGCCGCGGACCCCGAGCCGGTGATCACCGCACTGGTGGAGGAGGCCGGTTTTACCTCGCTTTCGGCCAAGGTTTTGGTGCGCGCGTTGTTGCAGCGCTATGTTGCGGATGCGGCGCAGATGCCGCTTGGCGCGGCGTTGGAGGCGCTGGGCGCACAGGAGGGGTTTGATCTTGCGGGCATTGCTGCGCGGTTCGGGGTTGGTTTGGGCACGGCGATGCGCCGTTTGGCGATGCTGCCGCCGGAGGCTTGGGCGCGGCCCGTGGGGTTGGTGATCTGTGACGCTTCGGGAACGATGACCTTTCGCAAACCGATCGAGGGCTTTCCTTTGCCGAGGTTCGGGGCGGGCTGTCCGCTCTGGCCGCTCTATGCCGCTTTGGGCCGTCCGATGGTGGCGCAGCGCGACGAGGTGCGCCAAAGCGGGCGCGGGGCGGGGCGCTTTGTCACCTATTCCATTGCCGAACCCGTCGGCCCCGCGCGCTTTGACGTGCCGGTTTTGACGCAGGCGCATATGCTCATCGTCCCGAGCAGCGACATCGATGCGCTTGCGGCGGTGGATCCGTCCGACGGCGCGGGCGCGGGTCGCGAAGTCGGGGTGCGACAAATCGGCGTAAGTTGCCGGATTTGCCCCACAAAAGACTGTTTGGGGCGCCGCGAGCCTTCCATCATGAGCGAAGAGTTTTGACTTGGCCGCAAGATGTGGTGTTAAGTAGCCTTCAGCAGTTTTCATTTTCATCGGGTCAGGGGAGGGGCACGTGAAATGGGCAAGCATGTCCTTCTGATCGAAGACGAACCCAATATCATCGAGGCCATCAGCTTTTTGCTCAGCCGCGACGGCTGGCGCGTGGACACCCATTCGAACGGCGTTGACGCGGTGCAGGTGGTCCAGACCAAAGCGCCCGACCTTGTGGTGCTCGATGTCATGCTTCCTGGAAAAAGCGGATATGACATTTTGCGCGAATTGCGCGAGGGCGCAGGCACGGCGGATTTGCCGGTCTTGATGCTCACCGCGCGCGGGCAAAGCCGCGACCGCGAGATGGCGGCGCGATTTGGAGCCAGCCGCTTTATGACCAAACCCTTCTCCAATGCGGAGGTTCTGGAGGCGGTGCGCGATCTGGTGGCGCCGTGACGCCGCTGCGCCCGCCAAGCGAGGATCGCGGCCCTGTCTTTTTGGAACGCAAAACCTATCGCGCGCGGCGGATGATGGATGGCGCGCGGCTATTGCCGGTGCTGGGCGTGGTGCTTTTTATGGTGCCTGCGCTTTGGCCCAAATCCGCCGCCACCGTGATCCACACGCCTGACGCCCTTGCCGGGCCTGTCACCACCTCGGGCGCAATGCTTTATGTCTTCGGGCTTTGGGGGCTTTTGACCTTGGCCGCTGCCCTAATGGCACGCGGGCTTGCGCGCGCCGAAGAGACCGAGGCCGCAAGCGCACCAACAAATTCCAATGACGCTCCGCATTCAACGGCAACCGCACCGGACGCCGATCACGCCGAGCAACAAGGCGCCGCAGCGCGACATGAGGGCGGGTGATGCTCAATCTGTTGGTTGCGGTTTGCCTTGGCTATGTCGCTTTTTTGTTTTTGGTGGCCTTCGGGGCCGAACGCGCGGCCAAACGCGGGCGCGGGGCGTTCTTGCGCTCGCCTTGGGTCTATACGCTGTCGTTGTCGATCTATTGCACGGCTTGGACGTTCTATGGCGCGGTGGGATCGGCGGCGCGCAGCGGGCTTGAATATGTCGCCATCTATATCGGCCCGACGATTGTCATGGTCGGATGGTGGTGGGCCTTGCGCAAAATCGTGCGCATCGGGCGGCGGCAACGGATCACCTCGATCGCCGATCTGATTTCCTCGCGCTATGGCAAATCCAACCTTCTGGCGGTCTTTGTCACGCTCTTGTCGGTGATCGGCACCACGCCCTATATCGCCTTGCAACTGCAGTCGGTGACCTTGAGCTTTGCCAGCTTCTCATATGCCGATGGCGGTGCGAATTTCGGCAATGCGCAATCGACCGCCTTTTGGGTCGCGCTGGGCCTGTCTTTGTTTACGGTGCTGTTCGGCACGCGCAATCTGGATGCGAACGAGCGCCACCACGGGGTGGTCATGGCCATCGCGGTTGAGGCGGTGGTCAAGCTTTGCGCGCTTTTGGCGGTCGGGATTTTCGTGGTCTGGGGCTTGGGCGGCGGTGTGGGCGCGGTGATGGCGCGCATTGACGCGTCGCAATTGGGCGAATGGCAGGTCCATGGCGGGCGCTGGAGCGCGTTGATTTTCCTGTCGGGCGCGGCGTTTTTGTGCCTGCCGCGGATGTTTCAGGTGCTGGTCGTCGAGAATGAGGATGAAAGCTACCTGCGCCTCGCCTCATGGGCTTTTCCGGCCTATCTGATGCTGATGAGCCTCTTCGTGCTGCCGATTGCGGTGATCGGGCTTGATCTGATGCCCCTAGGCTCGAACCCCGATCTTTTTGTCCTGACGCTGCCTTTGGCCGAGGGGCGCGATGGTTTGGCGCTTTTGTCGTTTCTGGGCGGGTTTTCTTCGGCCACCTCGATGGTGATTGTCGCCTCCATCGCGCTGTCCACCATGGTGTCGAACCATGTGGTCATGCCGATCTGGCTCAAATTCGCGGGCGGCGGCGGGGCGACGGTGTCGGGCGATGTGCGCCATGTGGTGCTCTTGTCGCGGCGCATCTCCATTGCGGGGGTGGTGTTCTTGGGCTACCTCTATTTCCGCCTCTCCGGCGGCGGCACGGCGCTTGCGGCCATCGGGGTCGTGTCCTTTGCGGGGGTGGCACAGTTCTTGCCCGCGCTTTTGGGCGGAATATTCTGGCGCGGCGCCACGCGGATCGGCGCCTTGATCGGCATTTCCATCGGTTTTTTTGTTTGGGCCTATGTGATGCTCTTGCCCAGCTTTGGCGTTGGTGCGGTGCTCAGCGAGGCGGTGTTTACCGATGGGCTTTTTGGTCTGGGCTGGCTGCGCCCCGAGGCTTTGTTCGGGGTCGAGGGGCTTGACCCTCTGGCCCATGCGGTCATGTGGTCGATCGGTCTGAATTTATTGGGATTTGTTGTCGGCTCGCTGCTCAGCTTCCCGCAGCCTCTGGAGCGGTTGCAAGGCGCGCAATTCGTCAATGCGCTCGATTATGCGCAAAGCGCGCGCGGCTGGTCCGCCGCGGCGGCGCAAAGCGAGGACCTCATGGTCATGGCGCAGCGGATTTTGGGTGCGGCGCAGGCGCAGGCCCTGTTTCAAAAACAGGCAGAAGAACAAGGTTTGGCGGGCTATCTGCCCGAGCCGACCTCTGATTTCTTGCAATTGCTGGAGCGCGAATTGTCCGGTTCAGTCGGGGCGGCAACGGCCCATGCGATGGTGGCGCAAATCGTCGGCGGCGCGATGGTGTCGGTCGAAGACCTGATGGCCGTGGCCGACGAGAGCGCGCAGATGATGGAATACTCCAGCCAGCTTGAGGCCAAATCATCGCAATTGACCCGCACCGCACGCCAGTTGCGCCAAGCCAATGAAAAACTGACCCAGCTTTCGGTGCAAAAAGACGCGTTTTTGAGCCAGATCAGCCATGAATTGCGCACCCCGATGACCTCGATCCGCGCGTTTTCGGAAATCTTGCGCGACACGGACGGGCTGACGGGCGCGCAGAAGGCGAAATACTCGTCGATCATCCATGATGAAGCCATCCGTTTGACGCGGCTTTTGGATGATCTTCTGGACCTGAGCGTGTTGGAAAACGGGCAGGGGAGCCTCAACCTGTCGCGCGGGCGGCTTGGCGATGTGATTGATCATGCGCTGGCGGCGGCGGGTTTGGACGGCGCGCGCGCGCAGGGCGCGGCGGGGGCGATGCGCATCACCCGCACGATGTCGCAAGAGGGGGTAATGATCGAAACCGATCTCGACCGATTTGCGCAGGTTTTCATCAACTTGATCGCCAATGCGCAAAAATATTGTGATGCGAATACGCCGCATCTCGATATCCGCACGCAGGTCTCGGCCAAAGCCGTGGTGGTGGATTTTATCGACAACGGCAGCGGCATCCCGCGCGACGCGCAAAGCGTAATTTTCGAGAAATTCTCCCGCATCGGCGAGCAAAAAGCCGGAGGGGCGGGGCTGGGGCTGGCGATTTGCCGCGAGATCATGGCGCGGCTGGGCGGCACGATCAGCTACCTGCCCGGACAGGGCGGTGCGGCCTTCCGTGTCACACTGCCGCTGGAAAATCCGCCCAAGCGATCAATTTCTGCACCGCAATAAAGGGCAAGTTAACCAAATCCCCGATAGGTTACCCCAAATGGATCCGCGAAAGGCGGTGTGAGGGGTATGGCAGAAGCTCGTTCGAATGCAGTTTTACGGCGCAAGGCAAGCGCAGCGCGTGAGGTTTATCAATCTCGCGCGATGTCGCTTGGCAAGGCGATCCGTTTGGCCATGGCCAAATCTGCGGACGAGTTGTTCGACATGCCGCTGGCCGTGACCGGCGTCGAGCAAAAGGTCTACCAACAAGACGCTTTGCAAGGGGTGATGTCGGACGATGCGCTTTTGGTGCTGCTCGACGGGCCGGACGGCGCGCGCGGCGTGATCAGCTTTGATATTCAAACGCTTGCCGCCTTGATCGAAGTGCAAACCACGGGCCGCGTGGTGCCAAAACCCGCCGATGCGCGCGCGCCGACCCCGACCGACGCGGCGATGATGGCGCCTTTGGTCGATGATATGCTGCGCCGCTTTGCCGCTAACCTTGCCGAGGAGGAGCAAGGCTATTGGGTGCGCGGCTATAGTTTCGGGGTGCGGCTGGAAAACCTGCGGATGATGGGGTTGGCGCTGGAATCTCCTGATTTCAACCTGCTGCGCGTCAATCTTGATCTATTTGCCGGGGCGAAACAGGGCGAAATGGTCTTGGTTCTGCCGGTGGTGGAAAAACCGCGCATCCCCTTGGCCGAAGGCGAGAAAATGCCCGACATCGGCGCGCAGATGGGCGAGGCGCTGATGCGCTTGCCCGCGCAAATTGATGCGGTGCTATGCCGGATCGTGATGCCCCTGTCGGCGGTCGGAAAGCTCAAAGTGGGCGATGTCCTGCCGATCGAGCGCGAGGCGCTGAGCGATACGATTTTGGAAGTCGGCAAAAAACACAAGCTTGCCGAAAGCCGTCTGGGGCAAATGAACGGATTTCGCGCGGTGCGTTTGATTATGGATCGCCCCGATGGGACGATGGAGGCCGACGAGGACCATTATGGCGCCGATTTGAGCGGCGCGGCGCCCGATTTTTCCGCCAAAAAGGACAAAGGCGCACCGGCGCTGGCCGATCCCGGCGGCGCGATGGATGGCGATCTGGGATCAGATTTTGGCGGCTTGGATGATCTGGGCGATTTGCCGGACCTAAGTGATCTGCCCGATCTGGACGGCGGCGGCGCCGACGATCTGCCTGATCTGTCCGATCTGGGCAGCTTTGACGGGGGCGGCGATCTGCCCGATTTGGGCGATCTGCCCGATCTTGGTGATTTGCCGGATCTGGGCGAGTTTGGCGAGCTGTCGGATCTTCCGGCGCTGGATTGATGTAACGCTTAAGCTTTGCTCGCTACACATCTGTAGAAAAAGAAAAATGCGCGGGATTTTGTCCCGCGCGTTTTGATATTTGGGTGGGGGCAACCTTACGGTTTCGGGGCGGCCAAAGCCTCCAAAGTCGGGCGCAACCCGTCGAGTTGATAGCCCGCTTTTGCGGTCGCGGCGATGATCTCGTCGGTTGGCATTTGCCCCGCCTGCATCAAGGACCAGATCACCGAGCAGCGCGTGCCCGAGGCGCAATAGGCCAGAACCGGCCCCGCGCTGCCCTCCATCGCGGCTTTTTGCGCCGCGATGTTGTCGGGGTTCATGGTTTGATGCGTCAGGGGGATGACGTGAAAGGCGATCCCCGCCTCGGCCGCCGCGGCGGCCATGGCATCGGCTTGCAGCGGGGGCGGGTTTTCCGCATCCGGCCGATTGCAAATGACGGTGGTGAAGCCCTCGGCCTTGAGGGCTGCGAAGTCTTGCGGCTCAATCTGCGGCGAGACGGCGTAGCGGGGGGTGATGTTGCGAATATCCATATCTTTGCTTTAGGCCGCAACAGCGGTCCTGTCCAGACGCGCGCGCAGCATCGGCGCAAGCGCCATACCGCCCAGCATCGCCCCGACAAAGACCACGCCTTCGATCCCGTTATAGCTCAGCGAGGCAATCGCCGGACCAGGGCACAGGCCCGCAAGACCCCAGCCCAAACCAAAGAGCACCGAGCCAAGCGCGAGGTTGCGATCGACCTCGGCAATCGGCGGGGGCGGGAAGCTGCCACCTGCGATCGGGCGCGCATTGCGGGTCAGGCGCCATGCGATCATCATCGGCAAAATCGCGCCGCCCATGACAAAGGCCAGCGTCGGATCCCAAGCGCCAAAGACGTCAAGCCAGCCTTGCACCTTGGCGGTGTCGGTCATGCCCGAGATGAAAAGACCGGAGCCGAACAGGCCCCCTGCGATCAGGGCTATCAAGATATGCATCAGATCACTCCCAAAATGTGGCGGAAGAACACGACGGACAGACCGCCGGCGAGGATGTAAAAAACGGTGGCCGTCATGCCGCGCAAGGAAAAGCGCGAGATGCCACATACCCCGTGGCCCGAGGTGCAGCCATTGGCGATGCGCGTGCCGATGCCGACCAAAAGCCCTGCCGCGATCAGCACGACAAGGTTTCCGGTCACATGGGTGTCAACGCCCGAATAGAACGGCATCAGCAGCATCGGCATGATGAAGACCCCTGCGAGAAAGGCGATGCGCTCCTTGCCGGTGGACCAGCCCGATTTATCGACCAAACCGCCGATAATGCCGCTGGCCCCCATGATGCGGCCATTGCCCAAAAGGTAGGTCGCCCCGCCCAGTCCGATGAGCAGGCCGCCCGCCAGCCCCCAGATCCAATCCATTTCCATGTCGCGTTTCCTTTGTCAGTTTCCATGGCCGCGCGTGTTGCTCGCGCGGCAAAAGTCGATGGGCCTTGCTTGCGGGTTCGCAGCCGCGCGGCAAGGCAGGCCGGCCCTCAAGGGGCCGCGCCGTTATTGGCGGGAGCAGTGAGATAAGTCGCCTCGCTCCCTCTCGCAAGTGGGTCAGATTTTATTGACCGGCACCTTGAGGAAGACATCGCCCTTTTCATCCGGCTCGGGCATGTTGCCCGCCCGCATGTTCACCTGCAGCGAGGGGATGATCAGCTTGGGCATGGCCAAAGTGGCATCGCGCTCGTCGCGCATTTTGACGAAGTCGTCTTTGCTCTTGCCCGCGCCAACGTGGATATTGGCGGCCTTTTGCTCGCCCACGGTGGTCTCCCATGCGTAATCCTCACGGCCGGGGGCCTTATAGTCGTGACCGACAAAGATGCGGGTCTCGTCCGGCAGGGCGAGGATTTTTTGCACCGAGTTGAACAGCATCTCGGAAGAGCCGCCAGGGAAATCGCAGCGCGCCGTGCCAAAGTCGGGCATGAAGAGCGTATCGCCAACAAAGGCCGCATCGCCGACCACATAGGTCAGGCACGCGGGCGTGTGGCCCGGTGTGTGGAGCACATCGCCGCGCAGCTGGCCAATGTGAAAGCTGTCGCCTTCGACAAAAAGTTGGTCAAATTGTGAGCCATCGCGCTGAAATTCTGTGCCTTCGTTAAAAACCTTGCCAAAGGTGTCTTGCACGATGGTGATGCGGTCGCCGATGCCGATTTTGCCGCCGAGGCGTTCTTGCAAATAGGGCGCCGCCGAGAGGTGGTCGGCATGCACATGGCTTTCGAGCAGCCATTGCACGTCAAGCCCTTCGGCTTCGACATAGGCGATGATCGCATCGGCCGAACGCGTGTCGGTGCGGCCCGAGGAATAGTCAAAATCGAGCACGCTGTCGACGATGGCGCAGGCGCTGCCTGTGGGGTCTTTGACCACATAGGAAATGGTGTTTGTCGCATCGTCGAAGAAAGCTTTTACGTCAGGTTTCATAGGGTAATCCTCCGGTTTGACAAAACATATAACATAATTTGCATGTGTTGCAAGGGGGGCGGTTGATGTGGGTCAAAGTTTCTGCGCGCGGCCGCCGCTATAATGGGGCAAAGTTTAGGGAGACCATGACATGACAGCCTATACCGCAGCCAAAGCCAAATTGCTTGCACGTCTTAAGGAGCTGGACGGGCGGCTTCATGATATCGAGGCCGAGTTGGAGACACCGCATTCCAAGGATTGGGATGAAATGGCGGTCGAGCGCGAGGGCGATGAGGTCCTCGAAGGGCTGGGCGAGGCGGGTTTGCAGGAAATCGCGCGGATAAAGGCGGCCTTGCAACGTTTGCGCGAGGGCACTTACGGTGATTGCGTGCGTTGTGGAGGAGAGATTTCAGCGCAGCGTCTGGAGGTTTTGCCCGACACGCCCTTTTGCAAGACCTGCGCGGCCTAGGGCCGAGGTATTATACCAGAGGTCTTGCACCATAGGTGCCGCGCAAGGCGGGCTGGCCCTGCGACAAGACCAAGATCCGAATGGCAGTATCAATTCACCGGCTTTTCTGCCCGAGCCACACCAAAGGAGGAGAGATCAATGAAGACCCCGTCTTTTGAAGGCCAGATCGAAGCACTGGAAGCCGCCGTCGCGGCGGCTGATGGCAAGACCCGCGTGGCGCTGCAGCAAAAGGTGCATGCTTTGGTTCTTGAAATGAAGCGCCACGGCGTTCCGGTGCCCGCGCATCTGAGCCATATCGATTGCGAATTGACCGATGAGGCCGTCGAGGCGCAATTCGACAATCTTCCGGTCTAGGCGGCTTTTGGCTGTTGTCCTTGAGAGGGCGCAGGCGCATAGGGCCAGATCAACGGACCTTGGCGCCGCCGCGTGCCAAGGTCTTTTTTCGTGCAAACTGTTGCATTAACGATTCCCTTCGCCGGTGATCGTCAGCCGCGCCGCGCCGCGTGCTTGCGTTGCGCTGCGCGCTGCGTAGACTTTGCAAAACACGGGTTGAACGCGCTGCAAAAGCGGCGGCAGGACGGCGCGCGCGCTTTGCAGTGCAACGCGCGCGAGAACACGCCGCCGGTCAGGAGGGAAAATGTCGGGTCTGTTGTCCTATCAATGCCGCGATGGGGTTGCGGTTCTGACCATCCAAAACCCGCCGGTCAATGCCTTGTCGCGCGGCGTGCGCAAGGGCGTGATGCTGGGGCTGGAGCATGCTCTGGCGGACCCGCAGGCGCAGGCGATTGTCTTGCAAGGCGCAGGCGGGCAATTCAGCGGCGGTATTGATCTGTCCGAATATGACCACCTGCGCACTGATCCGTGGCTGGCCGAGGTTTGCCGCGCCGTCGAGGACAGCCCCAAACCCGTCGTCGCCCTCTTGCAAGGCCGCGTTTTGGGACCGGCGTTCGAATTGGCCCTTGCGGCGCAGGCGCGTATTGCCGCGCCCGATGCGCGGATCGGGTTGCCCGATGTGGTGCTCGGCTTGCCGACCGGATCGGGCGGGGCAATGCGGGCCGCGCGGCTGGCGGGGGCGGGGCCTGCGCTTGATTTGTTGCTTTCGGGGCGCGTTATTGGCGCACAAGACCCCGCCGCTGCGCCGTTTTTGGACGAGGTGGCGCAAGATGACGCCTTGGGCGCCGCGATCGCCCGCGCCACTGCTTTGGCCACTGCTTTGGCCGGTGATGCGGGGCGCGTCGCTGCGCGCGCGCGTCTCGACGGGCTTGTCGATCCGGCAAGCTATATCGCTGCCGTTCAGGCCGCCCGCGCCGGATTTGGCGCGCAGGGCGAGGAGGACGATCCCGCCGCCGAGGCCTTGATCGCATCGGTCGAGGCCGCGCAGCTTTTGCCGCCCGAGGCGGCGCTGGAGTTTGAAGCGGCTTATTTTGACGATCTGGTCACGGGCGCGCGCTCCTGCGGCCTGCGCCATCTCTATGCCGCAGAGCGCCGCGCGCCGCGCCATATCACCGATGCGCCTTTGCCTGATCTGTCGACCCTTGCGGTGGTGGGGCGTGGGGCCGAGGCGGCGGGGCTGTCGATTGCGGCGCTCGACGCAGGGCTACAGGTGGTGTTGATCGATCCGGTCGGCGCTTCGGCGCAGGCGCAAAAAACCGGCGGTATGATCGCGCAGATTTACGCAAGCGCCGAACAAAACGGACGGCTTGGCGGCGGCGCGCGGCGCGCGCGTCTGGAGCGGCTCAAAGTCTCGGATGATCTGGCGGTGATGCGCGCGGCAGATAGCGTTGCCTTGGTGCTTGCGCAGGGCGAGAACGGCGCAGCGCGCGCGCGCGCCGCCGCCCAATATATGCCGCCCGAACGTGCGATTTTGGTGCTTGGCGATATGTCGCAAACTGTGATCGAGGCCGCCGGTGATCGCGCCGCTGATGTCGTGGGGGTGCATTTCGCCCGCCCGCCGCATCTGGCCGCGATGGGCGAGATCATCTCGTCGTCTGCCACAGGCCCGCAGGCCACATCCACCGCCGCCGCGCTCTTGCGCAAAATGCGCAAAATCGCAGTCGGGGCGCAGGGCGAATTGGCCCTGAGCCAAGCGCTCTTGCTTGCGATGCGGCAGGTCGGGGACGAGTTGCTCGGCCTTGGCGTGACGCCCTATGCCGTGGATGACGCGCTGCGCGGCGCGCGCATGGGGCAAGGCATTTATCGCGGCATTGATGCAATGGGCCTGCGCGCATCCGCGCATCTGGCCGAAGCGCGCGCGCCCGAGGGCGAGGCGGGCGAGGCGGTTAGCGCCTTGCAAAACACGCTGATCGCGGCCGAGCGCTTGGGACGCGAAAGCGGCGCAGGCTTTTATGACTATAGCAGCGGCGCAGCGCAGCCGGATCAAGTGGTGCGCGAGTTGCAAGAGGCGCTTTTGGCCCAAAGGGGCGGGGCGCCGGTCCAGATGCCCGCGGCGGATATCTTGCGCCGCTTTGAGGCGGGGTTGGTGCAGGTTGGCGCGCGGCTGTTGGAAAACGGTGCGGCGCGGCACGCGGGCGATATCGATGTGGCGGCGGTGCAGGCACTCGGTTACCCGCGCGCCTTGGGCGGGCCTTTGCACCGCGCCAATCAAGACGGCGTTTTTACCCGCGCGGCCGATATACGCCGCTATGGCAAAGCGGCGATCACCGAGCGGGCAAAGCGGTTCTGGGCGCCCTGCGATCTGTTGGTGGATATGGTGAAAAACGGCCGCCGCTTCGGTTAGGCCCGCAAGGCCGGATCAGCCCAGAAAAATCCCGATCACCACCATCATCAGGCCGATCACCGACAAGAACAGCGAACCGAGATTGAGCGGGATGACCTGCTGGATCGCGGCGCGCAACGCCTCGTCATCGAGGTTGGCACGGCGTGCGGCGCTGACGCGAAAGATGCTGATCAAAAGACCCGCCAACCCGACGAGCGATATCAGCGCTCCGATCCAGATCAATGCTTCCATAATATGCGCCTTTCGCCGTTTTGCCTCGATGCGCTTGCGGTAATCCATGCCCCGCGCGGTTGCAAGGCGCAGGGGGGTGAAAATCCCCGATTGAGGCAAGCGGGCTCTTGCGGGGCCATGCGCGCGCCGCTACTGAAGGTGCTTAAACCGGCCGAACCTGACGGAGTCCCCGATATGAATGATATGAATTCCGACGCCAGCTACCGCGTCACCGCCGACGAGCTGCGCAGCTTTATCGAGCGGATCGAACGCCTCGATGCCGAGAAAAAAGATCTCGCCGAGCAGCAAAAAGAAGTGATGGCCGAAGCCAAATCGCGCGGCTACGACACCAAAGTCATGCGCAAGGTCATTGCCCTGCGCAAACGCGAGCCCGACGATATCGCCGAAGAAGAAGCGGTTCTGGAGATGTATAAAGAAGCGCTTGGCATGAGCTGAGTGCCCATCGCGCAGCCTGATCTAACAGACGCGCCTTCGGGCGCGTTTTTGTTTTTTATCATTATTTTACGCCTCGACCTGCTCGTGAATTCACCGCGCCCGCGCTTTGCAGGTTCCGAAAATATCCTCGCCGAAGGCGAAATCTTGGCTCCAGAGTTTGCCCCTCAGGGCAAGATCACCTCGACGCCGGGAATACGCTGGATGGCGAAGAGATCGTCTTCGTATTGCTCGGTCAATTGCTCGACAAGCGCCGCATCAAATCCGGGAAGGTCTACCTCTTCCTCGATCGCGTCCTCGCGGGCGAATTTGTCCAAAAACGCCGAAATCACCCGCCGGATCTGGATCTCGTTCATATCGGGATGATCCTTGAGATAGCCGCGAAAGCGTTGCAGCCCCTCCTTGCTCATGATCGAGCTTAAAATCTCGTAGCCGCCTTTGACCTTGTGGTTGGGCTCCAATCCGGTGATGTCGCGCACGATCTGTGACCAGATCAGCGGCGTATCTTCGTTGCACCACACGGTCACCGGCACATCGGGCAAGGCCTCGCGCAGGTCGCCGATCAGGTCGGACCAAAACAGGGTGCGCGGGTCGGAGCCTTCGAGAAACAAAGAGAAATCGGTGTTCTTCGAGCGCTCGAACACGGCGGGCAAAAATGTCGCCGGATTGCGGATCGAGAGGAAAAGCTCCATCTCGTCCCCCGCAAACAGGGTTTGCAACCGCTCCAGCTTGCGCACCGCATGGGGGTAGAGCGCCCCGCCGGATACCGCCATCGTCGGCACGCCGAAGAAATTGTCGTTGGACAGGATCACACGGGTGGCAACCTCGTCCTCCAAGATCGCATCAAGCAAGATGTCGCGCGCATCCGTCGTGGCGCGCCCCGCAGGGACCGCCGCGCTGGCTTCGCGCAAAAGCTTGCGATACATGCTGGGTTTGGGGGCGGCGACGCCGATCTTGCCGAGCGCCTCACCGTTACGGATCAAACATTTCACCAGCCTGTTTTCATCGGTGCAATGTGCGCCTGCATGAATGACGAGCTGCATTGGGGGCCAGTTCCGTTTGGTTTCTTCGCGGAACGATAATATACGCTCTTTTCTGGACAGTTAAACCGGTTTCGGGCAGGGAGGGGATAATGATGAAAACCCTATCTAATTCGCGGCGTTTTGGCCGCCGTCTTCTGCCCAGTCGGCCCAGCCCGTGGTCGCTGGGGGCTTTTGCCATTGCGGCGGTGGTTTTGGCGCCGATTGCATCGGTGTTGTGGCTGGCGCTCAACCCGACCGAAAATATCTGGCCGCATCTGCTTGCCACGACCTTGCCGCGCTATTTGTGGACGACGGTGCAATTGATGCTTGGCGTCGGGCTGTTGGCGGGCGCGGTGGGGACGGGGGCCGCATGGTTCATTGCGCGCTACGAGTTTCCATTGTCGCGCTGGCTGGAATGGCTGCTTTTGCTGCCCTTGGCGATCCCCGCCTATGTGGGGGCCTATGCTTTGGTGGATTTCCTCGAATATGCGGGGCCGGTGCAAAGCGGCCTGCGGGCGCTGTTTGGATGGCAATCGGCGCGCGATTACTATTTCCCCGAAATCCGCTCGCTCGCGGCGGCGGTGGTGGTTCTGGCGGTCTCGCTCTACCCTTACGTCTATCTTCTGGCACGCGCGGCGTTTCGCGAACAATCGGCCACCGGCGAAGAGGTGGCGATGTCCTTGGGCCAAAGCGCGCTGCGCCGGTTCTGGCGCGTGGCTTTGCCCTTGGCGCGCCCTGCGATTGCGGCGGGTCTGGCGATTGTGATGATGGAGACGGTCAATGATTTCGGCACGGTGGATTATTTCGCCGTGCAGACCCTGACCGCCGGTATCTTTAGCGTCTGGCTGGACGGCAATAACGCGGGCGGCGCGGCACAGATCGCATCGGTGGTGTTGATTTTGGTTGTGGCTCTGGTGGGGCTGGAGAAGACCTCGCGCCGCAAAAGCCGGTTCTTCTCGACCTCCTCCAAACACCGCCCGCTGGGCAAAACCCGTCTCACCGGCGGGGCGGGGATATTGGCGATGCTGGCCTGTCTTTTACCCTTCGCGATGGGCTTTGTCTTGCCGGCTTGGGTGATTTTGTCCCATGCGCTTGAAAATGCTGACCGATGGGCGGATCCGGCGCTGTTGTCGGCGCTGCGCAATACGCTGTTTGTAGGGGCTGTTGCGGCCTCGCTGACGGTGCTGGCGGGGGTGTTCATGGTTTACGGCGTGCGCCTGTCGGGGCGCCGCTTGCCGCGGCTTTTGTTGCCGGTGACGACCATCGGCTATGCTGCGCCTGGTGCGGTGCTTGGCGTCGGCATCTTGATCCCGCTGGCGGCGATGGACAACCGGCTTGCCGATGGGGTCGAGGCCCTGACGGGCACCGATATCGGCCTTGTGCTGACCGGATCGGCCTTTGCGCTGGTGCTTGCCTACTGCGTGCGTTTCTTTGCCATCGCCCAAGGCGCCGCCGATGCCGCCATGGGGCGCGTCTCGCCCAGCCTGCCGATGGCCGCGCGCAGCCTTGGCCGCACCCAAGGCGCCACGCTGCGCGAGGTCTACTATCCGCTGATCCGCGGCTCGGTCGCCTCGGCGCTCTTGCTGGTCTTTGTCGATTGCGTCAAGGAATTGCCCGCGACCTTGCTTTTGCGCCCGTTCAACTACGACACTTTGGCGACACGGGTGCATGATCAGGCCAGCCTGGAAAACCTTGGCGAAGCCGCCCCCGCCGCGATCCTCGTGATCCTCGTCGGCCTCGCCGCCGTCGGACTTCTGGCCCGCGCGAACCGCTAGAGACATTTTGGCGAAAAAGGGACTTGCCAGCCGCAGGCCCGACAAGTAAATCACCCCCCAAGCCCCTATAGCTCAGCTGGTAGATCAACTAAGTTGCACTCAGTGGGTCCGCGGTTCGCGTCCGTGTGGGGGCACCATTTAACTCATTGAAAATGAACGAAAATCTAGCGCTGTGATGCTCG
>JBOEGS010000004.1:0-446993 GCA_050633545.1 Paracoccaceae bacterium
CGTGTCGAAAATCATCGCGTAAACCAATCTTTTTGGTTGCGAGATCGCAGGCTGCGCTGTAGTGCAGCCTGCAAACTATTTCAGGGTTCGAAGTGGGGCGGGCAATGGTGCGCGTTCGACCTCTCAACTCTTAGCCGCGAAAGGCAATGACTATGCAGTCGCAAAACATTCGCATTCGGCTTAAGGCGTTTGATTATCGTGTGTTGGATGCGTCCACACAAGAAATCGTTAACACCGCCAAGCGCACCGGCGCCACCGTCCGTGGTCCGATTCCGCTGCCGAACAAAATCGAGAAATTCACCGTTCTACGTAGCCCTCACGTGAACAAGAAATCGCGCGACCAGTGGGAAATCCGTACCCACAAGCGTCTTCTCGACATCGTTGATCCGACCCCCCAGACCGTAGACGCGCTGATGAAGCTCGACCTCGCCGCTGGTGTGGATGTCGAGATCAAGTTGCAGTCGTAATAGGAGGGTATGAATATGCGCTCTGGTATTATTGCGAAAAAAGTGGGCATGACCCGCTTGTTCATGGAAGACGGCAAGCAGATTCCTGTGACCGTTCTTCAAATGGAAAACCTTCAGGTTGTCGATCAGCGCACCGCTGAACGCGACGGTTACACGGCTGTTCAGCTGGGTGCCGGTGCGGCCAAAGCAAAGCGCACGTCGAAAGCCATGCGCGGCCATTTCGCCAAAGCAGGTGTCGAGCCCAAGCGGAAGGTCGCGGAATTCCGCGTTTCCGCAGAGAACCTCATCGCCATCGGCGAAGAGATCTCGGCCGAGCACTATGTTGTGGGTCAAAAGGTTGACGTTGCCGGCACTTCGATCGGTAAAGGCTTCCAAGGTGCAATGAAACGCCACAACTTCGGCGGTCTGCGTGCCTCGCACGGTGTGTCGATTTCGCACCGTTCGCACGGCTCCACGGGTCAGTGTCAAGATCCCGGTAAGGTTTTCAAAGGCAAGAAAATGGCTGGTCACATGGGCGCAGTTCGCGTGACCACGCAAAACCTTGAAGTTGTCAAAACCGATGCGGTTCGCGGCTTGGTCATGGTCAAAGGCGCCGTTCCCGGCTCCAAAGGCGGCTGGGTGACGGTCAAGGATGCTGTGAAAAAGAAACTGCCCGAGAACGTCCCGTTCCCGGCGGCTTTGAAATCGGCAGCGGCAGCAGCGGCGGCGCAAGCTCCGGCTGAAGCACCTGCGGAAGGCGGTGAAGCATGAAACTTGATGTGATCAACCTTGACGGCGGCAAAGCCGGTTCTATCGATCTGGACGATGCGTTGTTCGATCTCGAACCGCGTGCTGACATCCTGCACCGTGTGGTCCGTTGGCAGCGTAACAATGCGCAAGCCGGCACGCACAAGGTCAAGACCCGTTCGGAAACCTCCTATTCGACCAAGAAGATCTATCGCCAAAAAGGCACCGGCGGCGCACGCCACGGTGACCGTAACGCGCCGATCTTCCGTAAAGGTGGTATCTACAAAGGTCCGACCCCGCGTTCGCACGGTCATGATCTGCCCAAAAAGGTCCGCAAGCTTGGCCTGATGCACGCTCTGTCGGCGAAAGCCAAAGCAGGCGAGTTGGTGGTGATTGAATCGGCATCCTCGGATGGCAAAACCGCCGCTTTGGCCAAACAGGTGAAGAACCTTGGCTGGAAACGCGCTTTGATCATCGATGGCGCCGAAGTGAACCAAGACTTCTTGCAAGCGGCCCGTAACATCGAAGGCTTGGACATCCTGCCGTCGATGGGCGCAAACGTATATGATATCCTCAAGCGTGACACTCTGGTGATCACCAAAGCGGGTATCGAAGCACTGGAGGCTCGATTGAAATGAGTGCCAAGGCAGAACATTACGACGTGATCCGCAAACCGATCATCACCGAAAAAGCGACTATGGCTTCCGAAAACGGCGCCGTTGTTTTCGAAGTGGCGATCGACAGCAACAAACCCCAGATCAAAGAGGCCGTCGAGGCTCTGTTTGGTGTGAAGGTCAAAGCTGTGAACACCACGATCACCAAAGGCAAAGCCAAGCGGTTCAAAGGCCAGATCGGTCGCCGTAAGGACGTGAAAAAGGCCTATGTGACGCTCGAAGAGGGCAACACAATCGACGTGTCCACCGGACTCTGAGATTTAGGTTCTTAGAACGATTGAAAGCCCCTCGCCGCAAGGCGGGGGGCTTTTGCGTTGGTGGTTGGCATCGAGCAGTCAATGACGGAGGAGCGCGGGATCAAGGCCGCAGGCCGCCGCGCGAGCGCCGGAGCGGCCCGCGGTCTGGCGCTTCTAAGAGGACGTGCTGCGCCGATGGGGGGAAGGATTTGGCGCGATATAGCGGCAGGCACCATCTATTGCGCGCCATCCCCCGCTCCGGCGCGCGCGCGGCCCGTCCGGATCGGCG
Organism: Paracoccaceae bacterium; assembly: GCA_050633545.1. Lineage (GTDB taxonomy): Bacteria > Pseudomonadota > Alphaproteobacteria > Rhodobacterales > Rhodobacteraceae > Litorivita. The sequence continues at coordinate 2,393 of JBOEGS010000004.1, forward strand.
CTTGATCTGGTCCGGCGTGCGGCCCGCACCCCGCTTTGCTCCAAAGAAATATGGCCCTTCCTATAGACAGCCCATCATCGCCCTGCTACTAGCAGCCATCGCAGCTGGCCTCAGATTCGTTCTGGGGCCGGTTGTTATTTTGTCAGGGACCTTTGGGGCCCTAAAAAATGGCCACCTTCGGGGGGCTACATCGGCGGAACCGGCCCCCTCGGGGCGCTAGGCCGCACAGCAAAACGGAAGACAGAAAGCATGGCACTCAAGTCGTACAAACCGACGACGCCGGGCCAGCGTGGGCTGGTGCTGATCGACCGTTCGGAGCTTTGGAAAGGGCGTCCGGTCAAATCTCTCACCGAGGGTTTGACCAAGTCGGGCGGCCGGAACAACACCGGACGGATTACCTCGCGTCGTCGCGGGGGCGGGGCGAAACGCCTCTACCGGATCGTTGACTTCAAACGTAACAAATTCGATGTCGCGGCAACCGTTGAACGGATCGAGTATGACCCGAACCGGACTGCGTTCATCGCACTGATCAAATATGATGACGGCGAGCAAGCCTACATCCTCGCGCCGCAGCGTCTGGCTGTTGGTGACAAGGTTGTGGCCTCGGCCAAGGCCGACATCAAACCGGGCAACGCGATGCCGTTCTCGGGCATGCCGATCGGTACCATCATCCACAACATCGAGATGAAGCCCGGCAAAGGCGGTCAGATCGCTCGTGCCGCAGGCACCTACGCCCAATTCGTTGGTCGTGACGGTGGCTACGCACAGATCCGCCTGTCCTCCGGCGAACTGCGTCTTGTGCGTCAGGAATGCATGGCCACCGTTGGCGCCGTGTCGAACCCCGACAACTCGAACCAGAACTACGGTAAAGCTGGCCGTATGCGCCACAAGGGCATCCGTCCTTCGGTTCGCGGTGTGGTTATGAACCCCGTCGATCACCCTCATGGTGGTGGTGAAGGTCGTACATCGGGTGGTCGCCACCCTGTGACGCCTTGGGGTAAGCCCACGAAGGGTGCTCGCACTCGCAACAAAAACAAAGCGTCGCAAAAGCTTATCGTTCGCTCGCGCCACGCCAAGAAGAAGGGACGTTAATAGATGTCTCGTTCCGTTTGGAAAGGCCCCTTTGTGGATGCTTACGTGCTTAAGAAAGCCGAAGCAGCTCGCGAGTCGGGTCGTAATGAAGTTATCAAAATCTGGTCGCGCCGCTCGACGATCCTGCCCCAATTCGTGGGTTTGACGTTTGGCGTCTACAACGGCCACAAGCACATCCCTGTCAACGTCAGCGAAGACATGATCGGTCAGAAGTTCGGTGAATATTCGCCGACCCGCACCTATTATGGCCATGCCGCCGACAAAAAAGCGAAGCGGAAATAAGCCATGAGCAAGGATAAGAATCCCCGCCGCGTGGCCGATAACGAAGCAATGGCAAAACTGCGCATGCTCCGTACCAGCCCGCAAAAGCTGAACCTTGTTGCTGCGATGATCCGTGGCAAGAAAGTCGGCAAAGCGCTCGACGATCTGACCTTCTCCAAGAAGCGTATCGCGATCGACGTGAAAAAATGCCTGCAGTCGGCCATTGCCAATGCCGAGAACAACCACAATCTCGATGTGGATGAACTCGTCGTGGCGGAAGCCTATGTCGGCAAGAACCTCGTGATGAAACGCGGTCGCCCGCGGGCTCGCGGTCGTTTCGGCAAGATCGTCAAACCGTTCTCGGAACTGACGATCAAAGTGCGCCAAGTTGAGGAGCAAGCGAATGGGTAATAAAGTAAATCCGATCGGCATGCGCCTTCAGGTGAACCGCACATGGGACAGCCGTTGGTATGCAGAAAGCAAAGATTTCGGTAATCTTCTTCTCGAAGATATCGCGATCCGCGATTTCATCAACGAAGAGTGCAAGCAAGCCGGCATCAGCCGTGTGATCATCGAGCGTCCGCACAAAAAGTGCCGCGTGACGATCCACACCGCCCGCCCGGGTGTCATCATCGGCAAGAAAGGCGCAGACATCGAAACCCTGCGCAAGAAAATCGCCGCGATGACCGACAGCGAGCTGCACCTCAACATCGTTGAAGTGCGCAAGCCCGAGCTTGACGCGCAGCTGGTTGGCGAAAGCATCGCCCAGCAGCTGGAGCGCCGTGTGTCCTTCCGCCGCGCCATGAAGCGCGCCGTGCAGAACGCAATGCGTATGGGTGCCCTCGGCATCCGCGTTAACGTGGCTGGCCGTCTGGGCGGCGCCGAAATCGCGCGTACCGAATGGTATCGCGAGGGCCGTGTGCCTCTGCACACGCTGCGCGCCGACATCGATTACGCTCATGTCGAGGCCACCACGGCTTACGGCATCATCGGCATCAAGACATGGATCTTCAAAGGTGAAATCCTTGAGCATGATCCGTCTGCCCGTGAGCGTAAAGCACAGGAACTCCAAGATGGTCCTACGCCTCGCGGCGCTGGCGGCCGTCGTTAAGGGAGAAGAGAGATGCTTCAACCAAAGCGTACTAAATTCCGCAAGATGCACAAAGGCCGGATCAAAGGTCTGGCAAAAGGCGGCAGCGACCTGAACTTCGGCACATATGGCCTCAAAGCCACCGAGCCGGAGCGCATCACCGCGCGTCAAATCGAGGCGGCACGCCGCGCGATGACACGTCACATGAAGCGTCAGGGCCGTGTCTGGATCCGCATCTTTCCGGATCTGCCTGTCACCTCCAAACCCACCGAAGTCCGGATGGGTAAGGGTAAAGGTTCGGTAGATTTCTGGGCAGCCAAGGTTAAACCTGGCCGCGTGATGTTCGAAATCGACGGTGTGAACGAAGACATCGCCCGCGAGGCCCTGCGCCTTGCCGCGATGAAACTTCCGATCAAAACCCGCGTCGTGGTTCGCGAAGACTGGTAAGTTTGCGCCATAGCAAGAATAGAAAACCCCCGCCGAGACATCGGCGGGGGTTTTTGTTTGGAAACGATCATATCGTGGGCGCGCATCAGCGTTGGTGCTGTGATGGGGCTAAATACGATGGGCCATTGCAACGCGGCGTCGCCGGAATTTCCGGCGGACGGGCGCAAGGGCAAAAGCGGCGGCGCCCGCGCGACGTCACGGGTTGGACCTGCGCGTCGACAATTAGGTCAGATGCGGGCAGGTGGCCGGAAGCGCAGCCCTATGACCACTTATAATTGAAGCTCACGGAAATCCGGTCGTCTTCGGACATGTTCATCGGCACCTCGTGGCGCAGCCAGCTTTCCCAAAGCAGAACATCGCCGACGTCCGGTTTGACGTAGACAAAGTTTTGCATCTCCTTGCGGGCGTCCTTGCGGCGCGGCGGGGCGGCCATCATCATGGCGTGGCGCGGGTCTTCGAGTTTGAGCGCGCTGGCGCCTTCGGGCATGGCAACATAGGTGGTGCCGGAGATCACCGAATGCGGGTGGATATGGGCCGAATGGGTGCCGCCTTCGGGCAGGATATTGATCCACAGGTCTTCGAGTTCGAGCTTGCGCTCATCGAGATCAAAGCCGAGGTCTTCGGCAAAGGTGGCGGCATGTTGGTCCAGAGCTTCGACAATCTGGGCAAAGATCGGGAAGCGCCAGGGCAGATCGGTCAGCGAGGCGTAGCTGGTATATCCGGGAAAGTCGTTTTCTTCGCACCAGTCTTGGCCCGCCTCGTCATCGCCTGCGATCGACAGGCAGGAGTTTTCGAGTTCCTGCGCATCCACGCCCTCGCCGAATTCGGACAGGCGGGCGCGGTAGAGACGGGTGACGAAGAGCGATTCAATCTGTGACATGCATGGGGTTCTAGCGCCAAATGCGCGGCGGGGCGAGGGGGATTTTGGACGCGGGCGGGAACGCTCTGTTAAGCGCGTCATGGTTAACTGGCGCAAAGCCACAAGCCGTAAAAGGACCGCCCGTGATCGTCAAAACCCTGTCCTTGCTCTTGCCTGCATTGATCCCGTCGTGGCGGTTTTTCAAAACCGTCGAGCCGTCGCCGCGCATCGAGATCAGCCTCGCGCAAGAGGGCGGTTGGAGCGATTGGGCCGAGCGCCGTCCGCGCCCTGCGCATGTGGGGTTCTGGGCAATGCTGCGGCGGATGTTTTGGAACCCTGCGTGGAACGCCGATCTGTATCTGGTCAGCTGCGCCGAGCGGATGACGGCGGGCTACTGCGCCCACAGCGATGCGCAGATCATCGCTGGGGTGCGCGAGGCATTGACGGGGCAGGGGGCGCGGCTCTTTCGCTACCGTTTGGTTTTTGTGCTGCGCGAAGAGGCACGGATGGTGATGTTCATCGAGTATGAAAGCCCCGTTTTGCCGCTGCGAGAGGGTGCGGCGTGAGTTTCGAGATGGCGCAAAGGCTCACCGAGGTGATGCTGGCGCTGGCGATGATCCAGCAAAGCGCAGAGCATATCGCCGCGCGGCGGGCGGATGCGTGGATCTTTGCGCCGCGGATTGCGCTGTGTCTTTTGCTGCTGAGCGGCGCGGCGCCCTTGGCGGCCTGCCTCGGGCTTTGGGCGGTGATGGTGGTCATGTTGCACCGATTTGGCGGGCCGTATAACGGCGGCAGTGACAAGATGACGGTGCTGATCCTGACCTGTTTGACCGCCTCGCATCTGGCCGTCGGGCAGGTCTGGCGCGAGTTGGCCCTGGCCTATCTGGCGGTACAACTGACCCTGTCGTATTTCGTGTCGGGCTATATCAAGATCATCAATCGCGAATGGCGCTCGGGGCGCGCGCTGTGCGATGTCTTTGCGTTTTCGGCCTATCCGGTGGGCGAGAACTTGCGCCTATGGGCAGATCGGCCGAGGGTGCTTTTTGTGATGTCTTGGGGGGTGATGCTGTTCGAAGTGCTCTTCCCGCTGAGTTTGCTGCATCCATGGGCTTTGGCGGCGGCGCTTGGCGTTGCGGCGGCATTTCATTTCAGCAATGCTTGCTTTTTCGGGCTGAACCGGTTTTTCTGGATATGGATCTGCGCCTACCCGTCGATTTTGTGGTTTCAGGGGCGGCTTTTGGGGTGATGCGCGCAAGTTGCGGGGCCAATTGGGGCCGCTGCGGCGCAAAGCCCGTTGTTATTGGGAAAACATCCAAGGTTTCCCTTGCCCCGCTGATGCGACTCCCCTATAGAACGCCAACTCACGGATTCCCGCCTGCGGGATTCGTGTGTTTTTGTATTCGCCCACCAGGCTCAAGGTCACCCGCAAAGGGGCCTTCTGGTGCTTAGGAAAAAGGACTTCGCTATGAAAGCGCAAGAACTCCGCGACAAGACGCCGGACCAACTCCGCGAGGAATTGGCCAACCTGAAAAAAGAGAGCTTCAATCTCCGTTTTCAGCAAGCAACCGGTCAAATGGAAAACACATCGGGCATGAAAGCGGCACGCCGCAATGCCGCCCGTGTGAAAACCATTTTGAACGAAAAGGCCGCGCAAGCGGCTGCAGAATAAGGGAGCCTGATAGATGCCCAAACGTATCCTGACTGGCACCGTGACAAGCGCCGCCAACGAGCAAACCGTAACGGTTTCGGTTGAACGCCGTTTCACACACCCTGTTCTGAAAAAGACCATCCGTAAGTCCAAAAAGTATCGGGCTCACGATGAGAAGAACGCCTATAAGGCAGGTGACACCGTTCGCATCATTGAATGTGCACCGCGTTCGAAAACCAAACGTTGGGAGGTTCTGGAGGCGTAAGCTTTCAGGCCTTTCGGCATTTACGAAACCCTGGGGAACAAGCCCCTGCCAAGCGCAGGAAGCCCCATAGGTCGGGAGAAACCACATGATCCAGATGCAGACCAATCTGGATGTTGCTGACAACTCCGGCGCTCGCCGAGTTCAGTGCATCAAGGTCCTGGGTGGTTCCAAGCGTAAATACGCCTCCGTTGGCGACATTATTGTCGTTTCGGTGAAGGAAGCCATTCCGCGTGGCCGTGTTAAGAAAGGTGACGTCCGCAAGGCCGTCGTCGTTCGCACCGCCAAAGAAGTCCGCCGTGAAGATGGCACCGCGATCCGTTTTGATCGCAACGCCGCCGTGATCCTCAACAACAACAACGAGCCTGTCGGCACCCGTATCTTCGGGCCAGTTGTTCGTGAGCTTCGCGCGAAAAACTTCATGAAAATCATCTCGCTTGCTCCGGAGGTGCTGTAATGGCTGCTAAACTCCGCAAAGGTGACAAGGTGATCGTTCTCGCCGGTAAAGACAAAGGTCAAACCGGCACGATTTCCTCCATCGATCCCAAGGCCGGTAAGGCCGTGGTTGATGGTGTGAAAATGGCGATCCGTCACACCCGTCAAAGCCAGACAAGCCAAGGTGGTCGCATCCCGAAAGCGATGCCCATCGATTTGAGCAACCTCGCTTTGGTTGACAAAAACGGCAAAGCAACCCGCGTTGGCTTCCGTATGGAAGGCGACAAGAAAGTGCGCTTCGCAAGAACCACGGGGGATGCAATCGATGCTTGATACCGAAAACTACACCCCGCGCCTGAAGACGGCATATGTGGACACGATCCGCGCCGCGTTGAAGGAAGAGTTCGGCTATACGAACGACATGCAGATCCCGCGTCTGGATAAAATCGTTCTGAACATCGGCTGTGGTGCCGAAGCCGTGCGTGACAGCAAGAAAGCCAAATCCGCTCAAGAAGACCTGAGCACGATTGCAGGCCAAAAAGCCGTCACGACTGTTGCGAAGAAATCCATCGCGACCTTCCGCGTGCGTGAAGAAATGCCCTTGGGTGCGAAAGTGACCCTGCGCGGCGCACGTATGTATGAATTCCTTGATCGTCTGATCACGATTGCTTTGCCCCGCGTCCGCGACTTCCGCGGCGTGAACGGCAAAAGCTTTGACGGCCGCGGCAACTATGCCATGGGTCTCAAAGAGCACATCGTTTTCCCCGAGATCGATTTCGACAAAGTCGATGAGAACTGGGGTATGGACATCGTTATTGCCACCACGGCGAAAACCGACGCTGAAGCCAAGGCGCTGTTGAAAGCTTTCAACATGCCCTTCAACAGCTGAAGCAGCGGGAAGGAACATAGACATGGCTAAAAAAGCAATGCTCGAACGTCAGAAAAAGCGCGAAAAGCTGGTGGCAAAATATGCAACCAAACGTGCCGCTCTGAAAGAAATCGTGAACGACGAAAGCAAGCCGATGGAAGAGCGTTTTCGCGCTTCTTTGAAGCTCGCGAAGCTGCCGCGCAACTCTTCTGCTGTGCGTTTGCACAACCGTTGCCAGCTGACCGGTCGTCCCCACGCTTATTACCGTAAGCTCAAAGTCTCGCGGATCATGCTGCGCGAACTGGCCTCCTTTGGTCAGATCCCCGGCATGGTTAAGTCGAGCTGGTAAGGGAGAGATATTATGAACGATCCTATCGGCGATATGCTCACCCGTATCCGTAACGCTCAGATGCGCGGCAAATCCACCGTCCTGACACCGGCGTCGAAGCTGCGTGCATGGGTTCTGGATGTGCTTGCAGATGAAGGTTACATCCGCGGTTATGAGAAAACCACTGGTGCCGACGGCCATCCGGCCATCGAAATCAGCCTGAAATACTACGAAGGCACTCCTGTCATTCGCGAAGTGAAGCGGGTTTCCAAACCTGGCCGCCGCGTTTACATGGGCGTCAATGACATCCCCGTTGTCCGTCAGGGCCTCGGTGTGTCGATTGTCTCCACGCCCAAGGGCGTCATGTCCGATGCAGCTGCACGTTCCGCCAATGTTGGCGGCGAAGTGCTCTGCACCGTGTTCTAAGGAGGTCTGGAATGTCTCGTATTGGTAAGAAACCGGTCGAGCTGCCCGCAGGTGTAACCGCCTCGGTGTCCGGCCAGACCATCGAAGTGAAAGGTCCGAAAGCGACCCAGAACTTCACAGCCACGGATGACGTGACCATCGTTTTGGAAGATAATGCAGTGACGGTGACCCCGCGCGGCAAATCCAAGCGCGCGCGCCAACAGTGGGGCATGAGCCGCACGATTGTCGCCAACATGGTCAAAGGCGTTACCGAAGGCTTCAAAAAAGAGCTCGAGATCAACGGTGTTGGTTATCGTGCGCAGATGCAGGGCAACACCCTGAAACTGTCGCTCGGCTACAGCCACGACGTCGACTTCGAAGTGCCGGCCGGCGTGACCGTGACCTGCCCGAAGAACACTGAGATCGTGATCGAAGGCGATAGTGCACAACTCGTTGGTCAAGTCGCGGCAAACATCCGTGAATGGCGCAAGCCCGAGCCCTATAAAGGCAAAGGCATCAAATACAAAGACGAGTATATCTTCCGCAAGGAAGGCAAGAAGAAGTAAGGACCCAGGATATGGCAAACAGCAAAAGAACCCTGTTTCTGAAGCGCCGCCTGCGCGTTCGGAACAAACTTCGCAAAGTGAACGCAGGACGTGCGCGTCTTTCGGTTCACCGCAGCAACAAGAACATCAGCGTCCAGCTGATCGACGATGTGAATGGTGTGACCCTCGCTTCGGCTTCTTCTCTCGAGAAGGATCTGGGCATGGTCGGCAAAAACAATGTCGAAGCGGCAACGAAAGTTGGCGCGGCGATTGCCGAGCGGGCCAAAAAGGCCGGCGTCACCGAAGCATATTTCGATCGTGGTGGTTTCCTCTTTCACGGGAAGGTGAAGGCTTTGGCCGACGCTGCTCGTGAAGGTGGGCTGAAGATCTAAGGAGAGACGATATGGCAAGAGAAGGTCAAAACCGGGGTGGGCGTCGCGAGCGCGAAGAAACCCCTGAATTCGCCGATCGTCTGGTCGCGATCAACCGCGTGTCGAAAACCGTGAAGGGTGGTAAGCGTTTCGGCTTTGCCGCGCTTGTGGTTGTCGGCGATCAAAAGGGCCGTGTTGGCTTCGGTAAAGGCAAAGCGAAAGAGGTCCCCGAGGCCATTCGCAAAGCCACCGAGCAAGCCAAGCGCCAGATGATGCGCGTGCAGCTTAAAGAGGGCCGCACATTGCACCACGACATGGAAGGCCGTCATGGCGCAGGCCGTGTTGTGATGCGCACGGCACCGCAAGGTACCGGTATCATCGCCGGTGGTCCGATGCGTGCGGTTTTCGAGATGCTCGGTGTGCAGGACGTTGTTGCGAAGTCGGTTGGCTCGCAGAACCCCTACAACATGATCCGCGCAACGCTGGATGGGCTTCGTAAAGAGTCCAGCCCGCGTTCGGTGGCACAGCGCCGCGGTAAGAAGGTTGCAGACATCTTGAAAAAAGATGATGCGCCTGCTGCCGAAGCTGCTGAAGCGTAAGGAACTGATCCAATGGCAAAAACCATCGTCGTCAAGCAGGTCGGCTCGCCGATCCGCCGTCCCGCGAAACAGCGTGCAACGCTGATCGGTCTGGGCTTGAACAAAATGAACCGTACCCGCGAATTGGAAGATACACCTTCCGTGCGCGGCATGGTGAAATCGATCTCGCATATGGTCGAAATCATCGAGGAAAAAGGCTAAGCCTTTCGCCTTCGGTTGAAATTGCAAACGCCCCGCAGGAAACTGCGGGGCGTTTTGTTTCCGCTGTGTGGTCAATGGTGGGCGCTTTGCGCGATTGTCTTTTGAGGGCGCTCAATGGCACGCCCATCTTGCGGATTACGCAACAGCACGGTTGACTTACAGTTAACCATTGGCGATTTTGCCGCGAGCGGGTCTTTATGCCCTCATCCGTATCAGGAGTGTATTATGAATAAGTTCTTTACCGCAGCCGCCTTCACATTGGGCACAGCAGCGGCCCAAGCCGCCCCCGTCAGTTTTTCGGATATGACGCTTGTCGGCGATGCGGCGGTTTCGGGGACATCGCTGCAAATGACGTCTGCCGCGAATTGGCAGTTGAGCGCGGCATGGACCGATGCTGTAGCGATCGACGCCAGCACAACATTTTCGGCGGCCTTTTCCTTTACCATCGACACGCCGTCGATGGGCGGCGCTGACGGGCTGGTTTTCGTCGTGCAAAATGACACGGCGGGTGCCGCAGAAGTTGGCGACGGCGGTGGCGGTGTCGGCTACCAAGGGATCAACAACTCCTTTGCCGTTGAGTTCGACACTTGGAACAACGGATCGGGCGACGGGCATAGCGACAACCATGTTGGCATCAATTTGAACGGCAGCTCGTCGTCGGCGGTATTGGCCGATCCGGGGTATACGCTGCAAAGTGCCACGACCTATGCATGGGTCGAGTATGACGGCACATGGCTCGATGTCTTCGTGAACAACGCCGGCTTCCAACCTGCGGCGCCTTTGCTGTCCTATGCTCTGGATATGTCGTCGCTCGGCGGCTCGGCCTTCTTTGGCTTCACCAGCTCGACCGGCGCGGCAAATTCGATCCATACGCTCAACAGTTTCGATCTGACCCTTGGCACGGCGGCGCCTGTGCCGCTGCCTGCGGGCGGATTGCTTTTGATCGGCGGGATCGGGGCTTTGGCGGGCCTGCGCCGCCGCAAGCGCGGCTAAGCGCCTAGTGATTTCGCCCTCGGGCAAAAGACGCCTCGCGGATCACCGCGGGGCGTTTTGCGTTGCGCGGGCGAGGCGTGCGAACGCGACACTTGATCCGGCCTGCGAAGGCGTCTATACGCCCCCAGTGGCCTCATCAGGGGCCATAGAATCATTTGTAAGCCGTGTTTGCCCGCTCCGTCGCTGGAGGGCAGTTCCGGCAAAGGAGAAGCGACATGAAACTGCACGAACTTCGTGACAATCCCGGTGCAACCAAGCCTCGCAAACGCGTCGCACGTGGTCCCGGTTCCGGCACCGGTAAAATGGGTGGCCGTGGTATCAAAGGTCAAAAATCCCGTTCGGGTGTTGCCATTGGCGGCTACGAGGGTGGCCAGATGCCGCTCTACCAACGTTTGCCCAAGCGCGGCTTCAACAAGCCGAACCGCAAATCCTTCGCGGTTGTGAACCTCGGCTTGATCCAGAAATTCATCGACGAGAAGAAACTGGACGCTAAAGCCGCGATCACCGAAGACGTTTTGGTTGCTTCGGGTCTCGTGCGCCGCAAGCTGGACGGTATCCGCGTTCTGGCCAAAGGCGATTTCACTGCCAAAGCCAACATCGAAGTGACCGGCGCGTCGAAATCGGCCGTTGAGGCGGTTGAAAAGGCCGGCGGTTCGCTGAAAGTGGCGGCTCCTGCAGCGGCAGAATAAAGATTGAGGTTGTGAGCGGCGCCAACGCCGCTTACATACCCTTGAGTTTTCCCAAAACGCCGCCCGAGCTGGAAAACGCTCTAGGGCGGCGTTTCTACATGAAAGAGACCCGCGAATGGCATCTGCAGCAGAGCAAATGGCGGCCAACACAAGCTGGGCCGCGCTGAGCAAGGCGTCGGACCTGCGCCAGCGTATTATCTTCACTCTCGGACTTTTGATCGTCTACCGCCTTGGCACGTTTATTCCGGTTCCCGGAATCGACGGCGCGGCGCTGCGTGATTTTATGGAAGGTGCGGGCCAAGGGATCGGCGGCATTTTGACGATGTTCACCGGCGGTGCGCTTGGCCGGATGGGTATTTTTGCGCTCGGCATCATGCCCTATATCTCGGCCTCGATTATTGTGCAGCTTCTGGCCTCGATGGTGCCTGCGCTCGAGCAGCTCAAGAAAGAGGGCCAGCAGGGTCAGAAAAAGATCAACCAATACACGCGCTACGGCACGGTGGCCTTGGCCACGCTGCAAAGCTTTGGCTTGGCAGCCAGCCTTGAGGCGGGCGATCTGGTCACCGATCCGGGGCTGTATTTCCGTATTTCGTGCATGGTCACGCTTGTGGGCGGCACGATGTTCTTGATGTGGCTGGGCGAGCAGATCACCAACCGCGGCATCGGCAACGGCATCTCGTTGATCATCTTCGTTGGCATCATCGCCGAAGTCCCCGCCGCTTTGGCGCAGTTCTTCTCGCAAGGGCGCAGCGGCGCCATCAGCCCCGTGATCATCCTTGGTGTGATTGTCATGGTGGTGGCGACCATCGCCTTTGTGGTGTTCATGGAACGCGCCCTGCGCAAGGTCCATATCCAATATCCGCGCCGCCAGCAGGGTATGAAGGTCTATGAAGGCGGCTCGTCGCATTTGCCGGTCAAGGTCAACCCCGCCGGCGTGATCCCCGCGATCTTTGCCTCGGCGCTTTTGCTCTTGCCGACCACCATCAGCACCTTCTCGGGCAGCCAAACCGGCCCGATCATGAGCACGATCCTTGCCTATTTCGGACCGGGTCAGCCGCTATATTTGCTGTTCTTCGTCGCGATGATCGTCTTCTTCGCCTATTTTTACACGTTCAACGTGGCCTTCAAGCCTGATGACGTGGCCGAAAACTTGAAGAATCAGAACGGCAACGTGCCTGGCATTCGTCCTGGCAAGAAGACGGCGGAGTATCTGGAATACGTTGTGACGCGGATTTTGGTGGTGGGATCGGCCTACCTTGCGGCAGTTTGTCTCCTTCCGGAGATTGTCCGTAGCCAATTCACAATCCCTTTCTATTTTGGCGGCACCTCGGTTCTCATTGTGGTCTCTGTGACGATGGATACGATCCAGCAAGTCCAGAGCCATCTGCTGGCACATCAGTACGAAGGGCTGATTGAAAAATCGCAGCTGCGCGGTAAAGGGAAGAAGCGCAGCAAAAGAAAAGGGACGCAACGCAGATGAACATTATCCTCCTCGGCCCGCCCGGCGCCGGTAAAGGCACGCAGGCTCGCCATTTGGTCGAGACCCGCAACATGATCCAGCTATCGACCGGCGACATGCTGCGCGAGGCCAAAGACAGCGGCACCGAGATGGGCAAGATCGTTGCCGATGTCATGGCACGTGGCGATCTGGTGACCGACGAGATCGTGATCGGCCTGATCCGCGAGAAGCTGGAAGGCGACAAAGCGGGCGGGTTCATCTTTGACGGCTTTCCGCGCACATTGGCGCAGGCGGACGCCTTGGCCAAATTGCTCGAAGCCACGGGCGAGACATTGGATGCGGTCGTTGAATTGCGCGTGCGCGACGAGGCGTTGGTCGCGCGTATCGTTGGCCGCTCGACCTGCGGCAATTGCGGTGAGGTTTATCACGACGAGACCAAGCCGATCCCTGCCGATGGCAAATGCACCAACTGCGGCGGCACCGAATTCAAGCGGCGCGCCGACGATAATGAGGAAAGCCTCAAGAACCGTCTGATGGAATATTACAAAAAGACCTCGCCATTGCTGGGCTATTACTACGCCAAGGGCTTGCTCAAGCGGGTTGATGGTCTGGCGGCGATGGAGGTCGTGCAGGCGGCGATCAAGGCCGAGCTGGACAAGTAATCGGTCCGAACAGATCGAAAAACGGCCTTCCTTGTGGGGGCCGTTTTTACTTTGAGAGGGGCGGGAGGCTCTGAGGGCTTGACGGCCCTCGAAAATCCCAATACGCACCCCTATCTCGAAAGAGTAAACGATTCTCGCGCGGGTCGCCCCCGCTGGAGAATATATCACCTGATCAGCTCTGGCCCGATGGTTTATCGCCTCGGGCCTGCGTTGTGAAAAAAGGTTCTGGAGCTACGGAACCGCAACGAAAGGAAGAGACACGTGGCACGTATTGCCGGCGTTAACATCCCGACCCACAAACGGGTCCCGATCGCCCTCACTTATATCACTGGTATTGGCCCCGCATCGGCCAAAGCAATCTGCGAAGCCGTTGGCATCGACGCGGCCCGCCGCGTGAACGAATTGTCCGACGCCGAGGTCCTCTCGGTGCGCGAACATATCGACGCCAACTACACTGTCGAAGGCGACCTTCGCCGCGAAGTGCAGATGAACATCAAACGCTTGATGGACCTTGGTTGCTACCGCGGTCTTCGTCACCGCCGTAACCTGCCGGTTCGCGGTCAGCGTACCCACACCAACGCTCGCACTCGCAAAGGCCCCGCAAAGGCCATTGCCGGTAAGAAGAAATAAGGGGGGCTGATTAGATGGCACGCGAAAAAACACGCGCTAAGAAAAAAGAGCGCAAGAATATCGCTGCGGGCGTGGCTCACGTCAACAGCTCGTTCAACAACACCAAGATCCTGATCTCGGACGTTCAAGGCAACGCGATCTCGTGGTCGTCGGCTGGCACGATGGGCTTCAAAGGCTCGCGTAAATCCACGCCCTACGCCGCCCAGATGGCTGCAGAGGACGCAGGTAAAAAAGCACAAGATCACGGCGTGAAAACGCTGGAAGTCGAAGTGCAAGGCCCCGGTTCGGGTCGCGAGAGCGCCCTGCGCGCTTTGGCTGCAATCGGTTTCAACATCACTTCGATCCGTGATGTGACCCCGATGGCGCACAACGGTTGCCGCCCGCCGAAACGCCGCCGCGTCTAAGTATTCGTTTATTGGTTGGGGCTGCGCATTTTCGCGCGGCCCCAATCCGTCATTTTTAACCTCGGGCGTCTGCCGCCTTCGGACATGAGGCACAGACAGGAATGGAGGGACACATGATCCATAAGAATTGGGCTGAACTGATCAAGCCGACACAGCTGGACGTGAAGCCGGGCAACGAGCCCGCACGCCAAGCCACCGTAATTGCCGAGCCGCTGGAGCGCGGTTTCGGTCTGACCCTTGGGAACGCGCTGCGCCGCGTTCTGATGTCGAGCCTGCAAGGCGCGGCGATCACATCGGTCCAGATTGACAACGTGCTGCACGAGTTTTCCTCGGTTGCGGGCGTGCGCGAGGATGTCACCGACATCATCTTGAACCTCAAAGGCGTTGCCCTGCGCATGGAAGTCGAAGGCCCCAAGCGCCTGTCGATCAATGCCAAAGGTCCGGGTGTTGTTACCGCTGGTGATATCTCGGAAAGCAACGGCATCGAAGTTCTGAACAAAGAGCACGTGATCTGCCACCTTGATGACGGCGCCGATCTGTTTATCGAGCTGACCGTCAACACCGGCAAAGGCTATGTCGCGGCTGACAAGAACAAGCCCGAAGATGCGCCCATCGGCCTCATTCCGATCGACGCGATCTATTCGCCCGTGAAGAAAGTGTCCTATGACGTGCAGCCGACCCGCGAAGGTCAGGTTCTCGATTATGACAAATTGACCATGAAGGTCGAAACCGATGGCTCGATCACGCCGGACGACGCCGTGGCCTTCGCCGCGCGTATCTTGCAAGACCAGCTGTCGATCTTCGTGAACTTCGAAGAGCCCGAATCCGCCACCCGCGCGGACGAGGACGATGGCCTCGAATTCAACCCGCTGCTGCTCAAGAAAGTGGACGAGTTGGAACTGTCGGTGCGTTCGGCAAACTGCCTCAAGAACGACAACATCGTCTATATCGGCGATCTCATCCAGAAGACCGAAGCAGAAATGCTGCGCACGCCGAACTTCGGCCGCAAGTCGCTCAACGAGATCAAGGAAGTGCTCTCGGGCATGGGTCTGCACCTCGGCATGGATGTCGAAGATTGGCCGCCAGAGAACATCGAAGATCTGGCGAAGAAATTCGAAGACCAGTTCTAAAGATTTCGGGGGCGGTCCGCCGCCCCCAAATGCCCGTATATGGCGGGGAAAACATGGGCATGTTGCCCCAAGGAGATCGACCCCCACGCAGGGTTGGCCAGACAAAGCAAATAGCCCAAACGGGCAGATACGAAGGAATTGACACATGCGTCACGCAAAAGGTTACCGCCGCCTGAACCGCACCCACGAGCACCGCAAGGCGCTTTGGGCAAACATGGCCGGCTCGCTCATCGAACATGAGCAAATCAAAACCACCCTGCCGAAAGCCAAAGAGCTTCGCCGCATCATCGAGAAGCTTGTCACGCTCGGCAAACGCGGCGATCTGCACGCCCGCCGTCAGGCCCGCGCGCAGCTCAAGCAAGACCAGTATGTTGCGAAACTCTTTGACATCCTCGGCCCGCGCTACAAAGACCGCCAAGGTGGCTATGTGCGCGTTCTCAAAGCGGGCTTCCGTTATGGCGACATGGCGCCGATGGCGATCATCGAATTTGTCG
Source organism: Paracoccaceae bacterium (assembly GCA_050633545.1). Lineage (GTDB taxonomy): Bacteria > Pseudomonadota > Alphaproteobacteria > Rhodobacterales > Rhodobacteraceae > Litorivita. Next base: position 18,265 of record JBOEGS010000004.1, read on the forward strand.
ACCGCGATGTGGCCGCGAAAGGCGCAGGCGACAAAGCCCGCGTTGCAGCAGCCGAAGAAGCGCTCGCAGAAGAGTAAGCCTCGCGCGCAAGCGTTCGAGTGAATTGGCCCCTGCCGTTTTTGACGGCGGGGGCTTTTTTTATTGGGGAGGCAGGGCGTTCATGGGCGCAGGCCAAGCCGCCCGCGCCGCAGATGCCGTGCATAGATCAGCCGCGCGACCACATTGGCATAGCCCCAGTTCAGGACAGGAAACACCACCGGCCATCGTCCGATCTTTGCCAATCTGCGATAGCGCGGCATTTGGCTCCAGAGCACCAAAAACGCGTCAAAGCCGATGTGCAGCCGCCCGTCGTGGATCACGTGCAAAAGCCGCGCGGCGTCATCCGCGCTGATCCCCCATTGTGACAGTTCGACGGTATTGAGATCGTCAAACGCCAAGGGCAGCGCGTTTTGCGTAGAGTAGGCGGCATAGCTGCACATCTCGGAATTGCAGATCGGGCAATCCGCGTTGTAGAGCGCCCGCGTGCGCGGCATCTGGGACATTTCGACCTCCATTTTGTTTCTGTTAATACAGAAATAACTTCATATATTGGCGTGGGTCCGCGCAAGGGCATGGAGCACGGCGCCGCGGCATGCGCCTGTGTTATGTAGGCGACTTGCAATCGGGCGCCAGCCTGCTCATATCTTGGGCCAAGCTTACGGAAGGTTCCCTAATGCGCCGTTCATTTTCTGCCCCTGTGCTCACCAAGACCCTTGTTGCCGCGGTTGCCGCATGGACGATCACAACCGCGCCCGCAGCCGCCGACACCCGTGTCCCCACCTCGCAGATGGAAATCTCTTTGGGTTTCGCCCCTTTGGTGAAGCAGGCCGCGCCTGCGGTCGTGAATATCTATGCCAAACGCGTGGTGCAGGGGCGGGTCAGCCCGTTTCGCTCCGACCCGTTTTTCGGCAATATGTTCCGCGATTTCGGCAGCGCGCGCCCGAGGGTTCAAAACTCGCTCGGGTCCGGCGTGATTTTGTCTGGCGACGGCATCGTCGTGTCGAATTATCACGTCGTCGGCGGTGCCACGGACATTCGGGTGGTGCTCAATGATCGCCGCGAATATGCCGCAACGGTGCTTTTGTCGGATGAGCAAAGTGATTTGGCGATCTTGCAACTGGAAGGCGGGGCGCAGATGCCGCATCTTGATCTGCGCGACAGCGAAAGCGTCGAGGTCGGGGAATTGGTGCTGGCCATCGGCAACCCCTTCGGGGTCGGGCAGACGGTGAGCAGCGGCATTGTCTCGGGGCTTGCGCGCTCCGGTGCGGCCTCGGGGCAGGGGCGCGGCTATTTCATCCAGACCGATGCGCCGATCAATCCTGGCAATTCCGGCGGTGCGTTGATTGACGTCAACGGGCGGCTGATCGGGATCAACACGTCGATCCTGACCCGTTCGGGCGGATCGAACGGCATCGGCTTTGCCATTCCTTCGGCGATGGTTTCGCAGTTTGTTGATCAAGCCCGCGCGGGCAATTCCGTGTTCGAGCGGCCTTGGGCGGGGATTGTCGGGCAACCGGTCGATGCGGATATGGCGGGCGGCCTTGGCCTTTCGCTGCCCAGCGGGGTCGCGGTGGCCGATCTGCATGTTCTGAGCCCCTTTGCAGCCGCTGGTGTTGAGGTTGGCGATGTGATCACCGAAGTGGACGGCGCGCCGGTCAACACCCCCGCCGAGATGCTATATCGGATGTCGGTGGCCGGATTGGGCGGCACGGCGGCGATGACGGTTTTTCATGACGGTGCGCAGCGGGTGGTTGATGTGGCGCTGAGCAAAGCACCGGACAGTCCCGCACGCGATCCGCGCCGTATGGCGCGCGGGATGGTGTTCGAAGGGCTTGAAGTGGTGACGATCAATCCGGCGGTCATCGCCGAGTTCAACCTTCCGATGCGGGCCTCTGGCGTATTGGTGACGGGCATTGGCGCGGCAGGCGGGCGCGCCGGTTTGCGGCGGGGCGATGTATTGCTCGCGGTGAACGGTGACGAGATCGCCACCTCGGCGCAGGCAGAAGAGGCGCTGCGCGCAGCGGGGCGCAAGCTGCGCCTTGATGTGCTGCGTGGCGGGCAGCGTATTTCGATGCGGCTGCGGTTCTGATGGCCGATTTGTTTTCATCGGGTGCGGATGCGGTCGGGGCCAGCCCGCAAGGCAAAAGCCCGCGCCCTTTGGCCGACCGTTTGCGTCCGAAAACCTTGGCCGAGGTGATCGGGCAGTCACAGGTTTTGGGGCCGCAGGCCCCATTGGGCGTGATGCTCGGATCGGGAAGTTTGAGCTCGTTGATCTTTTGGGGGCCGCCGGGGGTGGGGAAAACCACCATTGCGCGGCTTTTGGCGGATGAGACCGACCTTCATTTCGTGCAAATCTCGGCGATTTTCACCGGCATGCCGGAATTGCGCAAAGTGTTCGAGGCTGCGAAATTGCGCCGCGCCAACGGGCAGGGGACGCTTTTGTTTGTCGACGAAATCCATCGTTTCAACAAAGCGCAGCAGGACGGATTTTTGCCGCATATGGAGGACGGCACGATCCTGTTGGTGGGCGCGACCACGGAAAACCCGAGCTTCGAGTTGAACGCCGCTGTGCTCAGCCGTGCGCAGGTTTTGGTGTTGGAGCGTCTGTCGACGGATGAGCTGGCGCAGATGGTGGCGCGGGCCGAGGCGGAGATCGGGCGCGACCTATCGTTGGACGCGGATGCGCGCGCGGCGCTTTTGGAAATGGCGGACGGGGACGGACGGGCTTTGCTCAATCTGGTCGAACAGGTGGCGGCGTGGAAGGTGGATGCGCCTTTGGGCCGCGAGGCATTGTCCGAACGGCTGATGCGGCGGGCGGCGAAATACGACAAATCCGGCGAGGAGCATTACAACCTGATCTCGGCGCTGCATAAGTCGGTGCGCGGCTCCGATCCCGATGCGGCGCTTTATTGGTTTGCGCGGATGCTGGAGGGCGGCGAGGATCCGCGGTTTTTGGCCCGACGTTTGACGCGGATGGCGGTCGAGGACATCGCCTTGGCCGACCCGCAGGCGCAGGGGATTTGCCTTCAGGCGTGGGAGGCATATGAGCGGCTCGGCTCGCCCGAGGGCGAATTGGCCTTGGCGCAGGCGGTGATCTACCTCGCCCTCGCGCCGAAAACCAACGCCGGTTACATGGCCTATAATGCGGCGCGCAGATTGGCCAAGCAAAGCGGGTCCGAGCCGCCGCCCAAACATATCCGCAACGCCCCGACCAAGTTGATGAAAGAGCAAGGCTACGGCGAAGGATATGCCTATGACCACGCCGCCGAAGACGGGTTTTCGGGGCAAAACTATTTCCCTGACGGGATGGAGCGGCCAGAGCTATATGCGCCAGTCGAGCGCGGGTTCGAACGCGACCTGAAAAAGCGCATGGAGTATTTCGCGCGTTTGCGGGCCGAGCGCAGCAAATAGCCCCGCGGCGCCACGCAGGGGCGAGCAAAACTTGACATTCTGCGCCTGCACGGCCAGAGGATGGCCCATGTTACCAATTTTGCTACAGGTCGCCTTGGGCGGCGCGATTGGCGCTTCATTGCGCTATCTGACCAATGTCGGCGCGATGCGCGTGATGGGGGCGGGTTTCCCTTGGGGGACGATGACGGTGAATGTCGTCGGCTCCTTCTTGATGGGCATTATCGTGCTTTACCTCGCGCAAAAGGGTGGCACGCGGTTTGCGCCGTTCTTGATGACCGGTCTTTTGGGCGGCTATACGACGTTTTCGGCGTTCTCTTTGGACGCTTTGACGATTTTCGAGCGCGGGCAGGCTGGTCTTGCGGCGCTTTATGTGGCGGCCTCGGTGGCCCTATCTTTGGCTGCGATTGCGGTCGCCTTTTTCCTGATGCGGGGGATTTTCCAATGAGCGGTGTTCAAACACAGGTGGTCGCTCCCGATGATACGGATCAACGGCTCGACCGGTGGCTGCGGCGGATGTATCCCCATGTCAGCCAAGGCCGCATCGAAAAGATGTGCCGCAAGGGCGAGCTGCGGGTTGATGGCGGGCGGGTAAAGGCCAACACGCGCTTGGAAGCTGGCCAAACGGTGCGTATTCCGCCGCTGCCTTCGGTGGCCGAGGCCAAATCGGCCAGTGCGGGCAAAATCACCGAAGCCGATGCCAAAATGATCCGCAACTGTGTGATCTACCGCGACGATGACGTGATCGTTCTCAACAAACCGCCCGGATTGGCGGTGCAGGGCGGGTCGGGCATGACACGCCATGTGGACGGATTGGCCGAGGCGCTGCGCTTCGGGCTTGAGGACAAGCCGCGGCTTGTCCACCGGATCGACAAAGACACATCGGGCGTTTTGGTTCTGGCGCGCACGCGGCTTGCCGCCAAGGCCCTGACCGCCGCCTTTCGGCACCGCGAAACGCGCAAGCTCTATTGGGCCGCTGTTGCGGGCGTGCCCACACCGCGTATGGGCACGATCAAATATGGCCTCGTCAAAGCGCCGGGTCATGGGGCCAAGGGCGAGGGCGAGAAGATGCATTGCATCCATCCGCGCGAGGTCGACAAAACCGAGGGTGCCAAACGCGCCCATAGCGATTATGCGGTGATGGATGTGGCGGGCAAACGCACCGCATGGGTGGCGCTTGTACCGATCACTGGCCGGACCCACCAATTGCGCGCCCATATGGCCGAGATTGGCCATCCGATCATTGGCGACGGCAAATATGGCGGTTCGGGGCAGGAAAACCTTGGCGATGGTTGGGGCGCGCAACTGGGCGGTGAGGTCAGCCGCAAGCTGCATCTGCACGCGCGGTCGTTGAAGATCGAGCACCCGACCAGCAAGAATATCCTGCATATCACCGCGCCTTTGCCCGAGCATATGAAGCGGACATGGGACGTGTTGCAGTGGGATGAGAAAGAGCAACCCGAAGACCCGTTTGAGGAATTTGAATGAGCGGCGATTTGCGGCTTATCATCTTTGATGTTGATGGCACGTTGGTAGACAGTCAGGGCGACATTCTGGCGGCGATGGGCTTTGCTTTCGAGCGTGCCCAGATGGCCGCCCCCGCCCGCGAGGCGATATTGTCCATTGTCGGCCTGTCCTTGCCGGAGGCTTTTACGCGGCTCGCCCCGCAGTTGGATGGCTCTTTGCGCGCGCAAATGGTCGAGTGGTACAAGGACGCCTACGTGTCCTTGCGCGCGCAGGTCGGCGCGGCGCAAAGCAGCCCCTTCTACCCCCACGCCCATGAGGTTTTGAAAATGCTGGCCGCAACGCCTGAAAACCTATTGGCGGTGGCGACGGGAAAATCGCGGCGCGGCCTCGACAAACTGCTCGACGGGCATGGGCTGACCGGATTTTTCATCAACGAGCAAGTCAGCGACCATCACCCGTCAAAGCCGCATCCGTCGATGTTGCTCGCGGCCCTGTCCGAAACCGGCGTTGCGGCCGGTAATGCGGTGATGATTGGCGATACATCATATGACATGGAAATGGCCGCTGCGGCGGGGATTGCGGGTATCGGGGTGAGTTGGGGCTACCACCCGCGCGAATCGCTGGAGGCGGCCAAGATGGTCGTCGATGATTTTCGCGCCCTACCAGAGGCTATCCTGACGGTTTTGGAGACATAAATGAGCGAGTGGAAAGCAAAACGGTTTTGGAGCGAGGTCGCCTGCGAGGCGGCAGAAAACGGGTTCGAAATCCGGCTTGATGCGCGGACCGTAAAGACCCCCGCCAAAGCGCCGTTGGTGGTGCCGACGCGCGCCATGGCCGAGGCGATTGCCACCGAATGGGCCGCCGTGGAAACGGTCATTAACCCCGAACTCATGCCGGTGACCCGCTCGGCGAATGCGGCGATTGACAAGGTCGCGGTCCAGCACGGTGAGGTGGCCGAGATGCTCGCCGCTTACGGGGATGCCGATCTTTTGTGCTACCGTGCGAGCGCGCCGCAAGAATTGGTCCGCCTTCAGGCCGAAAGATGGGATCCGCTTCTGGATTGGGCGGAAGCGACATTCGGGGTTCGGCTTGCGACGCGCGAGGGGGTGATTCACGCCCCGCAAGAGGCAAGCACGCTGGCCCCGCTGACGGCGCGGGTGCACGGGTTTTCGTCCTTTGAGCTGGCGGCCTTCCACGATCTTGTCAGCCTGTCCGGCTCCCTCATCTTGGGGTTTGCTGCGGCTGATGGACCATATGAGGTGGATGCCTTGTGGGATTTGTCGCGGCTTGATGAGGCGTGGCAAGAGGCGCAATGGGGGCGCGACGACGAAGCCCACGAGATGGCCGAAATCAAGCGCGCCGCCTTTCTACATGCTAAGCGGTTTTTCGATATGGCCCGAGACATATCTTGAGTGGATATGTGATTGTTAACGCCAAGGAAACATAGCTGAGAAGTGATCATTTTTTGTGTTGCCGCCCTTGACGGGTCGTGATGTTTGCGCCCACACTCCCGATCACTGATGGGGACTACCCCCGTTTCAGACTAATCCCCCGGCCCTAAACAGGCCGGAAGAACCGCCCCAAAAAGGGGGTGGAAAATCAGGAAGAGGTAAACATGAAAAAATCCGTATTTCTTGGCGCACTGACTGTCGCGGGCCTTGCCGCTGGCGCAGCTGCCGCCGGCACGCTGGATGACGTGAAAGCACGCGGCAAATTGAACTGCGGCGTTACCACGGGTCTGGTTGGCTTTGCTGCCCCCGATGCGAATGGCGAATGGGAAGGCTTTGATGTCGGCCTGTGCCGTGCTGTTGCGGCGGCTGTTTTGGGTGATCCCAAAGCCGTTGAATTCGTCCCCACGACCGGCAAAACGCGCTTTACCGCGCTTGCCTCGGGCGAAGTCGACATGTTGGCACGTAACACCACATGGACCTTCTCGCGCGATGTCGATCTGAAGTTCGATTTCGTCGGCGTGAACTACTATGACGGCCAAGGCTTCATGGTTCCCAAAGCGTTGGGCGTGAGCTCGGCCAAGGAACTCGACGGCGCGACCGTTTGCATCCAAACCGGCACCACAACCGAGCTGAACCTTGCCGACTTCTTCCGCAAGAACAACATCAGCTATGAGCCGGTCCCGATCGAAACCAATGCCGAAGGCCAGACCCAATACCTCGCCGGTGCGTGTGACGCTTACACCACCGATGCATCGGGTCTTGCGGCGACACGTGCCAGCTTCGAAAACCCTGCCGATCACGTTGTTTTGCCCGAAATCGTATCGAAAGAGCCGCTCGGCCCGCTCGTGCGTCACGGCGACAGCGAATGGGGCGATGTGGTCCGTTGGACCCTCAATGCTCTGGTCGCAGCTGAAGAAATGGGCATCACCTCGGCCAATATTGGCGAGCTGTCGGCTGCTGCGGGTAACAACCCCGAAGTGAACCGTATCCTCGGCACCGAAGGCAATCTGGGTGAAATGCTCGGTCTGTCTGCTGATTGGGCCAAGAACGCCATTATGGCGGGTGGCAACTTTGGCGAGTTGTTCGAAAAGAACATCGGCGAGAACACTCCGATCGGTCTGTCGCGTGGTTTGAACGCACAGTGGACCGATGGTGGCCTGATGTATTCGCCGCCCTTCCGCTAAACACATCTCGAAGGGCGCGGTATTAAAAGCCGCGCCCTTCGAACCATGCCATGCAGGGGCCTGATCCTGCGCAATTGACGAACCACAATCGGCCAGCGGGCGCATAGGCGTTTCGGATAAAAATCAATAGGCCGACGGTACGGGGAACATTTCAGATGACAACATCCGTCGACCCTCACGAGGGGACGTTCAATCTATCCATGCTGATCTATGATACGCGCTATCGTTCGATCACCATTCAGATTGTCGCCTTGATCGCGTTTTTGAGCTTTTTTGGCTGGCTGCTGAGCAACACGATGACAAACCTTGCGACCTTGGGCAAAGAGCCCAGTTTCGGGTTTATGAGTGAGCCTGCAGGCTATGACATCAACCAGCGCCTGATCGACTATAATTCGCAATCCTCGCACCTTCGGGCGGCCTTCGTCGGCTTGCTCAATACGCTTTTGGTCGCGGTGATGGGGTGCCTGACGGCGACCGTCATTGGCGTTTTGGTGGGCGTGCTGCGCCTGTCCAAAAACTGGATGGTTGCGAAATTGATGACCGTCTATGTGGAGGCCTTCCGCAACGTGCCGGTTTTGATGTGGATCGTTCTTGCCATGGCGGTTTTGATCGAATCGCTGCCCGCACCGAACAAATTCCGCGGTGCCGACCCCGAAGCGACGATGAAACTTTTTGACAGCGTGGCGATTACCAATCGCGGCGTTTACATCCCCGAGCCGCTCTTTAGCAACAGCTTGGGCAATATCCATTTTGGCAGCGCCTTTGACGTCAGCATCGATCTTCTTGCGATCATTGCCGTGCTCTTGGCAGGGTTTTGGGGCGCGCGCAAAATTCGCCAGCGCGCCGACCGTATCCAAGAAGCGACGGGCGTGCGTCCGGTGACGTGGTGGGCGCGGCTCGCTGCTGTTTTCGTGCCGCTGATCGCTCTTTTGACCGTGCTGGGTTTTCACCTTGGCTATCCGGTTCTCAAGGGCTTCAACTTCCAAGGCGGCACCTATATGCGCAACTCGCTGATCGCGCTTTGGCTGGCCTTGTCGCTCTATACGGCGGCGTTCATCGCCGAGATCGTGCGCGCGGGGATTTTGGCGATTGCCAAAGGACAGACCGAGGCCGCCTCGGCGCTGGGGCTGCGCGGTAACCGGATCATGAGCCTTGTGGTTTTGCCGCAAGCCATGCGGATCATCATTCCGCCGCTGATTTCGCAATATCTGAACCTGACCAAAAACTCCTCTTTGGCCATTGCTGTGGGTTATATGGATATCACCGGCACGCTCATGGGTATCACACTCAACCAAACCGGCCGCGAGCTTGAGACGGTTTTGCTTGGTATGTTGGTGTATCTCGTGATCTCGCTGAGCATCTCTGCGGTGATGAACTGGTATAACAACCGAATGAAATTGGTGGAGAGATAAGATGAGCAATACGCATGCTGATACGGTTCTCTACGTGCGCGAGACCATGTTGCCGCAACAAACCCCGCCCACGACATCCATCGGCGCGGTGGGCTGGGCGCGCGAGAACCTCTTTTCAGGCTGGTTCAATACGGTTCTGACCCTCGCGTCCTTGGCCTTTATTTATTTCTTGTTGGCAGGGCTTCTGCCTTGGTTGACGGCTCCCACATGGGGGGCGGCGTCATTGACTGAATGTCGCGAAATCCTTGCGGCTGAGGGTATCGGCGGGCATGGCGGGGCGTGCTGGGGGGTGATCTCCGAGCGTTGGAAGCAGTTGCTCTTTGGCTTCTATCCGGCCGAGGAGTACTGGCGGCCGATCTTGGCGCTGATCTTGCTCTTTGTAGCGATCTCGCCGGTTCTCTTCGCCGATTTCGTCTCGTCCAAAGTTTTGTGGTTTACGGGCCTGTTTCCCTTCATCGCCGTTTGGCTTCTCTGGGGCGGCTCGCTTTGGTATCCGATGATGGCCTTGGCCGGTTTCGTGGTCGGGGGCGTGGCCCTGAGCTACGGTGGCAAGTTTGGCGGTGCGATCGTTGGGGCGATTGCCGGCGTTCTTGCCGCGATCGTCTGGTGGCTCTTTGTTGCGTCGGATCTGGCGTCGCTTCTGTCATCGGTTGTCGCGCTGGAGCTTCCTTCGGTGCAATCGCGCGAGTTTGGCGGTTTCTTGCTGGCGATCCTTTTGGGGGTCACGGCGATCCTTGGCTCGCTCCCGCTCGGGATTATCCTCGCTCTGGGTCGCCGGTCGGACCTGATTTTGGTGAAATCGCTTTGCGTGGGTTTCATCGAATTCATTCGCGGCGTCCCGCTCATCACGCTGCTGTTCGTGGCCTCGACGTTGCTCAATATCTTCCTGCCGCCTGGCACGAATTTCGACATCATCTTGCGCGTGATGATCATGATGACCCTCTTTGCCGCGGCCTATATGGCCGAGGTGATCCGCGGTGGCCTTGCGGCTTTGCCGACCGGACAATACGAGGCGGCGGACGCGTTGGGCCTTGATTACTGGAAAGCGCAGCGGCTCATCATCATGCCGCAGGCGCTCAAAATCTCGATCCCCGGCATCGTGTCGACCTTCATCGGCGTGTTCAAGGACACCACGCTTGTGTCGATCATCTCGCTGTTTGACCCTCTGGGGTTGACCAATGCGATCCGCGCCGACGGGGCGTGGACCGGTATCTATTGGGAATTGTTCATCTTCGTCGGAGTTGTGTTCTTTATCTTCTGCTTCTCCATGTCCCGCTATTCCATGTATCTGGAGCGCAAGCTTCAGACTGGCCATCATTAAACAAGGGAGATCGCTATGTCTGATCTTGCAACATCGCGCGAAATCGACCGCACAAAGATGCAGGTGTCCGATGAGGTCGCCATCGAAATCGCCAATATGAACAAATGGTATGGCACGTTCCATGTGCTGCGCGACATCAACCTGACGGTGAACCGCGGCGAGCGGATCGTGATTGCGGGGCCTTCGGGGTCCGGTAAATCCACGCTGATCCGCTGCATCAACCGTCTTGAAGAGCACCAGCAGGGGCGGATTATTGTGGACGGGACCGAGTTGACCTCGGACCTGAAAAACATCGATAAAATCCGCTCCGAGGTCGGCATGTGCTTTCAGCACTTCAACCTCTTCCCGCATCTGACAATTTTGGAAAACTGCACCTTGGCGCCGATTTGGGTGCGCAAAACGCCCAAGAAGGAAGCCATCGAAACCGCGATGCATTTCCTCGAAAAGGTGAAAATCCCCGATCAGGCCAACAAATACCCCGGTCAGCTTTCGGGCGGGCAACAACAGCGTGTGGCGATCGCGCGCTCCTTGTGCATGAAGCCGCGTATCATGCTCTTTGACGAGCCGACCTCGGCGCTTGATCCCGAGATGATCAAAGAGGTGCTCGATACGATGATCGAACTGGCCGAAGAGGGCATGACCATGCTTTGCGTGACCCATGAGATGGGCTTTGCACGGCAGGTTGCCAACCGCGTGATCTTTATGGATCAGGGCCAGATTGTGGAGCAAAACGAACCCGAAGAATTCTTCAATAATCCGCAATCCGAGCGCACGAAATTGTTCCTCAGCCAGATTCTCGGTCACTGAGCACGGTTTGCGCCGAATTCAAAAGGCCCCGCTGGAAACGGCGGGGCTTTTTTACGTTTGGGGCAGGTCGGCGGGAATGCGAAAATCGAGCGCCTCGGCGCGGGCGAATTGCAAATCGCGCCAGTCGTCAATCGCCGCCTCGGCGACAAGGGTCGCGCAGGTCGGATAATCGGCAAAGCGCGGGTGCGTCATGGGCGTTCGCAGCAGCCGATGCGCGAAATCCCCGATGCCAGGGTTGTGGGCAATCACCGCCAGTGTTGTCGCTTCTGCGCCATGGGTATGGATGTGCTGCAAGATACGGTCGCTGCTTGCATTATAGAGCGTCGGCAGAGCGATCTGCGTGCAGCCCAGAGCAAGCCGTTCAAAGGTCTCTTGCGTGCGGGCCGCATCCGACACCAAGGCCAGATCGGGCCCGTAGCCTTGCGCCTTGAGCCATATTCCCATTGCCGTCGCGCCCGCTTGGCCGCGCGCATTCAAAACCCGCGCGTGATCCTCGATCAACGGATCATCCCAGCTTGATTTAGCGTGGCGTATGATGATGAGCCGCTTCATTTGCGGCGAAACGGCAAAAGCAAAGACCAGCCAAGCCGATTGGGCCGCTCGTCTTGCCATTGCAGCCCGATGGTCATCTCGTCATGGCCCTTTGCGGGCTGGGCGATGTAGGTCCCGAACATCCGGTCCCATATCGACAGGGAGAAACCGTAGTTGCTGTCGTGTTCGCTGCGCTTGTCTGAATGGTGGACGCGGTGCATGTCGGGGGTCACCAGCACGCGGCGCACGAGTGCATCAAGCGCCAAAGGTAGGCGGATGTTGGCATGGTTGAACATTGCAGTGCCGTTGAGGATGATTTCGAACAGGAAAATCGCCAAGGCGGATGGCCCGATCAGATAGACCAAGCCGATTTTGAGCGCCATGGAGAAGGCAATCTCGATAGGGTGAAAGCGGATGGCGGTGCTGACGTCGATATCGCGGTCGGCGTGATGGACACGGTGAAACCGCCACAAAAACGGCACCTTATGGGTGACCAGATGCTGCGCCCAGATGGCGAAATCGAAGAACAGCACGGCGACGAGCGTCTCGGCCCAAATCGGGCCGTCGATGCGGTTGAGTAGGCCATAGCCTTGATTGGAGGCGTCGATTGCGGCGCCAACGGCGAGCAGAGGCACCGCGATCGCAACGAGGCGCAAGGTCAAGGTGTCGGCAATCGAGATCGCCCAATTGGTGATCCACCGCTTGGATTGCGGTGCGCGGCGCTTGCGGCGCGGAAGCAGGGCTTCGAGCGCCCCGAAGAGCGCAAACAGGCCGAAAAAAACCGTCAGGCGAATGAGCGTTTCGTTTTCCATAGCGCGAGGTTAGGCCTTTTGCAGCGCGGCGCAATACACATATGCGATATGCTATGTGAGATCAGCCGCGGATAAGCGAACCCGCGCCATGTTCGGTATAAAGTTCGAGCAATGCGGCATTTGGTGCGCGCCCGTCCAAAATGACCACGGCGCGAACCCCGCCCTCAATCGCCATCAACGCGGTTTCGGTTTTCGGGATCATCCCGCCCGCAATGGTGCCATCTGCGGTCATCTCGCGAATCTGGTCGGCGCTGAGCTCGGTCAAAACCTCGCCGTCCTTGTTTTTTACACCGGCCACATCGGTCAGCAAAAGCAAGCGGTCGGCCTTGAGCGCGGCGGCGATCGCTCCCGCAGCGGTATCGCCGTTGATGTTAAAGGTCTCGCCGTCCTTGCCAAATCCCAAGGGCGCGATCACGGGGATGATCTCATCGCGAAACAGCGAATGGATGATCCGCGGGTCGATCTTGACCGGATTGCCGACAAGCCCCAGCGCCGGATTGGCGGTTTCGCATTCCATCAAGTTGGCATCCTTGCCCGACAGGCCAATGGCACGGCCGCCTTGTTCGTTGATGGCCTGCACAATGCGTTTGTTCACGCGGCCGGACAGAACCATTTCGACCACTTCCATTGTGGCTTCGTCCGTCACCCGCTTGCCGTTTACAAACTCGGATTTCACCCCCAATTTGTCGAGCATCTCGTTGATCATCGGGCCACCGCCATGCACGATCACGGGGTTCACCCCGACTTGGCGCATCAACACGACGTCACGGGCGAACGTTTCCATCGCTTCGTCGTCGCCCATCGCATGACCGCCAAATTTGATGACGACAATCGCTTCGTCATAGCGCTGTAAATACGGCAACGCTTGGCTGAGCGTTTGGGCGGTGGCGATCCAGTCGCGGTGCATATCTTGCTTCTTCATGATGATCCCTCTTGTGATCAACTATCGAAGATGCGGCGCACCAGTGCAAGCAGATTACGGTGACGCCCGGCGAGTGCTTCGCGGCAGCGGTGCAACATATGCACAGATCGCAGCCGCGAGCGGAACCGGCGCATTTTCGCCGCGCGGGGCGGGCTGCTCGGCCAGAATTGGCCGAGGCTCGGACGCTCACGGTTTCGTGGGGTTCATCTATGCAACCCGATACCTATGTGAGGCGTTGAGGACCCGAAGACCGCGCAATGCGGTCCAACTCAATGCAAGGCCAATGGCCTGTAAGAAAAGGAATAAAACATGTATCGCAAGATGATCCTGACCGCCTCCGCCGCTGCTCTGACCGCCGCTTTTGCTGGTGCTCCTGCCTTTGCCGGCAACGTCGCGCAGGCCCCTGCTGATCCGGTTCTGGCCCCTGTTGTGCCCGTCGTGGCGTCGACGGATTGGACCGGTGGCTATGCCGGTTTGCAGCTTGGCTATGGCGATGTCGACAATGCCGGCACGTCGGGCGACGGCGTGATTGGCGGCGCTTTTGTCGGCTACAACTATGATTTCGGCAACTACGTGCTTGGCGGTGAATTCGATGCGAGCGCGTCGGATATCTCGGTCGGCGGCATCGACGTGGACTCGGTTTACCGCTTGAAGCTGCGCGCGGGTTATGACGCTGGTCCGGCCTTGATCTATGCGGTTGCGGGCGGTGCCAATGTGCAAACTTCCGCCGGTGATGACAGCGGCTATGTCGCCGGTTTGGGCGTCGACTACAAGGTTACCGACCGCGTCACCGTCGGCGGCGAATACCTTTACCACAAATTCGACAGCTTCGCAGGAACGGGCGCGAGCGCCGATTTCAACACATTCTCGGCGCGTGTGGCCTATAACTTCTAAGGCCAGGCTGGTCTTTAGAATATCAAACACAGCAAAAGGGCCGCGTGATGCGGCCCTTTTCGCGTCTGCCAGTGGCGGTGTTATTCCAACGTCGCGATGGTGGCGCGTAGAGTTTCGATCCCGTCACCTTTCTCGGAGGACGTGAGGATCAACTCCGGATAGGCCGCAGGGTGTTTGGCCAGACGGCTGCGCACTTGGGCCAGAACCGCATCGCGGTCCTTGTCCTTGATCTTGTCGGCTTTGGTCAGAACGCATTGAAACGTCACGGCGGAGCTGTCGAGCAGCGACATGATTTCTTCGTCTACCGGTTTGACCCCGTGGCGTGCATCGACGAGCACAAAGGCACGGCGCAAATTCGGCCGTCCCGACAGGTAACGTTTGAGCAGCCTTTGCCATTTTTCCACCACCGCCAAGGGCGCATTGGCATAGCCATAGCCCGGAAGGTCGACGAGATAACGTTCGGTGCCATTGTCCGGCACGCCGAGTTCGAAAAAGTTGATCTCTTGGGTGCGCCCCGGTGTGTTGGAGGCGCGCGCCAGGGCTTTGCGACCGGTCAGAGCATTGATCAGGCTCGATTTGCCAACATTCGAGCGCCCCGCGAAACAGACCTCGACGCGGTCGGCAGGGGGCATTCCGTCCATCGCGACAACGCCTTTGAGAAAATCGCAGGGTCCGGCAAAAAGCAACCGGCCGCGCTCCTTGGTGGGGGCGTCGGGCTCGTCGGCCAAGGGAAAGGGTAATTGTGTCATGTCAGGATCTCTACTGCATCGCCGCGGGCGATATCGCCGCTGCGGGTGACTTTGGCATAAACGCCAAGGTCTTGGTGGCCATAGGTGGCATTGAGCGCGGCCAAAGTGTCGCCGCCGTCATTGCCGGTATCGGGATCGGCGGTGGTGGCGACGCAGCGCGTAATGCGCGCGCAGACCTGTAGTTCCGCATCGCCGATACGCAGGTGTTTGCCCACCAAATCGAATTCGGCAAAAGGGTCCAAGCCGTCGAGCCATAGATTGGCGCGCCAGCGTAGCCGCGAGATCGGGCGCGCCATCACCGCCGACAAGGCCTCGATAGAGGCGGTGCCGATCAGCGCCAGATAGGGATTGGGTACATCGCCAAATCCGGCATCGCGGCGGGTCAGATGCGCCGCGGCGGGGCGGTTTTGCGGCCAAAGCGGCAGGGTCCAAGCGGCCAGATCGGCGCTGGGTTTTGTCAGATCGCCCGACAGGTCAAGCGTCAGATCGGGGCGCTCGGGGTGGCTGAGCGTCATCGCGCCGCGGGCCGCATCAAAACGGGCTTTGACGGCCATCAATGGACCCGAGGCCGCGCCGCGCAGGAAGTTGCGCTTGTGCTGCCAACCCGTCTCATCAGCGGGGGCGGCGGCCTCGTGCAGCAATCCCCAGACGCGGTCGAACGGCAAAGCGCGCCCCTTTGTAAGGGACGCGCCGCTGACTTCTTCCACACCGATGGATTTGATCGGGTGCCGGTAGATATGTGCCAGTTCGATCATTTGACCTCGGGCTTTTTGCGGCTGAAGCTTTGTTTGATGTTGCCAAAAACATCCGGCTTATACCCATGATGGCGCATGATCAGATACTGCTGTGTGAAGGTGATCGTGTTGTTCGCAATCCAGTAGATCACGAGGCCCGAGGCAAAGCCGCCGAGCATGAACATGAACACCCAAGGCATCCAGCCAAAGATTTGCGCCTGCACCGGATCGGTGGGGGCGGGGTTGAGCTTTTGCTGCACCCACATGGAAATCCCGAGCAGGATCGGCAAGACGCCCAACGAGATGATTGCCAAAAGCGATTCCGGCGCAGGGGCCGCGAAGGGCAGCAGGCCAAAGAGGTTCAGGATCGAGCTGGGATCAGGCGCGGAGAGATCGCGGATCCAGCCGTAAAACGGCGCGTGGCGCAATTCGAGCGTGACGAAGATCACCTTGTAGAGCGAGAAGAAGATCGGGATCTGCATCAGGATCGGCAAACAGCCTGCCGCCGGATTGACCTTTTCCTTCTTGTAGAGCGCCATCATCTCTTGTTGCAGCTTGGCCTTGTCATCGCCCGCATCCTTTTTGAGCTTTTCAAGCTGCGGCTGCAGTTCCTTCATTTTTGCCATCGAGGCATAGGATTTATAGGCCAGCGGGAAGAGCAGCGCCTTGAGCAGCAAGGTCAGCGCGATGATCGCAATGCCCATATTGCCGAGCACGCCGTTCAACCAGTGCAGAACCGCAAAAATCGGCTTGGTCAGGAAGAAGAACCAGCCCCAATCGATGCTATCGAGGAATTTGGTGACGCCATCGCTGTTTTGGTAACTGCGGATGGTTTCCCATTCTTTCGCACCGGCGAAAAGCTTCATCGCGCTGGTCGCGGTTGCGCCGGCACCGACTTCGAGACGCGGCAAGACGGCCTGCGTTTGGTAGATGTCGGAGGCTTGGCTGTAGATCGCGGCGGTCGAGAAGGGGCCATCGACGGCGGGGATCAGCGTGGTCATCCAGTAGTGATCGGTAAAGCCGGTCCAACCGCTTTCGCTGACTTGGGTCACTTCATTATAAACGCCGACGTAATTGTTGTCGGCGGGGAAATCGGAGAAATCCTTGTAGGAGGCTTCGGTCAAAGTGCCGTCGGCCATGGCGACAAGGCCTTCGTGCAGAATGAAGAATTTCTTGAGGTTGTCGGGCAGACCGTGGCGCACCAACATGCCATAGGGCGAGAGCGCAACGCTTTCGCCGCTGTCATTGGTGACGCTCTGCGCTGCCGAGAACATATAATCTTCGTCGATCGAGAGCGTCACGCGAAAGGTCAGACCCTTAGCGTTGGTCCACGCGATGGTGATCGGAGTGCTCTCGGTCAGTGTGTCGCCGTTTTCGAGGCTCCACAGGGTTTTTGCCCCTGGCACGTCTTCGGCGGCAAGGTTCTGACCTGTGGCCCAACCAAAGAAGGCGTAATAGGCGCCGTCTTGGCCGCGCGGGGTCAGCAGCGATACGATCTCGCTGCCTGTGTCCAAGGTGTCGCGGTAATCTTTGAGCGCCAATTCGTCGATGTAGCCGCCCAAGAGCGACAATGAGCCTTTGACGCGGGGTGTTTCAATCGCAACGCGCGGTGCATTGGCGAAATCCAGATCGGCCGCTTGTGCCGATGCGGCAGGGGCCGCCGTGCTTGGTGCAGTCGCGGCGGTGCCGGTGATCGGAGCGGCACCATCCACTTGCGCGGTGGCTGCAGGGGCGGCGTCAGGGGTGACGGGGGCTTCGGGGGGCGGGAAGAGCACGAACCAGATCAGGATCACAGCAAAGCTGAGCGCGCTTGCAAGGATTAGGTTCTTGTTCTGATCATCCATATCGGAAGGCATCCCCGTGCATTAATTTGGTCACGCTGGTTCAACAGAGTGCACGTCCAAAGGTCAAGCGGATATTGCTCAAACGGTGGGCTAATCGCCTTATTTTGCAGAGACCTTATAGAAGCGCGGGGGAATATGGGGGCTGGTCAAACATCACATAGGCCCGATCAGCGCAAACGATTCCACACCTTTGGCGTATCGTCGAGCTTGGCATTGTGCTGGGTGATCCAGTCGATTGTCTGATCGAAGGGCATCGGGCGGGCGATGCCAAAGCCTTGGACATGACCGCAGCCGAGTTGCGAGAGCATTGCATGTTCACCGACCGTTTCGACACCTTCGGCGAGCGTGTCGAGCCCGAGCCGTTCGGCCATGGTCAAAATCGCGGCGACCATCCGCTGTTGCTCGGGGTCGCGATCAACCTTCATGACAAAGCTGCGGTCGATCTTGATCCGCTCCACTGCAAAGCGCCGGATCGAGGAAATCGAAGCATGTCCGGTGCCGAAATCGTCAAGGTCGATTCGGCAGCCCATTTTGGCCAACCCGTTGATATTCCGAGAGATCATGTCTTCGGGCGAAGAGGCGACCACGGTTTCAAGAACTTCAACCGAGAGCCGTTCGGGGGGCAGGTTAAAGCGGTCGAGGTCCCAGCGGATTTTATCGACCAGCTTGGGATTGCGTAGCTCGTCACCGGCGAAGTTTACTCCAACATGCGGCACGTCCAGACCCGCCGCATCCCATGCGCGCAAGGCCGTCAAAGCATGGAACAACATGACCTCGCCAAGCCGCTCCAACTGACCGCTTTGCTCGAGCGCGGGCAGGAATTCAGCGGGTGAAATCATGCCCCGTTTCGGGTGCTGCCAACGCGCCAAGGCTTCAAAGCCGGTCACAAGGCCGGTGTCGGTGCTGATCTGCGGTTGGAACCACGGTTGAATCTGGCCGTTTTCCAACGCCATCGCGACTTCGTCCATAAAGACGTGCCGAGTGGTCTCGGAGCGCTTCATTTCGTCGGTGTAGGCGCGAATGGCGGAAGGGCTGTGCCGGCTGGCTTCGGCGAGGGCAACGGACGCGGCAGAGAACAGCGCCGCGCCATTCGGCTTGGGCGCGCGCGAAGCGAGGCAGAAACCGATAGAGCAGGACACATAAATTGTTGTCGCATCAAGAGAGATTGGCTCTTCAATCGCGGCCTGAAGGCGGGTGGCCATCTGGATCGAGACTTCCAAATCAAGGTGCGGAACAGGGGCCAGCGCCACGCCGAAACGGCTGTCGCCAAGGCGGCAGACCAGATCGCCATCGCGCAAAACATCGCGCAACCGGTCGGAGGTGCGGTGCAGCATCTCGTCGGCGGCGGCCTGTCCGTAGCGGTCGAGGATCACCGAGAAATCGTCAAGCTCCAGCATAAAACAGCCCGTCGATCGGGCCGTGCCGATGGACGCGGTCATCGATTGCTCTAGCGCCAGTTCAAGGCTGTCGCGCAGGGCAAGGCCGGTGACGCTGTCATGGGAGCGGCCAAGCGCGACCGAGCGGTCAGGATCAAAACCGCCCACCAAGGCAAAGAGCATCGGCAGACCCAGCGACATCATCAACAGCGACATCTCGCCGCCAATCCAAAACGCACCCAGCGCCATCGCGGGCAGGAATGCCAACAATTGCGGTCCGGACAACGTATACCGGAGTTTTTGCCTGAGATGTGCGATCCGTTGGCCGGCGCGCTGCGACATGTGCGGTTTCCTTCTGACTCGCGGTCAGACTAAGCGCGGTGTCTCAACTAAGTTTTAACGGACGTTAGGGATTTGACTAAAATTGGCATCTTTTTCACCCTGACCTAACGTAAGGTTGGCGAAATCGAACAGCTTGGGGTCAAGCAAATGCGACGGGCGCGCGTTCATGAGCGCGCGAAACATCACCTGACGGCGCCCGGGTGTGTTCTTTTCCCATCCATCGAGAATCGCCTTAACCTGTTGACGTTGCAGGCCATCTTGGCTTCCGCAAAGGTCGCAGGGGATGATCGGATAGCGCATTTCAGCGGCGAATCGTTCGCAATCTGATTCGGCGACATGGGCGAGGGGGCGGTAGACAAAAAGATCGCCCTCTTCATTGACCAATTTCGGCGGCATTGTCGCCAAACGCCCGCCGTGGAACAGATTCATGAAAAACGTCTCGAGGATGTCGTCACGGTGATGGCCCAAGACCACCGCCGAGCAACCTTCTTCGCGTGCAATGCGGTAAAGATTGCCGCGCCGGAGCCGCGAGCAAAGCGCGCAAAACGTGCGTCCCGCAGGAACCTTATCCATCACAATGCTATAGGTGTCTTGATATTCGATCCGGTGCTCGACACCCATTTTCTCAAGGAATTCGGGCAAGACCGTCGCCGGAAACCCCGGTTGCCCTTGGTCGAGGTTGCAGGCCAGAAGCTCGACGGGCAACAGGCCGCGCCATTTGAGCTCATGCAGCACCGCGAGCAGCGTATAGCTATCCTTGCCGCCGGACAGGCACACAAGCCAGCGCGCACCGCGTTCGATCATGCCATATTGTTCGATCGCTTCGCGGGTATAGCGCACGATTCGTTTGCGCAATTTGCGAAACTCGGTGGTTTTGGGCGCGCCGTAAAACAGCGGGTGAATATCGTCGGGTTCATCAAGCATGTCTGGGCTTTAGGCCTTTGGCGGGATTCGGGCAAGCGGGCTAATGGCGATGGTCGCAGGCGGGTTGGTCTTTGTCCGGAACGGGATCATAGCCGCAATTGCCCCATGGATTGCACCGCCCGATCCGTTTGGCCGCCATCCAGCCGCCTCTAAAGGCACCATGTTTTTGCAAAGCTTCCAAAGCATAGGCCGAGCAGGTGGGTTGATAACGGCAATTGAAGCCGACCCAAGGCGAAAACACCAAACGGTATGCGCGGATAGGCAGGGCGAGCAGATGCGCGAGGGGGCTCACGACGCGCCACCTGTTTTGGGTTTGTTTTTGGGGCGCGGGCCGCGCGGGGCCGAGGCGGGCTGCGCGCTGCCGTCATGCAGTTTGCGCAAGGCATAGGTCAGATCGGATTTGAGCGCCTCGAAGGGGCGGCTTGCGGTGGCCTGCGCACGGCCGATCAACACATAATCCCATCCGGCGCGGCCATGCTCGGGCATCACAAGGCGGGCGACCTCGCGCAGGCGGCGTTTGGCGCGGTTGCGCGCCACCGCATTGCCGACCTTTTTGGAGCAGGTAAATCCGACGCGGATCGCATCGCCCTCGGTCTCTTCCGATGCACGTTTGCGTCCCTGCACCATCATCGCACCGGTGCCTTGACGCCGCGCGCGCGCTGCGGTCAGGAAATCGGCGCGTTTGCGCAGGGTGAGGATTTTGCTCATGGCGTCACAGGCACCCGATTTGCCGTTTGGACAAACGGAAACCGCCGGAGGCATTCTCCCTCGGTTTGGCACATATGCCAACCTTGGGGGCCTCCGGCGGTGTCATCTCGAAAATCGCCGCGTATATGCGAGCTGCGCTTATGCGCTCAGCGATTTGCGGCCACGTGCGCGGCGCGCGTTCAAAATCTTGCGACCGGCTTTGGTGGCCATGCGCGAGCGGAAACCGTGGCGGCGTTTGCGAACCAGGTTCGAGGGTTGGTAGGTGCGTTTCATCGCTCCGTCTCCATCTGTCAAAGGCGGGGAGCGCGCGGGATTCGCACGCCCTTGGTCATTCGAAGCCCGTGCTATAGGGGGGCGGCCCGCATAAGTCAAACCCCCTCGGCGGAGTTTTCGGCGAAATTTGCACCTCTGGTGGCCCAATTTTCGTTTCAAGCCGTTTCGCGCCCCTATCCTATCGAAAACGCTCCTGCTTAGGGAGTGCCGACTGCGGCTTTGGTGCAAATGTTACAGCCCTTGTCTGCGGGCCTTACCTGCTTGAACATGGCTCTCACGCGTGATCAAGCGCCCGTGAGATCGGATGAAATGCTTTTGCAATCGCGCGCGCTCTGCGCAACTTGCCCTTCATGAGCACAGATATGGATCCGAATATGAAGGCCAAGACCGAAGCACCCGTCGCGGGCCAAGCCGCCGCGCCGAAATCTACGCCGCGCCGCGCCGCGCCTTTGATCGCGATAGCCGTGGCGGCGATCTTGGGCGCGGTGTTCTTGCGCGATGTGCTCAGCTTTGATGCGCTTGCCGAGAACCGCGAGGCGCTAGAGGCGTTCCGCGATGCGCATTATCTGGCCACCGCCGCAGCATTCATCTTGGCCTATGTGGCCATTGTCGCCTTCTCCTTGCCCGGTGCGACGATTGCGACCCTGACCGGCGGGTTCCTTTTCGGTGTTTTTCCAGGCACGCTTTTTAACGTGCTTGCAGCGACGATTGGCGCCGCGGCGATCTTTTTGGCTGCGCGCTGGGGGCTGGGTGCGAAACTGTCGCAACAGATGGAGGCGGGCGACGGAGTGGTCAGCCGGATCAAGGCGGGCATCGACGAGAACCAATGGTCGATGCTTTTTTTGATCCGTCTGGTGCCGGCGGTGCCGTTTTTTGTGGCCAATCTGGTGCCGGCTTTGGTGGGCGTCCCGTTGCGGCGGTTCGTGATCTCGACCTTCCTTGGCATCATTCCGGGCGGTTTGGTCTACACTTCGGTCGGTGCCGGATTGGGCGATATCTTCGCGCGGGGTGAAAAGCCGGACTTGGGTATTATCTTTGAGCCACAGATATTGCTGCCAATCCTCGGGCTTTGCGCTTTGGCCGCTTTGCCTATTGTGATCAAGGCCCTGCGCGGGCGGAAAGGGATCTGACATGAAGCGGATCAAATGTGACCTTCTGGTGATCGGTGCGGGGTCGGGCGGTTTGTCGGTGGCGGCGGGCGCGGCGCAAATGGGGGCCAAGGTCGTGTTGCTCGAAGGCCATAAGATGGGCGGCGATTGCCTCAACTATGGCTGCGTGCCGTCCAAGGCGCTGTTGGCTTCGGGCAAGGCCGCGCATGCGATGGGGGCGGGGGCGCCGTTTGGCATCGCGCCCGTCATGCCCGACGTGAGCTATAGCGCCGCCAAAGACCACGTTGCGCAGGTGATCGAAACGATTGCGCCTGTGGATAGCCAAGAGCGGTTTGAAGGCCTTGGCGTGCAGGTGATCCGCGAGTTCGGGCACTTTGTATCCGAACATGTGGTCGAGGCGGGCGAGAACCGTATCAAAGCGCGCCGCATCGTGGTGGCGACCGGATCGTCGCCTTTGGTGCCGCCGATCGACGGGCTTGCGGATGTGCCCTACCTCACCAATGAGACGCTGTTTGATTTGCGCGAGCAGCCTGCGCATTTGCTCATCATCGGCGGCGGGCCGATTGGCATGGAGATGGCGCAAGCCCACCGGCGGCTTGGCTCCAAAGTCACGGTTATCGAGGGCGGCAAAGCCTTGCCCAAGGATGATCCGGAGATGGCGGCGATTGTTTTGGACAAGCTGCGCGGCGAAGGCATCGAGATTGCCGAAGGCGCGATGGCGGCCAATATCGCAGGCTCGGCGGGCAATATCACCGTGACGGCCAAGGACGGGCGCAGCTTTAGCGGCTCGCATTTGCTTTTGGCCGTGGGGCGCAAGGCCAATGTCGATAAGCTCGACCTTGAAAAAGCAGGCATCGAGCGCAGCAAAACCGGTATCCAAGTGGATGCGCGTTTGCGCACCAGCAACCGCCGTGTTTATGCCATTGGCGATGTGGCGGGCGGGCTGCAATTTACCCATGTTGCGGGCTATCACGCGGGAATCATCATCCGCTCTGCCCTGTTCGGATTGCCCGCCAAGGCGTCGACATCGCATATCCCTTGGGCCACCTATACCGATCCCGAACTGGCGCAAGTCGGCATGAGCGAGGCCGAGGCCCGCGAGGCCCATGGGGACAAATTGGAAGTGGTGCGGTTCGATTATGCCCATAATGACCGAGCGATTGCGGAGCGCAAAACCACGGGACGGATCAAATTGATGGTGGTCAAAGGCCGCCCCGTCGGCGTGTCCATCGCGGGCCATCAGGCGGGCGAGTTGATCGCGCTGTGGTCGATGGTGATCGCCAACAAGATGAAGCTCTCGGCCGTGGCGGGCATGGTCGCGCCCTATCCGACCATCGCCGAGGTGAACAAACGCGCGGCAGGGGCCTATTTCTCGCCGCGCCTCTTTGATAGCACTTTGGTGAAACGCGCCGTATGGTTGGTGCAGCGATTGCTGCCCTGAGACCGGCGACGACGGAGAGAGAATGCTCAACACCCTATCAGGCCGTTTCCTGATCCTGACCACCGTCTTTGTGATGTTGGCGGAGGTGCTGATCTTTGTGCCGTCTATCGCGCGTTTTCGCGAGGACTACCTCTTGTTACGCCTCGAACGGGCACAGATCGCGTCGCTCGCCCTTTTGGCCGATGATATGATCTCCGAGGACCTCGAAGAAGAGCTGTTGCGCAACGCCGAGGTCTTCAACGTGGTGCTTCGGCGCGATGAGGTGCGGCAACTGGTGCTGTCGTCGCCTTTGCCGCACCCGATTGATGCGACGTTCGATTTGCGCGGGGCGGGTCCGGTGGTGCTGATCCGCGATGCGATGGCACGGCTGTTCGATCCGCAGCCGCGCGTGATCCGGTTGATCGGATATCCGACCAATTCCGCAGGGGTTTTGATCGAGGTGACGATGGAAACCGCGCCGCTGCGCATGGCGATGATCGACTACGGGCTGCGCATTCTGGCGCTCTCTGCGGTGATCTCGATCTTCACGGCGGTGTTGTTGTTTTTGGCGGTGCGGGCCTTTTTGGTCAAACCGATCAAGCGCTTGGTCGGCGATATGCAAGCCTATGCCGCCGCGCCCGAAGATGCGCGCAACATCCATGCGCCGCGCGCGGGGGTGACGGAATTGCGCGAGGCCGAGGAGGCGCTGTCGATGATGCAAACGCAGCTGACCGGCGCGCTCAAGCAAAAGGAGCGTTTGGCGCAATTGGGCGCGGCAGTTGCCAAAATCAGCCATGATCTGCGCAATATCCTGACCTCGGCGCAGCTTTTTACCGACCGGATCGAGATGAGCGAAGATCCCGCCGTGCGGCGCATGGCGCCAAAGCTTGTCGGCTCGATCAGCCGTGCGGTCAGCCTGTGCGAAAGCACGTTGAAATTTGGCCGCGCCGAAGAGCCCGCGCCGAACCTGAGCGACATCAAGCTATGGGATCTGGTCGATGATGTCTTCGAGGCAGAGCGCCTTGCAGTGGGCGAGGCCGAGATCAGTTTTGCCGAAGATATCCCTGCAAACCTGATGCTGCGCGCGGATGCCGAGCAGCTCTACCGCGTGATCTCTAATTTGGTGCGCAATGCCCGTCAGGCGATCGAGGCGACAGGCCGAGCGGGCGAAATCGCCGTGCGCGCCCGCGAGGCCGATGGGCAGTGGCTCATTGATGTGGCCGACACGGGGCCAGGCCTGCCGCCAAAAGCGCGCGAACATTTGTTCACCGCCTTTCAGGGCGGCGCGCGCAAGGGCGGCGCTGGGCTGGGCCTTGTGATTTCCGCCGAATTGATCCGTGGGCATGGTGGTCGGCTCGATCTGCTCGAGACGGGCGAGGTGGGCACAACCTTTCGGATATGCCTGCCGATGGGCGATGCGGGCGATCCGTAGCCCCATAGTTGCCGGCAAACTATCCTCAATATGCTGTCGTATTGCGGCCATGATCGCTTGATAATTTCGTGCAAAGCCTCGGGTTCGGGGCGCGAATGCGATTGCGCTATGGCGCAGGTGAGATAGCGAAGAGAGGGCGCTTATGTCTTTCGTCGTAAAACTACTTGGCGCGGTGATGTTTCGCATCCTCACGCGTTTGATGATGATGCTGGTATTGCTCGGCGC
Source organism: Paracoccaceae bacterium (assembly GCA_050633545.1). Lineage (GTDB taxonomy): Bacteria > Pseudomonadota > Alphaproteobacteria > Rhodobacterales > Rhodobacteraceae > Litorivita. The sequence goes on from JBOEGS010000004.1 coordinate 43,649, forward strand.
ACTGTCTTTTGCCGTGCGCTACGTGCCTGGGATGCAGGGGCGTATGCCTGATTTTGGCGCGCTGCTGGCCAATTACCGCACGGTGTTGACCGAACCGGAGGCGCTGAACTTCGGGCAAGACCCAGCGATGCAGGCCAGTGATGCAATGGCCTCGGCGCAACAGCTGCTCCTTGGGGCGGGCGACGCGCCGTCTTCGGCCCTTCCTCCGCAGGCCACGTCTGCGATGGTGGGAAGGGAAGTGCCCAGCGGCGGCGCGATGGCAGGGATCATGCAAATGGTGCTCAAGATGGGCGCCGCAGGTGGATCGTTGAGTGGCGCGTCAAGCGGCACTATGCCCGACTATGGCGCGGCTTTGGCCGCAGCGACGGCCGGTTCGCAACAAATGAAAACGGCTCCGGCGCAATCGAAGCCGCTGAGCGAGTTACAAAAGCTGCGCCAGCGCAACTATCCGCGAAACGGGTTGAGCAATACGGTTTCAAGCACCACGATGAAACGCGTGCGCGCGGTTCCGTCAGGTCATTGACGCGATCCCATCCATAGGATGCGGGGCGACGACGGGCTTCTTTGGCGAAAGCTGACTTTTTGCCAAAATAGCCCTTGCAAAGGCGCAGCGTGCCGACTACATCACGCCGCAACGGATTGGTAGCTCAGTTGGATAGAGTACTTGACTACGAATCAAGGGGTCGGGGGTTCGAATCCTCCCCAGTCCGCCACCTACCACTTTTGGTAAATTGCATCGGGCCGCTTTTTGCGGCCCTTTTGCGTTTTATAGCGCAAACATAGCGCGGCGCTTTCCAAGTGCTTCTCTCAAGGATGCCTTGATGCATTCCTTGGGCGCGATGAAGGATGGACGCGCGCGCGGTGCTATCTGGCAATCGGGCAGGGACGTTGTCCGGCATCGGCGTCCGCGCCTCGGGGCAGTCGCTGAATGTGCATTTGATCCGCGTTCAGGGTGGGCTGGATTGTTTTCTCTACCTTCGACCTTTCGGCAGCTATCGCCCGCATTGCGGTTGCGTTAGGTATCGGGAAATTCTGGGAAGTGAGGACGAAACCAATGCAAATGAATGACCAACGCGATATCCGCGCCGATCGTGCCACCGTTTGGGCAGCTTTGCTCAACCCCGAGGTTCTGGCGCAATGTGTTCCGGGAACGCAATCTTTGACCGGCTCGCCCGAAGAGGGGTTCGAGGCCACGGTGGTGCAAAAAGTCGGCCCCGTGAAGGCGACGTTCAAGGGCGTAGTGACCCTGTCCGACATGGTTCCGCTTGAAAGCTTGACCCTGACCGGCGAAGGCAAGGGCGGCGCGGCCGGTTTTGCCAAGGGCGGCGCGAATGTGCGGTTGGAGGAAATCCCCGAAGGCACGCGGCTTATCTATGATGTCGAGGCCAAGGTCGGCGGCAAGCTGGCGCAATTGGGCAGCCGCCTGATCGACGGGTTCGCAAAGAAAATGGCGGATCAGTTTTTCTCCGACTTCCAAGCCGCCGTCGAGGGCCCAGAGGTTTCTGACGCCGAAGCGCCTGCCGAGGCCGCAAGCGAGGAGGCTCCGGCCAAGAAGGGCTGGGTCAAACGGTTGATTGGCAGCTGAGCCAAAACTGACATGGTGATGCGAAACGGCCGTCCTTTCGGGGGCGGCCTTTTGCGTTCGGGCGGCAAATTGCCGGCGCTCGCGTCCGCGATCTTCTGCCTGTGCGGTGGCGCAGAGGGGCTTGCGCGGGCGAGGGCGCTGGCTCAAAGGCGCGCGGCAGGGTAGCTTGCGCGCCTAACCTAGGTTTCAAAGGGCACGCAGATGGCAGCGATTGTATCGGTAAAGGATCTTCGGAAAACCTATGAGGGCGGTTTCGAGGCGCTCAAAGGGGTGACCTTGGATATTGAAGAGGGCGAGATTCTGGCCCTGCTTGGCCCCAATGGGGCGGGTAAAACCACATTGATTTCAACGCTATGCGGCATCACCGTGCCCACAGGCGGCTCGGCCACGGTGGGCGGGCATGACATCATCACCGCCTACCGCGATGCGCGGCGGCTGATCGGTTTGGTCCCGCAAGAGCTGTCGTTGGAACCCTTTGAAAAGGTGATCAACTCGGTGCGCTTGAGCCGCGGGTTGTTCGGCTTGCCGCGCGACGAGGCGATGATCGAATCCATTCTGCGCAAGCTGTCGCTTTGGGACAAGCGGGGCGAGCAGATCAAGGCGCTGTCCGGCGGGATGAAGCGGCGGGTGCTCATCGCCAAGGCGCTAAGCCACGAGCCGCGGGTCTTGTTTTTGGACGAGCCGACAGCGGGCGTTGATGTCGAATTGCGCCGAGACATGTGGGAAATCGTTGCGGATTTGAAAAAGCAGGGCGTGACCATCATCTTGACCACCCATTATATCGAAGAGGCCGAGGCAATTGCCGACCGCGTCGGGGTGATCACCAATGGCGAAATCCTTTTGGTCGAAGATACGGCGATCTTGATGCGCCAGATGGGCCGCAAGGAATTGCGCATTGATCTCAAAACGCCGGTCGAGGCGGTGCCACCCGCGTTGGGGGGGTATGATCTGGCGCTGGCGGCAAATGGCGCGGCGTTGATCTACAGCTATGACACAAATGCCGACGGCACGGGGATCACGGCGCTCTTGGGCGATTTGTCCAAAGCGGGGCTTGCCCTTGCCGATATCCAGACCAAACAATCCAGCCTCGAAGAAATCTTCGTCGGGCTTGTCCAACAGGAGGGCGCACAATGAACCTAAACGCTGTTCGTGCGATCTATTTCTACGAAATGCATCGGTTTTTCCGCACCATTTTGCAAAGCTTCATCTCGCCGGTGATCTCGACCTCGCTTTATTTCGTCGTTTTCGGCGCGGCGATCGGCAGCCGGATCGACCAAGTCGAAGGTGTCTCTTACGGGGCCTTTATCGTGCCGGGGTTGATCATGCTGTCGGTGATGACCCAAGGCATATCCAACGCCTCTTTTGGCATCTATTTCCCCAAATTTATCGGCACGATTTACGAGCTGCTTTCGGCGCCGGTGAATTTTCTGGAGATCGTTTTGGGATATGTCGGCGCGGCGGCGACCAAAGCCTTGTTCATCGGTGTGGTGATTTTGGCGACGGCCAGCCTTTTTGTCGATCTGCAGATCCAGCACCCGATTGCGATGATGGTCTTTTTGGTGCTGACCTGTGTTTCCTTTGCTTTGTTCGGCTTTATCATCGGGATATGGGCGCAAAATTTCGAGCAATTGCAATTGATCCCGCTACTGGTGATCACGCCGCTGGTGTTTCTGGGCGGCTCGTTCTACTCGATCAAGATGCTGCCGCCGATCTGGCAAACGATCACCTTGTTTAATCCGGTGGTCTATTTGATTTCGGGGTTCCGCTGGGCGTTCTTTGGTGTGCAGGACGTGGATATCGGGCTGAGCCTTCTGGCGATTGCGGGCTTTACGGCGATCTGCCTCGGGCTGATCTGGTGGATTTTCAAAACCGGCTACCGTATCCGCAGCTAATTGATGCGAATTGGCGGCGGGCGGCGGGTTTCTTTGGCCTGCTGGCCGCCCGCGTCTTGTTTGTCCTATGGATGCGCTCTACATCCGAAGACATGAAACGTTATCTTCCCTTTGTAAAAACGCCCCCAGTGGTGTCGGTCCTGCGCCTGTCGGGATCGATTGGCACGGGAAATCGCAGCGCGCTCTCCGATGAGGCCTTGGCCCCGATGATCGAGCGCGCGTTCCGGCGCGGCAAGCCGAGCGCCGTGGCCCTTTTGATCAATTCGCCTGGCGGCTCGCCGGTGCAATCGTCTTTGATCGGCGCGCGTATCCGCAGTTTGGCCGAAGAGAAAAATCTGCCGGTTCTGGCCTTTGTCGAAGATGTGGCCGCCTCGGGCGGCTATTGGCTCGCGGCGGCAGCTGACGAGATTTACGCCGACGAAAGCTCGATTCTCGGCTCGATCGGGGTGATCTCGGCAGGGTTTGGCGCTCATGTGTTCCTGGCCCGTCAGGGCATCGAGCGGCGCGTCTACACGGCGGGGACCAGCAAATCCATGCTCGACCCGTTCCGCCCCGAAAACCCCGAGGATGTCGAGCGTCTCAAATCCATGCTGCAACAAATCCACGGCAATTTCATCACCCACATCAAGAGCCGCCGTGGCAGCAAGCTCAAAGAGGGCGAAGACCTGTTCAACGGTGATATCTGGGTGGGCGCGCAGGCCGTCGAGGCCGGATTGGCCGACGGGATTGCCCATATGATGCCGCATCTCAAGGAGCGATTCGGCAAGGATGTGCGCCTGCGCCGTTACGGCCCGCGGCGCAGCATCATGCAACGCTTTGGCGCGCGGATCGTTGGCGATGCGCTTGGCGCGATAGAAGAGCGTGCCGATTTCGCGCGCTTCGGGCTTTGACGTGATTTTCAAGATTGTCACCCTGTTTTTGGTGGTCATGGGTGTGCTAGCCATGTTCGGCAAAGCGCGTTTTCCCGGGCAAAAACGGCTGGAGGCGGCGCGCTGTTCTAAGTGCGGGCGCTACTCGATTGGCAAAGGCCCTTGTGGCTGCGAAAAGAATAAGGGCTAACGACGAATGGAATGGCTGCTCTCCGGTCTTGGATTGGTGATCTTGCTCTTGGCTGGCGACGCGTTGGTCAAAGGCGCGGTGAATATGTCGCTGCGCATCGGGATACCGGCATTGATTGTCTCTTTGACGATTGTCGCCTTTGGCACGTCGGCGCCCGAGCTATTGATCGCCATCAGCGCCATTTTGGATGACAAACCGGGGTTGGCCTTGGGCAATGTCGTGGGCTCCAACACGGCAAACATCTTGCTCGTTCTGGGGATTCCGGCGCTTTTGGCGGTGATGCATACCTCGCAATGCAATACGCGAAAATCCTATGTTTTCATGATCGCAGCGACGCTGTTGTTCATCGGACTGTGTTTCACAGGGAGCTTCACAGCGATATCGGGGCTGATCTTGCTCGGGGCTTTGTCCTTGGTTTTGCTTGACGCCTTTCGCGAGGCGGGGGCGCATCGCAAAGCGGGGGCGGCTGCGGCGCTTCTGGCCGAGCCGGAAGAAGAGGTCGAAGGCGCCGATCCCGACATGCCGTGGTGGAAAATCCTTGTTTTCTTGGTGCTGGGTCTGATCGGATTGCCGCTTGGCGCGGATTTGTTGGTCGAGAATGCGTCGATCATCGCGCGCGATTTCGGCGTCTCTGATACGGTCATCGGCTTGACCTTGGTGGCGGTCGGCACCTCCTTGCCCGAACTGGCGACCACGGTCATGGCGGCGCTGCGCAAGCAGGCGGATGTCGCCTTGGGCAATGTGATCGGCTCGAATATGTTCAATCTCTTGGCCATCATCGGCATCGCGGCCTTGGTCGGCCCGATCCCCGTGCCGCGCGAATTCCTCACGTTCGATTTGTGGGTGATGCTGGGGGCGTCTCTTTTGTTGGTGCCGTTTGTCTTTTTCGGGCGTGATATCACGCGCATTTGGGGCATTATCCTGACGGCGCTCTATCTGGTCTATGTGGTGATCATTCTGGTCTGAGCGGCGAGCGGAGGAGATGAAGATGACAACACAGGCGCAGCCAAGAGCCCTCGTCACGGGGGCGGGCAAACGGTTAGGTCGCGAGATGGCGCTCTATCTGGCGCGGCGCGGGTTCGATGTGGCGGTGCATTACGCCCGCTCGCGCGCCGAGGCCGAAGATGCGGTGCGCGAAATCCGCGATCTGGGCCGCCATGCCATTGCGATCAAGGCGGATTTGCTTGTGGAAGGCGAGATGCAGCATTTGCTGCCTGCGGCGGCGGCGGCCTTGGGCGGGCCGGTGACCTGCCTTGTGAACAATGCTTCGATCTTCGAATATGACAACACCCTGACCGCGACGCGCGCGGGGTGGGACCGGCATTTCGAAAGCAATCTACGCGCGCCCTTCGTGCTGACGCAGGCCCTCGCCAAGGCGATCCCTGACCCGATCAAGGATGCGCATGGCGAGCCGGTTGCGCAGGGTTTGGTGATCAATATGGTGGATCAACGGGTGCGCAAGCTGACGCCCGAATTCATGACCTATACTTTGGCCAAAATGGGTCTTTGGGCGATGACGCAAACCACGGCGCAGGCTCTCGCGCCGCGTGTGCGCGTCAATGCCATCGGTCCGGGGCCGACCCTGCGCGGCGCGCGACAGAGCAAGGCGCATTTCGAGGGACAGCGTGCGGCGACGGTGCTGCAGCGCGGCGCAAACCCTTCCGATATCAACGCCGCTTTGGGGTATTTTCTCGACGCGCCCGCGATCACCGGACAGCTCATCTGCGTTGACGGAGGGCAGCATTTGGGATGGCAGACGCCCGATGTGCTGGGCGTCGAATAGCGATTGCGCGCGGTGGGGCAGGCAAAGTTGTGCACCTGCTCACGAAGGGTTAACAAAGTGTTACAAAAACTTCAATGTTTTCAGTGTTTTGGCAGGGTCTAAATTTATTTTCGTTTTATGTCAGCGCCTTAGCTAACTGCCTGTTTTTTGTGCACTGCGTGAATCTTGCCGAAAAAGAAGGGAAAATCCTCTCTCCCAGCGGACTGCACACAGAGTTATCCACAGAAATCGTGGACAGGTTTATGGTTGCCCTTGAGGTGCGAAGATTGCAGGGGGGGCACAAGAATCATATCTAGGACCTCATGAGCGACACATCCAACCATACGCCTCCCCCTGCTTTGACCGGCCATGTGCTGATTGCGGATTATCTCAAGCGGCTCGACAGCTCGCCAGGGGTTTACCGTATGCTCGATGCGCAGGCGCGGGTACTTTATGTGGGCAAAGCGCGCAACCTAAGGGCGCGGGTGTCGAATTATGCGCGTATGACCGGCCATTCGGCCCGCATCGCGCGGATGATCACCGAAACCGCCTCGATGATGTTCCTGACCACGAGAACCGAGACCGAGGCGCTCTTGCTTGAGCAGAACCTGATCAAGCAACTCAAACCGCATTACAACGTGCTGCTGCGCGACGACAAAAGCTTTCCCAATATCATGCTGTCGCGCCATGACTATCCGCAGATCAAAAAGCACCGCGGTGCAAAACGCGAGAAGGGCGATTATTTCGGCCCCTTTGCCAATGCGGGGGCGGTGAACCGCACGCTGACGCAGTTGCAGCGGGTGTTCTTGCTGCGCAATTGCTCGGACAGCGATTTCGCCGGACGCACGCGGCCCTGTTTGCAATATCAGATCAAGCGCTGCTCCGGCCCCTGCACGGGCAAGATTTCCGATGCGGATTATGCGCAAAGCGTGGCGGATGCCAAAGACTTCCTGTCAGGGCGCTCGTCGAAAATCCAAGGCCGCCTTGCCAAGGATATGCAGGCCGCGTCGGACGCGATGGAATTCGAGCGCGCGGCGGCATTGCGTGACCGGATCAAGGCGCTAACGGCCGTGCAGACGGTGCAGGGGATCAATCCGCGCACTGTCGAAGAGGGCGATATCATCGCGCTGCATATGGAGGGCGGGCAGGCCTGTGTGCAGGTGTTTTTTATTCGTGCCAATCAAAACTGGGGCAACCGTGATTTCTACCCGCGCATCGGGGCCGATATGGAGGCCACCGAAGTTTTGGAGGCCTTTATCGGGCAGTTTTACGACGGTAAGGAGCCGCCCAAACAGTTAATCCTCTCGCATCCGATCGAGGATCTGGACCTGATGCAGGCGGCTTTGAGCGAGCGGCTTGGCCGCAAGGTCGAGATTTTGGTGCCGCAGCGGGGGGAGAAGGCCGAATTGGTCGACGGAGCGATGCGTAATGCGCGAGAAAGCCTTGCGCGGCGCATGGCCGAAAGCGCCACCCAGACGAAGCTGCTCAAAGGGCTGGCCGAGGCCTTCGATCTGGACGCGCCGCCGCAGCGGATCGAGGTCTATGACAACAGCCATATCCAAGGCGCCCATGCGGTCGGGGCGATGATCGTCGCGGGGCCGGAGGGGTTGATGAAAAACCAATACCGCAAGTTCGACATTCGCGGCGATGACCTGACCCCCGGCGATGATTTTGGTATGATGAAAGAGGTCCTGTCGCGCCGTTTCAAGCGCCTCAAAAAGGACGACCCCGACCGCAGCGGCGGGCTTTGGCCCGATCTGCTGCTCATTGACGGCGGCGCGGGGCAGGTCTCGGCGGTGGCGGAGATCATGCGCGCGCATGGGGTCGAGGATATTGCGATGGTGGGCGTGGCCAAGGGCGTCGACCGCGATCACGGCAAGGAAGAATTCTACCGCATCGGGGCGCGGCCCTTTGCGCTGCAGCGCAATGATCCGGTGCTCTATTTCGTGCAGCGCCTGCGCGATGAGGCGCACCGTTTTGCCATCGGCACCCACCGCGCCAAGCGCAGCAAAGCCATCGGCGCCACGCCGCTTGACGATGTGCCCGGGGTGGGCGCGGCGCGCAAACGCGCGCTTTTGGCGCATTTCGGCTCGGCCAAGGCGGTGAGCCGTGCGGGGCTGGCCGATCTCAAGGCGGTCAATGGCGTCTCGGCGGCTTTGGCCGAGACGATCTATGCCTTCTTCCACGAAAAGGGTTAGGCGCGCCGCGCGAGCTCGTCGGCAAAGCCGCGCTGTTTCAAGGTGCGGTCCTTGTTGCGCACGGCGAACCCTTCTTGCACAGGCCATTCGGCATAGGGATCCTCGACCCCGCCAAGCGCCATGCGCGCGTGCAGTGGCCAGTTCGGATCATCCATCGCGATCCGGCCAAGAGCGATCATATCGGCGCGCCCCGAGGCGATGATCTCTTCGCCCTCTTCGGGGGTGGTGATCAAGCCGACAGCCATGGTCGCCACATCCGCGCCCTTGCGCACCCCTTCGGCCAGCGGCACTTGGTAAAGCGGGCCAAGTTCGAAGCGCGCGCCGACCATGCCGCCCGACGAGCACACCACCATATCCGCGCCGAGCGCCTTGAGCCGTTTGGCGTATTCCACCGAATCCTCGAGGGTCACGCCGCCTTCGACCCCGTCCACCGCAGAGATGCGCACAAACATCGGCTTGTCCTCGGGCCAGACCGCGCGCACCGCCTCAAAGACGCTGAGCGGGAAGCGCATACGGTTCTCGAAACTTCCGCCATAGTCGTCGGTGCGTGTGTTGGCGATGGGCGAGAGGAATTGATTGAGCAAATAGCCATGGGCGCTGTGCAGCTCCAGCACGTCGAAACCCGCGGCATCGGCGCGTTTTGCGCTTGCGACAAAGGCGTCGCGGACGGCGTCGATATCGGCGTGCGTCATGGCGCGCGGCTGTTTGAAGCCGGTGTCCACGGGGCCAATAGCCTCTGCGCCGGGGCCAATGGGTTGCCATTCTTCAAACGCCGCCTCGGCTTTCTCGGCCTCGGTTTCGTTAAAGCTGCCCCGCCACCAGACCGGCGTCGAGCCTTTGCGTCCCGCATGGGCGATCTGGATGCTGGCGGCGGCGCCTTGGCTTTGGATGAAACGGGCGATGCGGGCCAAGGGCGCGATCTGCTCGTCCTTCCACAGGCCGATATCGCCATAGGAAATCCGCCCCTCGGGGGTCACGGCGGCGGCTTCGACGGTCACCGTGCCAAATCCGCCCATGGCATAACGCGCCAGATTGGCAAAATGCCAATCGTTGGGCATGCCGTGGCGGGCGCTGTATTGGCACAGGGGCGACAGAACGAGGCGGTTTTTCATGGTCAGCCCGCGCAGGGTGATCGGCGATAGCATTTGGCTCATGGGTCTCCTCCCGCCCTCTCTTAGAGGGAAAAACGGGGCCGCGCGGCGTGCGATGCGTCTGCGGCCCCGATGTGTATCGCCCGCCAGCTTGCGCCATCTTCCCTCCGCCCGCAAGACGGGTTAGGAATGGGCTATGACATGGAACCTGCCCAATATCCTGACCGTGATACGGTTGCTGGCCGCCCCCGGGGTCGCCGTGATGTTTTTATATTTCACAAGGCCTTATGCCGATTGGTTCGCGCTACTGCTTTTCGCGGGGGCGGCGATCACCGATTACTTCGACGGCTATCTGGCGCGCGCTTGGGGGCAGGAAACCAAGCTTGGCGCGATGCTGGACCCGATTGCCGATAAGGCGATGGTGGTCATCGCGCTGATGGTGATTGTTGGCTATTCGTCTATGTCGCCGTGGCTGGTGCTGCCTGCTACGGTGATCTTGTTCCGCGAGGTGTTTGTCTCGGGGCTGCGCGAGTATCTGGGCGATACGGCGGGCACGTTGAAGGTCACGAAATTGGCCAAATGGAAGACGACGGCGCAGATGCTGGCGATTGCGGTTTTATTCGCGCAAGGCGTGTTCGAGCATTATTTCGGCATGTCGATCTTTGGCATGGACAGCGCAATGGTGCGCGACATTCTGGACGGCCATGAAGAGGACCTGCTTGGCCTCAAGTGGAAAATGACGGGGATGATCTGGGCCGGTCATGCGGGGCTGTGGCTCTTGTGGATCGCGGCGTTTCTCACCTTTGTGACGGGGGTGGATTACATGCGTAAATCCCTGCCGTATTTGAAGGATTGAGCGATGGACGTTCTTTATTTTGCATGGGTGCGCGAGCGCATCGGCCTGCCCAAAGAGCAGGTGGAGACGGATGCCGCGACTGTGCGCGATCTGGTGGCCGAACTTACGGCACGTGAAGAACGCTATGAGGCGGCCTTTGCCGATCTGAGCGCCTTGAGGGTGGCGTTGGACCAAGAGCTTTCGGATTTCGACGCGCCTTTGGCGGGCGTGCGCGAAGTGGCGTTTTTCCCGCCCATGACAGGCGGCTGAGCCATGAGCGAGCAGGTCAGCGTGGAGGTGCAAGAGGCCGATTTTGATCTTGGCGCCGAGCTGGACGGATTTGGCGCGGGCTTTGCCGATATGGGCGCTGTGGTCAGCTTTACCGGCATTGTGCGCGATGTCGATGGCGGGCTTGAGGCGATGGAAATCGAGCATTACCCCGGCATGACCCTCAAGGCGCTTGAAGAAATCGCGGCGCAGGCGATGGCGCGCTGGAGCCTTGGCGGGGTGAAGGTCATTCACCGGTATGGGCGGCTCGTGCCGAGCGACCGGATCATGATGGTCGCCACCGCGTCGCGCCACCGCAAGGATGCGTTTGAGGCGGCGGAATTCTTGATGGATTACCTCAAGTCGCGTGCGCCGTTCTGGAAGAAAGAGCACCTCAAAAGCGGCGCACAATGGGTCGCGGCGCGCGATGAGGACGAGGCGGCGCTGGAGCGCTGGTAGCGCCCACCCTGCCGCAACGGCAGGTTTTTCCAACCTGTTAACTTACCTGCGATATTGCTAGGTGCCGAAAGGCGGCACTTGGCCGTATAGGACCGGATCGGAGCAGGACATGAACCCCGTTTTACAAGAGGCGATCGAGATGTTGACCCCCAAGGTGAGCGGTATCCTTGAGGGGCGCGTGCGCCTGATCATCAAGGGCGAGGGCGCGCTGCTGCTGACCCGTGAGGGCGCGAGCGTCGATGCCGATACGGATGCCGCCGTTGATGTGACAATGACCGCCTCCGAGGCCGTGTTTCGCGGCATTTTCAGCGGCGATACCAATCCGGTGGTCGCGGCCATGACGGGGCGATTGAAGCTCAATGGATCGATGGCGCGGGCGCTCAAGGTCGGCGAGATCATGACGAGCTAGCTGGCGGGGGCGCCATCAGCAAAACAGCAATGTGAAATCGCCCCTTAGGTGCGCGCAGGTGCGGGGCCCCGAAGGGCTAGCCCATATTGTTTTTCTCGATCCACGCGCGCAGTTCTTCGGCCTCATGGCGCGCATCGCGCAGGCCTTCCATTGCGGCGGACAATTCGGCTTCGGTCTGTGCCAACTGGTTGCTTAGTTCCGCTTCGCGCTGCTGCAAATACAAGATCGCCTGATCGCGGGTCTCTTCGGCTTCGTGCAGGTCCTGCGCCATTTTCTCCAGCTCGCCCATGTCGGATTTCGACACTCGGGTAAAGCGGTGGATCACCCAATAGGCAAACCAGCCCATGCAAAAGGCCACAAAAAGAATGATCGCGGTGGCGATGATGAATTCGGTTCTGTTCATGTCTGACCCTTGGTCCTGCCTGATCTTGCCCTGACTGCGCTGTCCATTACGAGCGGAAATTGCGCCTCAGAGATGTTAATTATGTGCCTGTGGCTCTAATTTCCGCCGCTGGCTTGGGCCTCTGTGCTGTCTTCGCTGGTCGGGACATCCTCGTCGCCGGAGCCGTTGTCTTCCAGCCCGTCGTCTTGGGGTGTCGCTTCATCGGCGGCGTCGTTTGTGGCGGGTGTATCTTGCGCACCGGCTTCGGCGGCCTCAAGCGCGGTTTGCTTGGCGACGACGGGTTCGGGACGGATCAGGCGAAATTCGATCCGGCGGTTGGCCTCGCGCCCCTCTTCGGTGCCGTTGTCAGCGATGGGGGTGGTTTCGCCATAGCCCTTGGCCGAGAAGCCCGAGGTGGGCAGGCGTCGTGCGCGCAGGTCATTGAGAACCGCTTGCGCACGCTCTTGCGACAATTGCTGGTTCATCGTCTCGCGGCCTTGGCTGTCGGTATGGCCGCCGATTTCCATTTTGATCTCGTCGCCGCAGCGCTCGAGCACGGCGGCGATATCTTGCATGATGGCGCTGGCCGAGGCGTCCAAAGTCGCCGATCCGGGTTCAAAGTTGAGCTTGCGCGCGGCAAGGATGTCCTTGATCTCGGTCTCGCATTCATCCGGCGTCGGCAGGCCAAGCACGGGATCAAGCTGTTTTTTATAGGTCACATTGATGGAAAAATCGCTGCCTTCGCCGATCTTGTCGGCCAAGAGGCGCGAGATTTCATCGCTGGCGGTCTGGTTGCCGGTGTTGCCCGATACGGTGATGGTTTGCGGTGTCACCGTAACCGCGCCGTTCGACAGTTTCGACAAGGCCTCGATTCCGGCCAGCACGCGCAGCGCCCAGCCGCGCGGCAAGCTGTCGTCGAGGCGCGCGGCGGAATAGACAGAGGCCGAGCCAAAGCGCGCCTGGGCGAAACTGTCCGCAATGGTGCGGGTCTGTTCGTCGCTGACGCGCCCGCGCAGTTGCACAAGGCCCTCGGGGCTGCGGGTGGCGACAAATTCGGGCGGGCCTTGATCGGCTGCATTCGGTGTCGGCGTCAGCGTGGCATTGAGCGCAAACACCTCCGGCAGGGCGGCTTCCATTTCGCCAACGATGCGGTCAAAGGCCGCTTGGTCCGTGCCCTGCGCAGCGATCAGCGAAATATCCGCATCCGCCATTGTCAGGCTACCGCCGCCCAATTCGGCCAAGGCCTTGATGCCGGTTTCGGCCGCACGCGCCCAACGCGGTGACGGCACGCCAAGGCCGATCGTGCATTCGGGCGTGCCGGACATGCCCGCCTCTTTGGCGGCGCGCAGGATGCGCTCTTTGGCTTCGGCGGTATCTGCGGCGCAGGCGTCAAAGCTCGGGCCGGTCTCGTCGATCAGGAACCGCAAGGTAAAGGGCGTGATGACGGGGCGCGGTGCGGAAATCGCCAGATCAAGTTTCAACCCGCTGGGTAAACGGCGGCGCAGATCGGTTTCGATCTTGCGTTTCTCGATGGCGCCGTCGGACATGGCGGTGATCGCCACACGGTCCGCATTCACCGATATTTTCGCGCGCGGCAAGCTTTTCAGCGCCCGTTCGGCATAGCTCAGCGCATCGTCCCATCCGTCCGGTGTCGGGTAATCGGCGGTTTCGAGAAGGTCGGTGACCGTGCCCTCGATCCCTGCAAGCGCGGTCACGGTTTTGACCAAAGCGTCGCGATTCGTGCCCGCCGGAACGAGGCCGATCAGCGACACGCCGCTGTCGTTGCGCAATATCTCGATCGAGAAATGCGGCGCGGCGAGTTTGCGCGTTGCCGTGACCTCGATGTTGTTGATCACACGGGCGGCATCCACGACGCCCGAAGCGGCGGTTTGCGCGCTCAGGCGGGAGACTTCGGAAGGGGAGGTGCCGGTCAGATAGACCTGCAACCCGTCCGCATGCACCTCGGCCCAAGACATATTCGCCCCGTCGAGCGCATCGCGCACGCCGATCTCGGAACTGTCTTCGATCAAGGTCACGGCAAAGCTGGCCGCGACCAGACATGCACCAGCCGCCACAGCGAAGGCAGAGGCGAAGACAATCATCGAAGATAGGCGCATCAGATCAGGCTTCCAAATTGATATATCGTTACTTACGCCGCGGGCGGGCGGGTTTCAATCACACGAAAAGCGCAGCGGCGAAAAACAGCACGACGATCAGCCCCGTGTCGCGGTTGGCCCGAAACAGCATGAGCAGCACGGCGCTGTTGTCCGCATCGAATTTGCGCATTTGCCACACCATATGCCACCCCATCGCCCAAGGCCCGCCCAGTGCGATGATCAGCGCCAGCGGGCTCAGCGAGGCAATACCGGCAAGCAAGATCGCCAAACCCATAAGGGCGACGGTGAGGACCAAGAACCGCGCCAGCCAGCGCGGGGTTTGCCCGCCAAACAGCCGCGCGGTGCTTTTGACCCCGATCAAAGCGTCGTCTTCGGTGTCTTGATGGGCGTAGATCGTGTCATAAAACAAGGTCCACGCCATGCCCGCGAGGTATAGGATCACCGCAGGCAGGCCAAGGTATCCGGTATGGGCCGTCCATGCGAGCAGCGCGCCCCAGTTGAAGGCAATCCCGAGGAAAACCTGCGGCCACCATGTGAACCGTTTGGCGAAAGGGTAGATCGCCACCGGCAAAAGCGACAACACCCCCAAGGCGATGGCCGCGCCGTTGAAGGTCAGCAAGATTGCAAAGGAGATGAGCGCCTGCGCGCCCATATAAAGCGCGGCGGCTTTGGCGCTGACCTGCCCCGAGGGGATCGGGCGCGAGCGGGTGCGCTCGACGCGGGCGTCGATCTTGCGGTCGGTGATGTCATTCCATGTGCAGCCCGCCCCGCGCATCAACCACGCCCCCAGCGCGCAGCCAAGGGCGATCCATGCGTCTTCCCAGCGCGCTTGCCCGTCGTGCAGCATCGCCAGCAGCAGCCCCCACCAACACGGCAGCAGCAAAAGCCATGTGCCAATGGGTCGGTCCGCACGGCTGAGCCTCAGGTAGGGGCGGGTGGCGGCAGGGGCATAGCGATCTACCCAATTTCCGTGCACCGCATCGGCGACTTGTCCCTTTGGCGCGGCCGCGGCCTGATCGGCTGCGTGTTTGTCGTTCAACTCTGGCATCTGCCCCGCCTCGCTCTTACATTGCGCCTCATGACAGACGCGAAAATCAGGCTCTATGTAGAGCAAGCCCTAAGCGAGGGGCAATCGGTTCCTTTGACGCGGGAGGCGGCGCATTACCTTTTTGGCGTGATGCGGCGCGGTGTCGGGGATGGGGTGCTCTTGTTCGACGGGCAAAATGGCGAGTGGTTGGCCGAGGTGGTCGAGGCGGGTAAACGCGGCGGCACATTGGCCCTGCGCACGCAGACCAAGCCGCAGCAGATGCCGCCGGACCTGTGGCTCGTCTTTGCGCCGATCAAAAAGGCCCGCACGGATTTTATCGTCGAAAAAGCGGCCGAAATGGGTGCGGCGCGCATCATGCCGGTGCAAAGCGATTACACCAACTCCGAGCGTATCCGCCAAGACCGCTTGCAAGCCCATGCCGTCGAGGCCGCCGAACAATGCGGCGGCACCTATGTGCCCGAGGTGACGGCGTTGACCAAACTCTCGGCGCTGCTTGATCATTGGCCCGCAGAGCGGCAATTGATGTTTTGCGACGAGGCGATGGTCGGGCAGGCTTCGGTCTTGCACAGCGCCGCGCAGATGGGCGGGCCTTGGGCCATCCTCATCGGCCCCGAAGGCGGGTTTTCGCAGGCCGAACGCAAGCGCCTGCACGCCTTGCCCTATGCCCATCCGGTCAGCCTCGGCCCGCGCATCTTGCGCGCCGATACGGCGGCGGTGGCGGCGATGGCCCTGTGGCAAACGGCGATGGGGGATTGGGTATGAGCCTGATCCGGCCGGAGGCACAGGCGGTTTTGACCCGCTGGCGCGATGTGATCATCGGCGCGGCCTTGATGATTTGTGCGTTGGTGTGGGGATTCGGCGCGGCGGGGCTGGTCTGGCTTATGGCGGCGCTTTTGTTTGTGTTGGGCGCGGGATTGGCCATCACGGGGCTGCAACGGGCGCGGATCGCGGCGCGCGGGGGGCATGGCCATGCCCCCGGTTTGGTGGAACTGGACGAGCGGCAGCTGAGCTATTACGCGGGCGAGGGCGGCGCGATTGTGATCCTGTCCGAGGTCAGCCGGATCGAGATCGAGATTTCTGGCGCGGGGGAGAATGAGCCGGTCGACGACATGCTTTGGGTGTTTCACCGCACAGGGCAAGGGCCGGTGCGCATTCCTGCCGATGCTTTGGGGGCGGATCGTTTGATTGATGCGCTGGCCGGATTTTCCGGCGCATCTTACGAAAACGTGATCCGCGCCTCGCGCAGCGCTGCGCCCGCACAGGGCAAGGCGCATTTCCTCGTATGGCAGCGCCCCGCGCCCCAAGCGCCAAAATCCCGCCCGACCCTGCATTGACAGTCGCGATTTTTCGCGGCACCTCTTTACGTTCAGGAGCGGATAGCCATTGTCTGACGCTTCGCGATGATGATGACGATTGCCTGACGTTCAACGGATCAACACCCCCAGCGCCCCAATACGGAGACCTGCCCCATGTCCATTCCACAATCCGGTGGCGGCCTCATCGAGGATCGATCGCAGCTTGCTGAATATCTGTCGTCGGGCTGCAAGCCCAAGGATGATTGGCGCATCGGCACCGAGCACGAGAAATTCGGCTATTGCAAAGACAGCCTTCTGCCGATCCCCTATGAGGGCGAGCGCTCGGTTCTGGCGGTGCTGGAAGGGCTGCGCGACGGGCGCGGATGGACCCCCGTCGAGGAGGCGGGCAAGCTGATCGGGCTTGAGAAAAACGGCGCCAATGTCAGCCTCGAGCCAGGCGGGCAATTGGAGCTTTCGGGCGCGCCGCTGACCTCGATCCACGAGACCTGCGACGAGGTGAACGCGCATCTCAAGGACGTCAAAGACATCGCCGACAAGGTCGGTGTCGGCTTTATCGGCCTTGGCGCGGCGCCCGTGTGGACGCATGAGCAAATGCCGCTGATGCCCAAGGGCCGCTACAAGTTGATGGACAGCTATATGGGCACGGTCGGCACCATGGGCACCTCGATGATGCGCCGCACCTGCACGGTGCAGGTGAACCTCGATTTCGCCTCCGAGGCCGATATGGTGCAAAAGCTGCGCGTGGCGCTGGCGCTGCAACCTGTTGCCACGGCGCTTTTTGCCAATTCGCCCTTCTTCGACGGCAAACCGAACGGGCATAAATCATGGCGCTCGCGCATCTGGCGCGATCTGGACGACAGCCGCACGGGCACCTTGCCCTTTGTTTTTGAAGAAGGATTCGGGTTCGAGCAATATGTCGATTATGCCCTCGATGTGCCGATGTATTTCGTTTACCGCGACGGCAAATATATCAACGCGCTGGGCCAGTCGTTCCGCGATTTCCTGCGCGGTGCATTACCCGCATTGCCGGGCGAAAAGCCAACGCTGAGCGATTGGGCCGATCATCTGACCACCTGTTTCCCCGAAGCGCGGATCAAGAAATACATGGAAATGCGCGGCGCCGATGGCGGCCCGTGGCGGCGGCTTTGCGCGCTGCCTGCGCTTTGGACGGGTCTGATGTATGACCAAAACAGCCTTGATGCGGCGTGGGATCTGGCCAAGGGCTGGGATCTGGAGACGCGCGAGGCGCTGCGGATCGCGGCTTCTGTCGACGGGCTGCAGGCGGATACGCATGGCGTCAATATGATGGATCTGGCGCGCCAGGTTGTGGCCTTGTCTGACGCGGGGCTTCGGGCGCGGGCCAAGCAAGGCGCGGGCGGTTTGATCCCCGACGAGACGCATTTCCTCAACACGCTGAAAGAAAGTCTGGATAGCGGCAAGACGCCCGCCGATGAATTGCTCGAGCATTATCACGGCGATTGGAATGGCGATTTGAGCCGGATTTACGCCGAGTATTCTTACTGATCCACCGACCGATAATATGAAAAAGGCCCCGATGGTGTTCGGGGCCTTTTGCGTCCTCTTTGATGCTTGCACTGTCGCCTATGCGGGCGCTTGATCGGGTGCTTGAACGGATGCGGGGGCTTTGGCCGGCGCGTCCCACGGACCTTTGGCATGGGCGGCTTTGGCGGGCGCGGGCATCATCAATCCGCGCAGCAAGGTCACCGCATGGGTGAAGCCCAGCCCGAGACAAAGCGCGCCGAGGCCAAGCGCCGACAGCAGCGCGACCGCATGCGGTGCGTTCACGCCTGCCAGAGCGCCGCCGATCACCATCAATCCGCCCAAGCCAATGGCGATGAAACCGGTCGAGATCGACAGCGCCGCCGCGCGCAATCCGGCACGTTGTCCGGCCTCCATATCGGGGCAAGCGGCCAAGGCGTTCGCGACGCGGATGATGGCATGGGCAAGCCATCCCAAAAGGGCGAGGCTCGCGGCAGTGTAGATGGCAATATAGATCAACATTTGATGTCTCCTTTCAAAGAGGCGGGAGGGCTATTGCATGGCATCGCGGTAGAGCGGATTCATGAACGCCCGATAGAGATAGGCAAAGGTGGCGCCCCAGATCGGGGCAAAGATCAGGCCAAAGGCGAGCAGATACGGTATGCTGTCGTCTATGGTGCCTCGCGGCGCGAAATGTGCGGCGCCAGAGGCCGCGATCACGAGCGCGGCATTGGCGGCGAAGGCGAGGCAAGCGATGTCGCCTGCACGCGCGGGGCGGCGCGACAGATGCCAAAGAAGCAGGGGCGTGCCGACAATCAGGTAGACCGGCGCGCCAAGGATCAGTGCGAAAACGGGCACCACCAGAACGCAGCCAAGCACGGTCACGAGCAGCGGCGCAGCGATTAGCGCTGCGACAAACGCGATGATGTCCACGGCGTAGTGCGGGCGGGCGTCGGTATCTTCGATGTTTTCTGTCATGAGAGAAATCCTTAGGCAAATTTTTTAGAGCATCACCCGTCCTTGCCCGATTTGGGCAAGAAGCGCGCGATGCGGGCGCCGAGCTTGAGCATCGCCAATTGCGTGCCGCGCGGCAGGCGGGCGATTTCGCCATACCAGTGGTCAAACATCTCCATCGTATCGAGCGTTTCCTTGAACCGCGCTTTGACGGCGGCGGGGGTGGCGTCGGCCTCGGCCTCGGCTTGCACGTCGCGCAGGGCGGCGATGGTAGGGGCGAATTCGCGCTCGCGGCGGCTTTCGACCACGGTATTGACCAGATCGAACATGTCGCGGATCGAATGGAAGTGATCGCGGCGATCACCCAGCTTGCGCGAGGATTTCACCATGCCGAGGCTTTGCAATTCCTTCAGGCCGGTCGAGACGTTGGAGCGGGCCAGTGACAGCGTCTCGCTGATGTCTTCGGCGGTCAACGGATCGGGCGAGATATGCAAAAGCGCGTGGATTTGCGCGACCGAGCGGTTGGTGCCCCATTTCGCGCCCATCTCCCCCCAGTGGAGGATAAAATTTTGCATGGCGGTGGTCAGGTGCATGGGGCGACTCGCATCGTTGGTTTCTGTATGAACAGAAATAACAGAATGCGCGGTATTGTCAAAAAAGATCGCAGTTTGCTTTGACACGGGCGGCGGATTGCGGGCATGAAATGCACATTGGAAATTGTTAAGGAGTTAAAATCATGAGGACATTTTTCATCAGCTGGGCTGAAAAACTGGTCGCCGTTTTGATGGTGCTATTGATTGTCGGGGTGTGTATCGGCGCGGCTGCTGTGTCGGTCTCGGGTCAACCGGGGGCCATGCTCGGGGCGCTGGCGCTGTTGGTCCTTGGCGCGCTTTACGTGATTATCATCGGCGGCGTCTTGTATCTGGGCTTCGGGATATACCACAATACCCGCCGCACGGCAGAGGCGCTCGAGGCGCAAAACCGTACGGGTGGCGGGCTTTAACGCAGGCAGGGTCGCAAAAGAAAAGCCGCTCCCTTGGGGCAGCTTTTTGGCCTCTGGGCGGGTGCGGCGTTACTTTTTGCCGATCTTCGGCTCCGTGCCTTGGCGCAGGCGGGCGATATTCGCGCCGTGGCGCCAAAAGATCAGCGCGGCCAAAACTGAGGCCAGCGCGGCCCCCTCGGGCGCGCCCAAAAGCGCCATCCAAACCGGCCCGAGCAGCGCCGCCACCAAGGCCGATAGAGACGAAATCCGCGAAAGGGTCGCGGTCACCAACCATGTCGCGCAGGCGGCAAGCCCCGCAGGCCAGAACAGCGCCAGCAACAGGCCAAGGAAGGTCGCAACGCCCTTGCCGCCCTTAAAGCCGAGCCAGACCGGAAAGCAATGGCCAATGAAGGCCATAAGCCCGGCCAATTGCGCGGCATCCTCGCCCGCGAGGGCGCGCGCCAAAAGAACCGCCACCGCGCCCTTGCCCCCGTCCAAGATCAATGTCGCGGCCGCGGCTTTCTTCGATCCGGTGCGCAAAACATTGGTTGCGCCGATATTGCCCGATCCGATCTCGCGCAGGTTTCCCAGCCCCATCACCCGCGCCAGAACCATGCCGAAAGGGATCGAGCCAAGCAGATAGCCCAGCACCGCCCATAGGCCCAAAATGCCAATCGTGCTGGTCAGTTCAGGCAACATCACAGGTCTCCAAACACAAGGGCACCGCCGACCAATGTGGCCCGAACGCGGCCTTGCATCCGCTGTCCGTCAAAGGGGGTGTTTTTGGATTTCGAGTTGAGGTCGAAGCGGTCGAGGACAAAGGGCGCATCGGGGTCGAAGACGATCAGATCCGCAGGCGCGCCTTTGCTCAAACGGCCCGAGGCCAGCCCCAGCCGTTTGGCCGGATTGAGCGCCATGGCGCGGAACAGTTGCGGCAGGCTCAATTGCCCCGCGTGATAAAGGCGCAAAGCGGCGGGCAGGAAGGTCTCAAGCGCCACCGCGCCGGAGGCGGCCTCCTCAAAGGGCAGGCGTTTGCTTTCCTCGTCTTGCGGCGTGTGCATCGAGGAGATGATATCGATCAACCCTTCGCCCACCGCTTCGACCGTGGCGATCCGGTCCTCTTCGGCGCGCAGCGGCGGTTTGACCTTAAAGAAGGTGCGGTAATCGGCGACATCCAATTCATTGAGCGTCAGGTGGTGGATCGAGGTGCCCGCCGTGATGTCGAGCCCGTTGCTTTTGGCGCGCGCCAAGGCGGGCAGGGCGCGGCGGGTGGTGATTTGATCCGCGTGATAGCGCGCGCGGGTCATCTCCAGCAGGGCAATGTCGCGGTCCAGCCCCATGCGCTCGGCCATGGGCGAGACGGCGGGCAACCCGCGCAGCGAGCCGAATTTGCCGGAAGTCACACAGGCGCCTTTGGACAGGATCGGCTCTTGCGGGTGGGCGATGACCAGCGCGCCAAGGCTGCGCGCATAGGTCAGCGCGCGGCTCAGAACCTTGGTGTTGGTGGTCACGCGGTCGCCATCGGAAAATCCGACCGCCCCCGCATCCATCAAGAAGCCGAATTCGGTCATCTCCTTACCATCGCGCCCTTTGGTGAGGGCGGCGAGGGAATGCACGCGCACCGGGGCGGCTTCATTGGCGCGTCGAGTGGCGAATTCCAGAACTTCGGGGCTGTCGATGACCGGCAAGGTGTCGGCGCGGGTGACCATTGTGGTGATGCCGCCCGCGGCTGCGGCCATGCCAGCGGAGCGAAAGCTCTCCTTGTGCCGCTCGCCAGGCTCGCCGACCTTGACGCCGATATCCACGATGCCGGGGGCAAGGCATTTGCCGCCCAGATCATAGGTGGTCTCGGCCTCGGGCGGCTCGCCCGTGCCCGTGGCCGCGATGGTGCCATCGGCCGCAATCAACAGCCATCCGGCGGCGTCAGTTTGCGCATCGGGGTCGATCAGGCGGGCATGGGTCAAAAGCGTGGTTCGGGCGGGCGTCATGGGGATGGGGTGTCCTCTTGATGGGGGCGCGGCGCGGCGGTGACTGCGGCGATATAAGGCTTGGCAAAACAGCTCATGTCAGGCTCCAGATCAAGGCCGTGACCGCCAGCCCGCAGATGACCAAAAGCCCCAGCCACCGGCGCAGCAGGCGCAGGTTCTCGCCCCACTGCGCGCCGGTGCCTGAGGCATCGGGCACAGCGGCGGGGGTCAAAATGCCTTCGGTGGAACTGCTGTAGATTTTCTCGAAGCTCAACTGCGCGCGCTCTTCATGCAGCAAGGCGGCAAGGCGCAGGCCTTCGATGGGGGCAAGCTGCGCCGGTCCCGCGACCGCACCGGCGCGCAAGATCAAAACATAGCCCGCAATATTGCCAAGCGCCTTGCTGTTCTCCTCGATCTCTTGCTCGGCAATGCCCAGCCCCTCGTGCAGGTAGCGGCCGAGGCCCAGATCGCCAAGGCTGGCCACGTCGAACATCTCGGTGCGCGCGGCGTCGGCCAAGGGCACGCCGAGGGCGCTTTCGCGCTCAAAGGGCAGGCTGGCGAGTTTGGTCGCCAATGCGTCCGGCAAATCCACGTCGAACACCCGCAGCGTGCCGTGCTCGCCGGCTCTGATCTGCAAGGGATCGGACGCTATGGGGGCGGCTGACATCAGACCAGAGTGCCCATCGCGGCGCGGGCGTTGAAGCGGCGCGCGCGCAGGTTGCGCGCCAAGGCGTCCATCGCGGCCATGCGCACGGCGACGCCCATTTCGACCTGTTCTTGGATCACCGAGCGGTTGATGTCATCGGCGATGGTGCCGTCGATCTCGACCCCGCGGTTCATCGGACCGGGGTGCATGACAATGGCGTCTTCCTTGGCATAGGCCAGCTTTTCCGCGTCCAACCCGTAGCGGTGGTAATATTCGCGCTCGGAGGGGATGAACCCGCCGTCCATACGCTCTTTTTGCAAGCGGAGCATCATCACTACATCGACGCCCTCCAGCCCTTCTTTCATGTCCTCATAGACCTCGACCCCGAATTCGGAGATTTGCGAGGGCATCAAAGTGGGCGGGCCGATCAGGCGGATGCGGTTTTCCATTTTGCCCAAAAGCATGATGTTGGAGCGGGCCACACGGCTATGGGCGATATCGCCGCAAATCGCGATGTTCAGGCGGTGCAAACGGCCCTTGGCGCGGCGGATGGTCAGCGCATCAAGCAGCGCCTGCGTGGGGTGTTCGTGCCGCCCGTCGCCCGCGTTCAAAACCGCGCAATTCACCTTTTGCGCCAAAAGGTCCACCGCGCCCGAATGCGGGTGGCGCACGACCAGAAGATCGGGGTGCATGGCGTTGAGCGTCAGCGCCGTGTCGATCAAGGTCTCGCCCTTTTTGATCGAAGAGGCCTGCATCGACATGTTCATCACATCCGCGCCCAGCCGTTTGCCCGCAAGCTCAAAAGACGCCAGCGTGCGGGTGGAATTTTCGAAGAACATATTGATTTGCGTCAGCCCCGCCAGAACGTTGGAGCGCTTTTCTTCGGAGCGGTTCAGATCGACGTAGGTATCGGCGAGGTCGAGAAGGGCGGTGATGTCGGATTGGCTCAGCGGCTCGATCCCGAGAAGATGCGATTGCGTAAAGCTCATGTCCCGCCCCCATGTGGTTGTGCCACGCTTATAAGTAGGCGGCGCGCGGGGGGCAAGCTGGGACATGGCGCGGCATCGGGGAGTGGGCGGACAGAGCGCGAAACACGCAGCGCAGGGCGGATTTGAGAAGGACGCGGCGATAGGGCCTGCAAAGCCGTTTGCCCAAGGGGGGCGGGCAAGGGTAGGGTGGCGCTTATGGAATCGGCACTCGAATATGATATCGCATTGGCGCAACTGGCGTGGCAGGTCGAGATGGGCTGCGCCGAGGCGATTTGCGAGGCGCCGGTCGACCGGTTTGCCGCCGAGATCGAAGCCCGTGCGGCGGCGGCGGCCCGCGCTCAGGTGCCCGCCGTAAAGGGCGGCGGCGCACCCGCGCCGGTCATGGCCGAGCCGCAGATCGATCCCGTCGCGGAGGCTGCGGCCTTGGCCAAGGGCTGCGCTGATCTGGCCGCTTTGGAGGCGGCAATGGCAAGCTTTGCCCATTGCGATTTGCGGCGCGGCGCGCGGCGCATGTGTTTTGCGGCGGGCAATCCGGCGGCGCGGGTCATGGTGATTGGCGAGGCTCCCGGGCGCGAGGAAGACCGCAGCGGCGCGGTTTATGAAGGTCCGGCGGGGCGGCTTTTGGACAAAATGCTGGCGGCGATTGATTTGAGCCGCGATGCGCAGGTCTCGGCGCAGGGGGCCTATCTGACCTATGCTTTGCCGTGGCGGCCGCCGCAGGGGCGCGATCCGCATGAGGGCGAGATTGCCTGTATGGCCCCTTTCGTGCGGCGCCATGTCGAGCTTGTCGCGCCTGAGGTGCTGCTTTTGCTCGGGGATGTCGCGGTGCAATCGCTGTTTGGTGCGGCGCAGGACAAAGGGATCGGCAAAGGCTGGGCCGAGGCCTGCGGGCGGCCCGCTTTGGCGATCACCGCACCGGAGTATTTGCTCACCCATCCGGCGGGCAAACGCGGCGCGTGGCATGATCTGTTGACCTTCAAAGCGAGGCTCGCCGCGCTGTGAGGGGGCGTGCCCTCGCCCTTTGCACGGTGCTTTGCATGACCCTTTGGGCGGTCATGGCGCAGGCCCAAGACGCAGAAGGGGCGCTTTCAGGCAATGACTATGCAGGGCTGTTTGAACGCTATGCGGATCAGGTCGAGCAGCCTGCGCCGGATCAACGTATCCTCGAACTTGACGGGCCGGTGATCCTTCGCGAGGTGCGCCGCGCGGACGGGCGCCTGCGCTACACTGCGGTCGATCAAAGCAGCGGCGGCGCGGCCGGATGTTTGCTCAGGGTCTTGGCCGAGGCAAGCGCGGTGGTCAAATCCTGCCCCGATGTCTTGCCCGAGGCGGCGGGTTTGCGGCTCAATGCCTCCTTGCGGCGCGCGGCGCAGTTTTATGCCGATAATGCCTATCCCAAACGCGAACTTTCCGAGCTTGAGGCGCAGATCGCGGCTTTTATCGACGGGCGCACATCCTCTTCGATCTGCAGCGCGCTCAAAGACGACCAGATGCAATTTCTAGAGGCCCTGTCGAGCCCGTCATCACAGCGCAGCATTGAAAAATCGCTGGCGCAGCCGCGCCTGCCGGTGATGCACCCTTGCCTTTGAACGCGGCCATCTGCCCTCTGGACCTTTGAAGCGCGCACTGGCAGCGTGGCGTAAACAGCCAAAGGAGCGCAGATCATGGCCGGTATCGACGAGAGCAAAGAGTTTTTGGCGCTGCGCATCGCGGTTATGACCGTTTCGGACAGCCGCGGATTGGCCGAGGATCGCTCGGGCGATACGCTGGTCCAGCGGATCGAGAGCGCGGGGCATATTGTGGCGGCGCGGGTGATTTTGCCCGACGAGCGCGGCGAGATTGCCGATCAGCTGCGCGCATGGATCGACGACCCCGAGATCGACGTGGTGATTTCCACCGGCGGCACCGGATTGACGGGGCGCGATGTCACGGTCGAGGCGCATCGCGACGTTTATGAAAAAGAGATCGACGCCTTCGGCACGGTGTTCACCATCGTTTCGATGCAAAAGATCGGCACATCGGCGGTGCAAAGCCGCGCGACGGGCGGCGTGGCGGGGGGCACCTATCTGTTTGCCCTGCCCGGCAGTCCCGGGGCGTGCAAGGATGCTTGGGACGAAATACTTTGCTATCAACTCGACTACCGTCATCGCCCGTGCAATTTCGCCGAGATCATGCCGCGGCTCGAAGAGCACAAGCGGCGCAAATAAACGCGGCGCGGCGCGATTTATGCGACGGAAATCGCGCCGCGCTTCGTATCATTTCATAACACCATTGTGGCTTGTCCATTCGCCGCGCGCGGATAGAGTGCTATGTTGGAGAGAAAACGCGCTTAGCTGCACCGCTTGGGGGATAGGCGGGCGCGGCGCGGTGATGAGGAAGTGACCAAACATGCGGTTTTTGCGCCGAGGGCTGACCGGCCTGTTTTTGATGTCTTTAACGCTGGGGCTGATGCTTTGGGCGGGGGTTGTCGTGTTCTCGGCGGTCCAAGAGCGCATGGGCCGCGAAGCCCAAGACACACCTGCGCGCGAGCGGGTGTTTGCGGTCAATGTCGTCACGGCACGCGCGGCGGATATCGTGCCGGTGCTGGAGGCCTTTGGCGAGGTCACAAGCCGCCGCTCTTTGGAGGTGCGCGCCGCCGTGGGCGGGCGGGTGATCGAACTGGACGAGGCTTTTGTCGAGGGCGGGCGCGTGCGCGCGGGGCAGCTTTTGGCGCGGATCGATCCGGCGCAGGCGCAATCGGCGCTTGAACGCGCGCGCTCTGATCTGTCGGACGCCGAGGCCGAGGCGCGCGATGCGGCGCGCGGGTTGGAACTGGCCCGTGACGAGGTGGCCGCCGCGCAGCAACAGGCCGATTTGCGCGCCCGCGCCTTTGATCGTCAAAGCGATCTGCAATCGCGCGGCGTTGGCACGGCGGCGGCGGTCGAAGCGGCCGAACTGACGGCCTCTTCGGCGCGTCAGGCGGTGCTTTCGCGCCGTCAGGCATTGGCCGCTGCCGAGGCGCGCGTCGATCAGGCGGCGACCGCCCTGTCGCGGGTCAAACTGGCACTGGCGCAGGCCGAGCGCGATCTGGTCGATACCGAAATCACCGCGGCCTTTGACGGCGCGCTCAGCGCGGTCAATATCGCGCGCGGCGGCTTGGTGTCGGTCAATGAACGGCTGGCCACTTTGATCGATCCCGAGGCTTTGGAGGTTTCGTTTCGTGTCTCGACCGCGCAATATGCGCGATTGCTGGGCGGTGACGGGCGGCTGGCCGATACGCCGGTCGAGGTGCGCCTTGATCTGGGCGATGCGGTTTTGACCGCGCGCGGGCGCATCGTGCGTGAAAGCGCCGCCGTGGCCGAGGGGCAAACCGGACGTTTGATCTATGCGCAGCTGGGCGGGGCGGGCGGCTTGAAACCCGGTGATTTCGTATCTGTCCATATCGAAGAGCCGCTTTTGACATCTGTCGTGCGTCTGCCAGCCTCGGCGATGGACGCCACGCGCACGGTTCTGGCCGTGAGGGGTGATGACCGGCTTGAGGCAATTTCGGTCACGCTTTTGCGCCGCCAGGGCGATGCGATCATCATCGCCGCCACCGGTGCGGGCGGGCAGGCGCTGGACGGGCGCACGATTGTGGCCAAACGCTCGCCTTTGTTGGGTGCGGGCATCAAGGTGCGCGCTCTGGCCTCGCCCGATGAGAGCGGCGCCGCCCCCGAGCCGCAGGGCGATGCGATGCTCGAGTTGACCGACGAGCGGCGTGCGCGGCTTGTGGCCTTTATCGAGGCCTCCGAGCGTTTGCCCGACGAGATGAAAACCCGCATTCTGGGCAAGCTCAGCCAGCCGACCGTTCCTGCCAGCATGGTGGAGCGGATCGAAGCGCGTATGGGGGGCTAGGCCATGGTGCGCGCCATCCCTCCGGCGGCGGGCGGTATCCTGTCCTATTTCACCCGCCACCGCACGGCGGCGAACCTGCTTTTGGTGGTGCTCTTGGTGCTGGGCACCGCCGCCGCGCCGCGTATGCGCGCGCAATTTTTTCCCGATGTGATCGTCGATACGGTCTCGGTCAGCGTCGCGTGGGACGGGGCGGGGGCCGAGGATGTGGATGCGGGGATCGTGCAGCCATTGGAGCCTGCGCTTTTGGCGGTGGAGGGGGTGGAAAGCGCTTCGAGCACTTCGCGCGAAGGGCGCGCCACGATCAGCCTCGAGTTCGAGCCGGGATATGAGATGAGCCGCGCCGCCGATGATGTGCAATCGGCGGTGGATGCGGTCACGACCTTGCCCGATGAGGCCGAAGAGCCTTCGGTCGTGCGCGGCGCGTGGCGCGACCGCGTGACGGATGTGGTGATCACCGGCCCTGTCGGGACGGCGCAATTGGGCCTGTTTGCCGATGAATTGGTCACGCGGCTGTTTGCCGAAGGCGTCACCCGCACCACCATTCGCGGCGTCGCCGCGCCGCAAACCATTATCGAGGTCACTGGCGCCAGCCTGATCGAGCACCGCATCACCATGGCCGAGATCGCCGCCGCCATCGCCGAAGAGGTCGATGCCGATCCGGCGGGCGATGTGGACGGGGCCAATGCGCGGCTGCGCACCGGCGTCGAGAAACGCACGCCCGAGGCCATCGCGGGCATTATCTTGCGCACAGGCGCGAACGGATCGACCCTGACGGTGGCGGATGTGGGCCAAGTGCGCCTTGAGGGGATCGACCGCAACCGCAGCTATTTCGTCGGGGACAATCCCGCCATGTCGGTGCGCATCGACCGTTCGGCGCGCGGGGATGCGATCGGTATCCAGCACACCGTCGAAGAGGTGGCCGCCAAATTGGAGAGCACCCTGCCAGAAGGGGTGAGCATCGATTTGATCCGCACGCGGGCCGAGGCGATTTCGGCGCGGCTCAATATCTTGCTCGACAACGGGTTGATGGGGTTGGGGCTTGTGGTGGTTTTGCTGTTCCTCTTCCTCAATGCGCGCACGGCCTTTTGGGTGGCGGCGGGGATCCCCGTTTCGATGCTGGCCGCGATTGCGGCGATGTATATGATGGGGATGACGATCAATATGATCTCGCTGTTTGCGTTGATCATCACCCTCGGGATCGTGGTCGATGATGCCATCGTTGTGGGCGAACATTCCGATGCGCGGGTGCGCGATTACGGCGAGGGGCCGGTCGTGGCCGCCGAGACCGCCGCCAAACGCATGGCCTTGCCGGTGTTTTCCGCCACGTTGACGACAATCATCGCCTTTTTCGGGCTGACGGCGATTGGCGGGCGTTTTGGCGATCTGATTGCCGATATTCCGATCACCGTGATCGCCGTTCTGGCCGCGAGCCTTGTGGAATGTTTCCTCATCCTGCCCCACCATATGAGCCACGCCTTGGTCGCTGCGGGCAAGGATCATTGGTATGACTGGCCCTCGCGCACGGTGAACCGCGGCTTTGACTGGGCGCGCTCCAAGCTGTTCCGCCCTGCGATGAAGGCCGTGGTGATGTTTCGTTATCCGGTGATCGGCGTGGTGCTTTTGCTGCTGGCCAGTCAGGTCTCGCTCCTGATCGGTGGCGAGGTGAAATGGCGGTTTTTCAATGCGCCCGAGCGCGGTTCGGTCACCGGTAATTTCGCCATGCTGCCCGGGGCGACGCGCGACGATACTCTGGCGATGATGCGCGAGATGCAGCGCGCCACCGCGCAGGTCGCCGCCGAATATGAAGAGAAATACGGCACCGATCCGATTGAATATGTTATCGCCGAAGTGGGCGGCAATTCGGGCCGCCCCTTGGCGAGCGCCGACACCAAGGACGCAGATTTGCTGGGCGGGATCGCGATTGAATTGATCGATGCGGACCTGCGCCCCTATTCCAGTTTTGTCTTTGTCGCCGATTTGCAGGACGCGGTGCGCAACCACCCTCTTGCCGAAGAGGTCAGCTTTCGCGGCTGGCGCTCCGGTCCGGGCGGCGAGGCTTTGGACGTGCAATTCTACGGGGCCAGCGCCGAGGCGCTCAAATCCGCGGCAGAGGCTTTGAAAGAAGCGCTTTTGCCCTATGCCGAAGTCTCGGCGGTCGAGGACAACCTCGCCTATGACAAGGAAGAACTGATCCTCGATTTGACCGCGCAGGGGCAGGCCTTGGGCTTTACCATCGACGGGCTTGGCCGCGTGCTTCGCGCCCGCGTCGGCGGCATCGAGGCGGCGACCTACCCCGACGGGCCGCGCTCGGCCTCGATCCGCGTGCAATTGCCCGAGGGCGAATTGACCGCCGATTTCCTGGAGCGGATGCAAATGCGCACGGCGGCGGGCGAATATGTGCCCTTGGCCGATATCGTCACGGTCACGCGGCGCGACGGGTTTTCCACGGTGCGGCGCGAAAACGGGTTGCGGTTGATTTCGGTGACGGGGGATATTTCCGAGGATGATCCGGCCCGCGCCGAAGAGATATTGCTGCAACTGGAAACCGAGATTTTGCCCGACATTGCCTCCAAACATCAGGTCGATTGGCGTTTGTCGGGCCTGAGCGAGCAGGAGGACGAGTTTCTCAGCGATGCGATGCTGGGTCTGACGTTGACGCTGACGGGGATTTATTTGGTGCTGGCTTGGGTCTTCTCGAGCTGGACACGGCCGGTGGTCGTGATGGCGATCATTCCCTTCGGCCTTGTCGGGATGATCTGGGGGCATTGGATTTGGGAAGTGCCTTTGTCGATGTTCTCGGTCGTCGGAGGATTGGGTATGACGGGGATTATCATCAATGATTCCATCGTTTTGGTCACCACGATTGACGAATATTCGGAAAAACGCGGCCTTGTTCCGGCGATCATTGACGGCGCTGCGGATCGCTTGCGCCCTGTGATGCTTACGACGATGACGACGGTTTTGGGCTTGGCGCCCCTGCTTTACGAGCAATCGCAGCAGGCGCAATTCCTCAAACCCACGGTGATCACCTTGGTCTATGGCCTCGGCTTTGGCATGGTATTGGTGCTCTTGGTGGTGCCGGCGCTGATGGCGATGCAATCGGATCTGCGCCGACAGATCGACGCCTTCAAACGGGCGCTGCGCGTGCGGCGCGCGGGCATGGCGGGGCTGCGCGGCGCGGCGGTTTTGGGCGTGGCGGTGATGGCCCTATGGCTGGGCGCGACCATGGGCGCGGTGGCGGTTCGGGGGCAGATGGCAGGGCCGTTGGGCGGGCTGATTCCGGCCTCGGGTCTGGGCGGGGCCTTTATGGTGTTTGCCGCCGGTATGGCGCTGTTCTTGCTGCTGGCCTATGTGGTGATGGCCTTGCGCGCGCTGGCGCGTCATCGGACCTAAGGCGTTGAGTTGAATCAGTTTCCGGCGCAGCCTTGGATGTCCACCGCGCGCTCGCGGCCCAGAACGGTAAAGCGCAATCCCGCACGGTCCAAAGCAAAAGCCGCGCCGGTCATATGGATCAGATCCGCCGTGGCGGTCAGGGTGGCACCATTGCGTTTTGTCTGCGCTTCGGAGACCCAGATTTGCGGATCGCGGCTTTCGATAATCGCATGTTCGGGCGCGCCGGTGGAGGGCAGCGGCATATGCGCCGTCAGCCGCAAGCCGCCGTCGATGACCTGCACGGCGCAGCGCACCTTGCCCGCGCCCGCGCGTTTGGCGCTGAGCGGTTGGTCTGCGATGGCGGCGTGAATGCGCGGGTCGGAGTTGCCAACGACGGGCAGATTGGCGCGCAACTTCAGCGTGACCGGCACACAGATATCCTTGCAAACGCCGATCTGCAGCGTGCCGTTGATCTGTGCCTTACCGCCCCCTTGGACCTTGATCCGCAGCGGCAAGACCACATCACCGTGATAGCCGATGGAGGTCATGCCGTTTTGGTCGATCACTTCAGGTGTCGGCCAAACTATTGATATTGTGTCAATATTTTTGGATTCTTGCCAATGCAAAACGGGCGGCAATCCCGCATCCCCCGGGGCGCGCCAATAGGTTTTCCACCCCTCGGCCAGTATCAATTGCAAGGCGGCGATATGTTCGTTTCCGTCGCTGCGCCAGCCGCGCAAAATCCGCAGTTCGACGTTTTGCGCATAGGGGTTTGCGGGTGCGGGCATCGGCGCCAAGGCGGTAGATGCGGCGGCAATCACAAAGGCCAATGCGGGCAGGGAGGCGATTTTTATCATAGAAAACTCATGCCTTTTGCCGCGCCGCTTGCCAACTCACTTTGTGGCGAGGGGGGTGAAATATCCCCTAAGCGGCGCGGCATTTATGGGCAAAGGGGCGCGTTCTTTGGCGCAATCCCAATGTGGGGCTTGCCGTGGGCCAGCTTGCGCTACATTCTATTAAGCATGCGCAGGTATAAAAAACGTTGAGGGCAGCGCGCGCAGCCAAGTGAGCCAATAAAACAAGGGTGTTGAGCCGGATATGACGATCCGAATGGAAGAGAACCTGACGGGCAAACTGCTGATCGCCATGCCGGGCATGGGGGATCCGCGGTTCGAGGGCAGCGTCATCTATCTTTGCGCCCATTCCGACGAGGGGGCGATGGGGTTGATCGTGAATAAACCCAACCCTGATTTGCGGCTCGAAGACCTGCTGGAGCAGCTGGGCATCGATGCGCCCGCCGGATCGTCGCGGCCCAAGATGATCCGCCTTCCGGTGCATTTCGGCGGCCCTGTCGAACATGGGCGCGGCTTTGTTTTGCACTCCGCCGATTACGGCGCGGACGAGAGCACCTTGGAGGTCAACGACGAGTTCGGCATGACCGCCACGATGGATATTTTGCACGATATTGCAATAGGTTGCGGGCCGCAGCAGGTGGTGATGGCCTTGGGTTATGCCGGATGGGGTCCGGGGCAACTGGAGGCCGAGATTGCCGCCAATGGATGGCTGTCGTGCGATGCCAGCCCCGAGCTTGTCTTTGCCGCCAAGGATGGCGAGAAATGGGGCGCGGCGCTCAAGACTTTGGGGGTCAGCGCCTTGGCCCTGTCGAGCACGGCGGGCCATGCGTAGGGCCTCGGGTTCGGGCGCGGGATCATTTTAAATCGGGATTTGCGGCGGCCATTGCGCGGCGCCATAGCGGCGTATTTTCGCTGTCGGTAATACGTCGGTATTTTGTCGGTATTGCGTCGGTGCGAAAACCGCGGGCTTTGGCTCCGGTTGGCGCGCGGTCTTCGCCTGTGCTGTTCGTTTTATCCGTGCACCCGATCCGCTGCCCGATCCGCTGCCCGATCCGGTCATCCTGCCTGCCTATCCGCGCGGCGCGGCGGCGCGGGCGAGCCGGTCGTTGATCGCGGCGCCAAGGCCTTGCATCGGGACGGGCGCGACGGCGATGCCGGTGGGGGCGGGGTCGCGGGTTTTGGCCATAGCGTCCAGCGCGTGCAGATGGGCAAACAGATTGGCCGCCGCCTCGCGCAGATCGCCGCGCGCCGAGAGCGTCAGATCGCCCGCCACCGCGCCAAATCCGAGCATCAATTCACCCGCGCGCGGCGCATCGGCACCCAGCCGCACGGGCAAGGCGGGCGCGTAATGCGATTGCATCTGCCCGGGGGCGGTGATGGCACCGGCCTCAACGGCGGTGCGGTCCAACAGCGGCGCGCCAAGCGCGGCCTCGATCTCTTCGCGCGCCACGCCGCCGGCGCGCAAAAGCACCGGCGCGCCGGCCGCGCCAAACCCGATGATTGTCGATTCGACCCCCACGGCGCAATTGCCGCCGTCCAGAACCGCCTCGATCCGCCCGTCCAGACCGGCCAGAACATGGGCCGCGCTGGTGGGGCTGATTTTGCCGGACGGATTGGCCGAGGGCGCGGCCACCGGCCCGCCAAAGGCGCGCAGCAAAGCCTGCGCCGCCGGATGGGCGGGCACGCGCAACCCGACGCTGGGCAATCCGGCGGTCACCAGATCGGACAGGCCGTGCCCCGCGCGCAGCGGCAACACCATGGTCAGCGGTCCAGGCCAGAAGGCGCGCGCCAATGTTTCGGCCTGATCGCTCCACGCGGCGTATTTGCGCGCCTCGGCGGCCTGCGCCAGATGCACGATCAGCGGGTTGAAGGCGGGGCGCTCCTTGGCTTCGAAAATCGAGGCGACCGCCGCCCCGTTGCGCGCATCGGCGCCAAGGCCAAAGACGGTTTCGGTCGCAAAGGCCACGCGTCCGCCGCCTTGCAAAATGGATGCAGCTGCAGCAATTCCGGCTGGGTCGAATTCTAGCACTTTGGTCTTGGTCATTCGCGGTTTCCCGTGACGCGGCGTTTCGGTTGTCCGCCTCTCGCTTGGCTATAGGATATTCCGCAAAGTGGAATTTCAAGAGCCGGCGGCCGGATCGGGCCGCACTCGGAGGAGACAGACATGCCTTACCGCGCCCCCGTTGCCGACTACAAGTTTATCTTTGAGCATATTGTCGGCCTCAATCAGGTCGCCGCGACCGAGAAATTCGCCGAAGCCAGCGCCGATGTGACCGATGCGATTCTCACCGAAGCGGGGCGGATGTGCGAAGAGGTTCTGGCGCCGCTCAACCGCAATGGCGATCTATATCCGGCCAAGGTGGAGAACGGCGTTGTGCGCACCTCCAAAGGTTTCGACGGCGGATTTCGCGCGATTGCCGAGGGCGGCTGGGTCGGGATTTCGGCCGATCCCGAATTTGGCGGCATGGGCTTGCCGATTGCGATGACCACGGCGCTCAACGATATGATGAGCGCAAGCTGCATGGCGCTGGGCCTCAACCCGCTGCTCACGCAAGGACAGATCGAGGCGCTCGAACATCACGCCAGCGACGAGATCAAGGCGATGTATCTGCCCAAGCTGATCAGCGGCGAATGGACCGGCACGATGAACCTGACCGAGCCGCAGGCCGGATCGGACGTTGGCGCGCTGCGCTCCAAGGCCGAGCCGAAGGGCGACGGCACCTATGCGGTGTCGGGGCAAAAGATTTTCATCAGCTGGGGCGATCATGATTTCGGCGGCAATGTGTGCCACCTTGTTCTGGCGCGTCTGCCCGACGGGGCCGAGGGCACGCGCGGCATCAGCCTGTTTATGGTGCCCAAATATATTCCCAATGCCGACGGCAGCCTTGGCGAGGCCAACAGCCTGCGCGTGGTGAGCCTCGAGCATAAGATGGGCATTCACGGATCGCCCACGGCGGTGATGGAATTCGACGGCGCGACCGGATGGCTTGTCGGGGCCGAGCATAAGGGCATGGCGGCGATGTTCACGATGATGAACAACGCGCGGCTGGCCGTCGGCGCGCAGGGCATCGGGATTTCCGAAGGCGCCTATCAGCATGCGCTGGCCTATGCATTGGACCGCAAACAGGGGCCGACGCCGGTGGGCGACAAAAGCGGCACGATCGTCGATCACGCCGATGTGCGCCGGATGTTGTTGACCATGAAGGCCGATACATTCGCGGCGCGCTCGATCGGTTTGGCCTGCGCCGTGGCGATTGATATGGGCAATGCGACGGGCGACGCCGAATGGAAAGCCCGTGCGGCGTTTTTGACCCCGATTGCCAAAAGCTTTGGCACCGATACCGGCATTCGCGTGTCCGAAATGGGCGTGCAGGTCCACGGCGGCATGGGCTTCATCGAGGAAACCGGCGCGGCGCAATACAGCCGCGATGTGCGCGTGACCTCGATCTACGAGGGCACCAACGGCATTCAGGCGATGGACCTTGTGGCGCGCAAGATGATGGATGGCGGCGAGGCGGCCTATCGTTTCCTTGACGAGATCGAAGCCGATGTGGAAAACGCCCGCGCCCTTTGCCCCGAATTGGGCGATGCGGTTTGGGAGGCCTGCGAGACCCTGCGCGAGACCACCGAATGGTTGGTGGCGCAAGAAGACCTGAACAACCGTTTCGCTGGCGCCGTGCCCTATCAGGCCGGATTTGCGCGGGTTCTGGGCGGATATTACCATCTCAAGGCCGCCTTGGCCGCCAATGGCAAGGGCGCGCGCGCGAAACTGGCGCGCTTCTATATCACGCGGCTTTTGCCCGAACATGCCAGCCTGCTCGAGCAAGCGATGCAGGGCGCCAGCGGGCTCTATTCGATGAGCCTTGAAGAGCTGAGCGCGTGAGCCGCCAAGGCCTCAGCCCCCTGTTGATGCCATGGGACGCCCCGCCGAAAACCGGCGCGGCGATCGAAGTGGCCGAAGGGGTGCTTTGGCTGCGCATGCCTTTGCCGATGGCCTTGGACCATGTGAATGTCTATGCGCTTGATGATGGCGACGGCTGGACCCTGGTCGATACGGGCGTCTATTCCAAACGCGCCGTGGCGATTTGGGAGGAGATCCTCCAAGGCCCCTTGGCGGGCAAGCCGGTGACGCGCGTCCTGCTTACCCATCACCATCCCGATCACGTCGGCATGGCCGGATGGTTTCAAGAGCGCGGGGCCGAGATTGTCACCTCGCGCACCGCCTATCTGATGACGCGGATGTTGATCCTTGATGTCGAGACCGAAGCCTCGCAGGCGGCGAAAACCTTTTGGCGCCGCGCGGGGATGGAGGCGCAGATTTACGACAAACGCGCCAATGAGCGCCCGTTCAATTTTGCCGATATCGTGCATCCTTTGGGCATCGGCTATCGCCGTTTGCAACAAGACGACACCTTCGAGGCGGCGGGGCGCATTTGGGACGTGCATATGGGCAATGGCCATGCGCCCGAACATATCACCCTATGGAGCCGGACCGGCGATCTGGTCCTTGCGGGGGATCAGATTCTCAGCTCGATCAGCCCCAATATCGGCGTGCATCCCACCGAGCCGGAGGCCGACCCGGTCGGCGAATGGATGGAGGCCTGCGAGCGGCTGGAGGGCTTTGCGCGCGAGGAGCATCTGGTGCTGGGCGGGCATAAATTGCCCTTCACGGGCCTGCCGATCCGCATGCGGCAATTGATCGAGAATCACCACGGCGCGCTCAAACGGCTGCTCAAACATCTCAAAACGCCGCAAACGGCTTGCGACTGTTTCCCGCCGCTGTTCAAGCGCAAGATCGACGGCGGCACCTATGGTTTGGCGATGGTCGAGGCCTATGCCCATCTCAACCACCTCTACCACTTGGGCCTTGTGACGCGCGAATTGCGCAGCGACGGCGCCTATCTGTGGCACGCGGTGCAAGAGGCGTGACCCCATCAGCGCTGGCGCGAAGCGGGTTGAACCTTTGGCGCTCTTGGCCCCATGATGGACCCCGTGAACAGATAAGGCAGGACCGAGATGGACGATAAGATCGAAACCGCAGCCGAGGCCCATGAGGCCGCCGCCCTGCCGCGCCGCCACGAGGTCCACGCCGACCCCGAAGCGCAGGCCAAGCGAAAGGGCGATTTGCCCAAAACCCTCAATGACAAACCGGTGGAGCGCAAAAGCGCCGCCGAATGGGCCTATGAGCGGCTGATTCTCTATATCAAGAACTTCGAAGAGCAACTGGACGAAGAGCATGAGGTCGCCATGGGATTTGCGGGCGGCGATGCGGGCGTGCTGCGCATCGAGGGGATGGGGTTTTTCGACCCCGACATCGTGACCTTTTACGGATCGGACGCCGAAGGCGCAAAGACCCAGCTTATCCAACATGTTACGCAGCTTAGCGTGATGCTGCGCGCCCTGCCCAAAGAGGTCGAGGAGGTCGCGCCCAAACGGATCGGCTTCCGGCTGGCGGCGGATCTGGCTGCCGGTTGAGAGGCGCGGGCCGCGCTGCAGCTCGGGCAAGGCAATCACGCGCGCCGGAGCAATATGCCGCATCTCGCGGGATGACAGGGGGCGCAAAATGCTCTATCGAGACCGCGAAACGACACATAATGAGGACCAAGAGAAATGGCCGAACATAAACATGGCGAAATGAACACCGACGTTCAGGAAAAAACCTTTGAAGGCTTCATGAAAGCCTCGGCTTGGGTGGCAGGCGCATCGGTCTTCATCCTGATTATCATGGCTTTGTTCAACAGCTGATCACCTATGTGATCGCGCAAGTGATCATGCGGCGCGCGTGGGCCTGTGCCCTTGCGCGCTCTCCCAAAGGGCACCCCTCCCATGATCCGCAAAACGATTTTGCTTGGCGCTGCTTTGGCGCTCCTTGGTTTGTCGGCCTGTGGCCGCCCGCCGGTGCAATATGTCTCTGACGATGTGGCCGAGCGGGTGACATACCGTCATAACGGCCCGCCGCGGTTGACGCTGTTTACGATGATCAACAACGACAGCGGCGCGGGAGCCCATAGCGCCTTGATGATCAACGGCTCGCAGCGGGTGATTTTCGACCCTGCCGGAACAGTCTCGCATCCGCAAATTCCCGAGCGCCACGATGTGATTCTCGGGGCCAATCCGCATCTGGTGGACGCCTATACGCGCGCCCATGCGCGATCGACCTATCACGTTGTTTTGCAAGAGTTTGATGTCTCTGCCGAGGTGGCCGAACTGGCGCTGCAAAAGGCCTTTGCCAACGGACCGGCCAATAGCGGCACCTGCGCGCTGACAACTTCGGGCCTTCTGGCCAGCCTGCCGGGCCTTGAGGGTATTCGCTCGACATGGTTCCCCAAGGCTTTGATGGAAGATTTTGCCAAGCTGCCGAATGTGCGGCGCAGCGAATTGTTCGAATATGACGATCCGGACAAGGCCGTGGCCCTGCGCGCCTATGTGCCCGCCGAGGTCGCCGCATCGCGCGCCCGCAAGGCCGCCGCCAAGGATAGCGCCGCGCAAGTCGCCACCGCCGAATAAGGCGCGGCGCCTTGGCCTTTGGCCTCTAGCCCAGTAAATACAGCCCCGCATAGAGCGTGCCCGCGCCGCCCAGCACCGCATAGAGCACATTGCGCGTCAGCACCCCGATCGCCACGGTCGCCGCCGCCGCCATCAACCGCGCCGGATCGGGCGCGCCCCCCGTGGCGGCGGGCATGAAGACCGCCGGTGCAATCAACCCCGGCAAGACCGCCACCGAGGTATAGCGCAGATGCCGCAGCACCCATTCGGGCAAGGGGCGGTTGCCGATCAATCCGGTGAACATGAAGCGCAGCCCGAAGCTGCCCAACCCCAAAAGCGTGATCACGGTCCAAAGCGTTGTGCGGTCGATCCCCGCGGCTGTTTCAATGGCGCCGGTCATGCCTGCATCTCCTTGCTGCCATCACCCCCGCCGCCGCGCCGCGTCAGGACAAGCTCCACCTGCGCGCCGACCAAAAGCGCCGCAAGCGCCGCGATGAGCAGCCCGAGGTTATAGGGCAAAAACGCGAATACCAGCGCCAGAACCACCGAGGTCAGCGCCGCCGCCACATGCGGCAAGGAGCGCAGCGCCGGAGCGATGATGGCCAAAA
This sequence comes from Paracoccaceae bacterium, assembly GCA_050633545.1. Taxonomy (GTDB): domain Bacteria; phylum Pseudomonadota; class Alphaproteobacteria; order Rhodobacterales; family Rhodobacteraceae; genus Litorivita. Next base: position 82,300 of record JBOEGS010000004.1, read on the forward strand.
ACGTGATCGGCACCGCGAAATCGAGCGCCAATCCCTCGGGGATCGCCTCGCCCGCCCATGCCCCCGCCACGGTTGCGATATACCACAGCGGGCAGACCGGCGTGACCACCCCCGCGAAATAGCGCAGCTTTTGCGAGAGCGTCCAATCGGGGTTCTTTTGGTAAGCCACATCGGCGCAGGCAAAGCTTTGATCCACGGTGAAATAGGCGATCAAGGCGCGCTGCCACAGGGGCGCCGATCCCACATGCGGGGTCAGGGCCGCCGAATACATCGCCATGCGCAAATTCACCGCCAAGGCCGAGATCAGAACAATCACCGTCGGCGTGTTCTCGACCATCAATTGCAATGCGGTGAATTGCGCCGCCCCCGCGATCACCACCACCGAAAAGCTCAGCGCCTCAAAGACGTTGAGCCCCGCTTCGGTCGCCACCACCCCGAAGACAAGGCCAAAGGGGATGATCACCAAAACAAAAGGCAGCGCATCGCGCATCCCTTGGCCAAAAGGCGAAACCGGTGATTTGGCGATGGAGGACGCCATGAAACCTCACTATCATGTCGGGCAAACCCGCCAAGGCGGGACAGATCATGCCTAACAGGTTGCGCCGCAGATGCAATTGAACGCCCTATCAATTCTTGTGATTGCCGCCCATCGCGCTTTGCTATGTGGGCGGCGCGGGCCTGCGCGCGGCCTCGACCCTGCGCGCGGGTTCGGCGCATGATCGCCGGATTGATCCTCGCGGGCGGGCAGGGACGGCGCATGGGCGCGCGGCCGGATGCCGGACCGCCCTCGGGCACCGATAAAGCCTTGCTCACGCTGGGCGGGGACACGCTTGTGGCGCTTAGCGCAAAGCGCCTTGGCGCCCAACTGGCGCGCTGCGCGATCTCGGCCAATGGCGATCCGGCGCGCTTTACCGCGCTGGGCCTGCCGGTGCTGCCCGACCCGCCCGAGGCCCAAGACGCGGGGCCTTTGGCAGGCGTGCTGGCGGGGCTTGATTGGGCCGCCTCCATCGGCGCGCAGGGCCTCGTTAGCGCAGCGGTCGATACGCCGTTTTTTGCCCCCGATCTGGCGGCGCGGCTGAGCGCGCAGGGCGGCTTTGCAATCGCCAGCGCCGCAGGCCGCCTGCATCCGACCTTTGGCTATTGGCCCGCCGCTTTGCGCGCGCCGCTTGCCGCCTATCTCGCCCAAGGCCACCGCCGCTTGCAAGGCTTCGCCGAGGCGCAGGGCGCGCGCGCCGTGGTCTTTGCCGAAGCCGCAGGGTTCTTCAACATCAACACCCCCGAGGATCTGGCCCGCGCCAAGGCCCGTCACGCAGGAGCGCCGCTTTGAATATCTATGGCATCACAGGCTATAAAAACGCCGGAAAAACCGGCCTGACCGAACGGCTGGTGGCGCATTTCACCGCGCGCGGCTTGCGCGTTTCGACCGTGAAACACGCCCACCACAGCTTTGATCTCGACCGCCCCGGCAAAGACAGCCATCGCCACCGCGTGGCGGGCGCGGGCGAGGTGATGCTGGTGTCGGGCAACCGCTGGGCCTTGCTGCACGAACTCAAAGACGCGCCCGAACCGCCGCTCGAAGAGCTGCTCGCCAAAATGGCGCCTTGCGATCTGGTGCTGGTCGAAGGGTTCAAATCCGGCCCGCAGCCGAAAATCGAATGCTGGCGCGCCGAGGTGGCCCATCCGCTGCTCTATCCCACTGACCCGTCGGTGCGCGCGCTGGCCTGTGACGCCCCGCCGCCCGATCCGCATGACGATAAGACGCGCGCCGTTATGCGGCTTGATCTCGATGACACCGGCGCCATCGCCGATTTCATCGCCGCCGATCTCGGGCTCTGACCCGCCCGCTTTGCAGGTTCCAAAAATATCCCCGCCGTAGGCATCCGCCGCGCGCATAAAGCGCCATCCGCGCGGGGCTTAATCGAAGGTGCCTGCCACCCGCCCCAAAAGCATGAAGGCGCGCGCCGTGCGCGTGTCCGACAGGGCCGAGATTTCCGAATCCGTTGCGCCATCGGCAAATTCGGCAAAGGTCTGGTCAAAGCGGCGCAAGAAGTGATGGGCCACATCGCGGAAGATCGGGTCTTGGCGCATGCGCCCAGCGGTCAGCGCCAAAGACGAGCGGTCGCGCACCCCGCCAAGCGCCGCGACCGAACGCCCGCGCTCGCCGCTGGCGAATTTGCGCCACACTTCGGGGCGCGCCATATCGGGGTTCAGATCGTCCATATAGATGCCGTCCTGGCTCAGCAGCGTCAGGATATCTTGGGCCGCTTGGATCAACTGTTTGGCGTGGCGATCCGCCAAGGCGCGGCGCAGCGCGTCGAAACCGGCCTTGTCCTCGGCGGTTTCGGGAAAATTGATGGCGCGGATGAAATCGGCCCGCTCCAAGGGCGGCGCCATGTCTTCGGAAGGCGTGCCCAGCGGCAAGGCGACCTGCTCGTCCGTCTCGCCCGCATCGGTTTTCTCGCTCGGGGCGGGCAAGGCCTTGCGCGCGGCAATCGCCTCGCGCTCGCGCCCTGCGGACAGATTGGCCAATGTGGTTTCGGTCTTGCGCTGCGCCTCGGCGATCTGGTCGAGCTTGCGCGCCACGGTGCTCACGTCGGGGGGCGATTGGCGGCCCGCTTGCGCTTGCGAGACATAGCTTTGGCGAATGGCGTCGATGGCGGCCTGCAGGCGCTGGCTTTCCTCGCGCATCACGCGGCTGGAGCGCGCCGCCGTGGCCGCCACCCAGATCATCGCCACGGGCATGAAAATCGCCAGCATGGTCACCAAAAAGCGCAGCCCGCCCAGATTGCCCGCCTCGACGGCATTGGCGCTGCCCATGGTGAGGAAAAACACCACCGCGCCCAGCATCCAGACGAGCGAAAGCGCCAGAGCGATGATCTCGACGCTGGTGATATTCTTGCCCTTGGGCTTGTCGTAGATGCCCAAGGATGTGGGCCGTGTCGGAGGAGTCTCAGCCATCGGTATGTGCCAATCCAGACATGTTACGCAGCGCCGGCGCGTCCTGCGCCCGCCCGCTTGCTCAGATATAGGCGATTTTAAGAATTTCGTAAGCCTTCTCACCGCCCGGCGTGCGCACTTCGACGCTATCGCCCTCTTCCTTGCCGATCAAGGCGCGGGCGATGGGCGATTTGATGTTCAACAGGCCCTTTTCGATATTGGCCTCATGCTCGCCGACGATCTGCCATGTCTTTTCCTCGTCGGTGTCCTCGTCCACCACTGTCACGGTGGCGCCGAATTTGATCGCCCCCGAGAGGGCTTTGGGGTCGATTACCTCGGCCAGCGAGATCACCGCTTCCAATTCCTTGACGCGGCCCTCGATGAAGGAATGTTTTTCGCGCGCCGAATGGTATTCGGCGTTTTCGGACAGGTCGCCATGATCGCGGGCTTCGGCGATGGCGGCAATAATGGCGGGGCGCTCAACGGTTTTGAGCTGCTTCAATTCGACTTCCAGCGCGGTGTGACCGGCGCGGGTCATTGGGATCTTTTCCATCTACTCTTTCCAAAACGATCAAGGAGCCGCCGCCGGTTTCGGGGCGCTCGGGGATTTTCGGGTTGAGATACCTGACCCAAAGGGGAGGGGCAATGCAAGCCGTCTGTGGCTGATGTGGCAAGTTTTCTCTTGCGGGGGCGCAAGATGGCGCCCCTTGCGGGTGATTTTAACGTACCGTAGCAATTGACGGGCAATGCTGCACTGCGGTATCCACGGCGAAATATTATTGCGCGCGGCGCGTGTGCGGGGCAACATCGCCCCAAGCTAACCTCAAGGAGCCACCCAGATGAGCGAGATCGAGCGGGAAGCAATGGAATATGACGTGGTGATCGTCGGCGCGGGCCCTGCGGGCCTGTCGGCGGCCATCCGTCTCAAGCAACTTGATGCGGATATCAATGTTGTGGTGCTGGAGAAGGGCTCCGAAGTGGGCGCGCATATCCTGTCGGGTGCGGTTCTGGACCCCTGCGGTCTGGATGCGTTGATCCCCGACTGGAAGGAAAAAGGCGCGCCGCTCAACACGCCGGTGAAGGTCGACAATTTCTATATGCTGGGCGAGGCGGGCAAAATCCGCGTGCCCAACTTCCCGATGCCGCCCCTGATGAACAACCACGGCAATTACATCGTCTCGATGGGCAATGTGTGCCGCTGGATGGCCGAACAGGCCGAAGCCATGGGCGTCGAGATTTTCCCCGGCATGGCCTGTTCCGAACTGGTTTACGGCGAGAACGGCGAAGTCAAAGGCGTTGTCGCGGGTGAGTTTGGCCGCAACCCCGACGGCACCGCCGGTGACGGCTACGAGCCGGGCATGGAGTTGCACGGCAAATATGTCTTCCTCTCCGAAGGCGTGCGCGGATCGCTCTCCAAAGAGGTGATCGCGAAATACGACCTGTCGAAAGGCCATGAGCCGCAAAAATTCGGTCTTGGCATGAAAGAGATTTGGGAGATCGACCCCGCCAAGCACAAAGAAGGCACCGTGACCCATACGATGGGTTGGCCTTTGAATGGCAATGCAGGCGGCGGTAGCTTTATCTACCACCTTGAAAACAATCAGGTTTACGTGGGTTTCGTGGTGCATTTGAACTACAAGAACCCGCATATCTTCCCCTATATGGAATTCCAGCGGTTCAAACATCACCCGATGGTGGCTGACCTGCTCGAAGGCGGCAAACGCGTGGCCTACGGCGCGCGGGCGATTTCCGAAGGCGGCTATCAGTCGATGCCGAAAATGACCTTCCCGGGCGGTGCGATGCTGGGCTGTTCGGTGGGTATGGTCAACGTGCCGCGCATCAAGGGCAACCACAATGCGATGCTGTCGGGCAAGGCCGCCGCAGAGGCCGCATTCGAGGCGATCCAAGCCGGACGCAGCGGCGACGAATTGCCCGAATACGAGACCGAAGTGCGTTCGGGACCAATCGGCAAAGACCTGAAAAAAGTGCGCAACGTCAAACCCTTGTGGTCGAAATACGGGCTTATGGCCTCGCTCGCCGTGGGCGGGTTCGACATGTGGACCAATACATTCGGCTTCTCGCTTTTGGGCACGCTCAAACATGGCAAGAACGATGCCGAGGCCACCGAAGAGGCCAGCAAGCACAAGCCGATCGATTATCCCAAACCCGATGGCAAGCTCAGCTTTGACCGTCTCACCAACGTCAGCTTTGCGATGACCAACCACGAAGAGCAGCAGCCCTGCCATTTGCGTTTGACCGATGATGCGGTGCCTGTGACGGTGGATCTGGCGAAATATGCCGGACCTTCGGCACGCTATTGCCCCGCGGGGGTTTACGAATTTGTCGAGGAAGAGGGCAAGGACCCGCGCTTTGTCATCAACTTCCAAAACTGCGTGCATTGCAAAACCTGCGATATCAAGGACCCCGCGCAGAACATCACATGGACCACGCCCCAAGGCGGCGACGGGCCGAACTATCCCAATATGTGATCCGCGCCCGCGCGGGCGGGACATCCATAAGACACGATCAAAGGGGCGGCTTTCGGGGCGCCCCTTTTTCGTGTGCCTGCGCTGCTCCGCCCCGTTCGGGGCCATTGCGGCGGGCGAAGCCTTGCTGCTCGCTCAAACTTGACGCGCTCGTGCATTGCACCTGCGCGCGCGCGCGATTAGGCTTTGGCAAAAGCGGCGTATCGACTTGGCCGCAGCAAAATAAGGGGCCGAGCCGTGATCTTGAGCAAACTGCGTATTTGGACGTCCACTTTGGCCCTTGCGGCGGGGATGGCGGCGGCGTTGCCCCCCGTCATGGTGCAGGCCGACAGCCTCTCGGGGGCCTATCTGGCCTCGCGCCAAGCGCGCTATGGCTCCGATTTCGCGGCGGCGGCGCAATATCTATCGATGGCTCTGGCGCGCGATCCGTCAAACCCGCTCTTGCTCGACAGCGCGGTGCAATCCTTTGTTTCGCTTGGTAAAATCGACTTGGCCCTGCCCATCGCGCGCAAGGCCGAGGCCGATGGAATCGCCAGTCAGGCCGGACGGATGGTTCTGGCCGCCTCCGAGGCCAAGCAGGGGCAATTCGAGACCTTGATCGCGCGGGCCGAGGGCGAAAAAGGCTCCGGTCCTTTGGTGGACGGGTTGATGATCGCATGGGCCAAGGTGGGGCTGGGCGATATGTCGGCGGCGCTCAAGGCCTTTGATGCCGTGGGAAAAGAGCGCGGATTGTCTAATTTCGCGCAGTATCACAAGGCTTTGGCCCTCGCCTCGGTGGGCGATTTCGAAGCCGCCGAAGAGATTTTCGCCGCAGGCGGCGCAGGGGCCTTGCAAGGCACGCGGCGCGGCATGATCGCGCGGCTGCAATTGATGAGCCAGATCGAGAAAACCCAAGAGGCCGTGGCCTTGGCCGATCAGGTGTTCGGCAATGATCTCGACCCCGAATTGCGCCAGATGCGCGAGGATTTGAAGGCGGGCAAGGCTTTGCCCTTTACCTTGGCGCGCGGCGCGGGCGACGGGATGGCCGAGGTGCTTTATTCCATCGCGGGAGCCCTGATCGAAGAGGCAAACCCCGATTACACGTTGCTTTATACCCGCGCGGCGCTCTATTTGCGGCCCGATCATACGGATGCGGCGCTGCTGACGGCGGAGCTTCTCGAAGACCTCAAACAGCATGATCTGGCCGTCGAGGTTTACCGCTCTGTTCCGCAAAGCGATCCGGCCTTTCACGCCGCCGAATTGGGCCGTGCGGCGGCCCTGCGTGCAGCGGGCAGGGACGAGGCGGCCTTGGAGGTGCTCAAGCAACTTGCGCGCACCAATCCCGATCTGCCCGCCGTCCATGTCACGATTGGCGATTTCCTGCGCGCCAAGGATGATTTCAAAGGCGCGGTGGCCTCTTATGATCGCGCGATGGCGCTATACGATGACACCGGCGGCGCGCAATGGTTCCTCTATTACGCGCGCGGCATCGCCTATGACCAGATGAAAGACTGGGCCGGATCGGAGGCCGATTTTCGCAAGGCGCTCTCGCTCAATCCCGACCAGCCGCAGGTGCTCAACTATCTGGGCTATTCGCTGGTCGAGCGCGGCGAGAACCTTGACGAAGCGCTGGGGATGATCGAACGCGCGGTCGCGGCGCGGCCCGACAGCGGCTATATCATCGACAGCCTCGGATGGGTTTTGTTCCGGCTGGGCCGCTATGACGAGGCGGTCGGCCATATGGAACGCGCCGCCGAACTGGTCGCGGTCGATCCGATCGTGAACGACCATCTGGGCGATGTCTATTGGTCGGTCGGGCGCAAGCTGGAGGCCGAATTCCAATGGCACCGCGCCCTGTCGTTTGACCCCGAAGAGAAGGAAGCCATCCGCATCCGCCGCAAGATCGAAGTCGGGCTGGACGCGGTTCTGGCCGAGGAAGGCGCGGCGCCTTTGAAGGTGGCCAATGGCGGCAATTGAGGTCTTTGCGCCGGCCAAGGTCAATCTGACACTTCATATCACCGGACAGCGCGCGGACGGCTATCACCTGCTCGACAGCCTTGTGAGCTTTGCCGATGTGGGGGATGTGTTGCGCATCGAAACCGGCGCGGCGCAGGGTGCGGGTAACGGTGCCGAGGCCTTTGCCATGACGGTGGAGGGGCCGGAGGCGGGCGATGTGCCCTTGGGACCCGATAATTTCATCACGCAGATGGCCGTGCGGCTTTGGGCCGACGACCCCTTGCGCTTTCATCTGACCAAAAACCTGCCCGTGGCGGCCGGGATCGGCGGCGGCTCTGCCGATGCGGCGGCCTGTTTTCGCGGGCTGTCCTATCTGGCGGGGGGGCTGGACGCGCAAGAGCCGCGCATCCGCGCGCAGTTGGTAGAGCAGGGGGCCGATGTGCCCATGTGCGTGTGCAGCGCGCCGGTGCATGTGGGCGGCATTGGCGAGGAACTGACCCCCGTGCCGCAGATGCCGCGATGGCCGGTCCTCTTGGTCAACCCTCGCGTGTCCGTGCCCACGGGGCCGGTGTTCAAGGCCTTGGTTAAAAAGAGAAATTCGCCGATGACGGCCCTGCCTGCAGATGTCAGTGACGGGCCGAGGATGCTTGAGTATCTCGCGGCGCAGCGCAACGATCTGGAGCCGCCCGCCCGCGCGATTGCGCCGCAAATCGGCGCGGTTCTGGCGGCGATTTCATCGACGCAGGGATGCGCTCTGGCGCGCATGTCCGGCTCTGGCGCGACCTGTTTCGGGCTTTATGAGCAGGCAGCAGAGGCCGAGGCGGCCGCCGCGCAAGTCCGCGCCGCGCATCCAAATTGGTGGGTCTGCGCCACGCGGCTCAATGGCGCCGCGCGCGCCGCGCCTCAGTTGATCCGCGCGACCACGTAATCGGCGATATCGAGCAGCATGGATTTGATCTCATGCTCGGGCAGGGGGGCGAGCGCCGCTTTGGCCTGCGCGGCCCATGCAAGGGCGTCGTCGCGGGTCGCCTCCATCGCGCCGTGACGCGCCAGCAGGCGCAAAGCCTCGTCAAGATCGCCCTCTTCTTGGCGCCCGCGCGCGATCGTGCGGGTCCAAAAGGCGCGCTCCTCCCCGTCCGCTTTGGCGATGGCCTTGATCACCGGCAGGGTCAGTTTGCGCTCGCGAAAATCATCACCGATGTTTTTGCCCGTGGCGCTGGCATCGCCGCCGTAATCAAGCAGGTCATCGACGATCTGGAAGGCAATGCCAAGCGCATCGCCGTAGTCGTAAAGCGCTTTGACCTGCACGTCCGGGGCGGCGCAAATCACCCCGCCGACCTCGCAAGCGGCCGAGAAAAGCGCGGCGGTCTTGCCGCGCACGACCTGTAGGTAAATGCTTTCGGTGGTTGCCAAATCCTGCGCGGCGGTGAGTTGCAGCACCTCGCCCTCGGCGATGGTAGCCGAGGCATTGGCGAGGATTTCGAGCACCCGCATATTGCCGGTTTCGGTCATCAACTGGAAGCTGCGCGCAAAGAGGTAATCGCCGACCAACACGCTCGATTGGTTGTCCCAAAGCAGGTTGGCCGTGGGCCGTCCGCGCCGCTGCTCGCTCTCGTCGACCACATCGTCATGCAGCAGCGTGGCGGTGTGGATAAATTCGACCGTGGCCGCCAGATGGATGTGGTAATCGCCCTCATATCCGCACAAACGCGCCGCCGCCAGCGTCAGCATCGGGCGCAGCCGTTTGCCGCCCGCTTCGACCAGATGCGCCGTAACCTCGGGGATGCGCGGCGCGTGTTCCGAGGCCATGCGCGCACGGATCAAAGCGTTCACCGCCGCCAGATCTTCGGCCAGATGCGCGGCCAGCATTTCATGCGGTTTGGTCGGTGTGTCCAAGCTCATGGCCTCATCTGTCTCTTCACGTGGCCCGCGCATTGCGTTGCATTTGCCTCGACAGGCACAGGCGGATGGCATTAACTGCGTTGATATGAAACAACTCTTGCGAACCACCGATCCCACCGAGATCGCCTTTGCCCGCGCGCTGCTTTCAGGCGAGGGTATAGACTGCTTTGAATTGGACGTAAATATGAGCATCCTCGATGGCGGCATCGGGGCCTTGCCGCGGCGTTTGATGGTGGCCGATCGTGATCATGCGGCGGCCTTTCGCGCGCTGCGCGACAACGGGCTTAGCCCTTTGGACGAATAGGGCGGTTTTGGGCCATGCCGGAGCAGATGATCGCCGGATGGGCGGTGCAAACTCTCAGCGATGACAAGTATTTGGACGGACGATTGCGGATATGGCAACCGCGCGCGGGCTATCGCGCGGGGGTCGATCCGGTGCTTTTGGCGGCGGCGGTGAACATCCGCGCGGGGCAAAGCGTGTTGGAGCTTGGCTGCGGGGTGGGCACCGCGTCGCTATGCCTCAAGGCGCGGGGGGCGGATTTGCGGCTGACGGGGCTTGAGCTACAGGGTGATCACGCGGCTTTGGCGGCGGAAAACGGGCGGCGCAACGGGATGGATTTCGAGGTGATCACCGGCGATCTGGCCTTGATGCCTGCAGGCCTCAAGGCGCGGCAATTCGATCACGTCATCGCCAATCCGCCTTATTTCGACCGCGCGTCCTCGACCGCCTCGGAGCATGGCGCGCGCGAGACGGCGATGGGCGAGGCGGTGCCGCTCGGGGCATGGATGCAGGCGGCGGCGAAACGCTGCGCGCCCAAGGGCTATGTGCATATGATCCACCGCGCCGAACGCCTGCCCGATTTGCTCGAGGCGGCGCGCGGCTGTCTTGGATCGGTCGAGGTTTTGCCGCTCATCGCGCGGGCGGGGCGCGCGGCGGGTTTGGTGATTTTTCGCGCGCGGCGCGGCGGGCGCGCAGATTTCCGCCTTTGGGACGCGGTGGTGATGCATAAAGGGGCGGCGCATCTGCGGGACGAGGAAAGCTATACCGATCAGATGGTTAACGTGCTGCGCCATGGGGCGGCTTTGGAGTTTTCCGGCGCGCCTTAAGGGTTTGGAAACAATTTTCCGATCACTCTTTGTATCAGTCGCGTGACAGACGCGAAAATTTGTGCTGGACTGATGAGGCACATTTCAACCTACAGAGAGGAGACTACCCTATGAGTTTGACGTCCCATGTCGAGGAGCTGAAAAAGCGACACGCCACTCTCTCGCAGAAGGTCGAAGCAGAGCAGCGATCTCCTGGTTCCAATGATTTGGCGATTGCGGAGCTGAAAAAGCAAAAGCTTCGTTTGAAAGAAGAAATTTCTCGGCTCAGTGTATCGGCTTAGCCTGCCGCAGGCGGCCGTTGGCTTGCCAGACTGGCGCGCGCGGCTAATCCCGCGCCGCCAGTGATCAAGAGGGCGGCAAGGCCCAGCTTGAGGCTTGGCGCGGCGATGCCCGCCAGCACCAAAATCAGCGTCGACAAAAGCGGCGCAGCGTAGGAGGCGACACCCAAAAGCTGGATGTCGCCTTTTTTGACGCCGATGTCCCAGACATAGAAGGCCAGCCCCACAGGCCCAAGGCCCAACCCGATCGCCGCGCCCCATCCTGCCGCGCCCACGGGCCAGACGGTGTCTTCGATCGCGAGATGCAGCAGCGCCGAGAGCAGCGCCGTGGCAAGGCAGAACACCGCCACGCTTTCGGTCGGGGCTGTGCCCAAACGGCGCGAGAGCACCGAATAAGCCGACCACGTCAAGGCGCAGGCGATGGCCAGAAGATAGCCCAGCAGATAAGCCCCGCTCAGCCCCGTCCCATCCGCGATCAACAGCCCCGCGCCCAAAAATCCCAGCGCGCCGCCAAGGATATGGCCCTTGGTCAACCGCTCGCCTGGCAAGAGGCCCGAAAAGAGCACGATCAGTAGCGGCCACAGATAGGCGATCAGCCCCGCTTGCGCGGCAGGCGCGAGGCGCAGGGCGCTGAAATACAGCGCGTGATAGCCGAAAAGCCCAATTGTGCCGAAGAGATAGATGCGCCAACTGACATGGCGCAGCACGCCAAGCCGCCCCGTCACAGCGGCCCAGATCATGCCCAATGTGCCGCCCACGGCAAAGCAGATCGCATTGAGCAGCAGCGGCGGCGCGGGGGCCGTCGCCACAGTAAACAGCGCCAAAAGCGCCCAAAGCAGGATGGCGATAAAGCCGGTGAAGGTGGCGCTGCGCGAGGTCATCATGGCGGCAGGCTAGCGCGCGATTGGCGCAGGCGAAAGCGCAACCGCGCGGGGCGCAGCAAAAAGGCCGGCGCAATCTGCACCGGCCCTTCTTGATTTTGGCGATCCGCGCCGGATCAGGTCATATATTGACCGCCATTCGCCGTCAGGGTCGCGCCGGTGATGAAACCTGCGTCGTCCGAGGCGAGGAACACCACCGCGCGGGCGATGTCTTCGGGTTCGCCCAAACGGCCCACGGGGATGGTGGAGATGATCGATTCGCGCACTTTTTCCGGCACGGCCATGACCATATCGGTCGCGATGTAGCCGGGGCAGATGACGTTGACGGTGATGCCCGCGCGCGCGCCTTCTTGGGCCAAGGCTTTGGTGAAGCCGATGTCGCCCGCTTTGGCCGCCGAATAGTTGGCCTGTGCGAATTGGCCCTTTTGCCCGTTGATCGAGGAGATCGAGATCACGCGGCCGAATTTACGCTCGCGCATGCCGGGCCAGAGCGGATGGGTCATGTTGAACAGGCCCGACAGGTTGGTGTCCATCACTTGGGTCCACTGTTCGCGGGTCATTTTGTGGAAGGGCGCATCGCGGGTGATGCCCGCGTTGTTGACGAGGATCTCGACAGGGCCGAGGTCCGCTTCGACCTTTGCGATGCCTGCGGCGCATTCGTCGTAATCGGCCACGTTCCATTTGTAGGTCTTGATGCCGGTCTCTTTGGTGAAGGCGGCGGCGGCTTCATCATTGCCCGCATAGGTCGCGGCAACGTCGTAACCGGCCTCTTTCAAAGCGATGGAAATGGCCGCGCCGATGCCGCGCGATCCGCCTGTGACGAGTGCTGTTCGTGCCATGGTGTCCTCCCAATTGGCAAAATTGACTTGGTAACTGTATTACGCAATGCCGCCCCGATGCGCAATAATGTTGCGCAAAGAATTTTGCTATTGTGCAGCATTATTTTCCGATCGAGCGGCGTAATCCTGCGCCAGACAAAGAAAAAGGGGCGCTTTGGGGCGCCCCTTGATGCGGTGCGGAAGTTTCTGCACCTGCAAAGAATCGGTTTGATCCGCTTAGGGGCGCTCAAGGCACATGGCCACGCCCATGCCGCCGCCGATGCACAGGGTTGCGAGGCCTTTCTTGGCGCCGCGACGCTGCATTTCGAACAGCAAGGTGTTGAGGATGCGCGCGCCCGAGGCGCCGATCGGGTGGCCGATGGCAATGGCGCCGCCGTTGACGTTGACCACGGCCGGATCCCAACCCATGTCCTTGTTCACGGCGCAGGCTTGGGCGGCAAAGGCTTCGTTGGCTTCCACAAGGTCAAGGTCTTCGGGCTTCCAACCGGCTTTCTCCAGCGCCTTGCGCGAGGCATGGATCGGCCCGACACCCATGATCGACGGGTCGAGGCCCGCGGTCGCGTAGGAGGCGATGCGCGCCAGCGGCGTGATGCCGCGCTTTTCGGCGTCATCGGCGGACATCAACAAGGCGCCGGCGGCACCATCGTTGAGGCCCGAGGCATTGGCCGCGGTGACCGAACCGTCTTTGGTAAAGGCGGGGCGCAGCTTTTGCATGGCTTCCATGGTCGCGCCGTGGCGGATGTATTCATCGGCATCGACCACGGTCTCGCCCTTGCGGGTCTTGACGGTGAAGGGGACGATTTCGTCGGCGAATTTACCGGCCTTTTGCGCGGCCTCGGCTTTGTTTTGCGAGGCGACGGCGAATTCGTCCTGCATGTCGCGGCTGATCTGCCATTGCTCGGCGACGTTTTCGGCAGTCTGGCCCATGTGGTAGCCGTTGAACGCATCCCAAAGCCCGTCACGAATCATCGTGTCGATATATTTGACATCGCCCATTTTGTGACCCGCGCGCAGGTGTGCGGCGTGGGGGCTGAGCGTCATGTTCTCTTGGCCGCCGGCGGCAACGATGGAGGCATCGCCAAGCTGGATGTGCTGCGCGGCCAAAGCGACAGCGCGCAGGCCCGAGCCGCAGACCTGATTGATCGACCAAGCGGCCGATTCTTTGGGCAGGCCGGCGTTGATATGGGCTTGGCGTGCAGGGTTTTGGCCCTGCGCGGCGGTCAAAACCTGACCCAAAATGGTTTCGGACACTTCCGAAGGGTCGATACCCGCGCGGGCGACGATCTCGGCCAAAACGGCAGCGCCCAGATCATGCGCGGGCGTGTTGGCGAACGAGCCGCCAAAAGAGCCGACAGCCGTGCGGGCTGCGGATGCGATAACTACGTTGGTCATGTGTGTTCCTCCACCAGATTGCGCGGCATTTGCGCGTCCCTAACGCCCGTTACGGTCGTCCTCGGCGCGCGCCGGTCGAAGGATGGATAGAGGATTTGCCGCGCTGCGGCAAGGAATTCGCGGATGCGACGTTACGCGGAGTGCCAAAGTCGTATGGCGCACCGCCCCGTTGCAGGGGCCGCGCGGTCCAATGCGCCTAGGCGCTGGAGCGCATGGCGTCACGGGTGATCCACGACGGATTTGTCGTGGGCGCGCCAAAGAAATAGCCTTGCAAACAATCGATTCCCAGCGAGGTCAGATAGGCCGCATCGGGGCCGCGTTCGACGCTTTCGGCGACGGTGAACATATCGAATTGCTGTGCGATCGACAAAAGCGCCTTGGTGATCACCTGATTGTCGGCATTGTCATGGATGCCGCGAATGAATTGCCCGTCTATCTTGAGGATATCAAAGTAGAAATCCTTGAGATAGCGAAACGAGGTGAAGCCCGCGCCGAAATCATCAAGGGCAAAGGAAATCCCGCGTCTTTGCAGGTTGGACATGAAGCCGACGACCAGTTCGGGCACCAGCATGGCGCTGCTTTCGGTGATCTCCAAGATCAACCGCTCGCCCACCGTCGGGTCGCGGTCGAGCCCGCGTTTGAGCGTGCGCGCCCATTTTTGATAGCCGATGGAGCGCGCCGACATATTGATCGACAGGCGGATATGGGGTTGCTCGTGCAGGGTGCGCAGACCTTTTTCCAAAGCGAGGCAATCAATCAACCGTCCGGTTTCCGTGGTCTCGATCGCATCGATGAAATCGCCTGCGGGGATCACGCGGCCGGTTTCGTCTAGCACGCGGATCAACCCTTCGTAAAAGGCCGGTTGGTCCTGTTGCAGCGCCTGCACCACGGGTTGGTAGGCAAGCATGACCTGATTATGTTCGACCGCCTCTTGCACCATATGCAGCGTCGAGCGGTCGCGCGAGGTGACGGCGTAATCGAGCGGATTGTGGTGGCCTTGGGGGATATTCGCGCGGATGCGTTTGATGTTTGCGCGGCGGGCGGCTGCGCGAGGATTGTCAATAATGGCGTCTTGCGTGTCGCTCGGATGTTCCATGGAAATATGTCCCTTTCACCGCTTACAAATTTGCGCCTTAAGGGCTAACAATCTCTTAACCCGCGCCTGTGTTGCGGGGCTTTGGTTAACGAAACGAGACCGGCGGTTTTGCCGGAGAAAGGCGCGCGAAATGGGCGAGCGATGCGGATGGGTCGGACCCGAGCAAATCTATATCGACTACCATGATTTCGAATGGGGCGTGCCCGAATATGACAGCCGCGCCCTTTGGGAAAAGCTGATCCTCGACGGGTTTCAAGCGGGGCTGAGCTGGATCACGATCTTGAAAAAGCGGGACGGGTTTCGCGAGGCTTTTGAAGGGTTTGACCCGAATGTCATCGCCACATGGGGCGAGGCGGAGGTGGCGCGTCTGGTGCAAGATGCGCGCATCATCCGCCACCGCGGCAAGATCGAGGCGACCATCGGCAATGCGCGCGCGTGGCAGGCGATCGAGGCCGAGGAGGGCTTTGCCAAATGGGTCTGGTCCTATGTCGGCGGCGCGCCGGTGCAGACCCGTTTTGACACGCTGTCGCAGGTGCCCGCGAGCATGGAAATCTCTGTGCAACTGTCGAAAGATTTGAAGAAACGTGGTTTCAAATTTTGCGGGCCGACCATCGTTTACGCCTTCATGCAGGCGGTGGGGATGGTGAACGATCACATCGTCACATGCCCCGCCCATGACGGCGTGGCGGATATGGCGAGGGATGCGCCCGATTGGGGCGCGGCCTAGGCGTCAGTCCTGGCCCGTTTGCGTTTGGGCGACCAAGGCGGCGAGGATCGCCTTGGCGCTGTCTGACGACCAGTCGGCATCGCCCGTGAGGCGGGCGATCTCCATGCCTTCGGCGTTTATAATCACCGTGATCGGCAGGCCAAGAACGGCCATCTCGCGGGCAATCGCGCTTTTCGGGTCGCGGTGTTGGGGCAGGTTGTCGGCCCCCGCTTTGCTCAGGAACGCATCAATCGCGGGGGGCGCATTGCGCCCCGTGGCAAGGGTGACGACGTTGATATGCACGCCCATCTCGCGCTGCAATTTGGCAAGGCTTGGCATTTCCTCGCGGCAGGGCGCGCACCACGTCGCCCAGAAATTCAAAACCGTCACCTTGCCGCGATACTCCGCCAATGTGCCGCTGCCGCCGTCCTTTTTGGTGTAGGGCAGGGTCGAGACCGCTTTGGGCGCGGGGGCAAAGACCAGTTTGCGCATATCGTCCTCGCGCAGGGCCTCGAGCGCGCTGTAATCCATCGGGGCGGAGCGCGCGGCGGGGTTTTTGAACGCGACAAAGCCGATTGCCGCAATTGCACCCACGGCAAGGGCCGTATAAACCAGCGCGGAACGATTGAATTTCATTTTGCCTCCCAAGGGTGCTGCGAGCTATGACCGAAAAAACCTCGAACCAGATGTGGGGCGGCCGCTTTGCCGCCGGACCCGATGCGATCATGGAGGCGATCAATGCCTCGATCTCATATGATCAGCGGATGGCCCCCCAAGATATTGCCGGCTCTCGGGCCCATGCCGCGATGCTCGCCGCGACGGGTATCGTCACTGATAAAGACGCCGAGACGATGAGGGAAGGCCTGCTCACGGTCTTGTCAGAGATCGAGGGCGGCACGTTCGAATTTTCCACGGCGCTCGAAGACATCCATATGAATGTCGAAGCGCGGCTCAAAGAGATCATCGGCGAGCCTGCGGGGCGTTTGCACACGGGCCGTTCGCGCAATGATCAGGTGGCGACCGATTTCAAACTTTGGGTGCGCGACCAGATGGACGCCGCCATTGAAGGGATCGAAGCCTTGATCCGCGCGCTTTTGGCACAGGCCGAGGCGGGGGCCGATTGGGTGATGCCGGGGTTCACCCATTTGCAGACCGCACAGCCCGTCACATGGGGCCATCACATGATGGCCTATGTGGAAATGCTGGGCCGCGATATGTCGCGCTTCAAGGATGCGCGCGCGCGGATGAACGAATGCCCCTTGGGGGCGGCGGCCTTGGCGGGAACGTCGTTTCCCATCGACCGCGAGATGACGGCCTCGGCTTTGGGCTTTGATCGCCCTGCGGCCAATTCTCTGGATGCGGTATCGGACCGCGATTTCGCGCTGGAATTCTTGTCCTGCGCGTCGATCTGCGCCATGCATCTGTCGCGCTTTGCCGAAGAATTGGTGATCTGGTCCTCGGCGCAGTTCCGGTTTGTCACCCTGTCGGACCGCTTCTCGACCGGCTCGTCGATCATGCCGCAAAAGAAAAACCCCGATGCGGCGGAGTTGATCCGCGCCAAGATCGGGCGGATTTTCGGGGCGAATGTCGCCTTGATGATGGTGATGAAAGGGCTGCCGCTGGCCTATTCCAAGGATATGCAAGAGGACAAGGAACAGGTGTTTGACGCCGCCGATAACCTGATGCTGGCCTTGGCCGCGATGACGGGCATGGTCGCGGATATGTCCGCTAACCGCCCCAGCCTTGAGGCCGCCGCCGGATCGGGCTTCTCGACCGCGACGGATCTGGCCGATTGGCTGGTGCGCGAACTCAACCTGCCGTTTCGCGAGGCGCATCACGTCACCGGCGCTTTGGTGGCGATGGCCGAAGGGGCGGGCGTGGACCTGCCCGACCTCAGCCTCGCACAGATGCAATCGGTCCACGCGGGGATCACCGAAGCGGTGTTCGGCGTTTTGGGCGTGCATAATTCGGTCGCCTCGCGCATGTCCTACGGCGGCACCGCACCCGCGCAGGTGCGCGCGCAGATCAAGCGTTGGAGCGAGGCCTTGGCATGAAAGCCGCGCTGATCCTTTTGGCACTTGCGGCTTTGGCGGGCTGCGGCGTGGACGGCGCGCCGATCCGCCCGTCGCTTGGCGCCGGCGTGACGGTCGGGGCAAACGGCGTGCAAACCCATAGCCGCGTCAATGTCGGCATCGGCAGCCGCATCAACGTCGGGATCGGTCTGTGATGAGCCTCTTGCGGATGATCTACCTCGCGCTGGCGCTTTGGGGCGCGGTGCATCCGATGGGGTATTTCATCGCGTGGTTTCGCCAAAGCGGTTTTGACATCGGCGCGATGGTCGATGCATGGCACGTCAATGCCGCCACCTCCGGCTTGGTGTGGGACCTGACCATCGCGGCGATTGCCTTGACGGTCTGGATCGTGGCCGAGGTTGCGGTGCGGCGCAACTTTCTGGCGCTCATCGCCATACCCGCCACCTTCCTTATCGGCGTGAGCTGCGGCTTGCCGCTTTATCTTTTCTTGCGCACGCGGCCCTGATCGCCGCGGCCCCGACCTCTCAGGAGCCTTTTGATGGATCATTTCCTTTACCGCGATGGCGCATTGTTTGCCGAAGACGTCCCCGTGACCGAGATCGCCGCCGCTGTCGGCACGCCCTTCTATGTCTATTCCACCGCCACCTTCGAGCGGCATTTTCGCCTGTTTGACGAGGCGCTGGAGGGGATGGACCATCTGGTATGCTATGCAATGAAGGCCGCCTCGAACCAAGCGATCCTCAAGACCCTCGGTGCGCTGGGCGCGGGGATGGATGTGGTGTCGGGCGGCGAATATGCGCGCGCCATCGCTGCCGGTATCCCCGGCGAGCGGATCGTGTTTTCCGGCGTTGGCAAAACCGCCGAGGAAATGCACATGGCGCTGACGGGGGGCATTCGCCAATTCAACGTCGAGAGCGAACCGGAGATGGAGCGGCTCAATGCCGTGGCGCTGGAACTGGGCGTCAAAGCGCCGATCACCGTGCGCGTCAATCCCGATGTCGATGCGAAAACCCACGCCAAGATCGCCACCGGAAAATCCGAAAACAAATTCGGCATCCCGATCAGCCGCGCCCGCGCGGTCTATGCCCATGCGGCGACGCTCGAAGGCCTCGATGTCATCGGGATCGACGTGCATATCGGCAGCCAGCTGACCGATCTTGAACCCTTCCGCCTTGCCTATCTCAAGGTCGCCGAATTGACCGAGGCGCTGCGCAGCGATGGCCATGACATTCGCCGTCTCGATCTGGGCGGCGGATTGGGCATTCCCTACACCCGCTCGAACGAGGCTCCGCCCTTGCCGCTCGATTACGGCGCGATGGTCAAGGAGACGCTCGGCCATCTGGGCTGCGAGATCGAGATCGAACCGGGCCGTTTGGTGGCGGGCAATGCGGGGATTCTGGTCTCCGGGGTCATCTATGTCAAACAGGGCGAGGACCGCGAATTCCTGATCGTGGATGCGGCGATGAATGATCTGATCCGCCCTGCGATGTATGACGCCCATCACGATATCATCCCCGTGATCGAACCCGCGCCAGGGTTGGAGGGGGCGAAATACGATATTGTCGGCCCCGTCTGCGAAAGCGGCGATACCTTTGCCAAAGGCCGCGAGATGGCGACGCTCAAGGCGGGCGATCTGGTGGCGTTCCGCTCGGCAGGGGCTTACGGCGCAGTGATGTCGAGCGAGTATAACACCCGCCCGATGATCCCCGAGGTGATGGTGAAAGGTGATCAATTTGCCGTCATCCGTGCCCGCCCCACCTATGAAGAGATGATAAACCGCGATACCCTTCCTTCGTGGCTCTAGCCACGGGGGCAGCGCGCGCTTAGGCTTTGCCTCAGGGCCGCGGGCGAATCTTCGGATGCGCCGCGGCAGGTGCGCGCGTCCGTGCGCGAGCGAAAGGATGGGATGACCGGATCCAAACCGTCTCTGGATGCGGCGCTTCGGGCGCTGCGCTGGCCTTTGGCCCTGACCCGCGCGGGGCTGTTTGCCGAACGCGCGGCCAAGGCGTTTTGGCCCTTCTGGTCGGTGGTTCTGGCGGCGCTTGGTGCGCTGATGCTCGGCCTGCACGAGATTTTACCGCTTGAGATCGTTTGGGTTTTGACGGTTCTGGCAGGGGTTTTTGCCATTTTTTTCGGGCTGCGCGGGGCGCTGGCCTTTCGCTTCCCCACCCGCGCCGAGGCGCGCGCGCGCCTTGATGCGACACTACAGGGCCGCCCCCTGCAAGCCTTGGCCGACCGCCCCGCAACGCGCGGCGATGCGGCCAGCGCGGTGCTTTGGGCGGCGCATCAATCGCGTATGGCGGCGCGGGCGAGAACGGCAAAACCCGTGCCTGCCGATTTGCGCCTGTCGCGGCGTGATCCTTTCGGGCTGCGCTATGTGGCGCTTTTGGTTTTGCTGCTCGGGCTGGTGTTCGGCTCCTTCTGGCGGGTCGGATCGGTGGGCAGCATGGGTCCGCGCGGCGGCGGCGCGGCTTTGGCCTCGGGGCCGACATGGGAGGGCTGGCTCGCGCCGCCGCCCTATGCCGGATTGCCGGTGCTCTATTTGCCCGACCTGACCGGCGAGAGCCTCAGCGTCCCTGCGGGCAGCCGCCTCACCTTGCGGTTCTACGGCGAGGTCGGCGCGCTCAGCCTGTCGGAAACCGTGTCTGACCGCGCCGAAGATTTGCCCGCCGCCAGCGATCCGGCGCAAGACTTCGTGATCCGCAAGAGCGGCGATCTGGCGATCAATGGCGCGGGCGGGCGGGCGTGGCGCGTCGAGGTGACGCCCGATACGGCGCCGTCGGTCACCATCGCAGGCCCCGCCGAGGTTTCGGCGCGCGGCGAGACGACGGTGCCCTTTGCCGCCTCCGACGATTACGGCGTGATCTCGGGGCGCGGGGTGATCGCATTGGATATGGCGGCGCTCGACCGGCGCTACGGGCTGGCCGCCGGGCCCGAGCCGCGCGCGCCAATCGAGGTGCAATTGCCGATGCCCATCGCCGGCAACCGCGCCAATTTCGAAGAGCGGATGATCGAGGAATTTTCCAAACATGCTTGGGCTAATCTGCCGGTGAAGGTGACGCTTTTTGCCACCGACGCGGCGGGCCAAGAGGGGGCGAGCGAGACCCTGCCCATGCGTTTGGCCGCGCGGCGGTTCTTTGATCCGCTGGCCGCTTCGGTGATCGAATTGCGCCGCGATCTTTTGTGGACCCGCGCCAATGCGCCGCGCACGGCGCAGCTTTTGCGCGCCATGTCCTACCAACCCGAAGGGCTGTTTCGCAATGACGGCGATTATCTGCAATTGCGCACGATCTTGCGGCGGCTGGAGGCGGCGATTGCGGTGGGCGAGACCATGGAGGAGGCCAGCCGCGACGAGATCGCCGAGGCGATGTGGGCCTTGGCGTTGCAGCTTGAAGAGGGCGATCTGGAGGATGCACGCGAGCGGATGAAACGCGCGCAAGAGCGTCTTGCCGAGGCGATGAAACGCGGGGCCAGCGAGAACGAGATCGCCGAACTGATGCAAGAGCTGCGCGATGCCACCGCCGATTACATGCGCCAGCTTGCGCGCGAGCAAAACCAAGAGGGCGAGCCGCCGCAGAGCGCCCAAAACGGCGATACGATGCAGATGACGCAAAACGATCTGCAACGGATGATGGACCGGATACAGGAATTGATGGAGCAAGGCCGTATGGCCGAGGCACAGCAAGCCTTGGCCGAGTTGCAAGAACTGCTTGAAAACATGCGCATCGCGCAGGGCCAAGGCCAAGGCATGCAATCACCTGGCGAACAGGCGATGGACGGGCTGTCCGAAACCCTGCGCGATCAACAATCGCTCTCTGATCAGGCCTTCCGCGATCTTCAGGACCAATTCAACCCCGGACAGCAGAGCGGCCAGCAAGGCCAGCAAGGCCAAGAGGGCGCGCAGGGGCAGCAAGGCCAAAGCGGGCAATCGGGCCAAGGCCAAGACGGGCAAAGCGGTCAGGGCCAAGGGCAAGATCAGGCCCAAGGACAGGGTCAGGGCCAAGCAGACGGACAGGGCGAAGGTCAAGGCGAGGGCCAAGGGCAGGGCCAGGGTCAAGGTCAAGGCGAAGGACAAGCCGGTCAAGGTCAGGGCGGTCAGGATCTGGCGCAAAATCTGGCCGACCGCCAACGCGCCCTGCGCCAAGAACTCAACCGTCAGCGCAACAATCTGCCGCAAGCGGGCAGCGAAGGCGGCGAGGCGGCGCGCGAGGCGCTGGACCGTGCGGGCGAGGCGATGGAGGGGGCCGAGGATGCGCTGCGGCGCGAGGATCTGGCCGAGGCCATCAACCGTCAAGCCGAGGCCATGGACGGTCTGCGCGACGGCATCCGCACTCTTGGCGAGGCCATGGCCGAGGCGGCGGGCGAGGGCGAGGGCAGCGATCAACAGGCCCAAGGCGAGGGCCAAGGCAGCCCGGGCGGCGCGCGCGATCCATTGGGCCGGACGCAGGGCAGCACCACCGCAACCTCTGATGGCGGGCGCGGATATGATCCCGATGCCTATGGTCAAGCTCTTGAATTGCTGGATGAATTGCGCCGCCGCGCGGGCGAGGTAGAGCGGCCCGAAAAAGAACGCGACTATTTCAAACGCCTGCTAGAGCGGTTCTAACGGCGGCAAGGTTTCGCTTTTGCGGGTTTGTCCATTCGGCGGCGCGATCTGCGGCGCCGGAGCTATTCGCTGGCGGCCGGAGCTTGCGGCGCGGCAGTATTGGGCGCGCCCGCCATATCGTCCATCTTGGTCATCATCGACACCATCTTGGCGTCAAGCCAGCCACGCGCGCGGTCCACTTGCGCCGCATAGCCATCGACCGCAGGGGCGATGGCGGGCACGGCGGATGAGATTTTCGCGGCATTGACGTAGATCACCAATAGAACGACAGCAATCAAAACCGCCGCGCCAAAGCCCGAGCGGAAGCTGCGCTTTTGCGGGGCCTCGTCCATCGCGCCGTCCTGATCCCCTGCCGAGGCGGGGCGGCGGTCGCGGGTCGAGCGCAGGGTCGAGTTGATCTCTTCGATATCGGGCAACAGATCGCGGCGCGACCCGCCCATCGCGGCCAGCGTGGCGGCGGTTTCGGGGGCGGGTTCGGGCTCTCCGCGCAACCGCGCCATGCGGATTTGCGCCTCGCGCTCGCGGCGGGTGTCTTCGACAGATGGCTCGTCGAGGCCCAGATCGCCCTGGCTTTCGAAATCGCTGTTGGACTCGGCGGCGCGGGCGCGGGCTTCGCGTTCCGCCTCCTCGCGCAGCAATTCGGCGACACCGGCATCCAGCGGGCGGCGTTGCGGCGGCGCGGGCGCGTCATCAAGGCCGGCCCCGTCCGAAGTCAATTCATCCGCGCCGGTTTCATCCTCGTAATATTCGTCGTCTGCGCTGGCTTTGGCCTGATCCTGTGCGGGCGGTGTCCAGTCGTCTTGCTGCGCGGCGCTTGCTTCGGCAGGCGCGGGCGTATCGGTGATCTCGATAAAGGGAGCGTCCTCGTCCTCGTCCTCGTCTTCGCCGCGACCTTGTGCGGTTTCGTCGCTGAGCCCGTAATCGGGGAGAGTGTCTTCGTTGTCGTCGATCTCGCCGCCGTCCTCGACATCACCATCGTCTTGCGCGCGCGCGTCTTGCTGTGGATCGCTCGGCCAATCGGCTTGCTCTGGCTCGGGGGCGGTTTCCGGCTCCGGCAGGTCCTCGGCAAAGCCCGCCTGCTCGGCGGCGCTTTCGGCCTCTGCCTCGGCGGCGGCGATTTGTTTGGGGTGCTGCTGGAACCACGTGTCTCCGCAGCTGGAGCATTGCACATCGCGACCACTCTCCGGAACCACTTCGTCCGGAACTTCATACTGCGCCCCGCAATTCGGGCATACCAACCGCATTTCGCCCCCATGCCGCATTCGACGGCTTTTCCTACTGCTCTATGGTTAACCTTAGAATGTTTCGCAGCAACCGAAAAGAGCAAAGGAAATCCAACAGCGGCGGATTGAATATATGTCGTGGCTGAGGCACAACAGGCGGGCATATTGCGACAAGCCAAATATTGGGTGCCTTGCGCAGAAATGGCAAGGCAAAGGGGCGTGCAGCGTGATCGAATTGGAGAATGTGGCCTATAGCTATGGCGGCGGCGAGTTGCTGAGCGACATTTCGTTGAAACTCGCGCCCGGGTCGTTTCATTTCCTCACGGGGCCGAGCGGCGCGGGCAAGACGACATTCCTCAAACTGTGCTATGGTGCCTTGATCCCCACGGCGGGGCAGGTGCGCCTGTTCGACAGTGACGTGCGGATGATGACGCGCGATGATGCGGCTTTGGCGCGGCGGCGCATCGGCGTGGTGCACCAAGATTGCCAGTTTCTCGATCATCTGCCCTTGGCCGACAATGTGGCGCTGCCGCTGACGGTGTCGGGGCGCGATACATTGGCCGAGGCGGCCAACCTCAAGGAATTGATGGGCTGGGTCGGGTTGACGGCGCGCTCTGCCGCCTTGCCGCCCGAATTGTCCGGCGGCGAGCGCCAGCGCGCCGCTTTGGCCCGCGCGGTGATCATGTCGCCCGATGTGGTTCTGGCCGACGAGCCGACGGGCAATGTCGATTGGGAGATGTCGCAGCGCCTGCTCAAGCTGTTGATAGAGCTTAATAAAATGGGCAAAACGATCATGATCGCGACCCATGATATGAACCTTATCCGCGCCGCCAAAAGCCAAGTGCAGGCGCGCGTCTTGCGCATCGCGCAGCGGCGGTTGCAATTGGCGGGGGCGGATTTGTGAGCATGGTGCAAACGATCCTTGCCTTTGTCGCGGGTGACCGGCAGGCCGACCGCGTGGTGCCGCCCACCGGATTTACGGCGCGGCTGACCCTTTTTGCGGCGGGGGCGATGGCGTTTCTGGCGGTCTTTGCCTTGGCGCTGTCTTTGGCGACCGGACGTCTGGCGGATCGTTGGGGCGAGGAGTTGACCCGGTCCTCGACCCTGCGCATCTCTGCCCCCGCCGACCAGATCGCGGCGCAAACCGAAGCGGCCTTGCGGGTTTTGCAAACCACTCCGGGGGTGGCCTCGGCCCGTCCGCTGACGGGCGCCGAGCAGCGCGCGCTTTTGGAGCCGTGGTTCGGCCCCGATATGCCGGTGGATCAATTGCCGATCCCGCAGCTGATCGATGTGGTGGAAACCGCTGAGGGCTATGACGCCGAAGGCCTGCGCCTGCGGTTGGCGGGCGAGGTGCCGGGCGCGATTTTGGACGATCATACCCGTTGGCGCAAACCGATGGTGCGCGCGGCCTCGCGGTTGCGGCTTTTGGGGTGGGTGTCGATTTTGCTCATCGGCGGGGCGATGGCGGCGATGATCACCTTGGCGGCGAATGCGGCCTTGGCGGCGAATGCGCAGGTCATCGCCGTGATGCGGCTTGTGGGCGCGCGCGACGGCTATATCGCACAGGCCTTCGTGCGCCGCTTTACCCTCCGCGCTTTGGGCGGTGCGGCGGTCGGCACGATTGCGGGTCTCGTCGCGGTGATGCTCTTGCCTTCGGCGCAGGCCGAAGGCGGGTTTTTGACCGGTCTGGGCTTTCAGGGGGTGCATTGGCTTACGCCCTTGCTGATCCCGCCGCTGGCCGCTTTGGTCGGATTTGTGGCCACCCGTATGGCCGCCAACAAGACGCTCAAGGAGCTTCCCTGATATGCGCTATGCTTTGCAATGGATCCGCTCGCTGATCTTTGAAATCAACGTCTACCTGTCGATGCTGGTGCTGGGCGTGGTGTTTTTGCCTTGGGCTTTGGTGAATGCGCGCGGGGCCTTTATGGCCTGCTCGCTCTATTGCCGCTGGATCCGGTGGAGCGCGGTGTGGATGATCGGGTTGCGCACCGAAGTGCGCGGCACGCCGCCCAAGGATGAAGTCATGATCGCGGCCAAGCATCAGTCTTTCCTCGATATTTTGATGATCTTCGGTTCGGTCCCAGCGGGCAAATTCATCATGAAACGCGAATTGCTCTATACGCCGATCATCGGTCAATATGGCTATCGCATCGGCTGCGTTCCGGTGAACCGCGGCAAACGCGGCATCGCGATCAAGAAGATGGTGGCCGATGTGGCGGCGGGACTGGCCAAGCCGGGGCAGTTGATCATCTATTCCCAAGGCACCCGCGTCGCACCGGGGGCAAAGGTGCCCTATAAGGTCGGCACGGCGGTGCTTTACCAGGATCTGGGCCAGCCTTGCGTGCCTGCGGCGACCAATGCGGGCGTATTTTGGCCGCGCCGCGGGATTTACCGCAAACCCGGTTTGGCGGTGGTGGAGTTTTTGCCGACCATCGAAACGGGGCTCGAGCGGGTCGAGTTCATGCAGCGGCTGGAAAGCGTGGTCGAGACGCGCTCAAACGCCTTGATGCGCGAGGCGGGGTTCGATTTGGATGGCAAAGATTGAGACGATAGAGGCGCTTGAGGCGCTTTATGGCACGCCTTCGGGGGCGGCGCTGCGCAAGGTGGCCAAGCGGCTGACCCCGATGTATCGCCAGTGGATCGCGGCCTCGCGGTTTTGCATTCTCGCCACCGTCGGGCCGGAAGGCACCGATGCCAGCCCGCGCGGCGATGACGGTCCGGTGGCTTTGGAACTGGATGCGGGGCATTTGGCCCTGCCCGATTGGCGCGGCAATAACCGGTTGGATTCGCTGCGCAATATCGTGACGGACGGGCGCGTGTCCTTGATGTTCATGGTGCCCTGTGAGGATACGGTCGTGCGCATCAACGGGCGCGCATGGCTCAGCACTGATACCGATTTGCGCGCGCGCTTTATCCAGCGGAGCACCCATCCGGTCAGCGTGATCGTGGTCGAGATCAAAGAGGTCTATTCGCAATGTCCCAAAGCCTTGATGCGCTCGAACCTTTGGTCGCGCGACGATAAGGCATTGGTGCCGAGCTTGGGCCAGATTTTGGCCGAGATGACCGACGGAGAGATCGGCGCGCAAGATTGGGACAAAGCCTATCCCAAACGGGCGCAAGAGACCTTGTGGTAGCGCGCCCCACAGGCGGAGATGATGCAAAAAGGGCCGGAGAAATCTCCGGCCCTTTTGTTTGTTTTGAGGTCTTTAGACGTGGATCGCCCCGTCGCCGCAGGCCAATGCGGCTTCGCGCACGGCTTCGGAGAAGGTCGGATGCGCGTGGCAGGTCAGCGCCACATCCTGCGCCGAGGCGCCGAACTCCATGGCGACACAGATTTCGTGGATCAAATCCCCCGCGCCTGGCCCGATGATATGGCATCCCAGCACGCGGTCGGTGTCTTTGTCGGCGAGCAGTTTGACAAAGCCGTCGCCAGCAAAAACCGCCTTGGCGCGGGCGTTGCCCATGAAGGGAAACTTGCCGACCTTATAGGCGCGGCCCTCGTCTTTGAGCTGCTCTTCGGTGGCGCCGACCGAGGCGACCTCGGGGTGGGTATAGATCACTCCGGGGATGACGCCGTAATTCACATGGCCATGTTTGCCCGCGATCACCTCGGCGCAGGCCATGCCTTCGTCTTCGGCCTTATGGGCCAGCATCGGGCCGGTGATCACATCACCGATGGCATAGATGCCTTTGACGTTGGTCGCCCAATGGGCGTCGGTTTTGATCTGTCCGCGTTCGGTCATCTCGACGCCAAGCCCCTCAAGGCCGAGGCCGTCGACATAGGGGCGGCGGCCCGTGGCGACCAGAACCACATCGGCGTCGACGGTGGCTTCGCTGTCGTCCTTGCGCAATTTATAGGTGACTTTGGCCTTGGTTTTGCCCGCTTCAACGCCCTGCACAGCGGCGCCCATAATGAACTCAAGTCCCTGTTTTGTAAGCATTTTCTGGAACTGCTTTTGCACTTCGCCATCCATGCCAGGGGTGACTTTGTCCATAAATTCGATCACCGTCACCTCGGAGCCGAGGCGTTTGTAGACCGAGCCAAGCTCCAACCCGATCACGCCTGCGCCGATGACGACCATCTTCTTGGGGACTTTGGGCAATTCGAGCGCGCCGGTGGAGGAGACGACGGTTTTCTCGTCGATCTCGACACCGGGGATCGAGGAGGGTTCGGAGCCGGAGGCGATGATGATATTCTTCGCCTCATGGGTCTCGTCGCCGACTTTGACCTTGCCCGCAGCAGGGATCGTGGCCCAGCCTTTGATCCAGTCTACCTTGTTCTTTTTAAACAAGAATTCGATGCCTTTGGTGTTGCCGGTGACGGTTTCGTCCTTATAGGCAAGCATCTGTTTGAAATCGACCGAGGGGGATTTGCCCTTGAGGCCCATTTTGGCAAAATTATGCTCGGCTTCATGCAGCATATGGCTGGCGTGCAGCATCGCTTTGGAAGGGATACAGCCGACGTTGAGGCAGGTGCCGCCGAGGGTGTCTCGACCTTCGACACAGGCCACTTTGAGGCCCAGTTGGGCGCAGCGGATGGCGGCAACATAGCCACCGGGGCCTGCGCCGATGATGATAACATCGTAATTCGCCATGGGGATCTCTCCTTGGTTCAGACGGTCAGTTTAGAGGCAAAAATGCGGGTCGGTAAGACGTCGGTATAACGTCGGTATTGCGTCGGTGCGGATCGCGCGGCGGGCGCTGTGCGGCGGGGGCGCGGCCCTCTGTCATGGGTATGCAAAGGCGGCTCATATCAGCGCCGCCAGAAACAGCGCCGCGCAGCAGGCCATCGCCACCAGCCAGATATAGCTGCGCCATGGTTGCCAGCCGAGGGCATAGGCGGGGGTATAAGCGGCGCGGGCGGCCAGATAGAGCGCGGCGGCCCCGCGGGTGAGGGCGGTGGATTGATCGCTCAGCGTGATGATCACCACACCCAGACCGAAAAGCGGCAACATCACCGCGCTGTTGTCATAGGCGCGCAGCAGGCGGGCGGTGGCGGTGCGCAACTCGCGGCTTGGCATCCGGTCGCGCGGCGAGGTGGTATAGCGCGGGCCGACATCGACATTGGCCATATAGGAGGCCACCGCGAATTGCGCGATATGCAGCAGGCCGGCGAGGGCGAGGATCGTGAGTTCGAAGGTCATGTGGTGGCTCCTGTTCGGGGGCGGAGAAGATAGCTGATCTGGATCGCACCGGTTTTGCGCAGGGCGCTGCCGGTGCTGTCGCGGGCCAGATCGGCACCATACCACGCATCGCCGAAGCGCGCGCCGAGACGCGGCGAGATCATCCCGAGGATCAGCGCAAATTTGGCCCGTTCAAACAGACCGATCGAGCGTTCGGCGATGAAATGCGTCTCGATCTTGCGCAGGGTGGCGCGATCAAAGGGAAACTCCCACGCGGCATCGGTTTGAAAGGGGCGGAAGGCGGCGCGAAACAGGCGCGCGGGCAGCCAGCTTTGCAGCGGATCGAGGGTGATGATTTTCGCCTGCGGCGCGGCCAGCGTGTCGAGGCGGTCGAACAGCACCTCGATATGGCGAAAGTGGTGGAACACCGAATGGGCATAGATCACGTCAAATCCGCTCTCGGTAAACCCGTCGCCAAGGATATCGCCGCTGTGGAAACGGGCGTTGGGGCGCGGCCCGAGGCGGGTTTGCAATTGCGCCACCTGCACGGGGCTGAGATCGATGGCGTGGTATTCGGCGGCATGATCGGCAAGGTATTCGGACAGGGCCGTGCCGGTGCCGCAGCCCAGTTCGAGCACTTTCTTGCCCGCCAGATCGCCGATCCATTCGCGGTGGCGCGCGTAAAACCCCGCGCGCATCGTGTCCGAGACCGCTGCGCTGGCCCGCGCGCGCAGCCAGCGCCACAGGTTGGTCGCAGGGCTGTTGATCTCGGAAATCGCCCCGCCGTCGGTTTGGTCATAATAGTCCCGCTGCGCCAGATTGGTCCGGAGCATTTCATCGCGTGGATCAGCACAGGGGCGGGGCGCGCCGGTCATGACGGACAGGCCGCCACAGTGGTGAACAGCCCGCGGGTCAACTCGAAAGGGGCGGCGTCCGGATGATTGGCGGTGTAGAATTCGTCATTGCCGATCCATTCGTCACGGTGGCCGATTTCGGCGGTGGCCCCCATCCACGCGGGCGCGTAGTGGCCAGAGACAAGTTCGGTCACGAGGAAGCGGCCTTGCATGCCAAGAACAGTGAAGCAGGCATTTTCTTGCGCCGCGTCCACGGGGATAAACCGGTCTGCCTTACTGTCGTAGCTGTGCGATTTGAGCACCAGATCACCTGTTGCCAGCCGCGCGGGATTGGCGGTTTCGGCGTGCATACCACTGCCCCAAAGGGCGGTGCAGGCCGTTGCAAGATGGATCGGGCGGATCATGTGGAGCACCAATAAGCGCAGGGAAAGAGGGGCGGCATGCGAACCGGCCGCCCCGCAGGCAGGTTACAGGTCCATCAACAGGCGGCGCGGGTCTTCGAGCGCCTCTTTGACGCGCACGAGGAAGGTCACCGCGCCTTTGCCATCGACGATGCGGTGGTCATAGGACAGCGCCAGATACATCATCGGGCGGATCACGACCTCTCCGTTGATCGCCATCGGGCGGTCTTGAATTTTATGCATGCCAAGGATGCCCGATTGCGGCGGGTTGAGGATCGGCGAGGACATCAGCGAGCCGTAAACACCGCCGTTGGAGATGGTGAAGGTGCCGCCTTGCATCTCGGCCATCGACAATTTGCCGTCACGCGCGCGCGCGCCTTTTTCGGCGATGGCCTTTTCGATATCGGCAAAGGACATGGCATCGGCGTCGCGGATCACCGGCACCACGAGGCCCGTGGGCGTGCCCGCCGCGATGCCCATATGGACAAAGTTCTTATAGACCACATCGGTGCCGTCAATCTCGGCATTGACCTCGGGCACTTCCTTGAGCGCATGCACGCAGGCTTTGGTGAAGAAGGACATGAAGCCCAGTTTGACGCCGTGTTTCTTCAAGAACAGGTCTTTGTATTCGTTGCGCAGGGCCATCACCTCGGTCATGTCCACCTCGTTATAGGTGGTGAGCATGGCGGCGGTGTTCTGGCTGTCCTTGAGGCGGCGCGCGATGGTCTGGCGCAGACGCGTCATCTTCACGCGCTCCTCGCGGGCGGCATCATCGGCCGAGACCGGCGCGCGGGGCGCGGCGGCGGCAGGTGCAGGCGCGGCACTTGCGCCCGCTGCGATGGCCTTGGCCACGTCTTCTTTCATCACCCGCCCGTCGCGGCCCGATCCGGTCACGGCGTCGCGGCTGATGCCGGCTTCGGCCATGGCTTTCTTGGCGGCGGGGGCGTCCTCGACGTCTTTGCCACCCGAGGATGCGGGCGCCGCAGCGGGGGCCGAAGCCGCAGGTGCAGCCGCCGCGCCCGCCGATCCGGAGATCACGCCCAATTTGGCCGAGGCATCGACGGTGGCGCCTTCGGCGGCGGTGATTTCGGTCAGAACGCCAGCGGCGGGCGAGGGCACTTCGACCGAGACCTTGTCGGTTTCAAGCTCGCAGAGCATCTCGTCTTGGGCCACGGTGTCGCCGACCTTCTTGAACCATGTGGAGACGGTCGCCTCGGTGACGCTTTCGCCCAAAGTGGGGACCATCACATCGACGGCCTCGTCCGATCCGCCCGCTGCAGGTGCGGCGGCTTTGGTGTCGGATTTGGCAGGCACCGCAGCGGCAGCGCCGCCTTCGGTGATGGTCGCGAGCAAGGCATCGACACCGACGGTCTCGCCCTCGGCGGCGACGATCTCGCCCATGGTGCCTGCGGCGGGCGCGGGCACTTCGACGGTCACCTTATCGGTTTCCAATTCGCACAGCATCTCGTCAGCAGCGACCGGATCGCCAGGTTTCTTGAACCAAGTGGCCACGGTGGCTTCGGTCACGGATTCGCCAAGTGTGGGGACGCGGACTTCGGTTGTCATGGGCTTATTTCCCTTTGATGGTCAGCGCATCGTCGATGAGCGCCGCTTGTTGTTTCTTGTGTTGGGTGGCAAGGCCGGTGGCCGGCGAGGCAGAGGCCGGACGGCCCGCATAGACGGGGCGGCCATGTTTGGCTTTGATGCGGCCAAGCGCCCATTCGATATTGGGTTCGATAAAGCTCCACGCGCCTTGGTTCTTCGGCTCTTCTTGGCACCAGACCATTTCGGCGCCCTTGAAGCGTTCGAGCTCCGAGACCAAAGACATGGCGGGGAAGGGGTAGAATTGCTCGATCCGCAGCAGGTAGACATCATCGATGCCGCGCGCGTCGCGCTCTTCGAGCAGGTCGTAATAGACCTTGCCCGAGCACATGACGACGCGTTTGATATCCTTGTCCTTCTTGAGCTTGGTGTCGGAATTGCCCTTTTCGGCGTCATCCCAAAGCACACGGTGAAAGCTCGATCCGGTGGTGAAATCCTCGGCCGAGGAGATCGCCATTTTGTGACGCAAAAGCGATTTCGGCGTCATCAGAACCAAGGGTTTGCGATAGCTGCGGTGCAATTGGCGGCGCAGGATGTGGAAGTAGTTGGCAGGCGTGGTGCAATTGGCCACGATCCAGTTGTCGCCGCCGCACATTTGCAAGAAGCGTTCAAGGCGGGCCGAGGAGTGTTCCGGCCCTTGGCCCTCAAACCCGTGCGGGAGCAGCATCACCAGACCCGACATGCGCAGCCATTTGCTTTCGCCCGAGGAGATGAACTGGTCGAACATGATCTGCGCGCCATTTGCGAAATCGCCGAACTGCGCTTCCCACATGACCAAAGCGTTCGGCTCGGAGAGCGAATAGCCGTATTCAAAGCCGAGCACCGCATATTCGGAGAGCATCGAGTCGATGACCTCATAGCGGGCCTGACCCTCGCGGATGGCGTTGAGCGGGTAAAACCGCTCTTCGGTTTCTTGGTTGATAAAGGCCGAGTGGCGTTGCGAGAAAGTGCCGCGGGTGCTGTCTTGGCCCGCGAGGCGCACGGGGTAGCCTTCGGTGAGCAGCGAGCCAAAGGCCAAGGCTTCGCCGGTGGCCCAGTCAAAGCCCTTGCCGCTGTCGAACATGGCCTTTTTGGCATCGAGCAGACGGCCAACGGTTTTGTGGATCGGGAATCCGTCGGGCGCGGTGCTTAGCGATTTGCCGACCTCGGCCAAGGTTTCGGGGGCAATGGCGGTTTCGCCGCGCTGGTATTCCTCGCCCTCGCGGTTGAGATGCGACCAACGCCCGTCAAGCCAGTCGGCCTTATTGGGTTTATATTCCTTGCCCGCCTCGAACTCGTCATTGAGATAGGCTTGGAAGGCCGCTTTCATATCCTCGATCTCGCCCTCGGGGATGAGACCGTCCGCGACAAGGCGTTCGGTATAAAGCGACAGCGTGGTTTTGTGGCGCTTGATCTGGTTATACATGATCGGGTTGGTGAACATGGGCTCGTCGCCCTCGTTATGCCCGAAACGGCGATAGCAGAAGATATCGAGCACCACATCCTTGTGGAACTTCTGGCGGAATTCGGTCGCCACGCGCGCGGCATGGACCACGGCTTCGGGATCGTCGCCGTTGACGTGGAAAATCGGCGCTTCGACCATCAGGGCGATGTCGGTCGGATAGGGGGACGAGCGCGAGAAATGCGGCGCGGTGGTAAAGCCGATCTGGTTGTTCACCACGATATGGATCGTGCCGCCGGTGCGGTGCCCGACAAGGCCCGACAGGCCGAAACATTCGGCCACGACGCCTTGGCCCGCAAAGGCCGCATCGCCGTGCAGCAGGATCGGCAAAACCGCGGTGCGGTCCGCGTCTTGCAACTGCGCCTGTTTGGCGCGCACCTTGCCCAAGACCACGGGGTTGACCGCTTCGAGGTGCGAAGGGTTGGCCGTCAGCGACAGGTGCACGGTATTGCCGTCGAATTCGCGGTCCGAGGAGGCGCCGAGGTGGTATTTCACATCGCCCGATCCGTCGACGTCTTCGGGTTTGAAGCTGCCGCCTTGGAATTCGTTGAAAATGGCGCGGTAGGGTTTGCCCATGACATTGGCCAGAACCGACAAGCGCCCGCGGTGGGGCATGCCGACAACGATGTCCTTGACGCCCAGATTGCCGCCACGTTTGATGATCTGTTCCATCGCGGGGATGAGGCTTTCGCCGCCGTCCAGACCAAAGCGTTTGGTGCCCATGTATTTGACATGGAGGAATTTTTCAAAGCCTTCGGCCTCGACCAGCTTGTTCAGGATCGCCTTGCGGCCCTCGCGGGTGAACTGGATTTCCTTGCCGTAGCCCTCGATGCGCTCCTTGAGCCAACCGGCCTCTTCGGGGTTCGAGATATGCATGTATTGCAGCGCGAATGTGCCGCAATAGGTGCGTTTGACGATATCCATAATCTGGCGCAGCGAGGCGATTTGCAGGCCGAGCACCTGATCGATAAAGATCGGGCGGTCCATATCGGCCTCGGTAAACCCGTAGGCCTTGGGGTCAAGCTCGGGGTGCGGCTCGCGCCCGTGCAGGCCCAGCGGGTCCAGATCGGCGGCAAGGTGGCCGCGAATACGGTAGGCGCGGATGATCATCAGCGCGCGAATGCTGTCCAGAACGGCGCGTTTGATCGCTTCGTCGCTGACCTCGACGCCTTTTTCGGCGGCTTTGGCCTTGATCTTGTCGCCTGCGCCTTTGGCCTCGGCGGGCACGGCCCATTCGCCGGTCAGCGCCGCCGTCAGATCGTCATTGGGCACCGGCGGCCAGTCGCCGCGCGCCCAAGAGGGGCCGGAGGCCTCGGCCTTGACGTCCAGATCCGCATCGCCAAGGGTGCGGAAAAACTCCTGCCACGCTTCATCGACCGCATTGGGGTCATTGGCGTAACGGGCATACATCTGCTCGAGATACTCGGCGTTATGACCTTGCATGAAGGAAGAGGCATGGAAGGTATCGTTAGGGCTCTGATCGTTCATGTGACGGGCTCCCGAGGCCAGATGAGAAAAGCTGCGTGAGAGAGACCCGATGGGAAGGTCCCCGTCGCGAGGCTTTGAGGTGTGCTCAGGACCAAGATCGGTCCTGAGCGGTGTTATTAAGGCGCGGCCACAAGGGCCATTGCCATCGGCGTTTAGCCGTTCTTGATCGCTTCCATGACCGCTTCGCCCAAAGTGGCGGGGCTGTCGGCGACGACGATGCCAGCGGCTTTCATCGCTTCGATCTTGCTTTCCGCGTCGCCCTTGCCGCCTGCGACAATCGCGCCGGCGTGGCCCATGCGGCGCCCGGGAGGGGCGGTGCGGCCCGCGATGAAACCGGCCGTGGGTTTCCAGCGGCCTTTCTTCTTCTCATCGGCGAGGAATTGCGCGGCTTCCTCTTCGGCAGAGCCGCCGATTTCGCCGATCATGATGATCGAAGTGGTTTCGGGATCGGCCAAGAACATCTCCAGCACGTCGATATGCTCGGTGCCTTTGATGGGGTCGCCGCCGATGCCCACGGCCGAGGATTGGCCAAGGCCCATATCGGTGGTCTGTTTGACCGCCTCATAGGTCAAGGTGCCCGAACGCGACACAACGCCGACCGAACCGCGTTTGTGGATATGGCCAGGCATAATGCCGATTTTGCACGCATCGGGCGTGATCACACCGGGGCAGTTGGGGCCGATCAGGCGGGATTTGGAATTTTCCAAAGCGCGCTTGACCTTCATCATGTCGAGCACCGGAATGCCTTCGGTGATGCAGACGATCAATTCCATTTCGGCGTCGATCGCCTCGAGGATCGAATCGGCGGCGAAGGGGGGCGGGACGTAGATGACCGAAGCATTGGCCTCGGTGCGGTCCTTGGCTTCGTGGACGCTGTCGAAGACCGGCAGGTTCAAATGGGTGCTGCCGCCTTTGCCGGGGGTGACGCCGCCGACCATTTTGGTGCCGTAGGCGATGGCCTGTTCGGAGTGGAATGTGCCCTGCGAGCCGGTGAGGCCCTGACAGATCACTTTGGTGTTTTCGTCGATGAGGACTGCCATGTGCAGTTTCTCCCTTTTTGCTCCGTGCGTTAATTGCGCGGAATGTAATAATTCATGACGAGCGAGTTGCTTGAGAAGCTCGCCTTCACTTGAATGACGGTCTGGCCGAACTGGAAATGGGTGTAGCTGTAGTTGCCGCCCGACGGGGCCCCGACCAGTTTACCACCCCGTTTGCGCAGATCGTTCAGTGCGGCGTTATAGACGATGCGGCCTGTCTTGTAGTTGGTGCGGATCACAGAGGCCGTGCAACCGCGCACGCCTTTTTTGTTCTCGCCCAGAACGACAGAATAGACGGTGTCCAAGGCGCCGCCCAAACCGGCTTTTCCTTTATAGACTGTCTTTTTCTTGCTCTTGCGCGTCACGGCCAAACCGGATTTCGCCAGTTTGGAGCCGTCATTGACCTTGCGCAGAACGAAATCCACGCAGGTGCCTTGCATGTTCAGTAAGGCGGGCGTGTAGCGGGCGGCATATTGGTTTGCCCCCGCCGCGCCCGCCGTGCCGACCACCAAGGCCGCAGTGAGAAGAAAGCCGCGCATCGACATTACCCTTTGACCGCTTTCACGATCTTCTGGGCGCCGTCTTTCAAGTCATCCGCCGCGATCACGTCGAGGCCGGAGTTGTTGATGATGGCTTTGCCTTCTTCGACATTGGTGCCTTCGAGGCGCACCACCAGCGGGACCTTGAGGCCGACCTCTTTGACCGCAGCGACAACGCCTTCGGCGATGACGTCACAGCGCATGATGCCGCCGAAGATGTTGACCAAGATGCCTTTGACTTGCGGGTCCGAGGTGATGATCTTGAAGGCTTCGGTGACTTTCTCTTTGGTCGCGCCGCCGCCCACATCAAGGAAGTTGGCAGGCTCTGCGCCGTAGAGTTTGATGATGTCCATCGTCGCCATGGCAAGGCCCGCGCCGTTGACCATGCAACCGATTTCGCCGTCGAGCGCGATATAGTTGAGGTCGTATTTCGACGCCTCGAGTTCCTTGCTGTCTTCTTCGGTCTCGTCGCGCAGGGTCATGATGTCGGAATGGCGGTAAAGCGCGTTGCCGTCAAAGCTGACCTTGGCGTCGAGCACCTTGAGATCGCCGGAGCCTTCGAGAACGATCAAGGGGTTGATCTCCAGCATCTCCATGTCTTTTTCGACGAAGGCGCGGTAGAGGTTGCCCATCAAGGCGACGCATTGTTTGACCTGCGCGCCCTTGAGACCGAGCGAGAAAGCGATGCGGCGGCCGTGGAAGGCTTGGTATCCGGTGGCCGGATCAACCGAGAAGGACAGGATCTTTTCGGGGGTCGCTGCGGCGACCTCTTCGATGTCCATGCCGCCCTCGGTCGAGCACACGAAAGACACGCGCGAGGTCTGGCGATCCACCAGCAAGGCGAGGTAAAGCTCGTTTTCGATGTCCGAGCCGTCTTCGATATAGATACGGTTGACCTGTTTGCCTGCGGGGCCGGTCTGGTGGGTCACGAGGGTGCGGCCCAGCATCTTTTTGGCTTCTTCCGCTGCTTCTTCGACGGAGAAGGCAAGGCGCACGCCGCCTTTTTCGCCTGCTTCGGCTTCTTTAAAAGAACCCTTGCCGCGGCCGCCCGCGTGGATTTGCGCTTTGACGACCCAAAGCGGGCCACCCAATTCGCCTGCGGCGGCTTTGGCGTTTTCGGCCTTCAGGACGGCACGTCCTTCGGATACCGGCGCGCCGTATTCGCGAAGCAGAGCCTTCGCTTGATACTCGTGGATGTTCATCAGACTGTCCCGTGTTGCTACGATTGCAATCGGTATAGGCATAAGGTTACCCCCCGTTTAAGGGATTTTTTGGTTAAGGGCGCGATTTCGGGGTGTTTTCTGTGATTTGTGATCACAGGTTTTAAGCGTGTGATCACAAATTAAGGAATGCTTAAGAATGAGGCAGGGATCGCAAGGATCAAGGCGACTCAAAGGCCATGCCATCGGGCCGCGCGGCGCGATGCGGGGCCGCAAATGAAAAGGCGCCCCCGCGAGGGAGCGCCTTCAGCTCTCATGATACGATCGGCGCGGCCTTAGGCCAGCGAGGGATCGATCTCTTTACAGGCGGCAACGAGGCCTTTGACCGCATCGACGGATTTGTCGAACATCGCCTGCTCGTCTTTGTTCATCTTGATGTCGATGACTTTTTCGATGCCGTTGGCGCCGATCACGGTGGGCACGCCCACGTAGAAGCCGTTGAGGCCAAGCGCACCGTCCACATAGGCAGCACAGGGCAGAACGCGCTTTTGGTCCTTGAGATAGGCTTCGGCCATCTCGATCGCCGAGGTCGCGGGCGCATAGAAGGCCGAACCGGTTTTCAGCAGGCCAACGATTTCGGCGCCGCCGTCACGGGTGCGCTGGATGATCGCGTCGAGCTTGTCTTGCGTGGTCCAGCCCATGTCGACCAGATCGGGCAAGGGGATGCCGCCAACGGTGGAGTAACGCGCCAAAGGCACCATTGTGTCGCCGTGGCCGCCCAGAACGAAGGCGGTGACATCGCGCATCGAGACGCCGAATTCTACCGAGAGGAAATGCCGGAAACGCGCCGAGTCGAGCACACCCGCCATGCCGCAGACTTTCTCATGCGGCAGGCCGGAGAATTCGCGCAAGGCCCAAACCATCGCGTCGAGCGGGTTGGTGATGCAGATAACGAAAGCGTCGGGTGCGTGGGCGGCAATGCCTTCGCCGACCGACTTCATCACTTTGAGGTTGATGCCCAGCAAATCATCGCGGCTCATGCCGGGTTTGCGCGGCACGCCTGCGGTGACGATGCACACATCGGCGCCTGCGATATCCTCATAGGATTGCGTGCCGGACATGGTCGCATCAAAGCCCTCGGAGGGGCCGGATTCTGCGATGTCGAGCGCTTTGCCCTCGGGGGTGCCTTCGGCAATGTCGAAAAGAACGACGTCGCCGAGTTCTTTCAGGGCGGCGAGGTGGGCGAGGGTGCCACCGATCTGTCCTGCGCCGATGAGGGCAATCTTGGGTCTGGCCATGGATTTATCTCCGGTCCGTTTGAAATCGCGCATGGGGTAGTGCGGAAATCGCGCTCGCGCAAGGGTGCTGCGCTGCGGCGGGGCGGGGAAATGGGCGGTTGCGGCGGCGCAAAATCGGCGTAAAGTCCAAGAGACACAAGGATTTAAGGGGCCGCGCCAGTGATCGACTTCTCGCTCAGCTTTTTTGCCGTGGCCCTGCCTGCGGTGCTCTTTGCGGGCATCTCCAAGGGCGGCTTTGGCTCTGGCGCGGCCTTTGCAGCCTCGACGATTCTGGCGCTGGTGCTGGAGCCGGGGGCGGCTTTGGGGCTGATGTTGCCGCTGCTCATGGTGATGGATGCGGCGGGTATGCGGGCCTATTGGCGGCGCTGGTCGCCCGTGGATGCGCGCCGTCTGGTCCTCGGCGCCTTGCCGGGGGTGGGGCTTGGCGCGCTGTTCTATGCGGCGGTGAGCGCCGATGGCGTGCGGCTGTTGATCGGAGCGATCTCGGTCGGTTTTGTGCTGTGGCAATGGGCGCTCAAGGCGGGGTTGAAATTCGGCGCGCGGCCCATGGGGGCGGCGGGCGGGATCACGGCGGGGGTGGTCGCGGGGTTTTCAAGCTTTGTCAGCCATGCGGGCGGCCCGCCTGCGGCGGTCTATCTGCTGACGCGGCCCTTGGATAAAACCGCGTTCCAAGGCACCACGGTCCTCGTCTTTACGGTGATCAACGCGCTCAAGATGCTGCCATACGGGTTTTTGGGCATCTTCACGCTCAACAGCCTTTTGGCCGATGTGATCTTGGCCCCTGTGGCGGTTTTGGGCACATGGATCGGGGTGCGGCTGCATTATATGGTCTCCAAAGAGACCTTTTTCGCGCTGACCTATGTGTTGCTACTGGCGACGGGCGGCAAATTGATTTTCGATGCGCTGACCTGAGCCGCGCGGGGCGCCCGTGCAGACACAAACCCGTGCAGACACAAAAAACGCGCCATATCTGGCGCGCTTTGGGGCCCTGGGTCCGGCCAGCGGCGTCAGGCGTCATTGCCCTCGGCGGGCAGGGCCTCGGCCAGTTCCTCAAAGGCCTGTCCGGAGGCGACAAGGCAGGTCATGCCCGAGGGCATGGTGACCGTGATGGTCCATGTGCCGCTTTCGTCCGAGGCAAAAACCTCGACCACTTGGTTGTTGGCGCCAAGGCCGATGGATTGGCGCGTCTCGCCATATCCCGAGGCCAGCCGTTCAACGACGACATCGCGCGGGCCGCAGTTTTGCCGTGTCTGCGCGGCGGCGCCATTGGCCGCAAGCGCGGCGATCAGGAGGGGAAGGCTCTTAAAAAGCAGTTTCATCGCGTTAACCTTTGCTCAATGGGGAAACCGCTCTTGGGGGCCGCATCTGTTCAAGGCTCCACGCCTGTGCGGCCGGTTTGGCTTCCGGTGTTTCATCTTGCGCAGGTTGCCTCTTTGCGGTCTGTGGCGGTCTGGGACTTGTGCCCGCTCTTTCATCCGGCGCATGAGATAAAGGTGCGCCTTGGCCCTGAAGTTAAGGTTAATCCGCCGCCCGTTCCGTCGAATTGTAGGCATTTTGGGCGGCCATCGCGCCCGATCTGCCTTGTCTCGCAGCGTTTTTTCTGCATCGCGGCGCAAATCCACTTGAACATTTGTGCAAAAAAGTGCCACTTGCAGCGCAACATTATTACCGGAGAGTTAAAATGGACCAGACCGACCGCCCCTACCGTTCCGTGTTGTATATCCCCGGCTCCAAGGACCGCGCATTGGACAAAGCGCGCGGCTTGCCTGTGGATGCGATCATCTTTGACCTTGAGGACGCGGTGACGCCCGAGGCCAAAGTCGAGGCGCGCGCCACGCTCAAAGCCGCGCTCGATCAGGGCGGCTATGGCGGCCGTGCCAAGATCATCCGCATCAACGGGCTTGATACCGAATGGGGCGCGGGCGATGTTGCCGCGCTGAAAGATTGCGATGTCGATGCCTTCCTTTTGCCCAAGGTCAACAGCGTCGCCGATATCAACGCGCTCAGCGATCTTTTGGGCAATGGCAAAGCCATCTGGGCGATGATGGAAACGCCTTTGGGCATTTTGAATGCGCTCGAAGTGGCCGCGCATCCGCAATTGACCGGATTTGTCGCGGGCACCAATGATCTGGCCAAAGAGCTGAACTGCCGCGCGCGCGCCGACCGTTTGCCGATGATGATGGCGTTGCAGCAAATCCTTCTGGCGGCCCGTGCCCATAACGTCATCGCGATCGACGGCGTCTATAACCAGTATAAGGACGAAGAGGGCCTCAAGGTCGAATGCGATCAGGGCCGCGATCTGGGCTATGATGGCAAAACCTTGATCCACCCCGCGCAGGTCGCCGTCACCAATGCGGCTTTTGCGCCCTCCGAGGCCGAGATCGACCTTGCCCGCCGCCAGATTGCCGCGCTCGAGGATGTCGAAGCGACGGGGCAGGGGGTTGCGGTTGTGGACGGCAAGATCGTCGAGAACCTGCATGTCGAGACCGCAAAAAAGCTGCTGGCCAAGGCCGAGGCTATTGCCGCGCTGGGCGAATAAGCGCACCCTGACGGCGAAAACGGAAAGGCAGGGCGCCTGAATGCACCAAGGCGCCCGCCCAGCAACAGGGATGACAGCCATGACTTTACTCGTTCTCGGAATTGCGATCTGGATCGGCGCGCATTTGCTCAAACGGCTCGCGCCGGACCTGCGCGCCGGCATGGGAGAGAAACGCGGGCGCGGGATCATCGCTCTGGCGCTTTTTGCTTCGCTGGCCTTGATGATCATCGGCTTTCGCGGCGCGCCGCATATCGATCTGTGGTATCCGCCCGCGTTTTTCATCCATATCAATAACCTGTTGATGCTCTTGGCGGTCTTCCTTTTTGCCGTCTCCGAATCCAAAGGCGCCCTGCGCGCGAAAATCAAACATCCACAGCTCTATGCGGTCAAAACATGGGCCGTGGCGCATTTGCTGGTGAACGGCGATCTGGCCTCGGTC
Source organism: Paracoccaceae bacterium (assembly GCA_050633545.1). Taxonomy (GTDB): domain Bacteria; phylum Pseudomonadota; class Alphaproteobacteria; order Rhodobacterales; family Rhodobacteraceae; genus Litorivita. The sequence goes on from JBOEGS010000004.1 coordinate 123,642, forward strand.
TTGCTGTTTGGCGGCATGTTGTTCTGGGCCGTGGTCTCGGTGATCTTGATCAACCGCAGCGGCGATTTCGTGCCCAAAGAGGCCGGCCCTGCCAAGCGCGATATCATCACTGTTGTCGCGACGCTGGTCGTCTATGCGGTGATTGTCGCCATCCATTCGTGGCTCGGCTATTCGCCTTTCGCCTGACCCCTGCCTGAGAAGGTTTTTCCACTATGCCAGATATTTACCGCCTGCTGACCGAGGATGACACATCGGCCTTTTGCCATAAGGTCAGCGAAGCGCTGGGCAAGGGCTGGGTGCTTTATGGCGATCCGAGCTATGCGTTTGATGCGGCGCGCGGCGTGATGCGCTGCGCCCAAGCGGTCGTGAAAGATATCGACACCCCCTATACCCCAGACATGAAATTAGGAGAGCAGTGATGGCCAAAACCAATGCCGGTCGCTTTTTCGAAGACTACACACTTGGCGATGTGATCGAACATGCGGTGCCGCGCACCGTTTCGGGCGGCGAACGCGCGCTCTATCATGCGCTTTATCCGGCGCGCCACGCGCTCTATTCCTCCGACGAATTCGCCCGCGCCAGCGGCCTGCCCGCCGCGCCGATCGATGATCTGGCCGCCTTCCACATCGTTTTCGGCAAAACCGTGCCGGATGTCTCGCTCAATGCCGTGGCCAACCTCGGCTATGCCGAAGGGCGCTGGCTGCTGCCGGTCTACGAGGGCGATACCCTGCGCTCGACCTCCGAAGTCATCGGTTTGAAACAGAACTCAAACGGCAAAACCGGCGTGGTCTATGTGCGCACCCGCGGCCTCAACCAGCGCGACGAAGTGGTGATGGAATATGTGCGCTGGGTCATGGTGCGCAAAAACAACCTCGATGCGCCCGCGCCCGAAACCGTGGTGCCCGAATTGTCCAAGGTTCTGGCGGTCGAGGATCTGGCGATCCCTGCGGGGCTGGATTTCACCAATTATGACTTCACCCTCGCGGGTGAGGCGCACCGTTGGGGCGATTACGAGGTGGGCGAGCAGATCGACCATGTCGACGGCGTCACCATCGAAGAGGCGGAGCATATGATCGCCACGCGCCTGTGGCAAAACACCGCCAAAGTGCATTTCGACGCGACCTTCCGCCCCGACGGGCAGCGTCTGATCTATGGCGGTCATGTGATTTCGATGGCGCGCGCGCTGTCGTTCAACGGTCTGGCCAATGCGCAGATGATCGTCGGCCTCAATGGCGGCGCGCATGCGAACCCGTGTTTCAGCGGCCTGACTGTGAAAGCATGGTCCGAAGTGCTCGATAAGAAAGAGACATCGGCCCCCGGCGTCGGCGCGATCCGCTTGCGCCTTGTTGCCACCAAAGGCGGTGCGCCCTTCGCGCTCAAAGGCGACGACGGCAAATATCTGCCTGAGGTTCTGCTCGACCTCGACTATTGGGCCTTGATGCCGATGTAAGAACTTTATGCCTCCGGCGGGGATACTTATGGAAAATAGAAAGCGCGCGCCCTTTCTGCTTTCCGTGAAATATCCTCGCCGAAGGCATGAGAGTCGCGCGCAGCGCGTTCGCGCGGTGCATGTGGATAAGTGTTCCGTTAATTTGTGATCACACACTTATTCTCTGTGATCACAAGGCGCGTGAAATCTGCGCTTTTGCTGCAAATTATCCTCCCAAGCCTGCGCCTCATAGGTGACACGGCGTAAAAAAACGCTATGACAGAGGGCAGCAAGGGAACCCTGAAAGGATTTGATATGGCCGATGTGAATCGTGGCAACCGCCCGCTCTCGCCGCATCTTTCGATTTATCGCCCCCAGCTGACATCCATCACGTCCATTTTGACGCGGATCACCGGCAATGCGCTGTTGATCTCGGCGCTTTTGGTCGTTTGGTGGTTCTTGGCGGCGGCAACATCCGAAGAGTATTTCAACGTCGCCAATGGCGTGATCACAAGCTGGTTCGGCGATCTGGTCATGTTCTTCTCGGTTTTGGGCCTGTGGTATCACACGCTCGCCGGTTTGCGGCATCTGATCTGGGACAATGCCATCGGGCTTGACCTGCCGACCGCCTATAAAATGGGCTATGCGGTTTTGATCGGCTCTGTTGTTTTGACGGCTTTGACCGTCGTGATTTTGTAAGGGGGCGATCATGCGTTATCTGACAGACCGCAAGAAAGCCGTCGGCATGGGATCGGCGAAAACCGGCACAGCGCATTTTTGGGCGATGAAAGTCTCCTCCGTGGCGCTTTTGCTGTTGGTGCCGTTGTTCGTGGCGACATTCGGTTGTGCCTTGGGCGGCACCTATGAAGAGGTCATGGCCTATTACAGCCGTCCGTTCCCCGCGATTGTTGCGGCGCTGACCTTTATCGTGGGCTTCAAACATTTCAACGACGGCGCGCAGGTGCTGATCGAGGATTATGTTCACGGCTTGGCGCAGAAGATCTCGCTGATCCTGCTCGCCTGTATTTCCTATGCTGCGATGGCGACGGGCGTTTTCGCCATTGCCAAAATCGCGCTTTAAGACCGGAGTTCTAGCAATGGCTGCTTATGAATACGAAACGCACGAATATGACGTGGTTGTCGTTGGCGCCGGCGGGGCCGGTTTGCGCGCGACGCTTGGCATGGCCGAACAGGGGTTGCGCACCGCTTGCGTGACCAAGGTTTTCCCGACCCGTTCGCACACCGTGGCCGCGCAGGGCGGGATTGCCGCCTCGCTGTCGAACATGGGGCCGGACAACTGGCAGTGGCATATGTATGACACGGTCAAGGGCTCGGACTGGCTCGGCGATACGGATGCGATGGAATATCTCGCCCGCGAAGCGCCCAAGGCGGTTTACGAGCTGGAGCATTACGGCGTGCCTTTCTCGCGCACCGAAGAGGGCAAAATCTACCAACGTCCCTTCGGCGGTCACACCACCGAATTCGGCGATGGTCCCGCGGTGCAGCGCACCTGCGCCGCCGCCGACCGCACCGGCCATGCGATCTTGCACACGCTTTACGGCCAGTCGCTCAAGAACAACGCCGAATTCTACGTCGAATATTTCGCCGTCGATCTGATCATGTCCGAAGATGGCGTTTGCCAAGGCGTGGTCTGCTGGAAGCTCGATGACGGCACCTTCCACATCTTTAACGCCAAGATGGTGGTTCTGGCCACCGGCGGCTATGGCCGCGCCTATTTCTCGGCCACGTCGGCCCATACCTGCACCGGTGACGGCGGCGGTATGGTGGCGCGTGCGGGTCTTGCGCTTCAGGATATGGAGTTCGTGCAATTCCACCCGACCGGCATCTATGGCTCGGGCTGTCTGATCACCGAGGGCGCGCGCGGCGAAGGCGGCTATCTGACCAACTCCGAAGGCGAGCGGTTCATGGAGCGTTACGCGCCCCAATATAAAGACCTCGCGCCGCGCGATTACGTCTCGCGTTCGATGACGATGGAAATCCGCGAAGGCCGCGGTGTGGGCGAGCATGGCGATCACATCCATCTCAACCTGTCGCACCTGCCGCCCGAAGCCTTGGCCGAACGTCTTCCGGGGATTTCGGAAAGCGCCAAGATTTTCGCCGGTGTCGATGTCACCAAAGAGCCGATTCCGGTTTTGCCGACGGTGCATTACAACATGGGCGGCATTCCGACCAACTATTGGGGCGAGGTGTTGAACCCCTCTGCCAAGGATCCCAATGCCGTCGTGCCGGGTCTGATGGCTGTGGGCGAGGCGGGCTGTGCCTCGGTGCATGGCGCCAACCGTTTGGGTTCGAACTCGCTCATCGATCTGGTGGTCTTTGGCCGCGCCGCCGCGATCCGCGCTGGCAAGGTGGTGGACGCCGAGGGTGCGAACCCCGTGCTCAACCAAGCCTCGATCGACAGCGCCTTTGACCGTTTCGACGGGCTGCGCAATGCTTCGGGCGGCACGCCCACGGCGGAATTGCGCCTCGAGATGCAGCGCACGATGCAAGCGGATGCGGCCGTGTTCCGCACCGCCAAGACCATGAAAGAAGGCGTCGAGAAGATGACCGCGATTGCGGGCAAGCTCGGCGATCTGAAGGTCACGGACCGCAGCCTCGTGTGGAACTCGGACCTGATGGAAACGCTGGAGCTGACCAACCTGATGCCCAACGCTTTGGCCACCATTGTGGGCGCCGAAGCGCGTGAGGAAAGCCGCGGCGCCCATGCGCATGAGGATTTCACCGCGCGGGACGACGAGAAATGGCGCGTCCATACGATCAGCCGCGTCGATGGCAACAAGGTCGATCTGAGCTATCGCCCCGTGGTCAAGGATCCTTTGACCACAGAGGATGAAGGCGGCATCAGCCTCAAGAAAATCGCGCCCAAAGCGCGGACCTTCTAATGCGGCGCGGCGGGTTCGTAATCGCTGGTGGGTTGATGATGGTGGCGGGCCTTGCGGCCTGCACCTCGCAAAAGCGCCCCGATGTTGTAACCTCGTGCATGTTCGATGTCGCCGCACCGGGCAGCTATACCTATGAGGCGGGGGTATCCGTGCCTGTCGTCACGCCGGTCGAGGATGGCACGCCCGAAGGCGCGGCTTTGCTCAACGCCTGTATCTCGGGGCGTTTGGCGGGGCAGGCTCCGCAACGCATGGTCGCCTCGGACCGCTATGCGGCGGGCAATGCTTCGGCGCCGCGCCCGTCCTCTGCCGATATCTTGCGCCACCGCAAACCGTTCAATGTCTATGACCAAAGCGCCTGTCCGGGCGGTATGTCGGGCATGTATGGCGGCGTCTCTTACTGCACGGGGAATTGAGGCATGACCGCTTTGAACCCTCGCACCGAAACTCTCGCTCTTCGCCCGCTTCGGGCGCAGATGTCCTAGCCTTAGCCAAGGAGATCGTCCCATGGTCCAACTGACCCTACCCAAGAACAGCCGCATCAAAACCGGTAAAACATGGCCCAAGCCCGAGGGTGCCACGAATGTGCGCAAATTCTCGATCTACCGCTTTGATCCGGATGCGGGCGAAAACCCGCGTGTCGATACTTATTTCCTCGACATGGACAAATGCGGCCCGATGGTTCTGGACGCGCTGATCAAGATCAAGAACGAGATCGACCCGACGCTGACCTTTCGCCGGTCGTGCCGCGAAGGCATCTGCGGCTCTTGCGCGATGAATATCGACGGGATCAACACGCTGGCCTGTATCTACGGGATGGACGAGATTTCGGGCGATGTGAAAGTCTACCCGCTGCCGCATATGCCGGTGGTCAAGGATTTGATCCCCGATCTGACCCATTTCTATGCGCAGCACGCCTCGATCATGCCGTGGCTGGAGACGAAAACCAACCGCCCCGCCAAGGAATGGCGCCAGTCGATCGAAGACCGCAAGAAATTGGACGGTCTTTATGAATGCGTGATGTGCGCCTCGTGCTCGACCTCTTGCCCCTCCTATTGGTGGAATGGCGATCGCTACCTCGGGCCTGCGGCTTTGCTGCATGCCTATCGCTGGATCATCGACAGCCGCGACGAGGCCACGGGCGAGCGTCTGGACGAATTGGAAGATCCGTTCAAGCTCTACCGCTGCCACACGATCATGAACTGCGCCAAGACCTGCCCCAAGGGGTTGAACCCCGCCAAGGCCATCGCAGAGATCAAAAAGATGATGGTCGAGCGCACCGTTTAAACGGGCGGACCATCGGCCAAAGATCACTGCGGGCGCCTCTTTTGCGGGGCGCCCGTTTTGCGTTCTGGACCCTTAGGTCAGCTTTGCGAAAACCGCATGGCGTGTTTGCGAAAAATGGGGGATGTGCGCGATGCTGCGTTGCGGCATGATGAGCGCAGGGAGGGCGTCACGCAAATATCTATGAGGCTCCCAATGGCACAAAAACAACCCACATCCGCTGAACTGCGCAAAGCGCAAGCCGCGCTTGATGCGCTCAACGTCGCTTATGAATATTTCACGCCCGCGCCTTGGCTCGCGGCGCGCCCCGACGAAAAACCTGCCGCGCCCGCCGATTATCTGCCGCTTGGCTATGCGGCATGAGCGCGGCATGATAAATCACCGGATTTGAGGCGAGAGGGCTTTCCCTTTCGCCTCTTTTCTTGTGTGGTGGGCGTATGACACAGCCCCGATCCCCCAAAGACGCCACCGCCCGCCGCGCCATCGCGCCGGTGATTTGCTATCCCACCGACAGCCTGCCGCGCCCCGATCTGCCGCGCCTCATGGCCGCGCGCAGCGGCGCGATGCGCAGCGCACAGATCACCGTGCCGCCGCGCGAGGCGGCGGCGTTTCGCGTCGCGGCCGGATCGTTCTTTCGCATATCCTTGCCCGAAGGCGCGCAGGTGGGTGATTTGAACCTGTGGAATGCGGGCTGTTTGGACGAGCGGTTCTATTCGGGCAAGACTCGCGCCTTGCATGGCACCCATCTGTCGGTGGGTGATCGGATGTGGTCGTGCCACCCCTATTTGCGCCCGATGGCGACGGTGATCGCCGACAGCCTCGATTGGTATGGCATCGACGCCTATGGCGGCGCGGTGCATGACGCGATCGGCACGCGCTGCGATCCCTATACCCATCATTTGCTCAGCGGGCAGGACTATCACCACTGTTGCCACAGCAACCTGATCCGCGCGCTGGCGCAGGCCGAAGGGCTGACGGCGCAAGAGGCCGAGGCGCATGTGCATGATGTGCTCAATGTCTTTATGTGCACGGGGTTCACGCGCGAGACGGGGCAGTATTTCATGAAGGCCTCGCCCGCGCGGCAGGGCGATTTCATCGAGTTTTTCGCCGAGATCGACCTGCTTGGCGCGCTTTCCGCCTGTCCTGGTGGTGATTGCAGCGCCGAGCATAGCTCGGACGCGGCGCAATGCTACCCGATGCGGGTCGACATATTTACCCCGCGTGCGGGGGCCTTGGGGGATTGGACGCCGCCGCCGGTCAATGGCTATAGCGGCGGCCACGGGCTTTAGGGGTTAGCAGTAGCGCTCGACGCCCATCATCTGGCTGTCCGAATAGCGATCCCCTGCGGCAAATCCGGCGGGCAAAAGCCGCGCGATCTCGGCGCGGTCCTCTTGCGAAAAGGTGATATCAGCCGCGCCGAGCCATTCGTTCAAATGCACCGCACTGCGCGTGCCGGGGATGGGGATGAGATGATCGCCCTTGTCCAACACCCACGCCAGAGCCGCGGCCGAGGTGGTCCATCCTTTGGCGCGGCAAAATGCGCGGAACCCGTCGATTTGCGCGAGGTTATAGGTGTAGTTCGGCTCCATGAAGCGCGGCGAGACGGCGCGCCAGTCGTGTTTGCCCATCTGCGCCGGATCGACCGAAGTCTCGCCGAACATCCCGCGCGCCAAGGGCGAGAAGGGGATAAACGCCGTGCCCAATTCGGCGCAGGTCTCGATCAGGCCCAGTTCCGGCAAGCGGGTCCAGAGCGAATATTCGTTTTGCACCGCCGCGCAGGGCGCCACCGCATGGGCGCGGCGCAAGGTGGCGGGGCAAACTTCTGAGAGGCCATAGGCGTCGATCATGCCTTCGGCTTTGAATTTCATCAAGGTTTCGACCACCTCTTCGATGGCGATGCGCGGGTCGCGGCGGTGGATATAGTAAAGCTCGACCTTGTCACGCCCCAGCTTTTGCAAACTGCCCTCCAATTCGGCGCGCAGGTGGTCTTCGGTATTGTCGATCCGGCGCTCGGGCCGCACGATGATGCCGCCTTTGGTGGCCAGCGTCACCTTGGCACCGGTCTGGCGCAGGTAGGACCCGATCACATTCTCCGAACGGCCCAGCCCGTAGATATTGGACGTGTCCCAAAAATCGATCCCCGCCGCATCGGCGGCGGCGAGACAGTCCATCGAGGTTTCGTCTTCGGTGGCCCCGAAGAAACCGGCAAAGCTCATACAGCCAAGGCCGATGGCCGAAACCATCGGGCCATTGGCACCAAGTTGGCGTTTGGGAAGGGGCATGAAGATATCCTTGTTTTATTGGGGGATGCGCGGCGAATTGCGCCCTATCGGGTCCAGAGCACCCGCGCCTTAAGGCGCGCGCGGTCAATGGCATAGCGGGTCTCGCCTGTCGGGCAACAGCGCGGCTCGCCGGTTCTGAGCGTGGTCAGCGTCACCTCGATCCGGTCGGGCAAAAACAGCGGGTCGCGCGGATTATGGCCATAAAGATCAGCGATATAGCCGTGAAAGGTGAATTGCAGCGGCGGGTGGTCCAACGTGTAATAGGCGGCAGCGATGCTGGTGCTGCCCGCCGATCCTTGGATCCATTCATAGACAATCGCCACGGCTTCGCGCGCCTCATGCGGGGCGGGGCGGTCGGGCAAAAAGAACGAGGCTTCGACCACGCCCGAGCCTTGGGCGAGCTGCGGGAAAAGCACCTTATCCAGATCGGGCCACGCGTCTTGTGCGGCGGCGCAAAGCGGCGCGGCGGCAAGGAGCAAAGCAGATAAGAACGACCGGCAAAATGGCATCGGCACCTCAATCATGACCTTGGGTCACAGTGCCTTGGCCCGCGCCGATGTTCAAGTGTCAGGCGAAGGCGGCCTTCAGCGCGATGTCGACCATATCGCCGAAACTGCGCTCGCGCTCCGCCGAGGGTAGGGCGTCATGCGTCAATAGATGGTCCGAGACCGTCAAAACCGCCAAGGCGCGCACGCCGTGGCGCAGGGCGAGGTTGTAAAGCTCGGCCGCTTCCATTTCGACGCCCAGAATGCCGTGGCGTGTCATTTGCTCGGTCAGGTCGGGGCGCTCGTCGTAGAACACATCCGACGAATAGATGCCGCCGATATGGGTCGCGGCATCCACCGATTTGGCGGCCTCGGCGGCGGCGCAGAGGAGGTCAAAATCGCAGCAGGGCGCGAAATTGAGCTCTTTGAAAATGCCGCTCGACGGGGTCGAAAGCGTGCTGGCCGTCATGGCGAGGATGATGTCGCGCACCTTGACCGCGTGTTGCATCGCACCGCAGGACCCGATGCGGATTAAGGTTTTCGCGCCATAATCGCGGATCAATTCATTGGCGTAGATCGACAGCGAGGGCATGCCCATGCCCGAGCCTTGGATGGTGACGCGGTGGCCGTTCCATGTGCCAGTATAGCCGAGCATCCCGCGGGTTTCATTGACCAATTCGGCCCCCTCCAAAAAGGTTTCGGCGGCCCATTTGGCGCGATACGGATCGCCGGGCATGAGGACGGTTTCGGCGATCTGGCCTTTTTCGGCTCCGATGTGGATGGTCATGGGGCTTTCCTCGTGAATGGATTAGCGTTGGTATTTGATAAAAGGCGTCAGCGTGGCGATGCGGTCATAGAGCTTGCGTGCGGTGGCGTTGAACTCTTGGGTCATCCAATAGACCGAGGGCGTGCCATTGGCATCGGCTTCGGCATAAACGGCCTCGATCAGCGCGCGCCCGATGCCTTGGCCGCGCACATCCGGATCGGCATAGAGGTCTTGCAGGTAGCACACGCGCTCGCGCTTCCAGTTATGCGCATGATAGATGTAGTGGACGATGCCGACCGCGCGCCCGTCGAGCAGCGCAATCCGCGCGTTTTGGTCAGGGTGATCGGCAGATAGGAGCCGCTCGAAGGTGGTGGTGCTGACCTCCTCGGGCAGGGTGCTTTCGTAAAAGGTCAGATAGGCGGTCCAAAGGCGGTGCCATTCGGTTTTGTCGGCTCGCATGAGGGGGCGGATTTCAAGGGGCATGGGCAGCTCCGGTCTGTGTTTTGCGCAAGCCTATGCGCGCGCGCCGCAATAGAAAAGGCCCGCCGCGACGATTGTCGGGCGGGCCGTTTTCAAATTTCGCGCGGCCTCCTATTCGGCGGCGACCGATTGCGGGTCCACCAGCGTGACGATGTCCATCATGATGGTGTTGAGCTCGAAATCCTTGGGCGTATAGACCTTGGCCACACCCATGGCGAGCAGGCGTTTGGCGTCGTCATCGGGGATGATGCCGCCGACGACAACGGGGATATGGGTCAAGCCCGCCGCGCGCATCCGCTCCATCATGTCCTCGACCAGAGGGATATGCGAGCCCGACAGGATCGACAGGCCGACGACATGGGCCTCGCCATTTTGCGCGGCCTCGACCAATTGCTCGGGCGTCAGGCGGATGCCCTCGTAATCGATATCCATGCCGCAATCGCGGGCGCGGAAGGCGATTTGCTCGGCGCCGTTGGAATGACCGTCAAGGCCAGGTTTGCCGACAAGGAATTTGAGGCGGCGGCCCAGTTTGTCCGAGACGGTGTTGACCGCATCGCGGATGTCATCAAGGCCTTCGGTCTTGTTCGACACCGATCCCGACACGCCGGTCGGGCCGCGGTATTCGCCAAAGACGCTGCGCATCTGCGCGGCCCATTCGCCGGTGGTGACGCCCGCCTTGGCCGCCGCGATCGACGGGCCCATGACGTTGTCGCCCGCCGCCGCCGCGGCGCGCAGATCGGCCAATGCGGCCTCGACCGCAGCGCTATCGCGGGCATCGCGCCATTCGTTCAGGCGGTTGATTTGTTCGTTCTCGACGGCGGGGTCGACAACCATAATGCCGCCATCGCCGGTCATCAGCGGCGAAGGCTCGCCCTGTTGCCATTTGTTGACGCCCACCACGATGGTTTCGTTCTTCTCGATGCGGCCCAAACGGTCGGCGTTGCTCTCGACGAGACGCGATTTCATATATTCGATTGAGGAGATCGCGCCGCCCATGCTGTCGAGGTTGGCCAATTCGGCGCGTGCGCCTTCCTTGAGCGCGGCGACTTTGGCATCCACGGCGGGGTTGCCGTCGAACAGGTCTTCGTATTCCAGAAGGTCTGTTTCATAGGCCATGATCTGCTGCATCCGCATCGACCATTGTTGATCCCACGGGCGCGGCAGGCCGAGCGCCTCGTTCCATGCGGGCAATTGCACGGCGCGGGCGCGGGCGTTTTTCGACAAGGTCACCGCCAGCATTTCGATCAAGATGCGGTAGACGTTGTTTTCGGGCTGCTGCTCGGTCAGGCCAAGGCTGTTGACCTGCACGCCATAGCGGAAGCGGCGGAATTTCGGGTCGGTGATGCCGTAGCGCTCGGCGGTGATCTCGTCCCACAGCTCGACAAAGGCGCGCATTTTGCACATCTCGGTCACAAAACGGATGCCCGCGTTCACAAAGAAGGAAATCCGGCCCACGAGGGTGGGGAAATCTTCGGCGGGGACTTTGTCTTTCAACTCGTCCAGAACCGCGATGGCGGTGGCGAGGGCAAAGGACAATTCCTGCTCCGGCGTCGCGCCCGCTTCTTGCAAATGGTAGGAACACACGTTCATCGGGTTCCATTTGGGCACATTGGTATAACAATATTCAGCCACATCCGCGATCAGTTTGAGCGAGGGTTTCGGCGGCAGAATATAGGTGCCGCGGCTCAGATATTCCTTGATGATGTCGTTTTGCACCGTGCCTTGCAGCTTGCTGATATCGGCGCCTTGCTCTTCGGCGGCGGCGATATAGAGCGCCAAAAGCCAAGGCGCGGTGGCGTTGATGGTCATCGAGGTGTTCATCTGCTCCAGAGGGATCTGGTCGAACAGGGTGCGCATATCGCCGATATGGCACACCGGCACGCCGACCTTGCCGACTTCGCCGCGGCTCAGGATGTGATCGCTGTCATACCCTGTCTGGGTGGGCAGATCGAAGGCCACCGACAGGCCGGTTTGCCCCTTGGCAAGGTTGCCACGATAAAGCGCATTGGAGGCTTTGGCCGTGGAGTGGCCCGAATAGGTGCGGATCAGCCAAGGGCGGTCTTTTTTCACTTCGGGTGCATCGGTCATGGCGGGCCTCCGGCGGCATAGGGATGAATCAGTTGAGCAATATTATTGCGTTACCGATTAGATAGCCGGAATTTCGTGTCGACGTCAATTCGCCGCAATGCGGCATAAGTCGCAACCCTGCGGCATTAACCGGCCAAACCGATCGTATCTGCGCTCTCGGGCGGGGTCCAGATCATCGTGGTCGCATAGGAAAACCCCAACATCCGCCGCAATGGCCATGCGGAGTGGGCCTCGCCCGCAACAAAACCTTGGCGTTCATAGAGGGCGCGCGCCCGCGGATTGGTGTCGATCACATCAAGGCGAAGCTGTTTATATCCGTGCGTCACGGCGGCTTGCTTGATTGCGGTGAGCAAAGCCGATCCGACCCCGCGTCCGCGCGCCTCTTTGGTCACAAAAATACCGTCCATCAACAACTCGTCCGGCGTTAGCTTGCGTTCAAGGGCGGCAAGCACCGGGGCGCGCAAAAGCGTTTGCAGCCAGCCATAATGCCGGGCCATCTGCGCAAGCCCGCCGCCGGAAAACGCCCCGTCCGAGGTTTTGAACCCCGCAAGCCCGAGCAAGGTGCCTTGCGGTGAGCGCGCGCAGATACAGTAGTCAGGATCGAGGGTTTGCGCGAAAAATGCCGTGGCTTTCTGCGCTGGCGCCATGATCTTTCCAAGCTTGGCGCCGAAGGCCTCCCAAAACAGGGCGGCGGCCTGCTGGCGCTCGCTGTTATGAAAACCGGTGGAGAGCAGGAGGGCAGAATGGGTCATGCCTTGAATATGGGCGCCCAGCGCGAAAACGGAAGAGGGGCGCGGAAACGTCGCGTAAATTCTGCATCTGCGAGGTTATAAAATTACAAAATTGCCATAAGTAGGATTGCATTGTTGCGCGCACGTTAATATCTCTACCCCCGATGGGCCGCGATTCTGCGTTGCGGCATGGAGACACGCACAGGAGGCTACTATGGCTGATTTCGCGCAATACGACGCACCAAAGAAAGACCTTTACGAGATTGGCGAGATGCCGCCGCTGGGCCATGTGCCAAAGCAAATGTATGCTTGGGCGATCCGCCGCGAGCGCCACGGCGAGCCCGACACGTCGTTCCAGAAAGAGGTCGTGGATACGTGGCAAATCGACAGCCACGAGGTTCTGGTTCTCGTGATGGCCGCGGGCGTGAACTACAACGGCGTTTGGGCGGGCCTCGGTCAGCCGATCAGCCCCTTTGACGTGCATGGCGACCCCTATCACATCGCAGGCTCCGATGCCTCGGGCATCGTTTGGGCCGTGGGTGACAAGGTCAAGACATGGAAAGTCGGCGACGAGGTTGTCATCCATTGTAACCAAGATGACGGCGACGACGAAGAGTGCAACGGCGGCGATCCGATGTTCTCTCCGACACAGCGCATCTGGGGCTACGAGACCGGCGACGGCTCTTTCGCACAGTTCACCCGCGTGCAAGCGCAGCAGCTTATGCCGCGCCCCAAGCACCTGACATGGGAAGAGGCCGCTTGCTACACGCTGACGCTGGCCACCGCATACCGTATGCTCTTCGGTCACCACCCCCATGAGCTCAAGCCAGGCCAGAACGTTCTGGTTTGGGGCGCGTCGGGCGGTCTTGGCTCCTATGCGATCCAATTGGCGAATACCGCCGGTGCCAATGCGATCGGTGTGATCTCGGACGAGAGCAAGCGCCAGTTTGTGATGGATCAGGGCGCCAAGGGCGTGATCAACCGCAAGGATTTCAATTGCTGGGGCCAATTGCCCACGGTGAACAGCCCCGAATATAACGAGTGGCTCAAAGAAGCGCGCAAGTTCGGCAAAGCCATTTGGGACATCACCGGCAAGGGCGTGAGCGTCGATATGGTGTTCGAACACCCCGGCGAGGCGACATTCCCCGTCTCCACCCTCGTGGTGAAAAAGGGCGGTATCGTTGTGATCTGTGCTGGCACCTCGGGCTTCAACTGCACCTTCGACGTGCGCTACATGTGGATGCACCAGAAGCGTTTGCAAGGCTCGCACTTCGCCAACCTCAAGCAAGCCGCATCGGCCAATCGCCTGATGATCGAGCGCCGCCTTGATCCGTGCATGTCCGAAGTGTTCGCATGGGACGAAATTCCCGCAGCGCATATGAAAATGCTGCGCAACGAGCACAAGCCGGGCAACATGGCCGTTCTGGTCCAGGCGCCCAAAACCGGTTTGCGCACCGTTGAGGACGTGATCGAAGCAGGTAAGTAAGCCCTGATCCGACAACATTAACCCTGTCTTTAAAAAGTCTGGGTCATTCTAAGCCTGCGAATCGAGCAATCGGTCCGCAGGCTTTTTGGTTCGAGTGGCTGCGTTTTTATAAAACAATACCTTAGAATTTCAGGCCTCACTATTTTTGGGGAGTGGAAATACGCGAATTTCGCATTTTTCACTCGCGTGATAGGATATTATTAACCATTCGTTAACCACTCACGGGCGAGATTCACCATGCAGAATGACTGGATACTGGACGTACTCTCCGACTTGAAAACTTTTGCTTCGGGCAATGGTTTGACAGCCTTGGCTGAACAGCTGGATGATGCCACGCTGATTGCCGCCGCGGAGCTTGCGTCGCATGGAAAGGGGCCGCGACAACATGCCTGCACCGAGGCAACAACGGCTGGAAGCTATATTGGAGGACCTCGAACAGGCCTCCGAGCTTGAGCATATGCAAGACGTCAGCGAAGCGCTTCGCGACGTCTTCAAGGTTGATCATCTCGTCTATCATTGGGTCAGCAGCACTGGTGAACAATATGGATGCGGCACCTATGACCCTGAATGGGTCCAACATTATATTGTAAAAGACTACCTGCGCGTCGATCCGGTTGTGGTCGGCTGCTACCAACGCTTCCATCCGGTGGATTGGAAGCGTCTCGACTGGAGCAGCAAAGCCGCGCGGGCCTTTCAAGCCGATGCCATCGCGCATGGGGTCGGCAACCAAGGTTACTCCGTGCCTATTCGCGGTCCCAACGGCCAGTTCGCGCTCTTCACCGTCTCGCACAATTGCGACGATGACACTTGGGCGGCCTTTACCGAAGCGAACCGCCGCGATCTGATCCTGATCGCACATTACTTCAATCAAAAGGCCATCGAGTTCGAACCCGATCGTACGCCGGAACCTGCGCAACCGCTCTCGCCGCGCGAGATCGATGCCATGACGCTTTTGGCCATCGGATACAGCCGCGCTCAGGTTGCCGAAACGCTCGCGATTTCCGAGCATACGCTGCGGGTCTACATCGAGGCCGCGCGTTTCAAGCTGGGTGCTATGAACACGACTCACGCCGTTGCGCGGGCGTTGTCGCGCGGGCTGATCGTCGTTTAGAGTTTCTTTACCCGCGCGCCCGTTGATCACCGGCGCGCGGGTGTTTTCCTTATTTTTAAGGCCTGTTGAGCCTTCTTGACATGGGCGCGCGCTGGTTGGGGTGCGTTAACCATATAGCGCTATTCTCCTTTTGTTCTCATCGGAAAAAAGGGGCTTCCAAATGATCCGCTATATCTATGCCAACGATCTTCATGCTTATCCCAAACTGGCACGTTCGATGTTTCTTGACCGTGCGGACCAATTCAAAACCCGCCTTGGTTGGGAGGTCACAGTTGATGCAAACGGTGAGGAACGCGATGAATATGACGCGCTCAACCCGCTCTATGTGATTTGGGAAAAGGCCGATGGCACCCATGGCGGCTCGATGCGGTTGTTGCCCACCACGGGGCCGGTGATGATCAACGATCACTTCAGCCATCTGACGGGCGGCGTGCATATTGAAAGCCCGCTGATTTGGGAATGCACCCGCTTTTGCCTCGCGCGCGATACCGATCCCAATACCGCCGCTGCGCTGATGCTTGCGGGCGGCGAGGTGATGACCGGTTTTGGCGTCAGACACTACGCCGGTGTGTTCGACGCGCGTATGGTGCGCATCTACCGCCTGATCGGCTCCTCGCCCGAGGTGCTTGGCTCGCAAGGCGCAGGGCGCGACAAGATTTCCGTCGGCCTGTGGGAATTTACCCCCGAGGCGCAGGCGCGAGTGGCGCAGCGCGCGGGTATCTCCCCGCAATTGTCACGGCTTTGGTTCGAGCGTGCCTTTGGGCGCAAAACCCGCCAACGCATGGCAAAATCCGCCTGATCCGCGCCGCAAATCGCAGCTGACATGCCTCTGGCAAAGGATGGTCTCTGGCCCTTCATGGCGCGGTGATTTATCGTTGCGCCATGTCCCAAATTGCCCCCGCCTCCAGCGTCACATTCTCCCACGATCAGGCCGCCGCCTTTGACAGCATCGCCGAGGCGTTGCGCGGCGTGGGCGTGGATATCGAAAATGCGACCTTGAGCGCGCCGCGCGATGGCGGCGCTTCGCAGGTTCTGGCCGTGATCGGCAAGGCGGGGTCGGGCAAAACCCTACTGCTCGCAGAGCTTTACCGCGCCATGGAGGAGGCCGGTGTGCAATTGGTCAGCGGCGATTTCGAAAGCCGCAAATTGCGCGATAAACGCAGCCTCGCGATCCTCGCGCCGACCAATAAAGCGGCCAGCGTCTTGCGTCTGCGCGGGGTGCCGGCGACGACGATCCACCGCATTCTTTATACGCCGGTCTATGATCCCGAATACGAGCGCATCGCCGAATGGCTGGCGGGCAATGGCGAGCGGCCCGAGATCGACGGGCTGACCGAAGTCGCGCTTGACCGCGCCTATGCCTTCTTTCAGAGCAACAAATCCATTCCGGGTGCGATGGCCGCGGCGGGGCTGCGCGGGTCGGATTTCATCACCGGATGGAAGCGGCGCGAAGACGGGCTTGATATCGGTTTCGTTGATGAAAGCTCGATGCTGGACGAAAAGCAATTCAATGATCTCAAAGAGATTTTTTCCACCCTCGTGCTGTTTGGCGATCCGGCACAGTTGGCGCCGGTCGGGCAGTCGGGATCGATGGTATTTGACGGGCTGAGCGCGCCTGCGAAGCTCGAATTGAGCCGTATCCACCGCCAAGACGCCGACAATCCGATTTTGGATCTGGCCCATGCTCTGGCCGATCCGGCGCTTGAATTCCATCATTTCGAGGCAATGATCGAAGAGAAGGCCAAACAGGACGACCGTGTGATCTGGGCCAGCCGTGTCGAGGTGGATTTGATGGCGCGCAGTCCGGTTCTGGTTTGGCGCAATGCCACGCGCATCCGGTTGATCAACGCGTTTCGCGCCGTGCATGGCGCGCCCGAAACCGCGCTTTTGGCCGGAGAGCCGCTGATCTGCGACGGGTTGGAATTGCCGCTCAAACACCGCAAGAAACGGCTCGATCTTGAGGCGCGCGGCCTGATCAAAGGCGCGCAGGTGGTCTACTTGGGCGAGGGGCGCAAACCGGGATTTTCGCGGCTTCATGTGATGGGTGCGGAAGATCCGCAAATTTCGGCGGCCTCTATCGTGAAAATCGAAAAGCCCGATGAGGAAGAACCCTTTATCCCCTTTGCGGCCCGTATGGGGGCGACGTTTTTGCACGGGGCGGCGGTGACAATCCACAAGGCGCAGGGCAGCCAGTGGGAGAATGTTCAGGTCTTTGCGCCCGACCTCTATGTGGCGGCCAAAATGGGCCGGATCGAGGCGGGTCAACCGCTTTGGAAACGGCTGGCCTATGTGGCGATCACCCGCGCCGAACAGCGGCTCTATTGGGTCGTGCGCAACCGTCTGGCAAAGCCGACCTACGGGTTGACGGTCGATGATTTGACGCCCGCGCGCGTGCCCTTGGAATTGAAACTGCAATCGGAGGCGGCCCCATGAAAAGCATCATGATCACCGGCGCAAGCAGCGGTATCGGCGCCGCCTGCGCGCAGGCGTTTTTGGACGAGGGGTGGCGTGTGGGGCTTTTGGCGCGCCGCGCCCAGCCGCTTGAAGATTTGGCGCGAGGGCGCGGCGAAGCGGCGGTGATCTTGCCCGCCGATGTAACCGATGAGGCGCAGGTCGAGGCGGCATTCGAGAGCTTCATCCAAAAGGCTGGGCGGCTCGATGTTTTGTTCAACAATGCGGGGATGTTCGGCCCGATGGCCCCGATTGACGAGATCAGCCTTGCCGATTGGCAATCAGTGGTCGATCTCAATCTGACGGGGATGTTTTTGGCGGCGCGCGCGGCCTTTCGCCAGATGCGCGCACAACATCCCCAAGGCGGGCGGATCATCAACAACGGGTCGGTTTCGGCCCATAGCCCGCGCGCGGGATCGACCTGTTATACCACGACGAAACACGGGGTGTCGGGATTGACCAAGACCCTGTCTTTGGACGGGCGGGCCTATAATATCGCTTGCGGGCAAATCGATATCGGCAATGCGCGCACGGCTCTTTTGGAGGAGATCATCGCGCAAAACCCCAAGGACGCGCTGCCGGTGATGGATGTCGCGGATGTGGCCAAATCGGTGCTCGCCATGGCGCAGTTGCCGCTTGAGGCGAATGTGCAAAGCATGATGCTGATGGCGACCAAGATGCCGCATATCGGGCGCGGGTAACGCGGATCAGCGTTCGCGGATCAACCGGAACAGCGCCGAGGCCCCCCATCCGGCCAGCACCGCCAAAGCCAAAGACAACAGCCCGTAGACCAGAGGTTGGCGGCGCGAGAGATTGAATAAAAACTGCTCCAAACCGACTTTGCGCACGGCGATGTCGCTGTCGTGGCTGGCAATGATATTGCCGCTGCGGGCAAGGAAGATGCGCACCTGATAGGTGCCATCGGTCAAATTCGCGGGCAGCGAGATCGAGGTGTTAAAAAGCGTATCTTGGGCCACTTCGACGGTGTTGTCGAGCTGTTTGAAGGCGCCTTCATCGGTGCGGATGCGGATCACCGCATCGGCGAAATCCTTGCCGCGCGGGTTCAGCAGCCGCGCCGTATAGGCCCGCACGGCGCGCGGAATAGAAATGCGTTCGCGCCGGTCATCCTTGGCGGAAATCACCTCGCCCAAAGGCGCGGAGCTGGCCACGGCATAAAACGAAGGCGCGGCGTCGATGACTTCGGATTCGGTGTTGATCCAGATGCCGTAGCGCCGCTCCTTGCGCCGCACAACGAGGGGCGCGAGCGGCCCTGCGACGGTGATCACCACGTCGAGGTTTTCGGGCGGGATCGGGGTTTCACGCTTGATCGCGCCAAAGATCAAAAGCTCGGATCCGGAGAAATCGGCGGTGATGGAGATGCTGTCTTGCGACAGGCCGAGCACGATATCCTCTTGGGCGCACAGCGGCGCGGCGCAAAGCCACGCGAGCAATATGGCCCCGACGCGCGCGATCATTTGGCAACCACCGGCGCGACGGAATAGATCTCGCCGGGCGGCAAGAGCAGGTCAAGCGCCAGTTTGGCGCACACCAAAAGCACCAAGGCCCCGAGTAGAACGCGCAAGGATTCGGGGCGCATTTTCGCACCGATCCGCGTGCCGAATTGCGCGCCCACGACACCGCCGAGGATCAGCAAAACCGCCAAGGCGATGTCGACGGTATGGTTTGTCGTCGCGTGCAGAAGCGTCGTAAAGGCGGTGACAAAGAGGATTTGGTAAAGCGAAGTGCCGATCACGACTTTGGTTGGCATTCCAAGCAGATAGATCATTGCAGGCACCATAATGAAGCCGCCGCCGACCCCCATCACGGCCGAGAGCACACCGACAAACAGCCCGACCAGCAAAGGCGGCAGCACCGAGATATAAAGCCCCGATGTGCGAAACCGCATTTTGAACGGAAGTGCGGTGATCCATCCGCGTTGGCGGCGCGGTTTGGGGGTGCTGCTCTTGCTGCGGCGCATGGAGCGCAGGCTTTCCACCATCATCAAACCGCCGACGATGCCCAGAAAAACCACGTAACACAGGTTGACCATCAAATCGACTTGGCCAAGCGCCTTGAGGTAATTGAACACCATCACGCCAAGCGCTGAACCCGCCAAACCGCCCAGCAACAAAACAGTGCCCATGCGCAGATCGACATTCTTGCGCCTCAGATGCGCCAAAAGCGCCGAGAAGGAGGAGGCGACGATTTGATTGGCAGAGGTGGCCACCGCGACGGCGGGCGGAATACCGGCAAAAAACAGCAGGGGCGTGATCAAAAAGCCGCCGCCAACGCCAAACATGCCGGACAAAATGCCCACAATTCCACCCAGCCCCAAAAGCAGGAACATATTGACCGAGACTTCGGCGATGGGCAGGTAGATTTGCATATCCACTCCTAACGCGGCAGCGCAGCAAAAAGCAATCGGCCTGCGATGTTTGGCGGGCAAAAAAGCCCGCGCCGCGCGGCGCAGTCTAGCCTATCGTTCCTTGATGTAAGGTGCACCGCCGGCGCGTGGCGGGATGGCTTTGCCGACAAACCCCGCAAGGATCACCACCGTCAAGATATAGGGCAGCGCGTCCATGAATTGCACCGGCAGGGGGATGCCCGCAAGCTCGATGCTCTGGAAACGCAGCGCGATGGCTTGGAGCAGGCCAAAGAGCAAAGTGGCGCCAAGCGCATACCACGGCCGCCATTTCGCAAAAATCAGCGCCGCGAGGGCGATGAACCCGCGCCCTGCGCTCATCTCTTTGACAAATCCGGCCTGCAAGGCGGTGGCCAGATAGGCCCCCGCAATGCCGCAGAGCAATCCGCAAATCGCCACGGCGGCAAACCGCAGGCCGATCACCGAAACCCCCGCCGTATCGACGGCGGCAGGGTTCTCGCCCACCGCACGCAGGCGCAGACCGAAGCGCGTGCGATAGAGCAGCCACCACGTTGCGGGCACACAGGCCAGCGCGAGATAGACGAGGATCGTCTGCCCCGAGATCACCTCGGAGTAAACCTGTTGCAGCGGGCCAGCCTCGGCGATCAGTTCGGACAAGGGCCGCGCGGCGGCTTTGGCCTCATCTGGGCCGATGGCGAAGGGCAGGGTGACCTGCTCGAACCGCGCGCCGCCGATCAGCGATGGCGTGCGCCCGCCTTGGCGAAACCACGCTTGGGCGATGAGAACCGTGAGGCCGGAGGCAAGGAAATTGATCGCCACGCCGGAGATCAATTGATTGCCGCGAAAGGTGATCGAGGCGATGCCGTGCAAAGCCGAAAGCGCCATGGAGGCGGCGATCCCCGCCATTAGCCCCAGCCAGACCGATCCGGTCATAAAGGCGATGGCGGCCGAGAAAAACGCGGCGGCGAGCATTTTGCCTTCCAGCCCGATGTCGAAAATGCCCGCGCGTTCAGAGAACAGCCCCGCAAGACAGGCCAAAAGCAGCGGCGTTGCAAGGCGGATGGTGCTGTCGAGCACTTGCAAGATTGTCAGGTAGTCCATCTCTACGTCACACCTTTGTTGTCGCGAGTTTGACCGCAAAGCCTAGGAAAAACAGGCCCAAGAGCGCCTCGACGGGGCGGCGCGCACGGGCGTATCCGGCGCGGATCGGCGCCGAAGACAGCAGCACGGCCCAAAGCCCGTGCCCCAAGACCGAATTGACAAAGGCCCCTGCCACAAAAAGCGCGATCACATGCAGCGGCGCGCCGCCGATCCCGCCAAGCGCCGCAATGGCGACCCAAAAGAGCAGGGCCTTGGGGTTGGAAATTTGCATCAAGAATCCTGCCAGAGCATCGGCGCGGGCGCTGCGCGCGGGCGGGGCGGCGGCGGCTTTGATTTGCGGAGGACGGGCGGCTTTTTTGAAGGCGCCGTAGGCCATCCAAAGCAAATACCCTGCGCCGAGAAATTTGACGGCGATCATCAGGCTCGCGGTTTTGGCCAGAAGCGCCGCCAGCCCGAGCACGGTTGCCATCGCCAAAACGATCGCGCCAAATCCGATGCCGAGCGCAGTGGTCAGCGCCGCGCCGCGCCCGCGCGTCGTCGCCACGCCGAGGATCAACATCACCCCCGGTCCGGGCGACAGGACGCCGGTCCATTGGATCGACCATGCCAAGAGCAGTTGCGGCAGATACTCGCCCATCACGCGCCCTCCTTGCGGCGCAGCGCGAGGAACAAACGCTCCAGCGGCATCCGCACCATATTGTCGAGCGCGCCGGTGAAGAGGATCACCAAGGCTTGGATCACGACGATGAGTTCGGAGGGGATGTTGGTCCAAAGCGCCAATTCCGCGCCGCCTTGGTAGAGAAAGCCGAAGAGCAATGCGGCGAGCAGCACGCCAAAGGGGTGGTTGCGCCCCATCAGCGCCACGGCGATGCCGATGAAACCCGCGCCTTCCACGGCGTTCATCACGAGGCGTTCGGCCTCGCCCATGACGTTATTGATCGCCATGCCGCCGGCCAATGCGCCCGAGATCAGCACCGCGATGATTGCCACTTTGGGCGCGGAAATCCCCGCATAGGTCGCGCCGCTTTCCGAATGGCCCAAGGCGCGGATCTCGTAGCCCAGCCGCGTGCGCCAGATCAGCGCCCAAACAAAGACACAGGCCAAAAGCGCCACAATGAGCGAGACATTCGCGGGCGCGGATTTGGAGAAATTGATCCCCAAAGGCAACAGCATGTCGTGAAGCGTCGGCAAATGCGTGGGTTCAGGGAATTTGGCGGTGGACGGGTCCATAACCCCTTGGGGCCGCAGGATATTCACCAGAACATAATTGAGCAGGGCAGCGGCGATAAAGTTGAACATGATCGTGGTGATCACGATGTGGCTGCCGCGCTTGGCCTGCAAATAGGCGGGGATCAGTGCCCAAGCCGCACCAAAAAGCAGCGCCGCGCCAAAGCCGCCGAGCAGAGCGAGCGTCCAATGCGGGAAGGGCACATAGAGGCAGACCAGCGCCGCGCCAAGCCCGCCGATCATCGCCTGCCCCTCGCCGCCGATATTGAACATCGCGGCATGAAAGGCCACGGCGACGGCCAGCCCCGTGAAGATAAAACTGGTGGTGTAATAGAGCGTATAACCCCAGCCATTGGTCGAGCCAAAAGCGCCCTGCACCATGATTTTGACGGCCTCGACGGGATTTTCGCCGATGGCAAGGATCACCAGCGCCGATAGAATTCCGGCCAAGATCAGCGAGATCAGCGGGACGAGGATCACATCGGCCCATTGTGGCATTTTTTGCATCTACCGGCTCCCTGCCGCTTGGGGGGCATTGACGGCGGGTTCGGCTTTGGCGGCCTGCGAGATGTGCCAGCCCTGCATCCGCTGCGTGTCTTCGCCGCCCATCCCCGCCATGAGGCAGCCCAAACCGATGTGATCGGCGCTGGCGGCGGGGCCGTGGCCCATGATCTGCCCGTCGCACATGACGGCAATCCGGTCCGAAAGCGCCATGATTTCATCCAGCTCGACCGAGACCAAGAGCACCGCCTTGCCCGCGTCGCGCAGGGCGATGATCTGGTTGTGGATGAATTCGATCGCGCCGATATCGACGCCGCGCGTCGGTTGCCCGATGAGCAAAACGTCGGGGGATTGCTCGATCTCGCGGGCGACGACGATCTTTTGCTGATTGCCACCGGAGAAGTTTTTGGCCGCCAGTTTCGGGTTGGGCGGGCGCACGTCGAAACGGTCCATCTTGGCTTGGGCTTCGTCGATGATCGCGGCGTTGTTCATAAACGGTCCGCGCGCCCATTCGGGGTCGCGGTGATAGCCGAACACCGTGTTTTCCCAGGCGGTGAATTCCATGATCAGACCTTCGCTCTGACGGTCTTCGGGGACATGGGCGATGCCGCGCGCGCGGCGCGACCGCCCGTCCGAATGGCGCCCCGTCAGGTCAAGCTCTTGGCCCTTCATACGCACCGATCCGGTTGCGGTTTGCATCCCGCCGAGCACTTCGAGAAGCGCCGATTGACCGTTGCCTGCCACCCCCGCGATGCCGAGCACCTCTCCAGCCCGCAGGTCCAGATCGATGCTGCGCAGCCGCTCGATCCCGTCGGCATCAATAACCCGCAGCCCGCGGATTTCCAAAACCGTATCGCCCGGGTTGGCATCGGTTTTTTCGATTTGAAGCAAGACCTTACGCCCGACCATCAATTCCGCCAGCTGCTCTGGCGAGGTCTCGGAGGTCGTGACCGTGGCGGTCATCGCGCCGCGCCGCATGACCGAGACCGTATCGGTGATCTCCATAATCTCGCGCAGCTTATGGGTGATCAGGATGATGGTTTTGCCTTCCGAGCGCAGCCGGTCGAGGATGCGAAACAACTGGTCCGCCTCGGCAGGGGTCAAAACGCCCGTCGGCTCGTCAAGGATCAAGATATCGGCGCGCCGGTAGAGCGCCTTGAGGATCTCGACACGCTGCTGCATGCCGACGCCGATCTCTTCGATACGCGCGTCCGCATCCACCTCCAGCCCGTATTCGGCGGCCAGCGATTGCAATTCGCGCCGTGCTTTGGCGAGGCTGGGCCGCAAAAGCCGCCCGTCTTCTGCACCAAGGATAACGTTTTCGAGAACCGTGAAATTTTCGACCAGTTTGAAATGCTGGAACACCATGCCGATGCCCGCCGCGATGGCGGCTTGGCTGTCGGGGATGCGGGTTTTGCGGCCCGCGATGTAAATCTCGCCCGCGTCGGCTTTATAGAACCCGTAAAGGATCGACATTAGCGTGGATTTGCCCGCGCCGTTCTCGCCGATAATGCCGTGGATCGTGCCGGGCATGACGCGAATAGAGATGTCTTTATTGGCCTGCACCGGCCCGAAGGCCTTGGAAATGCCTTTGAGTTCGATCGCAGGTGAATTAGTCAAAATCATTCTCCACGCAATACCCGCCCCTAGTGGGGGAGCCTGCCCCATCATTGATCAACCACGTGTCCGTCCACGTTCGCCCAACCGAAGAGCGCTCGATGGTTGGCACCACTGCGGCGCGCTCGTTAGTGCCGTTGAACAATAGCCAAATACCTTCACCGCTAGCTTTGATTACTGAATAGGAGACGGATGGGTCGTCTGAACGATCAGCCATTTTCGCGGTTTGGTCCACATTGATCGTGCCTTCGTATTCGCGGTTCTCCACGGCTGTCCATCGGCACATGAAACTCAACTGGCTCGCTTCGTTCCCAGCATGAAGAATTGAAGCGGCGAGCGGAAGCAGGCCTGAGAAAAATATGAAGATTGATCGTTGCATGTGGTTTGCCCTGAGCCGAACCAACGGTTCAGGGCACCTTTACTTACTCGACCGGGCAGGTGCTGTCGGACATGTAGTCGTGGACCATGATTTCGCCACTGGCGATTTTGGCCTTGGCACCGTCAACCATTGCGGCCATTTCGTCATCCACCAGCGGGGCGTTGTGCTCGTCCAGCGCATAGTCGATGCCGCCATTGGCGACGCCCATCACGTTGAAACCGGTTTCCAGATCGGTGCCCGCCTTCATCGCATCATAGACCGCGTTGTCGACGCGCTTGAGCATGGAGGTCAAAACCTTGCCGGGGTGCATGTAGTTTTGGTTGCTGTCGACGCCGACCGAGAGGATGCCCTCATCGGCTGCGGTTTGCAAAACGCCCACGCCGGTGCCGCCCGCGGCTGCATAGACCACATCCGCGCCTTGGCTGATCTGTGCTTTGGTCAACTCGGAGCCCTTGACGGGGTCATTCCATGCGGCGGGGGTGGTGCCGGTCATGTTCTGGATGATCTTGGCATCGGGGTTCACCGCTTTGACGCCTTGAACATAGCCGCAGGCGAATTTGCGGATCAGCGGGATATCCATGCCGCCGACAAAGCCCACGGTGCCCGATTTCGACGCTTTGGCCGCCATCATGCCAACAAGGTAGGAGCCTTCGTGCTCATTGAACACCACCGAGCGCACGTTGGGCGCATCCACGACCATGTCGATGATCGCGAATTTGGTGTCGGGGTAATCGGGGGCCACTTCGCCCAATACGTTGCCAAAAGCAAAGCCTGTCATCACGATCGGGTTGGAGCCGGCTTCGGCGAAACGGCGCAGGGCCTGTTCACGCTGGGCTTCGGATTTCAACTCGATCTCGCGGAAGGTTCCGCCGGTTTCCTTGGCCCAACGCTCTGCGCCGCTAAAGGCAGCCTCGTTGAAGGATTTGTCGAATTTGCCGCCGAGGTCAAAGATCAGCGCCGGTTCGGCCAATGCGGCTCCTGCGCAGAGCGCGGTCGCGGCAGCGGCGCTCAGAAAAGATTTCATAAAGGTCATGGAGTGTCTCCCAGTCATGTCACGCCCTCTTTACGGGGCCAACGGTTTACAAGGAGGGATCGCGGCCCGCGCGCGGCGGGCGCAGCCCCCAAGCATACGCGCAGATCGTCGTGATCCTGCCCCAGATTAGGCCGCAGGCGCGATAAGGCGTCAACCGGATTCTGACCATTTGGACAACTGGGGGCAGGATTTAGCGATTTTGACCTTACGCCAGCTGCTTAACCATCAGGCAGGCATCGGCATCCGCGCGCCCTTTGCGCCGGTAATAGGCCTTGCGCCGTCCGGTTTCGTTGTATCCGGCGCGCATATACAGGCTGCGGGCGGGGGTATTGTCATCGGCAACTTCCAAAAATGCCTGATCGGCGGCGCGCAGGCGCGCTTCGGCTTCAAAGGCTTGCAGCGCGGCGCGGCCAAAGCCTTGGCCTTGATGCGCCGGATCACAGGCCAGCGTCAAAAGCTCTGCCTCGCCTGCCACAACGCGGCCAAGGGCAAAGGCGCGCGGCGCGGAGCTATTGGGCAGGGCGCAGGCAAAGACATGCGGCGAGGCCATCAGCGCGGCCAGTTCCTTCGCGCTCCACGGGCGTTCATGGGTGAAGGCGGCCGCATGGATCGCCGCGAGCGGGTCGGGCAGGTCTTCGGTCACGGCAAAATCACCGGCGCGGGGTCGCGCGGCGGGGCGGCATCGGCGGCGCGAATATAGAGCGGCGCAGGGGTGGGATGCGCGCGCGAGACGGCAAGGCGCGCGGCGGCCACGCGGGCGATGTTTTCGGCGAGCTTTGCCGCCTCGGGCGGCAGGGCCAGAGGGCCGAGGGCTTCGGCCTTCTCGCGCGGCAACAGGGCGGGCGCGGCAGGGTCGGCGTTGGTGTAAAGCTGGTCGCGCGGGGCGGGCACGGCGGCGATGGCGCTGGGCGCGTCCACGGCGATGGCCGCAAAGGTCGTCACCCCGATCGCGGGGGCCTTGGGCAGTGCCAAAGCCAAGCCCCGCGCCGCCGAGACCGAAATGCGGATGCCGGTAAAATTACCAGGCCCGACTCCGACGCCGATCCCGTCCAGATCCGCCCATGCCTTGCAGTGGCGCGCGAGCAGCTCTTCGAGCAGGCCCATCAGGCGCTCGGCTTGGCCGCGGCTCATGGTTTCGGCGCGCGCCTCGATCAGCGTGTCGCCGTCAAGCAAAGCGGCCGCGCAATGCGCGGCCGATGTGTCAAATCCGAGGATCAATGCCATAGGGATGCGCCGGTCAAACTGCGACGGGGCGCACTTCGGTCACTTCGGGGATATAATGGCGCAGAAGGTTCTCGATGCCCATTTTGAGGGTCAGCGTCGAGGAGGGGCAACCGGCGCAAGCGCCCTGCATATGCAAATAGACAACGCCGCGCTCAAACCCGTGGAAGGTGATGTCGCCGCCATCTTGGGCCACGGCGGGGCGCACGCGGGTGTCGAGCAATTCTTTGATCTGCACAACGATCTCGCCGTCTTCGCCGCTATGTTCGGCATGGCCCGAGGAGGGCGCCGCCGCATCGGAGGCCATAACCGGTTGGCCGGATTGGAAATGCTCCATGATCGCGCCGAGAAGGGCGGGTTTGATATGGTCCCAGTCCACCGCTTCGGATTTGGTGACGGTGATGAAATCGGTGCCAAAGAACACACCTGCGACCCCGCCCACCGCAAAGATCCGCTGTGCCAAGGGCGAGCTTTCCGCGCCGGAGGCATCGGGGAAATCGGCGGTGCCCATCTCCAGAACGCTCTGTCCGGGGAGGAATTTGAGCGTGGCGGGGTTCGGGGTGGATTCGGTTTGAATGAACATGGTGCGCCCTTTCTGGTTGGGATCAGATATGCGCTCGGGCGCGGCCGGTGTCAAGGTTTAGAATGGTTCTAAACTGTGTGTGGGGCCTTTGGCATAGCCGGACCATGCGCCTGATCGGCGGGGCCATCCCTTTGCGATGCAGGGCGCAGCGCGCCTCAAGTGACCGCCTCGAGCCGCTCTTTGGACATATCGCCAGGCACAATAGTGATCGGGATCGGCAGGCTTCCGGCGTTTTTGGTCAGTTGGGTCACCAAGGGGCCGGGGCCTTTGCGGCCTGTGCCCGCGCCAAGGACCAGAACACCGATATCGGGATCATCCTGCACTTGGGCGATGATCTGCGCCACCGGCTCGCCCTCGCGGATCACCAGTTCGGGGTCGATGCCCTGTTTGTCGCGCATCCATTTGGCGAAGACTTCGAAATGCACTTCGATCCGTTCGCGCGCCTCTTCGCGCATCAAATCCGAAACGCCGATCCAGTGGTTGAATTCGTCCGGCTCGATCACCGAGAGAATTTCGACGCCGCCGCCGGTATTGGCCGCGCGCATCGCCGCGAACCGCATGGCGTTGAGGCATTCGCGGCTGTCGTCCAGCACAACGAGGAATTTACGCATGATCGGTCTCCTTCGCTGCGGATCATGCCGCAGGCAGCGCAGCGGGGCAATGGAGATGATGAGGCGCGGCGCAGCGATGCGAGGGGGCGCTTGCCGCGCGCAATAGGCCGCGCGGCGAAGGGGGCTTAAGCGGCCTCGGCCAAAAGCGCCTCCAGATCGAGCGGGGCGTTGACCATTTTGAGCGTGCCGTTTTCATCGCGGGGCCAATCGGCCTCGGCGCGGTCACAGTAGAGTTCAACTCCGTTGCCGTCAGGGTCCGACAGGTAGATCGCTTCGGAAACGCCATGATCGGCAGCGCCGTCGAGCGCGATCCCCGCTTCCAGAACGCGGCGCAGCGCATCGCCAAGCGCGGCGCGATCAGGGTAGAGGAAGGCGGTGTGATAGAGGCCAGGGTGACCGCGCGGCGCGGGGCCCGCGCCTTGGCTTTCCCATGTGTTCAGCCCGATGTGGTGATGATAACCGCCTGCCGACAAGAACGCCGCTTGCGGGCCATAGCGTTGTTGCACTTCGAAGCCGAGCACGCCGGAATAGAAGGCGATGGCGCGTTCAAGGTCAGAGACCTTGAGGTGGACATGGCCGATGCGGGTTTGGGGGTGGACAGGTTTGGTCATCATTGCCTCGCGTTTGGGGTGCGAGGAAGATTGCATCTGCGCAAATTATGCACAATTGCCAGAATATAGAGAGACATGGTGCGCGGGTGCGCAGTGTCGCGGCAAAACGCCCAAGGGTGCAAGAGCGCACCCTTGGAAGTCTTGCTCATTTGCGCTTAGGCGAAGGCAGGGTTTGCCCGTTTGCGGCGGCGCAGGCCAAAGAGCGCCGCAAGACCCGTCAGCAAGCCCCAAGCGGCGGCGGGCAGCGGCACGGCAGGCGCGGCCATGGCGGAATAGGTCGCCGAGCGGATTTCATCGCCCCCGAAATATTCCCACGCAAGGAACTGTGTGCCGATGGTGGTCGATGTGCGCGAGCCAAAGAACATATCGGCAGTGCCGCCGTCATGTTCGCCGAAAATGCGGAAGGACAGAAGGGTCGGATCGCCCGCCGTGATATCGGTGTCGGTCCACAGATAGGCCGTGGTGCTTTCGGGGCCGACCAGATTGACGGGGGTGACGCCTGCGCTCCATGTGGCGGAGCCGAGCGTGACATCGCCGACAACTTCGACGGTCTGGTAACCATACCAGTCGTGGGTCACGCCCGCTTCGCCCGTGGTATAGACGATCGCGCCTGCGGTATCGACGCGCAAGGAGACGGTGACCGACCCGTCATAGGGCGACAGGCCAAAGACATCATCGTTGCCGTCATCGATGCCATCGACGGGGTTTGTGCCGAAATCGGCCGAGGTCCACGATCCGGTGATATCCAGATCGATGATCGCGGCAGAGGCAGTGAAGGGAAGCGCGGAAAGCGCAAGTGCACAGAGGAGATGTTTCATATCTCGTTCCTTTAAATTGAGTTTTCAAAAAAGTCGGTCGTAAAGTCGTCTTGAAATCGTGTGGTAGTCGGCAGCCGTGCGGCCAAAAATACGACCGTGAAGGCAAAATAGCGCCAATTTGTGCCAAAAGCAAACCCTGGGGTGCATGGCGGCGCGGCGGGCGCGGATTGGCCCGAAATGCAAACAGCCCCGCGCGGGGGCGGGGCTGGTGCAAAACATCGAGGGTGGCTGCGGGTCAGGCTTTGGGGCCGACCATGCCGACGATCTCGTAGGTCTGGGCCAAAATCGGCGCGGCGATCTGGCGGGCGCGGGTGGCGCCTTTTGTGAGGATGCGGTCGATCTCGTCGGGGTGCTGCATC
The DNA here is from genome assembly GCA_050633545.1 of Paracoccaceae bacterium. GTDB lineage: Bacteria > Pseudomonadota > Alphaproteobacteria > Rhodobacterales > Rhodobacteraceae > Litorivita. The sequence goes on from JBOEGS010000004.1 coordinate 153,579, forward strand.
AGGCGGGCCATTTCGGTGCTGATCGGCGAGAGTTTTTCGACCGCCAGATCGACCAGCATCGGTTTGAACTGCGAGAACTGCTTGCCGCCGACATCGGCCAGAACCGCCTCGACGCTCATATCCGCCAATCCCGCGTAGATGTTGACCAGATTGCGCGCTTCGGGGCGCTCTTCCAGACCCTTGGCCTCGGAGGGCAAAGCCTCGGGGTCGGTTTTGGCCTTGCGGATTTTCTTGGCGATGGCCTCGGCGTTATCGGTCATATTGATGCGGCTGGCGTCCGAGGGATCGGATTTCGACATTTTCTTCGACCCGTCGCGCAGGCTCATCACCCGCGTGCCCGCGCCCTCGATCACCGGTTCGGTCATCGGGAAGAAATCAACGCCGTAGTCGTGGTTGAACTTGGCCGCCACATCGCGCGTTAGTTCGATATGCTGTTTCTGGTCCTCGCCCACGGGCACATGGGTGGCGTGGTAAATCAGGATATCTGCGGCCATCAGCGCGGGGTAGGCAAACAGACCCAGCGAGGCGTTCTCGCGGTTCTTGCCCGCCTTGTCCTTGAACTGCGTCATGCGGCTCATCCAGCCCATGCGCGCCACACAATTGAAAATCCAACCCAATTGCGCGTGCTCGGGCACTTGGCTTTGGTTGAACAGCATGGATTGCGCCGGATCAAGCCCCGCTGCGATATAACCTGCGGCCAATTCGCGGGTCTGGCGGCGCAGCGCGGCAGGGTCTTGCCAGACGGTGATCGCGTGCAGATCAACCATGCAATAGAGCGTCTCGATCCCGCTGCTTTGCATATCGACAAAGCGCTTGATCGCGCCAAGGTAATTGCCGAGGGTCAAACCGCCCGAGGGCTGGATGCCCGAAAACACGCGGGGGGTGAAGGCTTGTGGGCCGGAGGAGTGCGTTTGGACCGCATCCGTCATGATGTCTCTCCATCTGGATTTATCTGAGGCCTTGGCTTACCTAGGGCCCAGCGGCCCGTCAAGCGAAGGCCGAAGCCCGAGGAGAGAGCCGCCCATGCAACGCCCGCCCCATAGGCCCAATAGCGGCCCGAACGCCAGCCCCGTCAACCCGATGCCGCCCTTTGTTGTGGCGCTGTTTTTGCTCATCGCGGGGGTAGAGATCGCCTTTTCGGCAGGGGCGCGGGGGCTTGTCGGCGGTCCGGGTGCGGTTGGATGGCGCTTGGAGGCGGTGCAAGCCTATGCGTTCTCCGGCGATGTGTTTGGATGGATGCTCGCCAACGGGCAATACCCCAAAGAGCATCTGATCCGTTTCGTTACCTATCTGTTTGTGCACGGCTCCTTTACGCAGGCGGCTTTTGCCGGTGTGATGCTGTTGGCGCTGGGCAAATGGGTGGGCGAGGTGTTCGGCGCGTTGCCGACCTTGGCGGTGTTTTTCGGATCGGGCATTTTCGGCGCGCTGGCCTTTGGCGTTTTGACCAATGATCCGGTGCTGATCGGCGCGTTTCCCGCCGTTTACGGGTTGATCGGGGCCTTTACCTATCTGCTGTGGGTCAAATTGGCGGCCACGGGTGAACATCAAGGCCGCGCCTTTTCCCTGATCGGGATGTTGATGGCGATCCAATTGGTGTTCAGCGTGATTTTCCCCAATGGCAGCAAAGATTGGGTGGCCGATCTGGCAGGGTTTGCGGCGGGGTTTGCGATCTCGCTTCTGGTCAGCCCCGGAAGCTGGCACCGCATCCGCGGCAAGCTGCGCCGCAACTGATAGGGGTTACCTGTCGGCGCTCATCCTTTTCGCCGCCGCATCGCGCCCTTGACTTCGGACAAGTGCAGCGCGCCGACCATTTGCGCAATGGCGAAATATCCGATGATGCCCACTGCAATCAAAGCCACCAGCGCCAGATAGCGCAGCCCGCTCATGGCCAAAACCGGCGCCAGCACAAGCTGCGCGCAATAGAGCAGCGCGCCCATGGCGAATGCGGCGATAATGATGCGCCAGATGCGTTTGTGATAGCGCGCGTCAAAGCGGGCAACATCGCCAAAGCCGCGGCTGCCGAGGATCAGCAGCGCGACCATGCCCCAGCCCGCCAAAGTCGTGGCCCAAGCGCAGGCGATCCAGCCGATATAGGGGCTGAGCCCGAAGGCGATGACGGCATTGATGACCACCGCGATCACGGCAAAACGGAACGGCGATTTGGTGTCGCCGCGCGCAAAAAACAGCGGCTGCAGCACTTTTTGCATCACGAAGGCGGGCAGGCCTAGGCCGTAAACGGCGACGGCTTGGGCCATGGCGGCGGTGTCGGCGGCCCCTGTTGCGCCGCGCTCGAAGAGCACCGAGACCAAGGACAAGGGGATCACCACGAGGGCCACGGCGGCGGGGATGGTCAGCGCCAAAGAGATTTCCGCCGCGCGGCTGAGCGCCTCGCGCCCGCCCGCATCGTCACCCGCCTGCAACCTGCGCGACAGGTCGGGCAGCAAAACGATGCCCACGGCGATGCCCACCACCCCCAGCGGCAGTTGATAAAGCCGGTCCGCAGCATAGAGCCAGCCGACGGCCTTGTCGAAATGCGAGGCGACCTGTTGCCCGACCAGAAGGTTGATTTGCATCACCCCGCCCGCCAGCGCGGCGGGCACGGCGACTTTGACAAGCGCTTTCATTTGCGGCGTCCAGCGGGGGCGCTGGGGCCGGATGCGCAGGCCCGCCTTATCCGCCGCGCGCCACACCAGCCAAAGCTGCGCCGCGCCGGTGAAGGGCACGGCCCAGACCAGAGCCGTGGCAATCGGCCCGTCCAAAAGCGCCGCGCCGATCATCGCGCCGATCACCCCGATGTTGAGCAAAACAGGCGCTGCCGCGGCGGCGGCGAAATGGCCCGCCGCGTTCAACACGCCCGAAAACAGCGCCGCCAGCGAGATGAAGAAAATATAAGGAAAGACCACACGGCCGAATTCGACCGTCAGATCGAAGCGTTCGGATCCGGCAAAGCCCGAAGCCGTGGCCCAGACCAGCGCCGGCATGAACAACAGCGCCAAAGCGCAAAACAGCATAAGCACAAAAGCCAGCCCGCTGAGCGCCTCTCGGCAAAACCCGATGGGGTCGTCATCCGCTTCGAGCCGTTTGGAAAACATCGGCACAAAGGCGGCGTTAAACGCGCCCTCGGCAAAAAAGCGGCGGAACATATTGGGCAAGCGGAAGGCGGCGACAAATGCGTCCAGCACCGGACCAGGACCGATGTAGGCCAGCAAGATCACCTCGCGCAGCACGCCCAGAACGCGGCTCGCAAGGGTCCAGAACCCTACGGTCAGAAAACCCGACATCAAGCGGATCGGTTTCATCGGCGGCGTCCTCATACCCTTGCGCCCCTGCGCGCATGGCGGCGGGCGGCTGCTCGTGGGGCCTCGTGATGCGGGCGCCCTATGGTGACGGGTATACCAAGCGCGGCGCGCGCCGCCTATGGGAAAAACACAGCGCGAGATCGGGCGAGATCGGGCGTGCGCGCGGCGGCACCAGCACGGGCGCAGGCGGTTTGCGGTGTGCCGGTTTTGCGCCCGACCTCGCGCCGCGCCGAGGCGGGGCAGCGGCCCGACGGCGCTAGGACAAAACGGCCTGTCTTGCGCCTTGCTCGATTGCTTCGCGCAGCTTCTTCTCCAGCGAGGCGCGCTTGGCCTCGGAGTAGTATTTCAGCCCGAACATATCCTTGACGTAGAAGGTATCAACCACCTGTTCGCCGTAGGTCGCGATGCCTGCATTGGCGATATAGACGTTGTTGTTGGCCATGGTGCGGGTCAGATCATACAATAGCCCCGGACGGTCGCGGGTGTCGACTTCGATGATGGTGTAAATCTCCGATCCCTCGTTATCGAAGGTGATCGAGGTGGGCACATTGAAGGCGCGTTCGCGTTTCTTGATCTTGTCGCGCGACTTGATCGCATCGCGCGCGACGACCTCGCCTTTGAGGGTCTTTTGGATCATCGTGCGCAGACGCGGCAGGCGTTCTGCCTCGAAGGGGTGTCCGTCGGCGTCCTGTATCCAAAAGGCCGCCGTGGCATAGCCGTCTTTCGAGGTATAGGTCCGCGCATCCACCACATTGGCCCCGACCAAGGCCAAAGCACCGGCGAGGCGGCTGAAGATACCGGGGTGATCGACCAGAGCAAAGAGCGCACGCGTGGCGTCGCGGTCCTCGTCGGGGTGCAAATCAATGCGGATTTCGTCGTCATCGATCCCGTCCAGCATGGTCGCAAACAGCGCATGGGCGGTGACGTGCAGACCTTGCCAATAGGGCGGGTAGTGGCGGTTGATCTCGACGCGCAGCTTCTTTTCGGTCCAATCGGGCAATTCGGCGCGCAGGTTGCGCTTGGCTTCGGTGCCGCGTTGCTCGCGGTTGAGCGCTTCGAGCCCGTGCTCCAAGGCCACGCGCGTTTGGCGGTAGAGCGCGCGCAAGAGCGAGGCTTTCCAGTTGTTCCAAACGCCCGGTCCGACGCCGCGAATGTCGCAGACCGTCAGGACCGTCAACAGATCAAGCCGTTTGACCGATTGCACGGCCTTGGCAAAATCGCGCACCGTGCGCGGATCGGCGATGTCGCGTTTTTGCGCCATATCCGACATGAGCAAATGATAGCGAACCAGCCATTCGACCGTTTCGCTGTCTTGCTTGTTCAGCCCCAGTCGCGGCGCGACCTTGCGGGCGATCTGCGCACCCAGCACCGAGTGATCAAGCTCGCGCCCCTTGCCGATGTCATGCAAAAGCATGGCGATATAGAGCACCTTGCGGTTGACCCCTTCCTCAAGGATCGAGGAGGCCACGGGGAGCTCTTCATCAAGCTCGTGGCGCTCGATCTGGGCGAGATTGCGGATCACCTGAATCGTGTGCTCGTCAACCGTGTAGCTGTGATACATGTTGAATTGCATCATCGCGACGATGGGTTCGAATTCGGGAATAAAGGCGGCCAGAACGCCCAACTCATTCATCCGGCGCAGGGCGCGTTCGGGGTTGCCGTGTTTGATCAGCAGGTCGAGGAAAATGCGCTGGGCTTCTTTGTCGGCGCGCATCGCATCGTCGATCAGATGCAGGTTCGCCGTCACCAGACGCATGGCGTCGGGGTGGATCAACATCCCCGTGCGCAGGGCCTCTTCGAAGAGGCGCAAGATATTGACCTTATTGGCCAAAAATACCTCTTCGTCGGCGATCGCAAGGCGGTTGTTGATCACCTCATAGAGGTCTTTCACCTTGGGCAGGCGGCGGAAAATCCGCTCCAGAAGCGGGCCGGATTTCACATGCGCCGCTTCGAGTTTGGTCAAGAAAATGCGGGTCAGATCCCCGACCGCCGTGGCGTGGCGGAAATACTCTTGCATGAAATGCTCGACCGCGCGGCGACCGGTTTTATCGGAATATCCCATGCGCGCGGCGACCTCGACCTGCGCGTCAAAGGTCAATTGGTCGGCGGGGCGATCCGCAATCAAATGCAAATGGCAGCGCACGGCCCAAAGGAATTCCTGCGCTGCGGCGAATTTGGCGTATTCGTCTTTGCGAAAGACCCCCAAGTCGACCAGTTCTTGCGTGGTTTGCACCTTGTAGAGATACTTGGCGATCCAATAGAGCGATTGCAGATCGCGCAGCCCGCCTTTGCCCTCTTTGACATTCGGCTCGACCATATAGCGTTGGCCGCCTTGTTTCTCATGGCGGCTGTCACGCTCTTCGAGCTTGGCCTCGATGAACTCGCGCTCCGACCCTTTGAACAGATCGTTCCACAGCTTTTGATCGAGCTCCGCGGCCAGTTTGAGATCGCCGCCGAGGGTGCGGTGCTCCAAAAGCGCGGTGCGGATGGTGAAATCCTCGCCGCCCAGTTTGATGCAATCGCGGATCGTGCGGCTGGAATGGCCGACCTTGAGGCGCAGGTCCCACAAGATATAGAGCATGGCCTCGATCACCTGCTCGGCCCATGGGGTGATTTTCGAAGGGGTCAGAAACAGCAGGTCGACATCGGAATGGGGAGCCATTTCGCCGCGCCCGTAGCCGCCGACCGCCACCAAAGCGAGGCGGTTTTCTGCGCCTTTCGGGGCTGGGTGCAGATAGGTCAAGGCGATGTCAAAGGTCGTCAGGACCAGACAATCGGTCAGATAGGTATAGGCCCGTGTCACCGGGTCGGCGTCAAAGGGACGCGCGGCAAAGGCCTGTTCGATCGCTGCACTGCCGCGCTCGCGTTCGGCATTGAGCGCCTCGACCGTTGTTTTGCGCACGGCGGCGGGGCTGGTGTCCTTGGCGATTTGCGCATCCAGACGCGCGCGCAGGGCGGGGGCATCGAAGATATCTTGCGCCTCACAGATCAGGTTTTCCGGCTGGGTCGGTAATTGGGTCATCAAGCCTGCTCTTTATATGTACTGGGCGCTTTGGGGCCCTAGGCGAGGCCATGCCATAGCGCAATCCGTCTTGGCGATGTGTTAACATGCGCATGAGGCAGGGAAAAGCGCGGCTTTGCCGCATCGGGCGCCAGTGACGGGCCTTGGCCGATGCAAAACGCGCGCCCCGCCGGAGGGCGAAGCGCGCGATTTATGCGTTTGGTCTGTCGGCATCTGCGGCCGCGGGGCGCGTTGTTTAAAATCCGCCGCCAGAGAAGCCGCGCGGCGCGGGGTCGAGGATCACGACCTTTTTGTTCTGGATCGTGGCCACGGCCAAGCCGCGCTCGTTGGTGCCATTGGGGCGCAAACGGAACACGCCGCCGACGCCTTGGAACCCTGCGCTTTGGGTCAGAGCCGAGGCGGTCAATGCATCGGCTTTGCCAGCTTTGACCAGCGCTCCGATGGCTGCGATCCCGTCATAGGCCAATCCGCCAATTGGATGGGGGGCGCTGCCAAAGGCGGCGCTATAGCGCGATTGGAATTGTGCGGCGAGCGCGGGATCAGGTAAGGCGAACCATCCGCCCTGAACCCCAGGCAGATCAGTGGTTTGCGCGGGCACATCCCAACGTGTCAGGCCAATGTATTGCATCGACGAGGAGGGCAGACCGGCCTCTGGCAGCATTTGCGACAGAAGCGGCAGATCGGCATCGGAGTTGGCGGTCATGAAAATCGCATCCGCGGCGCCGTTGGTGGCGGCGGCCTTGATCTGCGGAATGGCCGCGATCAACCCTTGTTGCGAGAATTCATAGCCTACAGATCCGGCGATAGAGCCCCCCGCTCGGCTCACCGCGCCCGAGATCGCCTGCGCCCCAAGCTGCCCGCCGATGTTGTCGGCATGGGCGATGAGGATGCGTCTTTTGCCTTGGCGCGCGGCATAATTGGCCAAACGGTTGGCCGTGTTGTCAAAGGTCGGGCCAAGCACAAAGACATTGCCGCCCGCGATGGTCACATTGTTGGAAAACGACATCACGTTGACGCCCGAAGGCGCAACCGCGACACCGGCGGCATTGGCGGCCTCGGCAAAGACCGGCCCGAGGATGATTTTGGCGCCATCCGCGACGGCCTGTTTCGCGGCGGTCTGCGCTTGGCCGGCGTTGCCCGCCGTGCCGTAGACCCGCAAGTCGATTTTCACGCCGCTCAAATCGGTGATGGCCAATCGCGCCGCGTTTTCAAGGCTTTGCGCCAGTAGGTCATCGCCGGGGTTGCCCGATCCGCGCGGCACCAAGAGGGCGACAGGGACGGGGGCATTGGCGTCGATCTTTGGCGCGCCCGCCATGCCCGCCCCGGGAATCGCCAAAGGTTCACAAGCGGCAAGGGCAACAGCGGCAAAAGCAGAGGCGACCCAAGGGATCATGCGGCGAAGGCCCTTGCGGGCGGGGGTTAAAACAGCAAACATAAGTAATCTCACTCCCTCGAGATCGGATGGCCCGTTCTTGGCCTTTGTTTCGAGATAATATAATAGAGACACAGAGGGGCGGGTCTAGACATGAATCCGAACAGCGCGGTTTACGGCGCGAAAAGCGGCCCACTCGCGGGCGGGCTTTATTTGATTGCAACGCCGATTGGCACGGCGCGTGATATCACGCTGCGTGCACTCGATATTCTTGCCAGCGCGGATGTTCTGGCGGCCGAAGATACGCGCACGATGCGCAAGTTGATGGACATTCACGCGATTGCCGTCGGGGATCGGCCGATGCTGTCCTACCATGACCATAACGGCGGCAAGATACGTCCCAGATTGCTGCAATATCTGGCCGAAGGGAAATCTGTGGCTTATGGGTCCGAGGCGGGCACGCCGCTCGTGGCTGACCCCGGTTTTGATCTGGCCCGCGCCGCGCGCGAGGAGGGGTATCTTGTCACCTCCGCCCCCGGACCATCGGCGGTGATCACGGCGCTGACGATTGCGGGATTGCCGACCGATCGGTTCATGTTCGCAGGATTTTTACCCAATGCCAAAGGACAGCGGAAAACCGCCCTTGCGGCGCTCAAAGATGTGCCGGCGACCTTGGCCTTTTACGAATCGCCCAAACGTGTCGCCGCCATGCTGCGCGATGCGGCAGAGGTTTTGGGCGAAGAGCGCCAAGTGGCCGTTTGCCGCGAGTTGACCAAGAAATTCGAAGAGGTGCTGCGCGGCACGCTCGCGCAGGTCGCGCAGACTTGCGCCGAGAAGTCCCTCAAAGGCGAGATTGTTGTCTTGATCGACCGCGGACATTTACCTTCTATTAACCAGATTGACTTAGAACAAGAAGTGAACAAAGCGCTCGCCGAAATGTCAGTGCGCGACGCTGCCGATGCGATCTCTGCGCGGTTTAACTTGCCGCGTCGGCAGGTCTACCAAGTCGCGCTGGAATTGGACAAAGGCAAAGTTTGAGGGGCCGGTATGAGCCTGCAGATGGAATTTGATTTCGCGGCGGCCCATGCGGTGCCTTTGCCGCCTGTGGCCTTGGCGCGTCGCAACCGGGGGCAGGTGGCCTATCTTTGCGGCCGCGCCGCAGAAGAGGCCGTTGCGCGCCATTACCAGCGTGGCGGGTATCGCCTTCTTGAGGAGAGGTGGCGCTGCCAAAGCGGTGAGATTGACCTTATTTTCGGACGCGGTGACGCGATTGTTGTCGTGGAGGTCAAGGCTAGCCGCAGTCATGCAAGGGCGGCGGAGCACCTGTCCGACAGGCAGTTACAACGGATTTTTCGCGCCGCCTCCGAATACCTCGGTCACTGCCCTAAAGGGCAATTGACCGAGCTGCGCGTCGATCTTGCCACGGTAAATGGCTTTGGCGAGATCGAGACCCGTGAGGGGGTCTTCGCGGATTTCTGATTTGCCCTCGGCCCAAGCTTGCGCCATGTAAGTGAAGACACAGCTTGAGAGGCGCGCGATGAAGATTGCATTTCAAATGGACCCCATCGGTCCGATCAATATTAATGCCGACAGCACCTTCCGCATTGCCGAAGAGGCGCAGGCGCGCGGGCATGAACTTTTCTATTACACGCCTGATTGTTTGGCTTATGACGAGGGACGGATCACCGCGCGGGGCTGGCCGCTAAAGGTGCAGCGGGTTGAGGGAAACCATTTCTCGCTCGGTGCAGAGCAGGTTGTCGATCTGGCGGATTTTGATGTGGTTTGGCTGCGCCAAGACCCGCCTTTTGATATGTTTTATATCACCACGACGCATCTTTTGGACCAGCTTAAAGAAACAACTCTTGTGGTCAACGACCCGTTTTGGGTGCGCAATTATCCCGAAAAACTGCTGGTCCTAGATTTTCCAAAACTGACCCCGCCAACGACCATTGCACGCGACTTGCAAACCATTCGTGCCTTTAAGGAAAAGCACGGCGATATCATTCTCAAGCCACTCTATGGCAATGGCGGCGCGGGGGTGTTTCGGTTGACCCAAAGCGATCGCAACCTCGCGTCCCTGCACGAGCTGTTCACCGGCTTCTCGCGCGAACCATTGATCGTTCAAAAATTCCTGCCTGCGGTGTCCAAAGGCGATAAGCGGATCATCTTGGTCGATGGCGAGCCGGTCGGTGCGATCAACCGCGTGCCCGCCGAAGGGGAAACACGCTCGAATATGCATGTGGGCGGGCGGCCCGAGAAAATCGGGCTCACCGAACGCGACCGCGAAATTTGCGCCGCGATTGGCCCGCTTTTGCGTGAGAAAGGGCAGGTCTTTGTCGGAATTGACGTGATCGGCGACTATCTGACAGAAATCAACGTGACCTCGCCGACCGGCATTCAGGAGTTGGAGCGGTTTGACGGCACGAATATCGCCGAGAAAATCTGGTTGGCGATTGAAGCCAAGCGCAAATGAGCCTGCGGGTTTCGGCCTTGAATGCCGCCTTGCGCCTGTTCGAGCGTCGTTTTTTGTCGCGCGTGACGGATCCGGTCGAGGCGCGTGAGGCCTTTGCGCGCAAAGCGCGGATCCTGTTTCGACCGGATAAGAGCGTGCCGGTCGCCGAGGGCCGTCTTGGCGCCTTGGAGTGCCTTGAGATCGGCGCGAGCAGCGCGGGCGTTTTGCTTTATTTTCACGGCGGCGCCTATATTTTCGGCTCGCCGCGCACCCATGCCGCGATGCTGGCCAAACTGTCGAAGATGACGGGCATGCAGGCTGTTCTGCCCGACTACCGGCTTGCGCCCGACGCACCCTTTCCGGCGGCCTTTGACGATGCCGTCGCAAGTTATGAAGCGTTGATTGCGCGGGGCGTTGCGCCAAATGATATTGTGATCGGCGGGGATAGTGCGGGGGGCGGTTTGGCCTTGGCTCTACTGGGGCATATCTGCGCAAAAGCCTTACCGCAGCCGAGAGGATGTTTTGCTCTCTCGGCTTATACCGACATGCGCAACAGTGGACCAAGCGTTACGGGTAATGCTGCGGCGGAGGCTATTTTGCCCGCTGCGCGGATGGATGAAATCGGGCAGATGTATTTACAGGGGCAAGATGCCGGTGATCCACGCGCATCCCCGATTTACGCAGATTTTTCAGGAGCCTGCCCTGTCTACTTGGCGGCAAGCTTGGATGAAATACTGCTCGACGACAGCCGGCGTCTTGCTACTCGAATGCGCGATGTAGGCGGCGAGGTGCATCTTCATTTGCGCTCCCAGATGCCCCATGTGTGGCACATGTTTCATCGCTACCTGCCGCAGGCGGGCGATGATCTGGCGCATCTATCCGGATGGATCAAAACTCTTTCAAGGAGGTGAGGCGAAAGCTGATCGCCTCGGCGATATGCGGTTTGCGGACCTGCTCGCTGTGCGCAAGGTCGGCGATGGTGCGGGCCACACGTAGCACGCGGTGATACCCGCGCGCCGTCATGCCAAAACGCTGCGCCGCGCGGGTCAGGATGTCGCGCCCTTCGGGGTCGGGCGCGGCGATCTGTTCCAAAACCTTCCCCTCCGCATCGGCATTGAGGCGCGCGGTCGGGTGCGCGGCAAAGCGCGCGTTTTGCACGGCGCGGGCAGCGGCGACGCGGGCGGAGATCACGGCACTGCTGTCACCAGAGGCGGGCAGGTCGAGGTCCTGGAAAGAGACGGGCGGCACCTCGATACGCAAATCGAACCGGTCGAGCAGCGGGCCGGAAATGCGGCCCATGTAATCATCGCCGCATGCTGGGACGCGCGAACAGGCGCGGGCAGGGTCGGAAAAATATCCGCATTTGCAGGGGTTTGCAGCGGCGACGAGCAGAAACTTCGCTGGATAGCTGACATGGGCATTGGCGCGGCTCACGGTCACTTCGCCTGTTTCAAGCGGCTGGCGCAGGGTTTCGAGCACGCTGCGTGGAAACTCGGGGAATTCGTCCATGAACAGTATTCCGTTATGCGCGAGGCTGATTTCACCTGGACCAGCGCGGCGTCCGCCGCCAACCAAAGCGGCAGTCGAAGCGGTGTGATGGGGGTTTTGAAACGGGCGCGCGATACGAATTCCGCCTTCGGGAAGGATACCCGCGACGGAATGGATGATCGAGGTTTCGAGCGCCTCGGCCGCGTTCATCGGTGGCAAAAGCGCGGGCAGGCGCGCGGCCAGCATCGATTTTCCGGATCCGGGTGTGCCGACCATGAGAATGTGGTGGCGGCCAGCGGCGGCGATTTCGAGCGCCCGTTTTGCGCGTTCCTGCCCTTTGACTTCGGCCATGTCTTTTGCGGGCTGGGCGGGCGTGTCGATGGCGCGGGGCGCGGCAAGGTGCAGCGGGCTGCGGCCGTTGAAATGCGCGACGATCGCGGCCAATGACGGGGGCGCAAGCACCTGCGCATCCCCGACCCACGCGGCCTCGGGCCCGCAACGTGCAGGGCAGATGAGGAGCCGGTCTTCGGCAGCGGCATGAAGAGCGGCAGGCAAGGCGCCGGTCACCGCGACAAGGCCGCCGTCGAGCGACAGCTCGCCCAAGGCAACCGCGCCTTCAACCGCATCTTTAGGGATCACCTCAAGCGCCGCAAGCATGGCCAAGGCGATGGGCAGGTCGAAATGGCTGCCTTCTTTGGGAAGGTCAGCGGGCGAGAGATTTATCGTGATGCGTTTGGACGGCAGCGCGATGCCCATTGATGTGAGCGCCGCGCGCACGCGTTCGCGCGCTTCCGAAACGGCCTTGTCCGGCAATCCAACCACGGCGAGCGCGGGCATGCCGGCGCTCACGGCGCATTGCACCTCGACGCTGCGCGCATTGACGCCATCGAAAGCCACCGTATAGGCGCGTGTGGTCATGGGGTCTCCTGCGGTGAACCGGCCTCACAAAATTGAGGCGTTTATTATGGTTAACGCGGGAGAGGTTTACGAAGTGTTAACCAGTCAAATCGGTTCGGGCCATGGCGAGGCCGTCAGGTTCTCGCCGTAGGGATAGGGATCATAGCGGGTTTTGAGCCCCTCGGCGCGCCATGCTTTGAAGGCGGGATCGGCGAGGTGGCGGGCGACATATGCGGCAGCCTCGGGGCCAACATCGAGACCGTAACCGGCGATGCGGGCGGCGACGGGCGCATAAAACACATCGGCAAGGGTGTATTCGCCAAAGAGCCACGGCCCGTCCGGCGCATGGCTGCGCGCAAGGGCCCAAAGCTCTTGGATGCGCGCAAGATCGTCGCGCACGGCCTGGCTTGGCTCAAAGTCGCGATATTGATGCTCCAATTGCATGGGGCAGGCCCCGCGCAGCGCAGTGAACCCTGCGTGCATTTCGGCGCAAAGCCATCGCGCATGGGCGCGCGCGGCGGGATCAGTGGGCCAAAGCCCCGCGTCGGGGTGACGCTCGGCGAGGGTTTCGGCCATCGCAAGGCTCTCTCCGATGATCAGGCCCTCGGGCGTTTTGAGCGTCGGAACCAGCCGCGCCGGAGCGAGGGGGGCCATATCTTCGGCCATTGTGCCGCCATAAAGTCCGATCATGTTCTCGGTATAGGGAAGCCCGAATTTTTCCAGCATCAGCCAGCCGCGCAAGGACCAACTCGAAAATGTGCGATCGCCGATATAAAGTGTGTAAGTCATGACCCTGCCTTGTGACATCAATGTGAGCCAAGGCTAGGCCAGCGCCTCGACAAAACGCAAATGAAAGTGCGCGCTGAGCCGCATCACGGAATGTGATTGACCTTATGGGGGCGCCACGGGCCTGCGGGATCGCCGGTCCAGTGCAATTCGGTCACCGAGAGATTGTCGATTTTTTGGGCAAAGGCTTCGGAGGCGGTTTGCCCGCGGGCGGTTTGCACTTGGCTCAAGATCGCGCCGAAATGGGCAACGGCGATAAGATCACGGCCCGGATGGGCGGCGACCAGGCGCTGCGCGGCGGCGCTGACGCGAGCGTGCAGATCGTTCCAGCTTTCGCCATTGGGGGCTTTCACCTCGCCCGGCTCTTCCCAAAATCGCTTGATATGGGCGGGATCGGCGACCTCGTTGAACCTTTGCAATTCCCATGCGCCGAAATGGATTTCGCGCAGGTTGCGATCATGCGGCAGGCGCTTGCGCGCCCCGCCGATGGCCGTGGCCGTATCGACCGCGCGGATCAGATCGGAGGAAATCACCAAAGCATCTCGCGGCAAATGGGCGTCAACACGGGCAATCAGGGCGGCATCGCTCAGATCGGCCGGAATATCCGACCAACCGACCATGGAGTTTGCATGTGTCGGCCCATGGCGGACCCAGAAAAACCGGCTCATTGCGCGCTCTTGAGGTGGAGCGGTAATCCTGCTGCGACGAGGGTCACCTGATCGCAGATCGCTGCCAGATCGCGATTGAGCCGCCCTTGGGCATTGGCAAAGGCCCGCGAGCGGCTGTCGCCCGCGATGCCGCCAAACCCGACCTCGTTGGAGACGATGACGACGGGCGCAGGGGCGGCCTCAAGCGCGTGGAGCAGGCGTGCGGTTTCGGCCTTGATGTCGCGGTTCGCCATCATCTGATTGCTGAGCCACATGGTGGCGCAATCGAGAAGCGCCATGCTGCCTGCGGGCAACTCGCCCAAGGTCGCGGCGGCTTCCAGCGGGGCCTCAATCGTGCGCCATTTCTCGCCGCGCTCTGTGCGGTGGCGCGCGATCTTGGTGCGCATTTCATCATCCAGCGCCTCGGCTGTGGCGATATAAAGCGGATCTAGCCCACTGGAAAGAATGAGATTTTCCGCAAAATCGGACTTCCCTGAGGCAACGCCTCCTAGGACCAAAGTCAGTTTCGGCAACATCCTTGCATCCTTTTTTTGAACCAAATGCCGTCTGGCGCGTAGTTCTTATGACCTCACAGGGCCGAGGGCGCAAGCGCGCCCAAGATGCTTTGAGGCGCCGACACGGATGGACGCAAAGCGAACGGGGGCCGCAAAATGGCATTGGACGCACCACAGGATTTCACATTTTCCCGCCGCGCGATGAAGGCAGAAATGCTCGACGCGGAAACGGAATTGGCGCTGGCCTATGCTTGGCGCGACGAGCGCGACGAGGCGGCGCTGCACCGGTTGATCACGGCCTATATGCGGTTGGCGATTTCTATGGCGGCCAAGTTTCGCCGTTATGGCGCGCCGATGAATGATCTGATTCAAGAGGCGGGGCTCGGGTTGATGAAGGCGGCCGATAAATTCGACCCTGATCGGGGCGTGCGGTTTTCGACCTATGCCGTGTGGTGGATCAAGGCCTCGATCCAAGAATATGTGATGCGCAACTGGTCGATGGTGCGCACTGGCAGCACCTCTTCGCAAAAATCGCTATTTTTCAACATGCGCCGCGTGCGTGCGCAGATCGAGCGCGAGGCCATGGCGCAGGGCGAGACGCTAGACGGCTATCAGTTGCGCGAAATGATTGCCCATGAAATCGGCGTGCCGCTGCGCGATGTGGAGATGATGGAAGGGCGATTGTCCGGCTCTGATTTCTCGCTCAATGCGACTCAATCGGCCGAAGACGAGGGGCGCGAATGGATTGACGCGCTCGAAGATGACGGCGCCCAAGCCGAGCAGATCGTCGAGCAAGACCACGACCGCGCGGCCCTGCGCGCATGGCTTGTCGAGGCGATGGACAGGCTCAATGCGCGCGAGCGGCTGATCATTCGCGAGCGCAAGCTGCGCGACGATCCGCGCACGCTGGAAAGCCTTGGCCAAGAGTTGAACCTGTCCAAGGAGCGGGTGCGGCAATTGGAAGTCGCGGCCTTTGCCAAAATGCGCAAGAGCCTCGAAAGCCACGGGCGCGAGGTTATGGCGCTTTTGGGGTGATGTGATCCAGTGACGTGTAGGGGCCGCGATATTTGCGGCCCTTTTGTGCTTTGCCTTGCTCTTGCCCCTTGGCGGCCAACTGCCTAGTGTCGGCGAGGTCGGCGCGCCGCGCGCGCATCAGGGGAGAGACGCCAAATGCTGGCATCCAAACGCATTTTGCTCATCATCGGCGGCGGGATCGCGGCCTATAAATCCTTGGATTTGATCCGGCGGCTCAAAGGATTGGGCGCCGAGGTCACGCCCGTTTTGACGCGCGCCGCCGAAGAATTCGTCACGCCCTTATCCGTGGCGGCTTTGGCCGGTGCGCCGGTGCACCGCGACCTGTTCGACCTGACCACCGAAGCCGAGATGGGCCATATCCAATTGTCGCGCAGCGCCGATTTGATCGTGGTGGCCCCCGCAACGGCGGATCTGATGGCCAAGATGGCACAGGGCCATGCCAATGATCTGGCCTCGACGCTCTTGCTGGCGACTGACACGCCGGTTCTTATCGCGCCTGCGATGAATGTGCGCATGTGGGAGCACCCCGCCACGCAGCGCAATATTGCGCAGCTCAAATCCGATGGCATTCGCTTTGTCGGCCCTGATGCGGGCGAAATGGCCTGCGGCGAATTCGGCGCGGGGCGTATGGCCGAGGTGCCCGATATTTTGATGGCGGCCGAGACCTATTTCGAACGGGGGGTCTTGCAAGGCAAACGCATCATTGTGACCTCTGGTCCGACCCATGAACCCATTGATCCGGTTAGATATATTGCCAACCGCTCGTCCGGCGCGCAGGGCACGGCGATTGCTGCGGCGCTGGCGGCTTTGGGGGCCGAGGTGGTATTTGTGACGGGCCCCGCCGATGTGCCGCCGCCGCCGCATGTCGAGGTGGTGCGGGTCGAAACCGCAGCGCAAATGAAAGAGGCGGTCGAGCACGCCTTGCCCGCCGATGCGGCGGTGTTTGCGGCCGCTGTGGCCGACTGGCGCGTGGCTTCGGCTTCGGCCTCGAAGATCAAGAAAAAAGACGGCGCTTTGCCGGTTTTGGAATTTTCCGAGAACCCCGATATCCTCGCAGGAGTGAGCCAGATGGCGCAGGGGCGTCCGAAACTGGTCGTCGGTTTTGCCGCCGAAACCGACGATGTGGTCGCCCATGCAACGGCGAAACGGGAGCGTAAGGGGTGCGATTGGATCGTCGCCAATGACGTGCGCCCCGAAACCGGCATTATGGGCGGCAGCGAGAATGCTGTGGTTTTGATTTCCGGTGACGGCGCCGAAAGCTGGCCGCGTATGGGCAAGGGCGCGGTGGCAGAGAAGCTGGCCGCGCGTATTGCCGAGGCTTTGGTGCAATAGATCTCGTGCCTTCGGCGGGCATAGTGGAAGACAGTAAAAAGAGGCGGGCGCGATGATTACCGTGAAGCTGAAATGGGCAGAGGCGGCGGACCGCTCGCAGCCTTTGCCGCGCTACGAAAGCGCTCAGGCGGCGGGTGCGGACCTGCGCGCGAATTTCCCTGACCGGACGGGCGTTTCATTGGCACCAGGCGCGCGGGCCTTGATCCCGACAGGGCTGCATCTGGAGATCCCTGCGGGATATGAGGTGCAATTGCGCCCGCGCTCGGGCCTTGCGCTCAAGCACGGGATCACCTTGCCCAATAGCCCTGGCACGATTGATAGCGATTATCGCGGTCCCTTGGGGGTGATTTTGCTCAATGCGGGGCAGGAGTTGTTCTATGTGGCCCATGGGGAGCGGATCGCACAAATGATCGTCGCGCCGGTGTTGCAGGCGCGCTTCGAGATCGCCGAAGCCTTGAGCGAGACGGCGCGCGGCGCGGGCGGGTTCGGGTCGACGGGGCGCGAATGATCACGGTTTTTGCCATGGCAGGCGCGCTTTGGGGGGGCGGGGCGCTGATGGGCGCGCCGCGTCCGCTGCGTTGGGGCATGATTGCGGCGCTTTGGGCGGCGGTGGTGTTGATGCATCTGGTCTTGCCGCAAGGCGCGGCGCTGCGCATGCAGACGGGCGGATCGGTTGCGCCGTGGTTACTGCTTGGCGGGTTTGGGGGTCTTGTCGCGGGCTATGGGCGCGTCATTGCCGCGTTGAAAGCACGGGCGCGGGGCGCGGAGGCGGATACTGTGGATAAGCCGTTGTTCAGCCAGACAGAATTGGAACGCTATGCGCGCCATATCGTGTTGCGCGAGCTTGGCGGACAGGGGCAGCGCGCGCTCAAGGAGGCGCGGGTTTTGGTGGTCGGGGCGGGGGGGCTTGGCTCGCCCGCTTTGATGTATCTGGCGGCGGCGGGCGTAGGGACCATCGGCGTGATTGATGCGGATGTGGTGGAAAACTCCAATCTGCAGCGGCAGGTCATCCACCCCGACGTCAATATCGGCATGCCCAAGGTGTTTTCGGCGCAGCGGGCGATGGAGGCACAGAACCCGTTTGTCACCGTGCGGCCCTATCACCGGCGGTTTGACGAGGGCTTTGCCGAAACGCTGAGCGATTATGATCTGATCCTCGACGGCACCGATAATTTCGAGACGCGCTATGCGGCGAACCGCATGGCGGTTGCGGTGGGTATCCCATTGATTTCAGGGGCCTTGTCGCAATGGGAGGGGCAGCTTTCGGTGTTCGATCCGCAAAACGGCGGGCCGTGTTATCAATGCATTTTCCCCAAAGCGCCCGCGGCGGGGCTGGCTCCGTCTTGCGCCGAGGCGGGGGTTGCCGCGCCGCTTCCTGGGGTGATCGGGGCGATGATGGCGATGGAAGCGGTCAAAGTGATCACCGGCGCGGGATCGGCCTTGCGCTCGCAGATGCTTATTTATGACGCGCTTTATGGCGAAAGCCGCAAGATCGCGCTCAAGCCGCGCAGCGATTGTGCGGTGTGCAGCGGCAAAGGCTCTGGAAACTCCTGAGGCGCGGGCATAGCTTGGTCGCAAAGGAGAGCCGCCATGACCAACCCGCTTTTGACCCGATGGACCAGCCGTTTCGAGATCGCGCCGTTTGATGCAATTTCGGATGCGGATTTCGAACCCGCATTTGCCGAAGCCTTGGCCAGCCATGAGGCAGAAATCGACGCCATCGCACAAAACGGCGCGGCGCCCGATTTTGACAACACCATCGGGGCGCTGGAGGCGGCGGGCAAGGATCTGGATCGGGTTTTGTCGGTGTTCTTTACGGTTGCGGGGGCCGATAGCAATGAAGAGCGCGAGGCCCTGCAGCGCCAGTTTTCCCCTGCTTTGGCCGATCACGCCTCGAAAATTTCGTCGAACAAGGCGCTCTTTGCGCGGGTCGAGGCGCTATGGGACGGGCGGGATGACTTGCCGCTGAGTGATGAGCAGGCGCGGGTTTTGATGCTGACCCACCGCAGTTTTGTGCGCTCGGGCGCGGCGCTTGAAGGGGCGGCGGATGCGCGGATGCAGGCGATCAAATCGCGTTTGGCGGTTCTGGGCACCGAGTTTACCCAAAATCTTTTGTCCGATGAGCGCGAATGGAAAATGGAATTGGCCGAGGCCGATCTAGAGGGGCTACCGCAGTTTTTGATCGATGCGGCCCGCGCGGCGGGGGCGGAGGCGAATACAGGGCCGGTGATCACCCTGTCGCGGTCCTTGGCGACGCCGTTTTTGGCTAGCTCGCCGCGCCGAGATCTGCGCGAAAAGGTCTGGCGGGCCTTTACGGCGCGCGGGGCCGCGAGGAACCCCGAGATCGCCAAGGAAATCCTTGCCCTGCGCCATGAGCGGGCGCAGCTTTTGGGCTATGACAGCTTTGCCGACTACAAGCTCGAGACCGAAATGGCCAAGACGCCCGAGGCGGTGCGCGAGCTGTTGATGGCGGTATGGGCACCGGCCAAAGCGCGTGCCGAGGCCGATACAGAGCAGCTTGAGGCGATGCTGCATCGCGACGGGATGAATGGCGATCTGGAGCCGTGGGATTGGCATTACTACGCCGAAAAACGGCGGGCGGCGGAGTTCGATTTCGACGAGGCGGCGCTCAAACCCTACCTGCAGCTCGACAAGATGATCGAGGCTTCTTTTGCTTGCGCGACGCGGCTTTTCGGGTTGGAGTTCACGCCGCTCGACGTGCCGCTTTACCACCGCGATTGCCACGCATGGGAGGTCACCCGAGGTGGCGCGCATGTTGCGGTTTTCATTGGCGATTACTTCGCGCGCGGCTCCAAACGTTCGGGGGCGTGGTGCTCTGCCATGCGCAGTCAGGCCAAGCATCCGCAGGTGCAAAGCCCCGTGGTGATCAACGTGTGCAATTTCGCCAAGGGCGATCCGGCGCTATTGTCCTATGACGATGCGCGCACGCTGTTTCACGAGTTCGGCCATGCGTTGCACCAGATGCTGTCAAATGTGACCTTCGAGAGCATTTCGGGCACCTCGGTGGCGCGCGATTTCGTCGAATTGCCCAGCCAGCTTTATGAACATTGGCTCGAAGTGCCGCAGGTTCTCGCCGAGTTTGCGATCCATGCCGAAACCGGCGAGGCGATGCCGCAGGAGGTGTTGGAAAAACTGCTGGCGGCGGCCAATTTCGGACAAGGCTTTGCCACGGTGGAATATGTCGCCTCGGCCTTGGTCGATCTGGAGTTCCACCAAGGCACGCCGCCCAGCGATCCGATGGCGCGTCAGGCCGAGATTTTGGAGAGCATCGGCATGCCGCGCGCGATTGCCATGCGCCACGCCACGCCGCAATTCGCCCATGTGTTTTCGGGCGACGGATATTCCAGCGGTTACTATAGCTATATGTGGTCCGAGGTGATGGATGCGGATGCCTTCGAAGCCTTCGAGGAAAAGGGCGATGCCTTTGACCCTGATCTCGCAAGGGCGCTCGAAGAGCATATCCTGTCCAAAGGCGGGTCCGAGGATGCGGGCGCGCTCTACGAGGCCTTCCGCGGGCGACTTCCGGGCGTTGAGGCTTTGCTCAAGGGACGCGGGTTGGCGGCCTCGGTCTGGCCTGACCCATAGAAAAGCTTGGCCCGAACCACAGGCGCGGTTCGGGCCAGCCTGATGATTTAGAACGTCTGGTCGTAATCGCCGACCGTGGGTTCGGTACGGATCACATCGTCGATCTCCTTGAAGATCGCGCGCAGTTCCGCCTCGCTGACCGAGCTTTCGCAGACCACCACCAGATTGGGCGTGTTCGACGAGGCGCGCACCAGACCCCATGATCCGTTGTCCAAGATCACGCGGGCGCCGTTGACGGTGACCACCTCTTTGATGGCGCGGCCCGCGAAGGCCTCGCCCGATTTGCCTTTGGCGGCCAGCTTTTCGACCAAGCGTTCCAGCACATCGTATTTTTCCAAATCCGAGCAATAGGGCGACATGGTCGGCGTCGAATAGGTCACCGGCAAGGCTTTGCGCAGGTCCGACATTTTCATATCGGGGTTGCGGTCCATCAATTTGCAGATTTCCACCGCAACGCGCATGCCGTCGTCATAGCCGCGGCCCACGGGTTCGGCCATGAAATAGTGGCCCGATTTTTCGAAGCCCGCCAAAGCGCCCAGTTCGTGCACACGGCGTTTCATATGGCTGTGGCCAGTTTTCCAATAATCCGCGGTCACGCCATTGGCGATAAGCTCGGGATCGGAGGCAAACAGGCCGGTGGATTTCACATCCGCGACAAAGGTCGAGTTGGGGTAAATCTTTGACAGATCACGGGCCATGATGACGCCGACCTTATCGGCGAAAATCTCTTCGCCCTCGTCATCCACTACGCCGCAGCGGTCACCATCGCCATCAAAGCCAAGCGCGAAATCCGCGCCGGAGGCTTTGACCGAGGCGCTCATGTCATGGAGCATTTCCATGGCTTCGGGGTTGGGGTTGTAATGGGGGAAGGTGTAGTCGAGCGCATTGTGGCTTTCGACGACTTCGACGCCGATCCGTTCAAAGAGTTTGGGCCCGTAGGCCGAGGCCGTGCCGTTGCCCGTGGCGCAGACGACCTTGAGCTTGCGGGTCATTTTGAAATCGCCCACGAGGTCGTCCATATAGGCGTCGAACACGCCGTCGACGAATTCGTATTTGCCGCCGTCACGGGCCACGCCCTTGTCATTAAGCACGATGTCTTTGAGTTCGGCCATTTCGTCGGGGCCGTGGGTGAGCGGCATGTCAAAGCCCATTTTCACGCCCGTCCAACCGTTGGGGTTATGCGAGGCCGTGACCATCGCCACGCCGGGCACGCCCAAATGGAACGAGCTGAAATAGGCCATCGGCGTGATGCAAGGGCCGATATCCTTGACCGTCACGCCTGCTTGGATCAACCCGAGGATCAGCGCGTTTTTGATGGTCAGTGAATAGTCGCGGTAATCGTTGCCGACCGCGATCACGGGCTCGATCCCGCGCAGATGCATCTGCGTGCCGATCCCGAGGCCAAGCGCCGTCATGCCGGGCAGGTTGATCTCTTCGGGGTATTTCCAGCGGGCGTCATACTCGCGAAATCCTGTCGGGGTGATCATCGGATCGCGCAGGAATTCCCAAGTGTTGGGGGTGACGGTGGGCAATGGTTTGGTCACGGGATCAATCTCTCTTTGGTCAGGTCTTGACGAAAATTATAACGGGAAAGGGGCGGGGTTAAAGCTTGAGCGGGCGCGCTTTGGCCAAACGGTCGAATTCCATCAGCGTTTGCACCAGATCGGGCATTTGATCGAGCGGGATCATGTTGGGCCCGTCCGAGGGTGCGGTATCGGGCGCCTCATGGGTTTCGATAAACACCGCAGCGACGCCAATGGCGACAGCGGCGCGTGCCATGACGGGGGCAAATTCGCGCTGACCGCCCGATGATCCGCCCATACCGCCCGGTTGCTGCACCGAATGGGTGGCGTCCATCACAACGGGGTATCCGGTCGCGGCCATTTGTGGCAGGGCGCGCATATCGGCGACCAGCGTGTTGTAGCCAAAAGAGGTGCCGCGCTCGGTCAGCAAAATGCGGGTGTTGCCCGTGCTCTCGATTTTGGCGACGACATTGGCCAT
Organism: Paracoccaceae bacterium; assembly: GCA_050633545.1. Classification (GTDB taxonomy): domain Bacteria; phylum Pseudomonadota; class Alphaproteobacteria; order Rhodobacterales; family Rhodobacteraceae; genus Litorivita. The sequence continues at coordinate 176,031 of JBOEGS010000004.1, forward strand.
ATCCCAAGGCGCAAGGAACTGGCCCTTTTTGACGTTGATCACCGCGCCGGTTTTGCCCGCCGCGACCAAAAGATCGGTTTGGCGGCACAAGAAGGCGGGGATTTGCAGCACATCGCAAACCTCGGCCACGGGCGCACATTGCGCCTCATTGTGGATATCGGTCAGGGTGGGGACGCCAAGATCGGCTTTGACAGCCTCCATCACGCGCAGGCCCTCGTCGATGCCAAGGCCGCGTTTGCCCGTCACCGACGTGCGGTTGGCCTTGTCAAAGCTGCCTTTGAAGATGAATTGCGCGCCCTCAATGGCGCAGGCCTCTTTCATCGTCTGCGCGATCATCAAGGCATGATCGAGGCTTTCAAGCTGGCAAGGGCCGGCAATCACGGTGAGCGGGCGGGTTTGACCAACGGTCAAAGCCCCGATTTTTACGTCCGTCATATTACGAGGATACCTGTTCTCTGAGGATCGAAGAAGTCAGGGAGACCATCAGATAGATGCCCGAAAAGATCAAGAAGGCGAGAACGGTATTCTCAAATCCCTTGGGGTAGCTGGGGTCTTCGGGGGCGACGGGGCGCACCGAAGTGGTGAGGTATCGGACCTGACGGTTGGCCTCCAAAGCGGTTTGTTTTTCGTTCTGTAGCGCCGATTGCAAGAACAGATCGGCGGTGGCCAGATCGGCCTGCGCCATCTGGATTTGCGCGGCTTTCTCGGCCAGCGAGCTTTCGCCGGTCGTCGCATCGGTCATTTTGCCGCGCAATTCATTGAGCAGCGCTTGCAAGCGGCGCACATCGCCGCGCGCGCCTTCGACCTTGGCGCTGTTGGGGCGCGCGTTGTCGAGCATCGCAGCCAGTTGCAGCTCTTTTTCCTGCAACTGGATTTCGACATTGTTGATCTGCCCGCGCAGCGCCGTGATGATGCCTTCGGGGTCGATGAATGTGCCCTCTTGCAGACGCACAAGGCGGGCTTGGGCTTCGCGGCGCTCTTGTTTGGCGCGCTCAAGGCTTTCGGCGGCCGTGGCCATACCGTCTTCGCGTTTGCGGCGCGACAGATCGTCGACACGCTCTTCGGCATATTCGATCAGATGCTCGGAAAAGACCGCCGCGACTTGCGGCTCGGCGGCGGTGACTTCCATGCGCAGCACGCCTTCGGTCGGATCATAGCCGATTTTTACGTTCTTTTTGAAGATCTTATAGGCATCCTCGATCGAGGCGTCGGGATCAAGCCGTTGGATCGCGTCGATGTAGTCTTTTTGGAAATGACTGCGAAATCCGACATCGCCATCAAGGCGCAGCATCGCATCCTTGGATTGCAGGTAGGATTGCACCGCGATGCTGTCTTGCGAGGTGGCAAATTGCGTGCCGGACAAAAGCCCGCCCAAACCGCCGCCGCCTTGGTTGTCGGCTTGCAGGATCAAGAATTCGGATTTGGCCGAAAACATCGGCGTGGCCACGGCAAAGAAATAATAGGCGGCCATAATGGTGGGCAAGAATACAAAGGCCGACAGGCGGGCCAGCAAGAGCATGGATTTCTTGCGACGACGCTTTGCCAGATCGCGCTGGATTTGCGCAATCTCGATGGCGCGGCGGTCGGCGGGGCTCATATCCGTGGCGGGCAGGTTCTGGCTTGCGCTCATCGCTTGCGGCAATTGGTTGCGCGCCGGTTGCGTGGCGGGGAGGCCGCCGCGGCCGGTGGTGGCGGGTGGGCCGTCCCCGTGCGCCTCCGTGTCTGGCAACGCACCTTGGGCGTCGGGGTGGCTGGCGTCTTGCGGGATCACCAGTTCGAGCATATTGGCGCGCTGGAACGGATCGATGCCCTTGGCGCGCAAAAGCCGCACGGCGTCAAAATCCGAGGTCGGCGCAAGGCCGTTCTTTTGCGCGACACGGCGGGCCATGCGCAATTGCCGCCCCGTAAGACCTTCCTTGCGGATGTGGTCGATATCGAGGCTGGTGTTTTGTTCGCGCGCCGACGACACGTCGCCCTCGCGCGCGGCCGCTTCTTGCGCGGGGCGGGGCGTTGGGGCGCCTTGGGGCGGAGCCGCGGCAGGGCGCGGTTGCGGGGCCGCTTCGGCCTGCGCGGGTCTTGCGTCTTGCGCGCTCTGCTTGTGCGCGCCGTTTTGTTCGGGGTGCAGCGGCGGCGGGGTCTGTTGATTGCGCGGTGTGCCCATACCATCGGGGCGCGCGGGTGCGGGCGCAGCGCCTTGCGGGGTTGCGTTTTGTGCAGGGGCTGCGGGCTGTCCTTCGGTCAAAGGCGCGGCGCGGCGGATGCGGAATTTTCTAGCTTTGGGTTTCGTAGTCATAGAGCTGTTTCGCTTCTTCCAAGCTATCGAACATATAAATTTGCCCGCCCATCAGGACCGCCGCCGAATTGGCAAAGCGTTCAAGTGTTTTGGGCTGGTGTGAGACGATCACCACGGTGGTGGTGCGTAGGCGTTCCTTGAGAATTTCGCCGGCTTTACGGTTGAATTCCACATCGGTGGACGAGGGCATGCCCTCGTCGATGAGGTAGATGTCGAAGTCGAGCGCCAGCATCAGCGCAAAGGAAAAACGCGCGCGCATCCCTTGGCTGTAGGTGCCGAGCGGTTGGTCGAAATATTCGCCAAGATCGCACATCCAGCGGCAGAAGGCTTCGACATAATCAGGGTCCAGCCCGTAAAGACGGGCGATATAGCGGCTGTTTTCAAAGGCGGAGTGTTTGGACACGACCCCGCCCATAAACCCCAAGGGGAAGGAAATACGGCAATCGCGGCGCACTTCGCCTTCGTCGGGTTTTTCCAGCCCCGCCATCATATTGATCAGCGTGGTTTTGCCGGTGCCGTTAGGCGCGAGAATCCCGAGCGATCTGCCAAGCTCAACCTTGAACGACACGCGGTCAAGGATCACCTTGCGCTGCGTGCCGGTCCAAAAGGACTTGCTGACATTCTCGAACTCGAGCATTTCTCGCTCCGGTTGCTGCTCACCCTTCTGTTCTAGAAGGGCATTGTTAACTTTGCGTTTGTGGGCTTTGGGATCAAGGACATGGCATATGCCACGGCCGCCTGTTGATCGCTTTGCCCCTCTTGCCGACATATTATGCCGGATCAGGAAACAATAAAACATCTCACTGGGGCTAAAATATGGCACCGGATACGAAAAAACCGGCCCGCGAGGGGGCCGGTTTGTTGAGCTTTGCTGGCAATTTTGCGGCCTTGCCTTAAAGCTGCCGCTTCTCGACACGGCAGACCAGACCGGCAACAATCGAAATACCAGCGGCGGCGAAGCTAAAGAGCGCGCCCATTTTGGCCGCATCCTGCACCGGTCCGGCGTCAAAGGCGACCGAGGCGATAAAGAGCGAGACGGTGAAACCGATCGCGGCCACGCAGCCGATGACAAACAAATCGATGATGCGCATGCCCTGCGGCAAGCCAAGGCGCAAGACGCGCGCGCCGATATAGCCAAAGATCAAGATGCCCAAAGGTTTGCCGATGATCAAACCGCCCAGAACAAGCCATGTCGGCTCGCTGATGGCGGAAAACTCTACGCCCGCGTTGACCAAGCCGAAGAAGAACAAGATGATCTCGACCGGATGTTTGAGCAGATGCTCGATGTGGTTCAAAAGGTCGGTCAGATATTGTTCTGCCTCCGAGAAAATCCCGAACGCGCGGTCCGCATGGGGGATTGTCGGCACGATGGGCAGCAGGCCAAGAGCGGGGTGAATGCCCGAGCGCATGAAGCCATACCAGCTGATGCAGGCGGCAATCGCGTAGGGCCAGAACCCGAATTTTTCGCGCATCCATGTCGAATTCGGGCGCATCTGGTTGCCGCGGTCCAAACGGCGCGGCAGCCAGTTGGCCAAGACATAAACCGCCACAGCCGCGATGACAGACAGGCCCAGCCATTCCGGCGCAAGATCGCCGGAGGGGTAGAAAATCGCCAAGATAATCAGGCCTGCGGCGTCATCGGCAATCGCCAACAAGAGCAAGAAGCGCACCGCAGGGTGCCCCGCGCCAAAGACAATCCGCCCCACCAAATAAGAAAAGGCAATATCCGTCGCGGTCGGGATCGCCCAACCGTTGGACACGTTGCTATAGGTGTCGGGCCAGATGAACAGCGCCATGCCAAGGTAGATCGCAATCGGCCCGACCATGCCGCCCAGCGTTGCAAACAAAGGCGTTGCCGCCTTTTTGCCGCGCAGCGAGCCGTTCTTGAGAATAATGGCTTCCCAGACTTCCTTGGCGGCGATGGCAAAGAACAGCGCCATAAACACGTCGTTGATCAGGTAATGCAGCGTGAGCGTGCGGTGCCCGTCATGCGGATGCCCGATGGGCGCGTGATCCCAGATCACAAATTCGACGAAATGGTGATAGCTTTCGGCGTTTACGTTGGCCCAGACCAAAGCAGTCAGCGCGCCAATGATCAGCAAAAGGGAATAGTTGGTGAGGAAGTTCCAGACGCGATACATATCAAGAGGCCTGTTTTGTTGTTCGTGCCCTGCGCAATTAGGACATTTGCCGCCGAGGGGCAAGCGAAGGGCGGGAAAAACGGCGGATAGGCATGTGATGACGCGCGCATATCGTGCGGATTGGCGCGAGTGGGGGCGAAGGCTAGGGTTCTCGAATGAATGAGCGAAGTGATGAAGAATTCCCGCAACCGGCAGAGGTGCTTTGCGCCCGTATCAAGGCCTGCCGGATTTGCGCCGCCCGCTTTGCCGCGACGAAAACCGCGCATAGTCCGCGCCCTGTGCCGTGGTTTTCTGCATCGGCGCGGATTTTGATCGCGGGGCAGGCGCCGGGGATGCGGGTGCATCAATCGGGCATTCCCTTTGATGATGCCTCGGGCGAGCGGCTGCGCGATTGGCTCGGGCTGGATCGGGAAATGTTCTATGACCGCGCCCGCATTGCCGTGGTGCCGCAGGCCTTTTGCTTTCCTGGATATTCGGCCAAGGGGGCGGATTTGCCCCCGCCGCCGGTTTGCGCGCAAACTTGGGGGGCACAGGTGCGCGCGGCCTTGCCGCATATTGCGCTGACGGTCTTGGTCGGCGGGGCGGCGATGCGCAATTATCTGGGCGGTAAAGCCTCGGTCACGGCGACGGTCGCGGATTGGCGCGCGCACGCGCCGCGCATCTTCCCCTTGCCTCATCCGTCGTGGCGCAATACCGCTTGGCTCGAACGCAACCCGTGGTTCGCGGCACAGCTATTGCCCGAATTGCGCCAGCAGGTTGAAAAGGTTTCCCATGTCTGATCCCGCCGCCCCGATGCTTACACCGCTTGATGCCGCCCATGCTGCGATGGAGGCCGCGCCCGCAGATGACGCCGCCCGATTGCGGTTTTTCGAGAGGCTGGCCGATAGCGAGCTGTTCTTGTTGCTCACCAAAGAGCCGCAGGGAGAGAACATCGAGCCGGAACTCTTTGAACTGTCGGACCATTCCTTTGTCTTGGTGTTCGACCGCGAAGAGCGTTTGACCGGTTTCACGGGCCGCCCTGCGCCCTATGCGGCTCTGTCGGGGCGCGTGATTGCGGGGCTTTTGGCGGACCAAGGCATCGGGCTTGGCGTCAATCTGGAGGTGGCGCCTTCGTCGATCCTGATCCCGCCCGAGGCGGTGGATTGGTTGGTGGATACGCTGGGCAATGCGCCGCAAGAAGCCGAAGAAAAGATCGCCGAATTTACCACGCCCAAGGGATTGCCCGAAGCCTTGCTCGGCGCGATTGACGCCAAATTGGCCAGCGCGGTCGGCATGGCGCGTATGGCCTATCTGGTCGGTGTGCGGTTCGAAAGCGGCGGGCAAGGGCATATGCTCGGCTTTGTTGATGCCGCTGCGCAAGCCGAAGCGGCTTTGGCCAAGGCCGCGGCAGAGGCGCTGACCTTTTCGGGGATCGAGGCGGGGGCGATGGATGTCGCGTTTTTCCGCGCCTCTGATGCGGCGGCAGGGAAATTGGCCAAGGTGGGATTGCGGTTTGATCTGCCCCAGCCCGACGAAAGCCTTGCCGCCCCGCGACCCGCGCCCGGATCGGACCCGAGCAAGCCGCCGATCCTGCGCTAGGCCCCTCTCAATATCCGCGCGCCGCATCCACCAGATGCAGCATCTCTTCGCCCGCTTCACAGCGGCGGATGTTTTCGGCCACAACCTGCGCCGCCGTATCGGGCCGCGTTTCCGAGGCGATATGCGGCGTGACCGTGATATTGGGATGCGCCCAAAACGGATGGGCCTGCGGCAAGGGTTCGGTGCGAAACACATCCAGAGTGGCATGGCCGATTTGCCCCTCACCCAGCGCCGCAATAAGCGCCTCGTCGTCGATCAATGGCCCGCGACCTGGGTTGATGATCACCGCGCCGCGCGCCATTCGTACCATCGATTGCGCGTTAATGACGTTTTCGGTCGCTGCGGTCTTGGGGAGCAAAAGCACCACAATCTCAGCGCCTTGCAAGGCGCTTTTCAACCCCTCATTGCCGTGGTGACAGGCGATCCCCGCGATGGATTTTGCGCTGCGGCTCCAACCGTGCACCTTGAATCCGAGCGCCGTGAGCGCCTCGCCCACGGCTTGCCCCAAGGCGCCCAAGCCCAAAACGGCGACCTTACGGTTCCACGCCAGCGGCGGCACTTTTGGATCCCATGTCGGTTCGCTGCGGGTGATCTGCGCATCCATTCCCAGATGATGGCGCAGCACATGCCCCGCGCACCATTCCACCATGCCTTGCGTCAACCCCGGATCGACCAATCGCGCCAACGGGACGCTCAGCGTCGGGTTGCCCGCCACATGCTCGACCCCCGCCGAAAGGGTTTGCACGGCCCTCAGGCGGGGGAAGACGGCGTAGTCTTGCGGCGCGTCTTTCACGCTGATCAACAGATATCGCGCCTCTTGCGGGTCCACGTGAGGGCCGATCTCGGCCTCGACATCCGCCGCGGCAAGGGCGGTTTTGAGATGGGCCTCATAGCTGTCCCAAAGACCGGCGCGGCCTGCGAAAAGCACTTTAACAGTCATGGGTAAGCCTTTGTGTTTGGGCTGGTTCTGGGCAGTCGTTATCGTGGCCTGTGGACATGGGCGCTTTGGATCAATCCAAAGGCCACCATCAAGACCAACATGGCCGAGCCGCCATAGCTGACCAGCGGCAGCGGCACGCCGACGACGGGCGCAAGCCCCATCACCATCGACATGTTCACGGCAAAAAAGAAGAAGAATGTCGACGCGAGGCCGAAGGTCATCAAAGAGGAAAACCGGTCCTTGTTGGAAAGCGCCGAGGCAAAGCAGAACACGATGATGAGCGCATAAAGCCCCAGCAGCGTCACCCCGCCGACAAAGCCGAATTCTTCGGCTAGAGTGGTGAAAATGAAATCGGTGTGTTTTTCAGGCAGGAAGTTCAACCGGCTTTGTGTGCCTTGCATATATCCGCGCCCTGTCCAGCCGCCGGACCCGAGCGCAATCTTGGATTGGGTGATGTGATAGCCCGCCCCGAGCGGATCGGTGGAGGGGTCCAAAAACGTGTCGATCCGCCTGTATTGGTAATCCTTGAGCAATTGCCACGGCGTGCCCCGCGATTTGAAAACGGCGGTGACAAGCCCGATGCCCGTGGCCATTACGGCGGCAAAATAGGACCAATGCACACCGGCCATAAACATCACCACCGCTCCCGACGCGATCAGCAAGAGCGAGGTGCCAAGGTCGGGTTGCTTGAGGACCAAAAACGTCGGCACCAAGATGATCAGCGCGGGCACAATCACCCAAACCGGATGCGAGACACGTTTTGTTGGCAGCCAGTCGTAATAGGAGGCCAGCAGCATCACCAGCGTGATCTTCATCAACTCCGAAGGTTGCAAACGCATGAAGCCAAGGTCGATCCAGCGCTGCGCGCCCATGCCTATTGTGCCGAAAAATTCGACTGCGATCAAAAGGATAAGCGAGACGAGATAGGCAACGCCGGCGGTATTACGCCAAAACCACGCGGGCACCATGCCCACGATAAACATGATCGCAAGACCAAGGCCAAAGCGCTTCATCTGGGCCGCCGACCACGGATCAAACCCGCCGCCCGCGACCGAATAGAGCATCAAGAAACCGGCGCTGGCCACGGCGATGAGCAGCAAGGTCAAAGGCCAGTTGAAATAAAGAAATTTGCGCAGCCCCGTGGGCGCGGATTTGACCGAATACTCAAGATAGCTCATGCGCGGCCGCTCCCGTCGGTGTCGGGGGCTGGGCGGGCTTGGCGCAGGCGCTTTTGCTGCGCGGCGATGCGGCTGCGGTCTTTGGCGGGATAGGCCGTCAGGGGCGGGTCCTCACCGTAGAGAGCTTGCAAGGTGATGTCGCGGGCGATGGGCGCGGCTGCGGTCGATCCGCCGCCGCCATGTTCGACCACAACCGCCACCGCGACCTTGGGATTGTCATAGGGCGCAAAATCGACAAACAGCGCGTGATCGCGCCGCTCCCACGGCAGATCGCGGTTCGAACGCACGCCCGAGCGGCGCTCGGCGGCGGTGATGTTGCGCACTTGGCTGGTGCCGGTTTTTCCCGCCATTTCCATGCCCTTGGCGGTGATGCGGCTGCCAAAGGCCGTGCCGCGCCGGTTGTTGCAAACATCGAACATCGCCTTGCGAACATGGCGCAGGTTGTTTTCATTCAGCCCGAGGCTTTCGCCCGCCGCAAAGGGCGCTTCGACCCCGTCGACGGATTTGACCAGACGCGGCACCAAGGCGCGACCCGTGGCAATCCGCGCGCTCATCACCGCAAGCTGCAGCGGCGAGGCCAGAACAAACCCTTGCCCGATCGAGGCATTGACGCTGTCGCCGATCACCCATTCCTTGCCAAAGCTTTGCTCTTTCCACGCTTTGGTCGGGGCGCGCCCCGTGGCCACGGCGCTCATCGGGATGTCGAATTTTTGACCAATGCCAAGACGCATCGCCATGGCCGAGATTTTCTCGATCCCGACCTCCAGCGCAAGGTTGTAATAATAGACGTCACAGCTTTCGCGCAGCGAGGAGGCGAGGTTCACATGGCCGTGGCCCGCGCGTTTCCAGCAGTGGAATTTATGACCGGCGACCTCGAGATGCCCGCCGCAATATTCGGTGTCGAGCGGGGTGATGATCCCCTCTTCCAATCCGGCCAGAGCCGTCACCATTTTGAACGTCGATCCAGGCGGATAAAGGCCCTGCACGGATTTGGTCGCAAGGGGGCGATAGGTGTTTTCGGTCAGGGCGCGGTAGTCGGTGGTCGAGATACCGCGCACGAATAAATTCGGATCGAAACTGGGCGCGGAGGCGATGGCAAGAAGATCGCCGCTCTCGCAATCCATGACAACCGCCGCCGCGCTTTCCTCGCCCAAACGGGCTTGGCAATAGTTTTGCAGCATGTGGTCGATGGTCAGTTGGAAGTCCTTGCCCGCACGGCCTTCCTTGCGGTCCAATTCGCGCATTTCGCGGCCTGCGGCGTTGACCTCGACCTGTTTGATACCGGCCTTGCCGCGCAGGTCTTCTTCGTGTTTGGCCTCCATGCCGATTTTGCCGATCTGGAAGCGCGGGGTCAGCAACAGCTGGTCGGGATTATCGATTTTTGACAGGTCATAATCGCTGACCGGACCGACGTAGCCGACCACATGCGCCATGTCCGATCCCAAAGGATATTGCCGTGACAGGCCCACCTCGGGCGTCACACCGGGCAGGGCGGGGGCGTTGACCGCGACGCGCGACATGGCCTCCCACGAGACGCGATCCGCGATCGTAACCTGCGTGTCGCCGCGCAATTCGCGCAGCTCGCTCAGGGCGCGCTCCATCTCGGTCGGGTCAAGCTCGATAAGCTGCGCCAGCCGCCCGAGCACGGCCTCGACGTCGCCCGCATCCTCGCGCACCATGGTGATGCGGTAAGAGGGGGCGTTTTCGGCCAAAATCCTGCCGTTGCGGTCGAATATCTGTCCGCGCGAGGGCGGGATCAGGCTGATCTTGATGCGGTTCTCTTCGGCCAGAAGTCGGAATTTATCGGCCTCTTCCACCTGCAGATACCGCATCCTGAGGGCCAGCGCGCCCATGAAAACGGCCTGAGCGCCGCCCAATACAAGCCCGCGCCGCGTCATCTTGCGCGCGGTTTCGAGACTATCGCGGTTGTTGCGTTTCATAGCCTTTGTCCTAACGCGTTCACCTCGGCGAGCGAAGGGCGCCGCACGCCAAATAGCGTGATCGTGATCAAAACCGCGAGCGGATAGCACAAGAGCGTCATGATCAACTGGATCAAGGTCAGGCCCAAAGGTGCCTGATCCACCAGCAATAGCGCAAGGATCACACGATAGCTCAGCGCCAGAACGATCAAGGCGGTGGCGACGCTCAGCCATTCCACCGCGAAGCTCTGGTCGCGCAAAGAGACGGCGCGCGCCCGCAGCCCTTGGACCGTGAGCACCATCAAGGCGGCCCATAATCCTGGCGGGCGTTGATAGAGCAGATCGGCCAAAAGCGCGACGGCGGCAACGGCCAGTACGGGCGTATATTCAGGCCGGCGCAGCACCCAAGCGCAGGTGAAGCCGGTCAGAAGGTCGGGCCCTGCCCATGCCCGCGGCACGGTCTCGAGGGGCATCAGATTGAAGAATATCAACAAAATACACAGCGCCAGATAGGCCGCCCGCATGGACCAAAGCCGCCAGAACGGATGCTCACCCATCGCGGCTTTCCTCCGGTGCGGCGCTCAGGGGGAGGGGGGCACCATTGGTCACGGGGCGCCCTGGGTCGGTGATCTGCTCGGCGCCGTGATCACGCAAAACGCGCAAAAATTCGAGCCGCTCGTAATCGGCGGCAAGACGCACGCGTAGCCGCCCGCCCGGGTCTTTTGCAACCTGCCCGATCAGCAATCCCGGCGGAAAGACCCCGCCATCGCCCGACGTCACCACACGATCGCCCGGGCGCACAAGATCGGCATCCTCCAAAAAGGCGATGGGCGGCGCGGCGGTGTTGTCGCCGCCGATCATCCCTCTTTGGCCGGAGGGTTGGATGGTGACGGGCACGCGGCTAGACGTATCGGTGAGCAAGATCACCCGCGAGGTGTGTTGCCCGACGCCAGAGATTCGCCCGACAAGGCCCAGCCCGTCCATCGCCGCCCATCCGTCGATGATCCCGTCGCGCGCGCCCACATTGAGCAACACCGATTGCCGAAACGGCGAGCCGCTGTCGGCCATCACAACGCCGGTGATATAGGTCAATTGCGGATCGAGCCGCACATTGTTCAAATCCAAAAGTCGCGCGTTTTCCTGCTCAAGCTGCAGCGCCGCGTCCTTCCATGCCTTCATCTGCTGAAGCTCACGGCGAAGCTCGCCGTTTTGCTCGACAATGCGTTGATAGCTTTGGTAATTTCTCAGCAGGTTCACCGCGCCGGTGACCGGAGCCATGGTCCAGTCAAAGCTGGGCATGACGCGGTCGATCACCTGCGAGCGAAACCGTTCGACGCGCGGACTATCAATGCGCCAGACGAGGAAAATCCCCAAGAGCAACAGCAACAACAGTCCGACAAGCATACGCTTGAGCGGGCCAGAGTATTCTTCGCCTTGATTGCGATCCCGTGCCATGGGGCATGGACCTCGTGGGGTTAAGGAAGGGTGGAGCCTGTGCGCAAGGTGGGGGGCTTAGCTGTCGTAGTCAATCGCGTGGCGCAGCTGTTTTTCGAACTCGAGCGCCTTACCGGTGCCGAGCGCCACACAATTGAGGCTCTCGTTGGCGATGGAAACGGCCAATCCGGTCTGTTCGCGCAAGGCGAGATCAAGATCGCCCAGCAACGCGCCGCCGCCCGTCAGCATCACGCCGCGGTCGACAATATCGGCGGCCAGATCGGGCGGGGTCGCTTCAAGCGCGGTCATCACCGCTTCACAGATTTGCTGCACCGGTTCGGCCAAGGCTTCGGCGACTTGGGCTTGGGTGATTTCGGTTTCTTTCGGCACGCCGTTCAAAAGGTCGCGGCCGCGGATTTGCATCGAGGTGCCACGCCCGTCGTCGGGCATACGCGCCGTGCCGATCGAGGTTTTGATGCGTTCGGCGGTGGATTCGCCGACGAGCAAATTTTGTTGGCGGCGCAGGTAGTTGATGATCGCCTCGTCCATGCGGTCGCCGCCCACGCGCACCGAGCGCGCATAGACGATGTCGCCCAGCGACAGAACCGCGACCTCGGTGGTGCCGCCGCCGATGTCGACGACCATATTGCCGGTCGGGTCGGTGATCGGCATGCCCGCACCGATGGCCGCGGCAATGGGTTCGGCGATCAATCCGGCGCGGCGTGCGCCCGCCGATAGAACCGATTGGCGAATGGCGCGTTTTTCCACCGGCGTCGCGCCGTGGGGGACGCAGACGATGATCTTGGGCTTGGAGAAGGTCGAGCGTTTGTGCACCTTGCGGATGAAATGTTTGATCATCTCTTCGGCGGTGTCGAAATCGGCGATGACCCCGTCACGCATCGGGCGGATCGCCTCGATCGAACCGGGTGTGCGGCCAAGCATCAATTTGGCATCCTCGCCCACGGCGAGCACCTTTTTCACGCCGTCTTTGACATGGTAGGCGACGACCGAGGGCTCGGCCAAAACCACGCCTTTGCCTTTGACATAGACAAGCGTGTTGGCAGTGCCGAGGTCAATCGCCATATCGGCGGAAAACAGGCTGGGCAGTTTGCTGAAAATCGACATGCGAGATGACCCCGTGGGAAATAGACAATCGCCCGCGACTCGTCTTGGGTGCAGGCCTTTGCTCTTATAGGGCGATGGTTCGCTTTGTGAAAGGGGCGTTAACGGGGAATACGGCGGTGTTTCGCTCGTTTCGGACATGGGCACGGGGCGAAGCGCGATTGCAAAAAATCGGCTTAGGCTCCATATATATTGCTAGGCGAAGAGCGGGGCGCAAGATGCTGTCATACCAACATATTTACCATGCGGGCAATTTGGCCGATGTGCACAAGCATGCGCTGCTTTGCGCCGCGCTCGACTATATGACGCACAAAGATAAGCCGCTCAGTTACATCGAAACCCACGCGGGGCGCGGGCTGTATGATCTTGGCGCGTCAGAGGCGCTGAAAACCGGCGAGGCGGCGGCTGGAATTGATCTGGTGCGCGCGCGCGGTTGGTTCGCGCCTGACCATCCCTATATGCGCGCGCTGAGCCGCGTGGCCGAGGTGCATGGGGCACAGGCCTATGCCGGATCGCCGGTTCTGGTCGCCGAGACCCTGCGCGATATGGACAGCTTGCATTTCGCCGAGTTGCATCCGCAGGAATTTACCGCTTTGGAATATGCGATGTCGCCTTTTGGTGCCAAATGCGCAAAGGCCGACGGATTGGCGCATGCCATGGCGATTTGCCCGCCGATGCCGCGCCGCGGGATGATCCTGATCGATCCAAGCTATGAAATCAAAACGGAATATCAGGATTTGCCGGTGTTTATCGGAAAGCTGAACCGTAAATGGAATGTCGGGGTGATCGCGCTTTGGTATCCGATTTTGACCAGTGGCGCGCATAAAGAAATGGTGGCGGCGCTGCGTAAGATGTCTTTGCCGGACGTCTTGGATCATCAGGTGTATTTCCCGCCTGCCCGCGAAGGGCATGGGATGATCGGGTCGGGCATGTTCGTCGTCAATGCGCCCTACGGGCTGGATGCCGAGGCGGCGTCCTTGACCGAGAAATTCTCAACGCTTACCGGTTGATTGTTCGAAATTGTAAAGTTTTGATGTCGCCGCTGTGGGTATCTACTCCTCTAAGATTGACGGAGTCGCTTTGCACAAGTGATGCGGCTTGCCTCAAAACAATAAGGCCCGGCGCGCTGTCCGGACCTTGTCTATGGATTTAGCCTATCGTTCAGGACGGATCGGTGTAGGACACTTCGCGGCGATCCTCACCCGGGGCCGATTTTTCACGCCGCACCAAGAGGCGGTTGAGCGCGTGCACATAGGCGCGCACCGAGGCGACGACCGTATCGGTATCGGCCGATTGCCCCGTCACGATGCGCCCGTCTTCTTCCATCCGCACCGAAACCGTGGCCTGCGCGTCGGTGCCTTCGGTGACCGCGTGCACTTGATAAAGCTGCAAGCGTGCGTTGTGGGGGAACAGCGCCTTGACCGCGTTAAAGGCCGCATCCACGGGGCCGTCGCCGGTGGCTTCGGTCGCGGATTCCACCCCGTCGATCATCAAGGTCAGAGCGGCGGTTTGCGGCCCCTCGGTGCCGCAGACCACGCGCAGGCGTTTGACTTGGATACGGTCGTTTTCGGGGTCGTCGCCGACCCGCATGAGCGCGATGAGATCGTCGTCATAGACCTCTTTCTTGCGATCCGCGAGTTCCTTGAAACGCACAAAGACGTCTTTGAGCTGGTTGTCGGCAAGCTCGAAGCCCAGATCATCCAATTTGGCACGCAAGGCCGCGCGGCCCGAATGTTTGCCAAGCGGCAAGGAGGTGCCCGCAAGGCCCACGTCCTGCGGGCGCATGATCTCGAAGGTTTCGGCGTTCTTGAGCATCCCGTCTTGGTGGATGCCGCTTTCATGGGCAAAGGCGTTTTTGCCGACGATCGCCTTGTTGAACTGCACCGCAAATCCCGACACGGCGGCGACGCGGCGCGAGATGTTCATGATTTTCGTCGTATCAATGCCGGTTTGGTAGGGCATGATGTCATTGCGCACTTTGAGTGCCATGACGACCTCTTCGAGCGCGGTATTGCCCGCACGCTCGCCAAGACCGTTGATGGTGCATTCGATCTGCCGCGCGCCTGCCTCGACAGCGGCAAGCGAATTGGCCGTCGCCATGCCAAGGTCGTTATGGCAATGGGTGGCAAAGATGATCTCATCGGCCCCCGGCACACGTTCGAGAAGCATCCGGATCAAGGCGGCGCTTTCGCGCGGGGCGGTGTAACCGACGGTATCGGGAATGTTGATCGTCGTCGCGCCCGCTTTGATCGCAATCTCGACCACGCGGCACAGGTAGTCGTCCTCGGTGCGGGTGGCATCCATGGGCGACCATTGCACATTGTCGCAAAGGTTGCGCGCATGGGTCACCGTATCATGGATGCGTTCGGCCATCTCGTCCATATTGAGGTTCGGAATGGCGCGGTGCAGGGGCGATGTGCCGATAAAGGTATGAATGCGCGGCTGGGCGGCGTGTTTGACGGCCTCCATACAGCGGTCGATATCGGCAAAGCTGGCGCGGGCAAGGCCGCAGATCACCGAATTTTTCGAATTCATCGCAATTTCCGAAACGGCTTTGAAATCGCCCTCCGAGGCAATCGGGAAACCGGCTTCGATAATATCGACGCCCATTTCGTCGAGCAGGCTTGCGATCTCCAGTTTCTCCGCGTGGGTCATCGTGGCGCCAGGGCTTTGTTCGCCGTCTCGAAGGGTCGTGTCAAAAATCAAGACGCGGTCTTGTTTGGAAATATCGGTCATGTCGGGGTCTCTTTTCTATGTCTGCTAAAGCTATGGCGCGCAAAGCAAATCCTCTGAGCGGTCGCGCCGATAGGGCACGCTCAGAGGCGGCTTAGCAGCAGACGCAGGGCAAGGTCCGCGCGCGCGGTGCGCAGCGGTGCGTTTTGGGCGGCAGCAAAGCGGCGCGCGGCAAAAGCGATATGTCCCTTGGTCATCATGGGGGAATGTATAGGAGTGCGGTTTGCAAATGGAAAGTGCGAATTTACCTTGATCGGCAAATGCGCGCCGCTATCTGCCGCCTATGGACAGAGCATTGGTGATAGGCGCCTCGGGCGGAATTGGAAGCGCGGTGGTCTCGGCGCTTGAGGCGCGCGGGGTCGAGGTGTGCGGATTGTCTCGCCGCGACGACGGGTTGGACGTGACCGACGAGGCCTCGGTCGCGGCGCATTTTGGCGCGCTTGAGGGGGCGTTTGATTTGGTGTTCGTGGCCACCGGCGCATTGGAAATCGGCGGGGCCGCGCCCGAAAAAAGCCTCGCGCAGCTCGAGGCGCGGGCCATGGCGGATCAATTTGCGCTCAATGCGATCGGTCCGGCTTTGGTTTTGAAACATGCGCTGCGGCTTTTGCCCAAGGACCGGCGCGCAGTATTTGCGGCCCTGTCGGCGCGGGTGGGATCGATTGGCGATAACCGTTTGGGCGGCTGGCACAGCTACCGCGGGGCCAAGGCGGCGCTGAACCAGATCCTGCATGGCGGGGCGATCGAGATCGCGCGCAGCCACCCGCAGGCCATCTGTGTGGCCCTGCATCCGGGCACTGTGGCAACGGATTTTACCGCCAGATATCTGGGGCGGCATCCGGCGGTCAGCGCCGATGAGGCGGCGCAAAATATCCTTTCGGTGCTCGGCGCGCTGAGCCCTGCGCAAAGCGGCGGGTTTTTCGACTGGACTGGCGAGGCGGTCGCGTGGTGAGGCGGCTCGTGCTGGTGCTGGGCGACCAGTTGAGCGAGCAGATCGCCGCGCTGAAGGCGGCCGATAAGGCGCGTGATGTGGTGGTCATGGCCGAGGTGATGGAAGAGGGCACCTATGTGCGCCACCACCCCAAGAAAATCGCGCTGGTCCTGTCGGCGATGCGCCATTTCGCGCAGGCGCTCGAGCAAAGCGGCTGGACCGTGGCCTATAGCCGTCTGGATGATGCGCAAAACGGTCAAAGCCTATGCGCCGAGGTGTTGCGGCGCGCCGAAGAATTTGGCGCGGGCAAGGTGATCACCACCCGCGCGGGCGAATGGCGCGTGATCGAGGCGATTGATGCGCTGCCGCTGGAGGTCGAGGTGCTTGAGGACGACCGGTTTATCGCAACGCACCGTGATTTCGACGTCTGGGCCGAGGGGCGCAAGGCGCTCAGGATGGAGTATTTCTATCGCGAGATGCGCCGCAAGACCGGATTGCTGATGGAGGAGGGAAAGCCCGCAGGCGGGCAGTGGAATTTCGACCATGACAACCGCAAGCGGGCCGAGCCGGACCTGCTGCGCGCTAAGCCGATGGAATTTACGCCCGATGCGGTGACGCAGGAGGTTTGCACCCTTGTCGAAGCACGCTTCCCTAGGCATTTCGGGCAATTGCGCCCGTTTTCCTATGCGGTCACGCGCGGGCAGGCTTTGCGCGCATTGGATCATTTCCTGCGCTATCAACTGGCCGGTTTTGGCGAGACGCAAGATGCGATGCTGGCGGGGGATGCCTTCCTCAATCACGCGGTTCTGTCGCCCTACATGAACCTTGGGCTGCTGTCGCCGCGCGAGGTTTGCGACAGGGTCGCGGAGGCCTATGCGGCGGGGGAGGTGGCGATCAATTCCGCCGAAGGGTTTATCCGGCAAATCATCGGCTGGCGCGAATATATGCGCGGGATCTATTTTCATGAGGGGCCGGATTATGTGCGGCGCAACGCGCTGGGCCATAGCCGCGATCTGCCGCCGCTTTATTGGGGCGCCAAGACCGATATGGCATGCATGGAGGCGGCGGTGGCGCAGACGAAGGCGCATGCCTATGCCCACCATATCCAACGCTTGATGGTCACGGGAAATTTCGCGCTTTTGGCGGGGATCGATCCGGCGCAGGTGCACGAATGGTATCTGGGCGTTTATATCGACGCTTTCGAGTGGGTCGAGGCGCCCAATACCGTGGGGATGAGCCAGTTTGCCGATGGCGGGGTGATTGCCTCCAAACCCTATGTGTCTTCGGCCAACTATATCAATAAGATGTCCGATTATTGCGGCGGCTGCGCCTATGATGCGCGGGTCAAGACGGGCGAGGGGGCTTGCCCGTTCAATTTGCTCTATTGGGCTTTTTTGATGCGCCATGAAGAGCGGTTCAAATCCAACCCGCGGATGGCGCAGATGTATCGCACATGGGAGCGGATGGAGACGGGCAAACGCGCCGATATTTTGGCGCAGGCCGAGGCGTTTGTGGAGCGTATGTGCGCCGGCGAGACGGTGTAGCGCGACCTATTCGGCGGGCGGTTCGGCAGCGGGCGCAGGCGCTGCGGCGCTATCGCTTGCGGGGTCGGTGTCCGTGTCGGTTTTGAGCGCGCCGTTTTCCCAATCCCCGCTGGCTTCTTGGCCGCTGGCATAGCGCATGGTGCCGTTGCCTTGGCGTTTTCCGGCGCGGAAATTGCCCTCGTAGATATCGCCATTGGCATAGGTGGCCACACCTGTGCCGCTGATCTCTCCGGCCTTCCATTCCCCTTTATAGCTAAAGCCGTCGGCCATTTTGATCATGCCGGTGCCTTCGCGCTGCCCGCCTGCAAAATCGCCCTCGTAGACGGTGCCGTCGGGGTAGGCGGCTTTGCCCTTGCCGTGGCGTTGGCCTTCGCGCCATTCGCCCTCGTAGCGATAGCCGTCGGCATAGGTCATCACCCCTTGTCCGTGGTTTTGCGCATTCTGGAATTCGCCCTCATAGACAAGGCCGTTGGGATAGGCCGCGCGGCCGGTGCCCTCGATGACGCCGGCTTTCCAATCGCCCTCATAGGTGGCGCCATCGGCATAGGTGATTTTGCCAGTGCCATCGGCCAGATCACCGCGAAACTGCCCGACATAGACCGATCCGTCGGGATAGGTGACCTGCCCTTGGCCCTCGATCTGCCCCGCGACCCAATCACCGGTATAGATATAGCCGTCGGCGCCGGTGAATGTGCCTTTGCCTTGGCGTTTGTCATCGGCAAAATCGCCTTCATAGACGTCGCCATTGGCATAGGTGACCGTGCCCTTGCCTTGGCGGCGCCCCTCGATAAGCGTGCCCTCGTAGACATCGCCATTGGCTTGGGTCAAGGTGCCGGTGCCGTTGATTTGCCCGCCTTTCCATTCACCCACGTAAACAAGCCCGTCAGGGATGGTCAGCTTGCCCATGCCTTCGCGCGCGCCCGAGGTGATTTCGCCTTCATAGACAGCCCCATCGGGATAGGTGATCTTGCCGGTGCCCTGTTTGATCCCGTCGATCCATTCGCCGTCATAGATATAGCCGCCAGGGCTTTGCATGACGCCCGTGCCGTGGTGCATGGCATTGCGGAACCCGCCGTCATAGCGCACACCATTGGCATAGATGGCCACGCCCGAGCCCATGATCTTGCCGTCTTCCCATGTGCCCTCATAGGTGCCGCCATCGGAAAAGACGATTTTACCGGTGCCTTCGGGTTTGCCCTTGGCAAATTCGCCCTCATAGACCGATCCGTTGGGGAAACGCGCCACGCCTTGGCCGCGAATTTCGCCCATCTCCCAATTGCCCGTGTATTCATAGCCGTTGGGCAAACGGTAGGTGCCGGTGCCATGCTGCAACCCGTTTTTGAAGGTGCCTTCATAGACGCCGCCATCATCATATTGCTTGGTCTGCACGCCGCCGTCTTGGGCATGGGCGGGCAGGGGGGCGATCCCCGCACTGGCGGCGATGAAAAGGCAAAATCCGAAAGTTTTCAGAGCGGTATTCATGGAATCTCCGGTGGGTGTGGCGGCCCGTTAAGCTTGGTTTAAAACTAGCGGCACGCTGGGCGCGGGGCAACTGGTTAACTGCAGGACCGGCGGCGCGCCACCTATGCCGTGCGGACCGGCGGTAGGGGGCGGCGGGGCGGACGCATAGGCGCGGCGCGGCAATTCGGCTTTTCCTTCGGCTCTGATCTGATACATCAGGGGCGATAGGACCCGATAGGACAGACCCAATGGCCGACCGCTTTCGTATGACCCTTGCACAGCTCAACCCGACCGTGGGCGATCTTGGTGGCAATGCCGCAAAGGCGCGCGAGGCATGGGCGCAAGGCAAGGCCGCGGGCGCCGATCTGGTCGCGCTGCCCGAGATGTTCATCACCGGATACCAGACCCAAGACCTGATCATGAAACCCGCCTTTCATCAGGCCGCCATGGCCGAGATCGAAGCGCTTGCGGCGGCCTGCGCCGATGGTCCGGCGCTGGGCCTCGGGGGGCCATGGATCGAGGGGCGCGGGCTTTATAACGCCTATTACATCTTGCATGGCGGCACGGTGACGGCGCGGGTTCTTAAACACCACTTGCCCAATGAGACGGTGTTTGACGAAGAGCGCCTGTTCGAGCATGGCGATGTGACGGGGCCGTTTGTCATCAATGGTGTGCGCATCGGCGCGCCGATCTGCGAGGATGCGTGGCACGAGGATGTCTGCGAGACCTTGGCCGAAACGGGGGCGGAAATCCTGCTGGTGCCCAATGGCTCGCCCTACTACCGCAACAAGTTCGAGACACGGCTCAATCATATGGTGGCGCGCGTGGTCGAAACCGGATTGCCTCTGATCTACCTCAATATGGTCGGCGGGCAGGATGATCAGGTGTTTGATGGCGGCACATTTGTGCTCAACCCCCATGGCAAGCCCGTGGTGCAATTGCCGGTGTTTGACGAGGTGATCAGCCACGTCGATTTCGCCCGCACCGATGACGGATGGCGCGCCGAGGAGGGGGATTTCACCGCCCATCCTGACGCGATGGAGCAAGATTACCGCTGCGTCGTCGAGGCCCTGCGCGATTATATGGGCAAGACGGGGTTCAAAAAGGTGCTGCTCGGCCTGTCGGGCGGGATCGACAGCGCGATTGTTGCCACCATCGCCGCCGATGCGTTGGGGCCGGACAATGTGCGCTGTGTGATGTTGCCGTCCGAATATACCTCGCAGGCCTCGCTTGATGATGCCGAGGCCGTGGCCAAGGCTTTGGGCTGCCGATACGATTATGTGCCGATCAAAGAGGGGCGCGCGGCGATCACCGCCACGCTGGCGCCACTGCTCGAGGGCACCGCGCCGGACATCACCGAAGAGAATATCCAGTCGCGTTTGCGCGGGTTGCTGCTTATGGCGCTGTCGAACAAGTTCGGCGAGATGCTTTTGACCACAGGCAATAAATCCGAGGTCGCCGTCGGGTATGCGACGATTTATGGCGATATGTCAGGCGGTTATAACCCGATCAAGGATCTCTATAAAACGCGGGTGTTCGATATTTGCCGCTGGCGTAACGCGCATCACCGCCCCGAATGGATGATGGGCCGCGCGGGCGAGATGATCCCTGCCAATGTGATCACCAAACCGCCCTCCGCCGAATTGCGCGAGGATCAAAAAGACAGCGATAGCTTGCCCGATTATCCGGTGCTCGATGGCATTCTTGAAATGTTGGTGGATCGCGAGGCATCGGTCAGCGATTGCATCAAGGCCGGTTACACGCGCGAAGACGTCAAGCGGGTCGAGCATCTGCTCTATATTTCCGAATATAAACGCTTCCAATCCGCACCTGGTCCGCGGCTGTCCAAACGCAGCTTCTGGCTCGACCGGCGCTATCCGATTGTGAACCGCTGGCGTGACAACGCATAGGGGTTTGGCTGCGCCTGAAGGCGAGCCGCAGCCTTGATCTTTGGGTATTCGAAACGAGGCCGCCCGTGGGAATACGGGCGGGCTTGACCGTTCTAACCGCCCATAACCATTTGATAGCTGGTCGGCACATAATGGAACCCGTCGCCGCGCGTTTCCACGTATCCGGTCGCGGGGAAGGGCATGTGATAGCCGACAAAAGGCGTGCGCGTCGCGGCCAGCATATCCAAGATTTTGCGGCGGGTGGCGGCGGCGGCAGTTTTGTCCATGTCAAAGCGCACCTCCCAATCGGGATGGGCGAGCGACCAGACATAGTGATTGGCAAAATCCGCGCCCAGCAGCATCTGTTGCCCGCCGCTGTCGAGCATATAGGCCATATGGCCGGGGGTGTGGCCAAAGGCGGCCATGCCCGTGATGCCCGAGGCCGCCGCCCCGCCTTCGCCGATAAAGCTCATCTTTTCGGCCAAGGGGCGCACCTTGGCGTCGAAGCCTTCGTTGCCTGCCTTGGCCCAGTGGTCGAATTCCGCCTGTCCGGTGACATAGGTCGCATTGGCAAAGGTCTCGCCGCCCTCGCCCATCAACCCGCCGATGTGATCGCCGTGCATATGGGTGATCACGACTTTGTCGACCTGCTCGGCGCCATATCCGGCCGCCTCCAGCGCATCGACGATGCCCGCGGGGTTGGTGCCCGTATCAAAGAGGATCAATTCGGCGTCGGTGTTGACCAAGGTCGGGGTAAAGAAAAACTGCGCCGCGTCCGTCGGGATCATCGCGGCCTCGGAGACGGCGGCAAATTCTTCATCCGATGCGTTCAGGCCAAAGATTTTATGCGGCTCGGGCACGGTGCGGGTGCCGGCAAGCAGGGTGGTCACCTCGAATGCGCCCAGCTTGAAACGCGTGTAGGGGGCGATGCTGGCCCCCATCATTTCGGCGGCGGCGCTGGCGAGCGAGGGTTTGAATGCGGCGGCCAAGGGCAGGCAGGCGGCCCCCAAAAGCGCGGCGCGCCGGCTCATGGTCATGGATTGGTCTGCGGCGGTTGCGATCACGCGTGCGGTGTCTTTCATAGCAGTCTCCCTGATGATGGGCGCTTTGGCCCTTTGTCCTGGCGTAAAGATAGGGCCGCGCATGCGTTGGTCAAAACCCGCGCGCGCCGATCACGCAAAGGTGAGCGCCGCCTTGCTACCTCCCGCCGCGCCGCGCAGCCTTTTCTGGACAATTTCGCCCGCCTGTGACATGGGGCGAGGCAACAGGAGTTTGCCATGACCACCACCCGTTTCGCCCCGTCCCCCACCGGCTATATCCATGTCGGCAATTTGCGCACCGCGCTGTTCAACTATCTGATCGCGCGTAAATCCGGCGGGCAGTTTATCTTGCGCCTTGATGACACCGATCCCGAGCGCTCGAAGGTCGAATATGCTGATGCGATCCAAGAGGATCTCGAATGGCTTGGCCTGACGTGGGACCGGATCGAAAAGCAATCGGACCGTTTGGAGCGCTACGAGCAGGCCGCGCAGGAATTGCGCGACAAGGGCCGGTTTTACGAGTGTTTCGAGACGCCGACCGAATTGGACCTCAAGCGCAAGAAGCAACTCAACATGGGCAAACCGCCGGTCTATGACCGTGCGGCGCTGAACCTGAGCGATGCGCAAAAAGAGGCGCTGCGCGCCGAGCGCGGCAATGGCCATTGGCGGTTCAAGCTTGATCTGGAACGCATTGAATGGACCGATGGCATTTTGGGTGATCTGTCGATTGATGCGGCCTCGGTCTCCGATCCGGTGCTCATTCGCGGCGATGGTCAATTCCTTTATACGCTGGCGAGCGTCTGTGATGATGTGGATTTCGGCATCACCCATGTGGTGCGCGGGTCCGATCACGTGACCAATACCGCGACGCAAATCCAGATTATCCAAGCCTTGGGCGGCACGGTGCCGTCCTTTGCGCATCACTCGCTTTTGACCGGCCCGCAAGGCGAGGCATTGTCCAAACGCCTTGGCACATTGGCTTTGCGCGATCTGCGTGCGCAAGGCGTGCAGCCGATGGCGCTTTTGTCGTTGATGGCGCGGCTCGGATCGTCCGATCCGGTCGAATTGCGCACCGATATGGCACAGTTGATCGACGGGTTCGAATTGGGCCATTTCGGATCGGCCCCGACGAAATTCGATGTGCAGGACCTGTTCCCGCTGACCGCGAAATACCTTAGCCAGCAACCGCTTGAGGCCGTGGCAGACCAGATCGCCGCGCTGGGCGTGCCGGATGATCTGGCCGCGCAGTTTTGGGAGGTCAGCCGCGCCAATATCACCACGCTTGGCGATTTGTCGGGCTGGTGGAGCCTGTTCCGCGACGGGGCCGATCCGGTCATCGACGCGGAAGACAAGGAGTTTGTCGCGCAGGCGATGGCGCTGTTGCCGGATGGGCCTTATGACGGCGAAAGCTGGGGCGCATGGACCAAAGCGGTGAAAGAGGCCACAGGGCGCAAGGGGCGCGGGCTGTTCATGCCGCTGCGCAAGGCGCTGACGGGCCAAGAACACGGGCCGGATATGTCGGCGGTCCTGCCGCTGTTGCAAGTGATCCGCGCCAAGGGCTGATCCGCGCGCCGCTCCGAACCAGAAAAGCCCCGCCCTAATTGGCGGGGCTTTTTGCATCCATGCTTGCGCTTTATGCGCTCTCGCCTGACGTCCGCTGGCCTGATGCGCTCTTTTCCGCCGCGCTTCGGGCGCCGATGCGCGCGCGGTCCTGCTCAATCGGCAAGGCCGCCTCGGCATAGGCGCGGGCCGTGCGGTTCAAGGCGCGGGCGGCCTCGGCCACATCGCTGTGAGGGGTTTGGCACAGGTGGGCGAGCGCCTCTTGCAAGCGCAAAGCCACCTCGATCTGCCCCGCCCCGTCACGGGCCAGCGCGGCAAAGGCACAAGAGAGCAACTCCTCGGCCGGAAGCTGCGGGACAAAGATCGTCGGGTAGCGCGTCTGTGCCTGCGCGGTCTCGCCCGAGTTTCGCGCCCAGTTCCAAAGCAACCTCTCGGCCCGCCCGATCACATCCACCGCCGTGCCCGGATCGTTGATACCGGGCGAGAGGGCGCGCGATGCGACCTCGCCCAAGACCTTGAGGCCGAAACAGGCGTCTTGCTCAAAGGTGCGCGTGTCGCCGATGACAAAACAGGCCTCGGCGGCGGTGATCTGCGCGGGGGTCAATCCGGCGACATCGGCCAAGGGCATCCCCTCCAGAACAAAGGCACCGGGGCGGCAGCGCAGGTAGACCTGCCCCGTCTGGCCTTGTAGATTGGCGATGCATTTGCTCAGTTGCGGCAGGTCGATGAATTGCAAATGGCCGCAAGCGCGGGCGCGCAGGGGCAAGGCGCCGCTGGGCAAAACCGTATCGTCCGTCAGCGGCACGGCGCCAAAATAAGGGGCCTCGGCAAACTGGGTCAGCGCCGATTTCGCGACCTCCTCGACGCTGCGCAATGTGGCATCGATGCTGCCCAGACCGCTCAGATGTTCGATCCATCGCAGCATGGCGAGGATCACCAAGACCACGACAAAGATCGTCACGCCCAATACGATCACCGTCGCGCCATCGGCATAGGCATGCGATTGGAACAGAATGATCGCCGAGAGCGAATAGACAAAAGCGCCGATGAAAGTGGCCAGAACCGTTTGCGTCGTGGTGTCTTGCAGCAAGAGCCTTTGCGCGCGCGGCGTGGCTTGGGCCGAGGCGGCGCGGTGGGCCGAGACCATCACGTTGAGCGAGAAGGTCGACACCGCCAGCATCCCCGAGGCCAGAATGGTCAACACCGGCATCACCGCATCAGGGGTAAAGCGCGCCGAGACTTTGGCGGGGATATAGCCTTCGAAGAGCAAGGTCACCAAGGCGGTGAGCAAGGCCAAAACCGCCATGCCGGAGACCCGCACCCAAAGACGGCGCAAAAGGCGTCGCACGATCAAGAGCGGTTTGGAGAGAAGATGGCTGTCGAGCAAGGCGGGGCGGTCTCCGTCGCGGGTCTGTCAATGGGTTCACAGTAGCGCGCCAAGGCGGCGCGACCAGCCTCAATAGCGCTCAAGCCATGCGGAATTTTGACAAAGATGCATCCAAAGGGCGCATTTCGGGGGTGCGATTGATCCATATCAAGTCATCTGCGGCCAATTTTGCCCAAATTGCGAAGGGTCTCGTTTGAAGCAAGGGGTTTGACATGCGTATCACCAAAAGAAGCAATATCGCGATCCGCGTGTTGATGTTTTGCGGGGCGAATGCGGGGCGTCTGGTGACGAAATCCGAGGTGGCGCAGGTCTGTAACACGTCGGAAAACCACCTCGCGCAGGTGATCAACCGGCTCGGCCAGCTTGATTATCTCAAGACCCAGCGCGGGCGCGGCGGCGGCATTATGCTGGCCCGACCGATGAGCGAGATTTGCATCGGCGCGATTTTCCGCGAGCTTGAAAGCCATGTGCCGATTGCCGAGTGTTTTGCCGATGTCGATAACTCCTGCCCGCTGGTAGAGGCGTGCCGCCTCAAGCAAGCCGTGGCCGCGGCGGCAGAGGCGTTTTATGCCCATCTTGACGAGGTGAGCCTCGACGCGCTGGTTTGCGACAACAAGGCTTTGCACGATATTATGGTGCCTGTTTCGTGCTCCGGCGCGCCGCTCATGGCCGAGGCCTGAGGCCGCGCGCGTATCGCTGGCGCGCCGTCATGGCCTGTTTGATGATGCTCAACCGTTTGGCATATGTGGGGGCGGGTGGCGGTTTTGCGTCAAGATGCGGCGCTTTTGGTCATTGATCCTCTTGCGCGGGGCGGTTTTGCACACTAGCACAGATGTAGATCGGGAGAATCGCAGATGCGATGCCGAAGGAGCAACCGCCCCGGAAACTCTCAGGCCCAAGGACCGATCGCGACGCAAAACTCTGGAGAGAGGCGCCACATGCGCCCGCCGAAGGGATAACGATCTCAGGCGCAAGGACAGAGGGGGCATCAGGGCGCGATGGGCCGGTTCGACCGGCGATATGGCGCGAAATTGATGTCCGCGCGCGCTTTTCCAAGGGCCGCACTGGCGAGGAAAAGGATGGGCGATGTCGGATCTTCTGCACACCCCGCTAATTGATTTGCATTTGTCGCTTGGCGCTAAAATGGTGCCTTTTGCGGGCTATGACATGCCGGTGCAATATCCGCTTGGCGTGATGAAAGAGCATTTGCATTGCCGCGCCGCTGCGGGGCTTTTCGACGTCAGCCATATGGGGCAGGTGATTTTACGCGGCGAGAGCTACGCGCAAGTGGCGCTGGCGCTGGAGGCGCTGATCCCCGTTGATATATTGGGGCTGGCCGACGGGCGGCAACGCTACGGGTTCTTTCTCAATGACCATGGCGGGATCGAGGATGACCTGATGCTGGCGCGGCGCGGCGACGAGGTTTTCATGGTGGTGAATGCGGCCTGCAAAACCGCCGATATCGCGCGGATGCGCACCGCGCTGGAACCGCAGGGGATCACGGTCGAAGAGGTCACCTCGCGCGCCCTATTGGCGTTGCAAGGCCCGCAGGCCGAGGCGGCCTTGGCCGAAATCGTGGTCGAAGCTGCGGCGATGACATTCATGGATGTGGCGATCTTCCCCTCGGCCTACGGCCCGCTTTGGGTGTCGCGCTCGGGTTATACGGGCGAGGACGGGTTCGAGATATCGGTCGGCGCCGAGCAGAGCGAAGCCTTGGCGCGGCGGCTTTTGGAGGACGCGCGGGTCGAGGCAATCGGGCTTGGCGCGCGCGACAGCTTGCGGCTGGAGGCGGGGCTTTGCCTTTACGGGCATGATATGGACGCGGCTGTGACACCCGCGGCGGCGGCATTGACATGGGCGATCCAGAAGGTGCGGCGCAGCGGCGGCGCGCGCGCGGGCGGCTTTGCGGGGGCCGAGGTGGTTTTGGCCGAATTGCAAAACGGCGCTGTGATGCGCCGCGTTGGCCTTTTGCCCGAGGGGCGCGCGCCGATGCGCGAGGGGGTGGAGCTTTTCTTGACCCAAGAGGGCGGCGCGCCGGTGGGGCGCGTGACATCGGGGGGCTTTGGCCCGACGGTCGGCGGCCCAGTGGCGATGGGATACCTGCCCACCGTGGCCGCTGAAACGGGCACGGTCGTTTACGGCGAATTGCGCGGCAAACGTATGCCTGTGAGGGTGGCGGCATTGCCCTTCGTGCCTGCGAACTTCAAACGATAACCTACTGCAATACATGACAAAGCGGCGCGGCCGCATCTTGAGGAGACGACAATGAAATTCACCGAAGAGCATGAATGGCTGCGCGAGGAAGACGATGTGATCGTGGTCGGGATCACCGAACACGCCAGCACGCAATTGGGCGATGTGGTCTTTGTCGAATTGCCCGAGGTCGGCACCACGGTGACCAAGGACGAAGAGATCGTCGTGATCGAAAGCGTCAAGGCGGCCTCGGATATCCTTGCGCCGATCGACGGCGAGATCGTCGAGGTCAACGAGGCCTTGGTCGATGATCCTGGCAAGGTGAACGACGATCCGATGGGCGATGCGTGGTTTGTGAAAATCAAGGCCTCCGATCCGTCGCAGATGGACGACTACATGGACGAAGCCGCCTATAACAAGTTGGTCGGCTGACCCTTAGGGGGCGGCGCGCCGCCCCTGCTTTTCCCTATCATGCACTGACACGGGGCCCGCCGCGCGCGCCCCCCGCGAGGACACTGCCATGACCTTCACGCCCACCGATTATTTGCCCTATGATTTCGCCAACCGCCGCCACATCGGTCCCAGCCCTGCGGAAATGGCGCAGATGCTGGCGCTGCTCGACGTGCCGGATTTGCAAACATTGATCGAGCAAACCGTGCCCGAAGGCATCCGCGCGGCATCGGCTCTGGAGTTCGGCAAGCCCAAGTCGGAGAGCGAATTGCTCTTTCACATGCGGCGGGTGGCCAAGAAGAACAAGGTGCTGACCTCGTTGATCGGGCAGGGGTATTACGGCGCCATCACGCCCCCCGCGATCCAGCGCAATATCTTGGAAAATCCCGCGTGGTATACCGCCTATACCCCCTATCAGCCGGAGATTTCCCAAGGGCGGCTTGAGGCCTTGCTGAACTTCCAGACGATGATTTCCGATCTCACCGGATTGGAGGTCGCCAATGCCTCGCTTTTGGACGAATCCACCGCCGCCGCCGAGGCGATGACCATGGCGCAGAGGGTGGCGAAATCCAAAGCACCGGCGTTTTTTATCGACGAAAACTGCCATCCGCAAAACATCGCGGTGATGCAGACGCGGGCGAAACCGCTTGGCATCGAGGTGATCATTGGCGCGCCCGAGGATCTGGATGCGAGCGCCGTCTTCGGCGCGATTTTCCAATATCCGGGCACCTATGGCGACTTGGCGGACTTCACGCCGCAGATGGAGGCGCTGCACGCGGTCAAGGCGCTTGGCATCGTGATTTGCGACCCGCTGGCGCTGACGCTGCTCAAGGAGCCTGCCGCGATGGGCGCGGATATCGCCGTCGGCTCGGCGCAGCGGTTCGGCGTGCCGATGGGATACGGCGGCCCGCATGCGGGTTTTATGGCGACGCGCGACGGGTTTAAACGCAATATGCCCGGCCGAATTGTCGGCGTGTCGATCGACGCGCGCGGCAACCGTGCCTACCGCTTGTCGCTGCAAACCCGCGAGCAACATATCCGCCGCGAAAAGGCCACGTCGAACGTGTGCACCGCGCAGGCCCTGCTCGCGGTGATGGCCTCTATGTATGCGGTGTTCCACGGCCCCGAGGGCCTCAAAGCCATTGCGCAACGCGTGCACCGCAAGACCGAGCGTCTGGCGCGCGGCCTGAGCGAAGCGGGTTTCGAGGTGCTTCCCGAAACCTTCTTTGACACGATCACGGTCGAGGTCGGCCCGTTGCAATCGGCGGTGATGAAATCGGCGGTGGACGAGGGGATCAATTTGCGCGCCGTGGGCGAGACACGTGTTGGTATATCGCTTGATGAACGCGCTCGCCCCGAAACCATCGAAGCCGTCTGGCGCGCCTTTGGCATCACCCGCAAGGACGATGATTTCACCGCGCGCTACCGTTTGCCGGAAAACCTGATCCGCAGGTCGGAGTATCTCACCCATCCGATTTTCCACATGAACCGCGCCGAGACCGAGATGATGCGCTATATGCGCCGTTTGGCGGATCGCGATCTGGCGCTGGACCGCGCGATGATCCCTTTGGGGTCGTGCACGATGAAGCTCAATTCGGCGGCCGAAATGATGCCGGTGACATGGGATGAGTTTGCGCTGTTGCACCCCTTTGTGCCCGATGATCAGGCGGCGGGTTACCTCGAGATGATCCATGATCTGTCGGCGAAGCTGTGCGAGATCACCGGCTATGATGCCCTGTCGATGCAACCCAATTCCGGTGCGCAAGGCGAATACGCCGGTCTGTTGACCATCGCCGCCTATCAAGAGGCCAATGGCGAGGGGCACCGCAAAACCTGCCTCATTCCGATGTCGGCCCATGGCACCAACCCCGCCTCGGCGCAGATGGTCGGATGGGATGTGGTGCCGGTGAAAACCGCCGCCAATGGCGATATCGACGTGGCGGATTTCCGCGCCAAGGCCGAAGCGCATCGCGGCACGCTGGCGGCTTGTATGATCACCTATCCCTCGACCCACGGGGTGTTTGAAGAGACGGTGCAGGAGGTCTGCGCGATCACCCATGAGAACGGCGGGCAGGTCTATATCGACGGGGCGAATATGAACGCCATGGTCGGTATTTCGCGCCCCGGAGATCTGGGCGGTGATGTCAGCCATCTCAACTTGCACAAAACCTTCTGCATCCCTCATGGCGGCGGCGGCCCCGGGATGGGACCGATTGGCGTCAAATCGCATCTGGAGGCGTTTTTGCCCTCGCATCCGGCGCGCGGCATGGGCGCGGCGGGGCCGGTTTCGGCGGCACCCTTCGGCTCGCCCTCGATCCTGCCGATCTCTTGGGCCTATTGCTTGATGATGGGCGGCGAAGGTCTGGCGCAGGCGACGCGCGTGGCGATTTTGAACGCCAACTATATCGCCACCCGTTTGCAAGGCGCCTATGAGGTGCTTTATCGCGGCGGCAAGGGGCGGGTGGCGCATGAGTGCATTATCGACACCCGCCCGTTCGAGCAAAGCGCGGGCGTCACGGTCGAGGACATCGCCAAGCGGTTGATCGATTGCGGCTTTCATGCCCCGACGATGAGTTGGCCCGTGGCGGGCACCTTGATGATCGAGCCGACCGAAAGCGAGACCAAGGCCGAGCTGGACCGGTTTTGCGATGCGATGCTGGCGATCCGCGCCGAGATTGCCGATATCGAAGAGGGGCGCAGCGACCCTGCCTCGAACCCGCTCAAACACGCGCCCCACACGGTCGAGGACCTCGTCGGCGCATGGGAGCGGCCCTATAGCCGCGAGCAGGGCTGCTTCCCGCCCGGCGCCTTCCGCGTCGATAAATACTGGGCGCCGGTGAACCGCGTCGATAACGTCTTTGGTGACCGCAATCTTGTCTGCACCTGCCCGCCGATGGAGGATTACGCCGAAGCGGCAGAGTAACATTGCTTCGCGCGCGGTTATTCGCGCGCGCGAAGCACCCCTGCGGGGCGGGCTTGCAAAGGCCCCCAAGCAAATCCGAGCGCAGCCAGAAGCGTGGCGGCAATGCCGCCCGCGATGATGGCAAAGGCGTTGGACCAGATCACTTCGAAATCGCTTTCCATGATGAAATGCAGCACGGCCCAGCCGCCCGCGAGCCCTGCGGCCAATGCGACAAGCCCCGCCGCCGCGCCCAAAAGCGCCGCGCGCAGGGCAAAGCTCCATAGAATGCGGGCGCGGGTTGCGCCGAGGGTTTTGAGGATCGCCGCCTCCACGCGCCGCGCGCCGGTGCCAGAGGCCGCCGCCCCGATCAGCACCAGAAATCCGGTCAGCAAGGTCGCCGCCGCGCCATAGGAAATCGCCCCCGCCAACCCGTTGAGCAGCGTCGAGACCCGCTCGATCGCATCGCGCACGCGGATCGCGGTGATATTGGGATAAGCCTTGGCCAGATCACGCAAAAGCGGCGCTTCGGCGGCCTCATCGGCATAGACGGTGGCGATGAAGCTATGGGGCGCGCCCGAAAGGGCCGCCGCGTTCATCGCCATGACAAACCCCATGCCTGCGGTGGAAAAATCCACCTCGCGGAATGATGTGATGGTCGCGGTGATCTCGCGGCCAAGGATGTTGACGGCCATGGTATCGCCAAGGTGCAGGCCCATTTCTTCGGCCTCTTCGGCGGCAAAGCTGATTTGCGGCGCACCGTCATACCCTTCGCCCCACCATGTGCCTGCGGTGATCTTGGTGCTTTCGGGCATGGCACCCGCGTAGGTGATGCCGCGATCGCCGCGAATGACCCAATGCTCGCCTGCCACTTCGGCGGCGGGGCGTTCGTTGATGCGGGTGATCACGCCGCGCAGCATCGGTGCGCTTTGCATCTGGCGCACGCCTGCATCGCCTTCGACGCGGGCGGTAAACCCTTCCATCTGGTCCTTCTGGATATCGACAAAGAAATAGCTGGGCGCCTCTTGCGGCAGATCGCGGGCAATCGCGCCGCGCAGGTTGCCGTCGATTTGCCCGACGGCGGCCAGAACCGACAGGCCCAGCCCCAAGGACAGCACCACAGGGGCGGCGTCCGATCCGCGCCCGCCAATCGCCGCCAAGGCCCACCGCAAGGCAGGGGCGCGGCTCAGCCCTTTACGCCCGCGCCGCGCCGCCCATGCCATGCCCGCCGCGCAAAGCGCCAAGAGCGCCAAGGCAAACAGCAATCCGCCCGCCGTGATCAAGGTCAGCGTCCATGCGCCGTTGAACAGGGCCGCCAGCGCGACCAGCGCCGCCAAAAGCCCCGCGATCAGCGCCAGCATCGCAGGGCGCGGCCAGCGCCGCGCTGCGCCGAAGGCATCGCGAAACAGCGCCGCCTCACGAATCTCGTCGAGCCGAGACAGCGGCGCGAGGGTGAAAATCGCCGCCGTCAGCGCGCCGTAGATCGCCGCCTCGATCAAGGGCAGCGGATAAAGGCCAAAGGCCGCAGGGATCGGCAATTGCGCCGCCAGAACCGGTGCCAGAAGCAAAGGCAATCCCGCCCCAAGGACAAGGCCGATCACAATGCCCAAGGCCGACAGGGCCGCGATTTGCAGCGCATAGATCGCAAA
Organism: Paracoccaceae bacterium; assembly: GCA_050633545.1. Classification (GTDB taxonomy): domain Bacteria; phylum Pseudomonadota; class Alphaproteobacteria; order Rhodobacterales; family Rhodobacteraceae; genus Litorivita. The sequence continues at coordinate 208,369 of JBOEGS010000004.1, forward strand.
GATCATCCGCCGCTCTGCCCCCAAGGTGCGCAGCGTGGCGATGACGCCGGTCTTGCCCGCCAGATAGCTGCTCACCGCGGAAGAGACGCCAATGCCGCCCACCGCGAGGCCCGACAGCCCCACGAGGATCAAAAAGCTGCCCAGCCGTTCGACGAAACGCGCAATGCCCGGCGCGCCGTTGCGTGCATCGCGCCAGCGCATGCCTGCGTCGGCAAACCGCGCGGCGGCTTCGGATTGCAGCACCTCCAGGTCGCGGCCTTGGGGCAGCAAAAGGCGGTATTTGGTCGAAAACAACGTCCCTGCCGCCAAGAGCCCCGAGCCTTCGAGATCGCGGCGCAGCACCAGCGTGCGCGGGCCAAGCGAGAAGCCCGCCGAGGCGCTGTCCGGCTCGCCGGTCAGGGCTGCCATAAGGGTAAACCGCGCCGTGCCGAGCGCGAATTCGTCGCCGATTTCAAGGCCCAAACGGTCGATCAAGACCCGCTCCATCACCGCGCCGGAATGGCCCTTGGTGCCTGCCAAAGCCGTGGCCAAAGGCATCGGCGGGTCGAGCGCGACCTCGCCCACCAAAGGGTAGGCGGCATCGACGCCCTTGACTTGGGTCAGCGCGCGTTCGGCGTCATCGCCCGCGCCGCGCACAGCCATGGAGCGAAAATCGACGATCTCGGAGGTCTGCAGCGCGACCTCATTCATCCATCGTTTTTCGACCTCGCTGGCATAGCGGTAGGTGAATTCCATCTGTGCATCGCCGCCCAAGAGCACCGCGCCGCTTTCGGCAAGGCCTGCGTTGATGCTGGCACGGACGGTGCCGATGGCGGCGATGGCGGCAACGCCAAGCGCGAGACAGGCAAGGAAGATGCGAAACCCCTTGAGCCCGCCGCGCAATTCGCGCGCCGCCAGAGCGGCGGCAAGGCGCAGCCCTCGGCGCGGCGCGGCGGAGGGGGCGGTGGTCATGCTTGGGCCTCAAGGGGGGCGGCGGTATCGCCGGTGTCAATCTGCCCGCCGCGCAGGCGCAACACACGGTCGCACCGCGCCGCCAGATCCGCCGCATGGGTGACCAAAACCAAGGTCGCGCCGTGGCGGTCGCGCAGATCAAACAGCAGATCGATGATCGCCGCGCCGGAGGCTTCGTCCAGATTTCCGGTCGGCTCGTCCGCCAGAAGGATCGCAGGGCGCGGCGCCGAGGCGCGGGCCAGCGCCACGCGCTGTTGCTCGCCGCCCGACATTTGCGCGGGGTAGTGATCAAGCCGGTGCCCGAGGCCGACGGCCTGCAACTCGGCCTCGGCGCGGGCAAAGGCATCGGGCGCGCCCGCCAGTTCCAGAGGCGTTGCGACATTTTCCCAAGCGGTCATCGTCGGGATCAGGTGGAAAGATTGAAACACCACCCCCATATGTTCACGGCGCAGGCGCGCCAGAGCGTCTTCGTCCATCGCCGTCAGATCATGGCCAAGCGCGGTGATCGTGCCCTGCGTGGCGCGCTCGAGCCCGCCCATGAGCATCAGCAGCGAGGATTTGCCCGAGCCGGACGGCCCGACAAGGCCCAGCGTCTCGCCGCGGTGGACATCGAGGGTGATGGAGTGAAGGATATCAACAAGGCCGGCATTGCCGGTCAGCGAAAGCGCCACATTGGACAAGGAGAGAACAGGTATGGTCATCGGTCAGGACTTTCGCAAGGAACGGGGCGCGGCGGCGTTGGGGCTGTCTTCACGATATGGGGCCTCATGGGCGCGGGGCAAGGCGGCAGGCGCGATAAGCTTGGCCTTATCGGCGGGCGTGGTTGCATTGGGGTTAACATATGCGGGCGCGGCGCGGGCCGAGGCCCTCGATCTGCTCGCCTTTGGTGACAGCCTCACGCAAGGATACGGGTTGATCGAGCAAGAGGGATTGGTGCCGCAATTGCGCGCATGGCTGGCGGCGCATGGGGCGGGCGATGTGCGGGTGATCAATGCGGGCGTGTCGGGCGATACCACGGCGGGCGGCAAGGCGCGCATCGATTGGGCGCTGACCCCCGAGGTGGATGCGATGATTTTGGAACTGGGGGCGAATGATTTTTTGCGCGGGATTGATCCGGCCTCGGCGCGGGCAAATCTGCAGGCGATATTGAGCGCCGCGCAAAAGGCCGGTGTGGCGGTTTTGTTGGTCGGGATGCAGGTGCCAAGCAATTACGGCGCCGATTACCAACAAGAGTTCAACGCGATTTATCCTGAATTGGCGCAGGCTTACGGCGCGCTTTATATGCCGAGTTTTTTCGAGGGGCTGCAGGGCGAGGCGCAGATGATGTCCTATTTCCAACCGGACGGGCTGCATCCGACAGGGGCGGGAGTGGCCAAGATTGTCGAGGCTTTGGGGCCTCGGGTCTTGACGCTTTTGGAGCAGGCAAAAACCGATTAGGCAAAAGAAAACGGGCCCCCGAAGGCGCCCGTTTGAAACCTTGATCGCGCGGGCCTTAGGCCAGTGCGAGGTTCACCGCAGCTTCGCGGCCATCACGGCCGGGCTCGATGTCGAAGGTCACTTTTTGGTTGTCGGAAAGACCGGTCAGACCGGAGCGTTCCACAGCCGAGATATGCACGAACACATCTTTGCTGCCGCCATCGGGGGCGATAAAGCCGAAGCCTTTAGTGGTGTTGAACCATTTGACGGTGCCAGTAGCCATCGTCGTTTCTCCTTATAGTAGCTGCCCGCGGGATGCGGCAGGTCGGCTCGTCAGTGCAAGATCGAGAACTGGGCCGTAGAAGGAGCAGGGTCGATAGAGGTAACGTCGCCTGTTTTATATTGGAGCGATGGTTTTATAACGCAAGTGAAATTTATGTGAATCTTTTTGGCGGCGTGAAACGCGCAGAAAACTGCCGAAAAACCCGCCATTCCCCTTTAAATTCAACGGTCATTAAATATATCAATTGCTGAATGTAGAAGGGGAGAGCCTCAATGTCGGGTCAAAAGATCACCTGTTTGGACTGCGGTCAGGTCAACCGAATAGCGCAAGACAAGCCCGCGAGCGCGGGCAAATGCGGCACCTGCGGGGCCAAGTTGATGGATGGTAAAGTCCATGAGGTGGACCTTGCGACGCTGCAAAAGGCCGCGCGCAATGATGATGTGCCTCTGGTTGTGGACTTCTGGGCGCCGTGGTGCGGGCCGTGCAAAATGATGGCGCCGGAGTTTTCCAAAGCTGCGGCCAGCCATGCGGGGCAGGTGCGGTTTGTGAAGCTCAACACCGAGGCGGAACCGGCGGCGGGGCAACGCTATAACATCCGCGGTATTCCAACCATGGCGGCCTTTAAGGGCGGGTCGGAAAAGGCGCGCCAATCGGGCGCGATGCCTGCGGCACAAATCTCGGCTTGGGTGACGCAAAGCATTTAATCGGCTCTTGCCCTTGCGAAGGGGATTGCGCGCCGCGCTTGACCGATCCTCGCGCTTGGCCCGTCGTCAGTGGTTATGCGCAAGATGGCCCGCGACGCCGTCGATGTCACCCTTGCGGCGGTTCAATTGCGGCGGGCGCAGGGCATGAGCGGTGATCAGGAGTGCGGGAACAAACACAGCGGTGCAAAGCCAAAGCAGCGCAAGGCTGTTCCAACTTGCGCCAAAGCCGAATCCCGCAACGCCCAAGGTTACGGTGCTGAGCACCGCGCCGAATAAGATCGAGATGATCGCCATTCCACCACTCCAATTAACCCCCGTTAACAAACCTATGGGCAAGGTCTTAACAGGTGGTAAATCGCCCGTGGGGGCGCGATGTCTAAAACGTTAAAAAGCCGGTGATTTTCATCACCGGCTTTTCGGGCCGAAGCCAAATTCCATCCTCGCTGCGCAGATGCGGAGCGTTTGGATTACTCGGTTGTGGTGGCCGAGTCTGCGTCTGCGATGGCTTGGCCAACGATGACGGTGATCATTGCGCCGGTGACGATTGCGCCAACGGTTGCGCCGGCACCCAGACCGCCGAAGCCGGTCAGGCCCAGCGATTGTGCGTTTGCAGGTGCCGTGGTTGCGAGGCCAGCGGCGAAAGCAAGTGCGATAACTTTTTTCATGGTCGTATCCTTTACAACTATAATCGGCGCTGATCGTAAACAGATAACAGACAGCCCGACCGGTGATATGCTGGAACCATGAGATAACAGTGCCGACGAAGAGGTCAAACTGTTTCTCTATTGGATGGTAAATTTGCGCGAAAATTAGCGTGTAATTGCCCGAAATGAGGCAAAAATACACTGGTCGCGGCGGTTTACGTTGGGGCGGGCGGGGCTCTTCGCGCTGGCGCAGCGGTTTGCGCGCGGGGACGGAGAATCACAGGCGGGCCATAGGGGCGCGCGGTGCGTCTGGCTCTAGGCGGGACGCGAGAAAAACAAGGGCACCGGTGAGGGTGCCCTTGCCTTGAATTCTTATGCCAGCGCGAGGTTGATGGCGCTTTCGCGGCCGTCACGGCCTGCTTCAACGTCAAACGTCACTTTCTGGTCGTCATTGAGGCCGGTCAGGCCCGAACGCTCGACAGCAGAGATGTGCACAAACACGTCTTTGCCACCGGTTTCCGGTGCGATGAAGCCGAAGCCTTTAGTAGAGTTGAACCATTTTACGGTGCCATTGGCCATATCCGTAGTCTCCATAATTTAAAGCCTGCCCGCGGAAGTGCGGCAGTGTGGCGTTCTCGTCTGGATCGAAAGACTGAGTGCCGTATTAAGGGAGACAGTGGTCGATAAAGAGGTCGTAAGCCCGCCCCGTATGCGGCCAAGTGCGCCGCAACGCAAGGATTCATTTCGGCGCGGCAAAATGGGGCGCAAAATCGCTGTCGGTATCACGTCGGTATCACGTCGGTATTGCGTCGGTGGCGCCGCGCGCTGCGACAAGCGGGCGTTAAGGGGGCTTTGGCACGCTGGGGGCAGGCCCCGAAACCATCCCCGAAACCCGCGCCGAAACCCACCCGAAACCGGCCCGATCCATGAAAGGCACAGGCTATGACGCCACGCACCAAAACCGCCCGCATTGCCCGCGAGGGCCTGCTGCGCAATCTCATCCGCATGGAGCGCGACCGCTGGATCGACAGTTCCCTGCGCGAATTGGTGCCCGATGCGTGGCATACGCTCGAACATGATCTGGATGTGGAGGAGCCAAAGGAAAAGGTGACGCTTTATCTCGACCGCTCGGTCGCGCGTTTCTACCGCGCCATGGGCAAAGGCTATCACGCGCGGATCAACCGGCTTTTGGCGACATGGGCGCAAATGCGTATCGCCGAGGAAGTGCGGCTCGACGCGCATCTGGCCAAACAGGCCGAAGAGGTCCATGCCGCCCGATTGGCCGAACGCGAGGCCGAACGCGGGGCGGGGCGCGCCGCAAGCGGGGCAGCCGAGGCGCGGCCCGACGGCGGGAGCGGCGGCGCAGCCGAGGGCAACAACGCCAAAGGTTAATCCGCACCGAACAGGCCGAACGCAGCGAACACGCCGAACGCAGCGCACGCAGGGGGCGGGCACAGTGAGGGCCGGCTTGGTTCAGGCTGCGCCCACAGGTAGCGTCCACAGGTAGCGCCCATAGGTGCGCGCGCCGAGCTGGGCGCGGCGCGCGGCCAAAGACATCCGGCCATGGGACCACCCGCCAAAGAAAAACGGCCCGCAGTGCAGCGGGCCGTTGGGATCAAATATGCGCAGGCCGCAAGAGCTTGCCGAGCCTAGGGCGATGCCGCCCTAGCGCGTGAACTTCTTGTGCTTGAGGCGCTTGGGTTCCAGAGCATCGGCGCCAAGGCGGCGCTTTTTATCCTCTTCATAGTCCTCGAAATTGCCTTCGAACCATTCCACATGGGCATCGCCCTCAAAGGCGAGGATATGGGTGCAAATCCGGTCGAGGAAGAAGCGGTCGTGCGAGATGACCACCGCGCAGCCGGCGAAATCGACCAATGCGTCTTCGAGCGCGCGCAATGTTTCGACGTCCAGATCGTTGGTCGGCTCATCGAGCAGCAGCACATTGCCGCCCTCGCGCAAAAGCCGCGCCATATGCACGCGGTTGCGCTCGCCGCCTGACAGAAGCGAGACCTTCTTTTGCTGGTCGCCGCCCTTGAAGTTGAAGGCCGAGCAATAGGCGCGCGCGTTCACATCCGCATCGCCCAGTTTGATGATGTCCAGCCCGTCGGCGATGGCCTCCCATACGTTGGCATCGGGGTCCAGATCGTCGCGCGATTGATCGACATAGCTCAACTTGACCGTATCGCCATATTCGACCGTGCCCTCGTCGGGTTGCTCTTGGCCCGTCAGCATCCGGAACAGCGTGGTTTTACCCGCGCCGTTGGGGCCGATGACGCCGACAATCCCGCCAGGCGGCAGTGAGAAATCCAGCCCCTCGACCAGAAGCTTGTCGCCCATCGCCTTTTTCAAGCCTTTGACTTCGATCACTTTATTGCCAAGGCGCGGGCCGTTGGGAATGATGATCTGGGCGCGCGACAGCTTCTCGCGCTCCGATTGGTTGGCCAGATCGTTGTAGGAATTGATCCGCGCTTTGGATTTGGCTTGGCGCGCTTTGGGCGACTGGCGCATCCATTCCAATTCGCGCTCCAGCGTCTTTTGCTTGGACTTGTCCTCGCGGGCCTCTTGCGACAGGCGCTTGGCTTTTTGCTCCAGCCAGCTCGAATAATTGCCCTCATAGGGAATGCCGCGCCCGCGGTCGATCTCGAGGATCCAGCTGGTGATATCATCAAGGAAATAGCGGTCGTGGGTGACGACCAGAATCGTGCCTTTGTAATCCATCAGGTGCTGTTGCAGCCATGCGATGGTTTCGGCGTCAAGGTGGTTGGTCGGTTCGTCAAGCAGCAGCATGTCGGGGGCTTCGAGCAGAAGTTTGCACAGGGCCACGCGGCGTTTTTCACCGCCCGACAGGGTGGTCACATCGGCATCATCGGGCGGGCAGCGCAGAGCCTCCATGGACACGTCCACTTGGCTGTCGAGATCCCACAGGTTGTCGGCGTCGATCTCGTCTTGCAATTTCGCCATCTCGTCGGCGGTCTCGTCCGAGTAGTTCATCGCCAGATCGTTGTAACGGTCCAGAATGGCCTTTTTCTCCGACACGCCCAGCATCACATTGCCGCGCACATCAAGGCTGGGGTCAAGTTCGGGCTCTTGCGGCAGATAGCCGACCTTGGCCCCTTCGGCATGCCATGCCTCGCCTTGGAAATCCTTGTCCCAACCGGCCATGATTTTCAAAAGCGTGGATTTACCCGAGCCGTTAACGCCGACAACGCCGATCTTCACTCCCGGCAGGAAGTTCAGATGGATGTTTTCAAAGCATTTCTTGCCACCTGGATAGGTCTTGGAAACACCGGACATGTGATAGACATATTGATAGGACGCCATGAGATCGCTCCTTGGAGAAAAGGGTTTGCAGCGGTCTATCGCGATGCGCGCGCGAGGGCAATTGGTGTTAGGCCGCTTCTCGCGGCTGATCGGGTTTGCACGGCGGGTAAATCGCCATGGCGAGGTCAAATGGCGGGCAAACCGGCCGCGCAACCGGGCGCGCAAGTAGGCAGGCAAAAACGCCGCGGGTGCGGGGTCAGCGTTTGAGGCGCAGAAGTTTTCTTGCGCTGCGCTGGGGCATTTGCAGGCGGTTGCCGGAGGCGATGAAATCGCGCAGCCAGCCTTCGACATCGGCCAAGGGCATGGGCCGCGCGAGGCCGTAGCCTTGGATCACGGGGCAATCGATTTGCATCAAAAGGTCAAGCTGCTCTTGGGTTTCGACCCCTTCGGCGACGACATTGACGCCCAGATCGGCGCAAAGCTCGGTGATGGCACGGATGATGGTTTTGTTGCGCGGATCACGGTCCAGCCGCATGATCATCGAGCGGTCGAGTTTGATCGTATCGACCTTGAGCTTGGCCATATGTGCCAGACCTGCGTAGCCGGTGCCGAAATCGTCCAGCGCCACTTCGATCCCCATGGCCGACAGCTTTTCAACGGCGCTGGAAATATCCATATCGCCGTTTTCCAAAATCGTGGTTTCCAAGATTTCGACACAGACGCTTTCGACCGGAATATCGCGCGACTGGATCGCCCAATCGAGCAGGCTGGGATAGTTGATATCGCCAAGGATCGAGCCGGAGACATTGATCGACATCTTCATATCGGTAAAACCCGCACGGCGCAGCATCGCCAGCGCGTCGAGCGAGTGGTTCATCGAGACATAATCGATATCGGCGAGGATATTGGCCTGTTCGGCGGCGGCCAGAAACGCACCGGGGGCAAGGATGCCGCGTTCGGGGTGTTTCCACCGGATCAAGGCCTCGAATCCGATCACCTCGCCGCGGCGCAGGTCCAGTTGCGGTTGCAGGTAGACGACGAATTGCTTCTCGTCGAGCGCGGTGCGCAGATCGACGATCTGTTGCTGCCGCGAGGCGAGGGTGCGGCCCAGTTCTTCGGAATAGAGCAGGACCGGCTCTGTCCCTGCGGCTTTGGCGCGGTAAAGCGCCAGTTCGGCTTGCTGCATCAAGGCGTCGCCATCGATCTCGGGGGCGGAGATGCTGGCCCCGATGGTGACGGACATATGGATCGGGTGGTCTTCCCAGATCAGCGGCTCGCTGATCCGGCCTGCGAGGGTTTTGGCGGCGATCATCAAGGCCTCGGGGGCGGGCACATTGAGCAAGACCAGCACAAATTCATCGCCCCCCGTGCGGCAGGCCAGATTGCCGCCCTTGGCAATGGCGCGCAGATGACCGGCGATATGGCGCAAAACCGCATCGCCCGCCGCATGGCCCAATGTGTCGTTAATAGAGCGAAAGTTGTGCAGATCGACTTGCAGCAACCCGACCGAGCCGCGCTGCATCAGGGCGCTGACAATGTCGGAGCCGAGATATTCGAGCAAGCGCTTGCGGTTGGCCAATCCGGTCAAATCATCGTGGTTCGCGCCATATTCGATTTGCGATTTGGCATCGCGCAGCGCGTGTTCGGTGCTGACCTGCATGGTGATATCGCGGCAAGAGACGACGACCATCGGCTCGGTGCCGGTCTCTTCGGCGCTGATCAGGCCAAAGCTGAGCTGGTTCCAGAAGGTTGTGCCATCGGCGCGCTGGTTCTCGATGATCTCGTAATCGCTGAATTGGGGCGCGCCCGGGTCATAGCGAAAGGCGGCAAGGGTTTCGGCATCGGGGCGTTGGTTTTCAGGCACGGCAAATTCAAGCGGGTGGCGCCCGATCAATTCCCCCTCGGCATAGCCGAACATCTCCTCATAGGCCGGATTGACGGCAAGGATGCGTCCGTTCAAATCTTGCAAAAGCATCCCGTCGCGTGCATGGGCGATCATCATTGAACAGGGGCTTGCCGCGCCTTCGATGGGGTTGCCGGATGTTTCATTGATCCGAGTTGTGCAGTTGGACTTGGACAAGGGGTCACCCGTGGGTCTGGTTACGCTCACCAAGGCTTGATGCCGTTATATCCTTAATAACTGGTGGCAATAGGCTCTCGCGCCTTTATAAAATTTGAGGTATTAACCGTCGCTGAACTGATTTGCGGGTTCATGATTTCGTAGCGTTTTGCGCAAAAGGACCCTTGATGGCATTGCCCGAGACTGACCGCCCCGATCCCGCTTCGGGCCTCGTATCGCGCTTTGGCGATGGCCTTGGAGGCGGGCAAAGCCTGCGCGCGGCTTTGCCGCTTGCCGCATCGGGGCAGGTGATCGGGCTTTTGGGCGGCTCGTTCGATCCGGCCCATGAGGGCCATGCCCATATCACCCGCGAGGCGCTGCGCCGGTTCGATCTTGATCAGGTCTGGTGGTTGGTCAGCCCCGCAAATCCGCTCAAGAAAAACGGCCCCGCCCCTTTGGACAGCCGCATCGCGCGGGCGCGCGAGGTGATGGTGCATCCGCGCGCCTCGATCACCGGTATCGAGGCGCAGATCGGCACGCGCTACACAGCGCAGACCCTTGCCGCCCTGCGCGCGCTGCGCCCCGATTTGCGGTTCGTGTGGCTCATGGGGGCCGATAACCTTGCGCAGATCGACCAATGGCAAGACTGGCGGTGGATCTTTGACCACGTGCCGGTGGGGGTTTTGGCACGGCCCGGAGATCGGGCGGCAGCGCGCGGGTCTGTGGCGGCGAAAACCTATCGTTTTGCGCGTCTCAAGGGACGGCAAAGCCGCCTGCTGGCCCGTTGTGATGCGCCTGCTTGGTGTTTTGTGAATGTGGCGATGAAGGATGTTTCCTCGACCCGCATCCGCGCCGAGGGCGGGTGGCAAAATGGCGCCGTGGTGCAGGGGGAAGGCCCCTAGCCTCCCTTGTCTTTCGGGGGCTGAGAGATGGGCGGCCAAGGCAACCTTTGCGCATCGGTTAACCATATTTTGACGGCAAGGGCCGTTGATGGGGCCGCATCAGGGTGGCCCGAGCAATGCGTAGGGCCGACGCGCGGCGCAATGCGTGCGGCGCGGACTGCGGCAGAGCCGCGCGCGCAGGGCATCGGGCTTGTCACGGGCGGACGAATATGAGTAGGGAAGGGGCATGAGCGAGGGGATGACATTCTGGTCGCGGCGCGGGTTTTTGCGCGGCGGGGCGGCGATGCTGGCGGCAGTGCCAGGCGCCGCCGCATGGGCCGGTGCGCCCAGCGTCTCCTTGCGCCCCAAACCGCGCCCGCAGGAGTTCCACAAACGACTGATCAGCGGGCCGGAGCAATTGATCAACGCCTCGGGTTTGCGCGGGCGGGTGGCCTATACGGTGGCCCATGTGGAAAGCGGATTGGTGCTCGAAAGCCGCGACAGCGCCGTGGGCCTGCCGCCTGCCAGCGTGATGAAGGCGATCACCGCGCTTTATGCGCTGGAGGCTTTGGGCGCGGATTACCGCTTTCAAACCCGCCTTTTGGCCACGGGGCCGGTTGCGGGGGGCGAATTGCGCGGCGATCTGGTGCTGATGGGCGGTGGTGATCCGACGCTGGACACCGATGCGATGGCCGCTTTGGCGGGCAAGCTCAAAGCCGCAGGCGTGAGCCGCGTGACGGGGCGGTTTTTGGTCTATGGCGGCGCGCTGCCCTATCAGCGGGTGATCGACAGCAGCCAGCCCGATCACGTCGGCTATAACCCCTCGATCAGCGGTCTGGCGCTCAACTATAACCGTGTGCATTTCGAATGGCGGCGCAATGGCTCCAGCTACGGCGTTGCCATGGATGCGCGGTCGAAAAACTATCGCCCCGCCGTGGCCATGTCGCGGGTGGCGATCGTCAACCGCAAGGCGCCGCTCTTTACCTATAAGGACGCGGGCGGGCGCGATGAATGGACCGTGGCGCGCGGCGCTTTGGGCAAGGGCGGCTCGCGCTGGCTTCCGGTGCGCAAACCCGAAGCCTATGCGGGCGAAGTGTTTCGCGCGCTGGCCAAATCCAAAGGCGTCAGCCTGCCCGCGCCGAAGGTGGTGAAGGCCGCGCCGCGCGGCGCGGTGATCGCCTCGGTAGCAAGCGCCGCTTTGCGCGAGATTTTGCGCGATATGCTCAAATATTCCAATAACTTGACCGCAGAGATGTGCGGCATGGCGGCCACCGTCGCGCGCGAGGGGCGCACCACGACGATTGCCGCCTCGGCACAGGCGATGCAGCGCTGGGCCCAGCAATCGATGGGCATGGGGCGGGCGAGATTGGTCGATCATTCGGGCCTTGGGGCGGCGTCGAATGTGCAGGCGGGCGATCTGGCGCGCGCCTTGGCCTTGGCGCATAAAACCACCGGATTGCCGCCGCTGCTCAAACCGATTGCGATGCGCCATGACAATGGCAAGGTGAACCGCGCCCATCCGGTCAAGGTCCATGCGAAAACCGGCACATTGAATTTCGTCTCGGCGCTGGCGGGCTATCTGACCGCGCCCGATGGCACCGAATTGGCCTTTGTGATCTTTACCGCCGACGAAGAGGCGCGGGCGCGCATCGCCCGCAAGGACCGCGAGCGTCCGCAAGGCGGGGCGGCGTGGAACAAACGCTCCAAACGGTTGCAGCAAAAGCTGATTGAGCGCTGGGGCACGATCTACGGCACCTGAGCGGGCCGGATGGGCGCGAAATTTACAAAATCGAACATATGCAAAGGGGCGCCCCGTCGGGACGCCCTTGTTGTTTTTGGCAAGCGCAGCTTTGAGCGGCCGATGCGCCGCGCCGGTTTCACGCGCTATTACACCGCGACGCGGGCGCCGCGCGGGCCTGCGACGAGCCATGCGATAAAGCCGAGCACCGGCAAGAGCAGGATCGCGAGGGTCCAGACGATTTTGCCCGCGCCCGAAGCGCCCGAGGTCAGAACCGCATAGATAGCATAAAGATCGGCGATCAGAACGAGAAGTCCGAAAAGACCATATTCCATGGTAAAATTCCTTGTTTTATGGGGCTTCAAACGCGAAGCATTCGGTGGTGTAACGCAGCGGTGGCGGGTTTTGTTCCCGAAAAAATTATCGGAACTTTACCGGCGCGGGCGGGGTTGGGTTGCAAATGATGACATGCCTATCCAAGGAGAACCCTATGAAAACCCCCGTTATTGTCGCCTCTGCCGCCGTTGTCGCCTTTGTCGCCGCAGGTGCGATTTACATGGTCGATATCGACCAGACATCCGAGGGCCGCCTGCCCACAGTCGATGTCAGCGTCGATGGCGGAAAATTGCCAAAATTCGACGCTGACGTGGGCAGCGTTTCGGTGCAAAGCGAAGAGGTCGAGGTCACCGTGCCCAAGGTGAAAGTGGTCACCGAAGAAGAGACCGTGAGCGTGCCGAGCGTCAAAGTCACGCCGCCCGCCGAGTGATCAGGGCCGCGACAAGAGTGCAAAAGGCAGGGCGGGTTGCCCTGCCTTTTTGTTTTGCTTCAGTGGGTTATCCGGCCAGATGCCGCGCTCTTGCGCCGCGCTCGATGGCGGCGGCGTGCAGTCGGTCGATGTCCAGCTCATAGCGGATCTCTTCGAGCAGGCGCAATTCGGTCTCTTGCAAGGTGCCATCGGCGGCGGCCACATCACAGGCCAGCGCATAGGCGGTTTCAAACAGATGCTCGGGCAGGTTATCGCGGATCAAGCCAAAGAGCGCATCCAGCCCCTCTTCCTCGCCAAACAGGTCAAAGACGGTTTGCGACATGACGTTCATCCGGTCGAGATCGTAATTGGCAAAAATCGGCAGGTTGTTCACTGCGGTTTCGATTTTGACCAATTCGGCGGTGCGGATATTCTCGTCAGAGGCGGAGACCGCGATCATGATCGCGACGAGGCAATCTTGCGGTGTGAGGGAATGGGGGGTCTGCTCGGCCACTGGGATATCCTTTTGAAACAGCTCTGTTGCAGTGCAGAATATTGACTGTGCCGCCCTGCCGCAATAGGGAGTGGCGGTCTGCCGCGCATTGGGTGCGGCGCGATCCCATCCGGAGTTTGATATGTCTGACCTGCGCGACGCCGCCCTTACCTCGAAAGCATGGCCCTTCGAAGAGGCGCGCCGCCTGCTCAAACGTTATGAAAAACAGCCGCCCGAAAAGGGATATGTATTGTTTGAAACCGGCTATGGCCCCTCGGGCCTGCCGCATATCGGCACCTTTGGCGAGGTGGCGCGCACGACGATGATCCGCCGCGCCTTTGAAGAAATTTCCGATATTCCGACGCGGCTTATCTGTTTTTCCGACGATCTGGACGGGATGCGCAAAGTGCCCGACAACGTGCCAAACCCCGAGGCTTTGGCCGAGCATTTGCAAAAACCGCTCACCTCGGTGCCCGATCCCTTTGGCGAATTCGACAGTTTCGGCGATCACAACAATGCCATGCTACGCCGCTTCCTCGATACCTTCGGCTTCGAGTATGAATTCTATTCGGCGACCGAATTTTACGGGTCCGGCCAGTTTGACGAGGTGCTGCGCCGCGCGGTTGATAAATATGATGAGATCATGGCGGTGATGCTCAAATCCCTGCGCGAAGAGCGCCGCCAGACCTATTCGATCTTTTTGCCGATCCATCCCGAAACCGGCCGCGTGCTCTATGTGCCGATGAAATCGGTGAACCGCGATGATTACACCATCACCTTTGACGACGAAGAGGGCCGTGAATGGACCTTGCCCGTCACAGGCGGCAATGTGAAATTGCAATGGAAGCCGGATTTTGGCGCCCGCTGGGCCGCGCTTGGCGTCGATTTCGAGATGTATGGCAAGGATCACAGCACCAATACGCCGATCTATGACAGCATCTGCCGTATCCTTGGCCAGCGCGCGCCCGAGCATTTCACCTATGAATTGTTCCTCGACGAGAATGGCGAGAAAATCTCGAAATCCAAGGGCAACGGATTGTCGATCGACGAATGGCTGACCTATGCCAGCGCCGAGAGCCTGTCCTATTTCATGTATCAAAAACCCAAAACCGCCAAGCGGATGTATTTTGACGTGATCCCCAAGGCGATGGACGAGTATCACCAGCAATTGCGCGCCTATGAGACGCAGGACGCCAAGGCGCGGGTCAATAACCCCGTGTGGCATATCCACGGCGGCGACGTGCCGCAAAGCCATATGGTCGTGCCTTACTCGATGCTCTTGAACCTCGCCTCGGTGGCAGGGGCCGAGCAAAAGGAGCAGCTTTGGGGCTACATCCAGCGTTACGCCCCCGAGGCCAGCGCCGCGACCCATCCCGATCTGGATGCGGCGGCGGGCTATGCGGTGCGCTACTACAATGATTTCGTCAAGCCCGCCAAGGTCTTCCGCGCCCCCACCGAGCAAGAGCGCGCCGCGATGGCCGATCTGGCTGCGGCCTTCGGTAGCGGCGATGCGGCGCTTGACCAGATTGCGCGCAAGAACGCCTTGATGGGCAATGACGAGCCCTTGCCGCAGGTCGATTTCACCGATGGCGACTTCCTGCAATCGGTGGTGTTTGCGGTGGGCAAGAACCACGGGTTCGAGAACCTGCGCGATTGGTTCAAGGCGCTTTACGAGGTGCTTTTGGGCGCCAGCCAAGGCCCGCGTTTCGGCAGTTTCGCCGCGCTTTACGGCGCGCCCGAGACGGTGCAACTGATCGAAGACGGATTGGCCGGAAAGCTCGGCTGAGCCAAATATTTTGATTTTTACGCGCGGGGGCCTATCCTTTTGTCATGAAAGGATAGGCCCCCCATGCGTTTTATCTCCCCGCGATTGATCCGCGCAGGTTTCATTCCCGCGTCGCGCCTTGCCTTGCCGCTTGTCACGGTTTTGCTGCTGGCGCCTTTGGCCCCTCGGGCGGCGCAGGCACAGCAAACCGGCGAAGCGGCGATCCCCGATGTGATCTCGCGCCAGATCGAGGCCTTTCGCGCCGGAGATATGGAGACCGCCTTTACCTTCGCCAGCCCCGGATTGCAGCGCTATTTCGTCTCGCCCGAGTATTTCGGGCAGATGGTTTTGGGCGGCTACCAGATGGTCACCAACCCGCAAGAAATGCGGTTTCTGGATCGGCGCGCCCAAGACGGGCGGATCGTGCAGCGCCTCTTTGTGCGCGGGGCGGACGGGCGAGAATATATGCTCGATTACCACATGATCGAGGCCGAGGGCCGGTGGCGCATCAATGGCGTCAATATCCTGCCCGTGCCGGACGTAGGCGTGTAGGCCCCTTTGTTTTCAATTCCCTAGCTTGATTTTCCCCGCCGCGCGCGGGGGCACCGTCACGGTGGTCTGAGGCTTCGTTAACGCCTCGTTGATACCTCTTTGCGCATCCGGGCCAGCCCCGGTTTGGCGAGACATGTGACAATCGAGCATTGGCCGTATCGCGCCCGCACATCTTGCGGGGCGGGGCGCGCCATGTGGAAAGGGACTTGGATGAACAAGGCGATAACGGATGGGGTGGTGTTCATGCCGCCCGCATTTTCGGCGGGGCTTGACGTATGGTCGAGCGGCGATGGCACCCCGGGGTCGGACACCTATGACAATGCGGCCAATGCCGCCTTTGTGCCCGCGGATCAGGATTTCAGCGGCTGCCTAGAGGTCCAGACCATCACCAGCACCACCAAGCTGCGCTATATGGGCGAGACGCCGATGTTGCCAGGGTGCTATTTGCGGGTGACGGCGCGGGTCAAAGTGGTCAGCGGCGCGTTGCCTTCGGTGCGCATCGCCGGATGGGCAGGCGGCGCAGGCGGCAGCCATGTGAGCGGCCTGTTGGAAACCGGCCCGTCGACCACATTGACCAGCTACGGCGAGGTCGTCGAGGTCAGCGCGATCATCGGCTCGGGCCAGCGCACAGGCGTCGATATGGTTTGGGGCAGCGCCCCGCTTTATGGCCATTTCGGCATTGATGTGGTGGGCAGCGTCGGCTCGATCATACGGATCGACGATCTTGTGATCGAGGATGTCACTTCGGTGTTCTTGCGCGATATGATGAATTGGGTCGATGTGCGCGATTTCGGCGCCGTGGGCGACGGGGTGACCGATGACCAGCCGGCTTTTGAGGCCGCCGATGATGCGGCCAACGGGCGGCGCGTTCTGGTGCCTGCGGGGACATATTACCTCGCCGACAGCATGACCTTCGAGAACCATGTCGAATTCGAGGGCACGATCACCATGCCCGACGACAAGATTTTCTCGCCCACCAAGGATTACAGCATTTCGGCCTATATCGATGCCTTCGGCAGCGAGGAACTGGCGTTCAAAAAGGCGTTTCAGGCGCTTTTGAACAGCGCGGGGCATGAATCGCTGGATCTGGACGGGCGGCGTTTGTCGATCTCGTCCCCGATCGATATGCAGGCCGCCGTGGCCAACCGCACCTCTTATGCGCAGCGCCGCCATATCCATAACGGGCAATTGATCGCCGAGGGCACGACCAATTGGGAAACCACGGTTGTCACCTCGCAAGCCAGCTATAACCGTTCGGATGCCAAGCGGCTGACCGGTGTGGTTGATGTGGCCAATATTCCGGTCGGCTCGCTCATTGAGGGCAATGGTGTGGGCCGCGAGGTCTATGTGCGGTCCAAAAACGTCGCCGCGCAGGAAATCGAATTGTCCGCGCCCTTCTTTGACGCCGATGGCACCCAGACCTTTACCTTCAAGCGCTTCAAATACATCCTCGATTTCAGCGGCTTCGAGTATATGGACAAGCTGGTGATCTCGAATATCGAATTCCAGTGTTCGGGTGTGGCCAGCGCGGTTTTGCTCTCGCCTTCGGGGTTGATCTATCACTTCCGCGATTGCTTTTTCACCCGTCCTTTGGACCGCGGTATCACCAGCCACGGCGAAGGCTGTCAGGGGATGCTCATCGACCGCTGCCAGTGGCTGTCCAACGAGAGCGGCAAGCTGAGCCAAGAGCGGCAATCCATCGGGTTCAACACCAACGGCAATGACGTGAAGGTCCGCAACAACCGCGCGGTGCATATGCGCCATTTCGGGGTGATGGGCGGCTCCAGTTCGGTGATCACGGGCAACCATTGGTTCCAAGGCGACAGCGCCCCTGCGGGCACGCGGATGGCGGGGATCGTTTTGACCCGCACCAATTGCCGCGCCACGCTCACCGGCAACTATGTCGATAACAGCTTTATCGAATGGGCCAACGAACATGACCCCGACCCCGATTACAATTCCGAATTCAGCTTCTCGGGGTTGAATATTTCGGGCAACACCTTCCTTGCGGGCTATGTCGCCAGCTGGTTCGGTTTCATCGTAATCAAACCGCACGGGCCGGGGCATTTCATCAACGGGCTGAATGTGTCGGGCAATGTGTTCCGCATTCTGGGCGGCACCAAGATTGACCAAATCGAACGGGTCGATACGACTTATGCCGATCTGAGCTATGATCAGTTGTCCAATATCACCTTCAGCGGTAATATGTTCAATGCGATCCAGAACCCGACGTTCAACCCGCTCACCATCCGGCACGAGGAGCAAACGCTTGGCCAGACATGGGTCGTCGATTGCGCGCCTTTGCTGCCCTTCAAGGGCTGGGCGAAGATGTGCGAGGGGCTGACCTTTGAGGGCAAGATCGCCACGAGCAATAACACCTCGCATCACGAGGTGCCCTATGTGAAGACCAAACAGGGGCCGAATTCGGACCAGCTCAACCTTGTGTGGTCGCGCGATGTGACGGGGACGGTGGTGCTCAAGGTGCGGATGGACAATCCGCTCGATTGATCGCACAGGGCGCAAGGCCGCCCCATGACAACAGCTTTGCGGGCGCTCCTTCGGGGCGCCCGTTTTGCATTTGTGCGCTGCGGATTGCGGGGGCGCGGGAACCTTTGGTGCGGGGGCGCGGGGGGGGGGCGGCGGCGGCCACGCTCAGAAATCGCGCCACATGCCGAGTTTGAAGCCGTAGTTGCTGTCCCCGACAAGGCCGATGGCGAGGCCCACCTCGATATGGGTCTTCTCGCCGGTTTTGAACACAAGCGAGGGGGCAAACCGCGCGAAGGGCGGATCAAAGGCCGAGATACCCGTTTGTAATTGCAAGATTGTTTTCATCGTCGGGTGATAGGACAGCCCGTAGGTGATGTCGCTTTTCAAATCGAGCCGCCCCGTCGAGAGCGTATATTCCATCACCGTATCCACCGCGAACCAGCCCGAGCCTTTGTCGGTGCTAAAGCCGCGCCCGTAAGAGAGGCCTGGCCGGATCGCAGGTTCGCCCGCAAGATACCCAAGGCCCAGATCAACGCCGAAATTATGCCCGCTGTCGGTGCGCAGCAAAGGGTGGCTGATAAAGAGGATGGTTTTGTTTTTGCCCGACACGCCGCGGCCCGTGTCGAGGCCGAGGGTGATTTTCTCGGTGATCCCGTGTTCGAGGTAGAGCGCGGTATAGGTGTTGAAGGGGGCGAAAAAATCGCGGTCGGTGAGTTGGAAGCTGAGCGAGGCAAAGCTGTTGCCTTTGCCGCGCGGCCAAGCGCCCGCAAAAAGCGGTTCTGCCAGAAGCGCAAACAAAACAACCAGACGCAGCATTCCGCCCCCTCTCGGACGTTAAGACTAGTTAAAATTGGTAAACGGGTCCTTAAGAAACCTGCGCTTCGGCGGGTTTGTGGCGCAGTGCGTGCAAAAAGACCCGCCCCATGCGCCGATACGGGGGCAGGGCGGGTCTGGCTTCGGGGCGCGCATTGGGGGAAGGGGGCGCCCTGAAATGGCCTTGGCGTTTAGGCGGCCATCGGCACGGGCGCGGGCAGGTCGATCCGGTAGCCAAGCGCAAAGCTGGTATGGATCAGGTCATCCGCCGCGCCGAGCGCCGCCATTTTCGACCGGATGCGGCAGATATAGACGTCGATGATTTTGGGGTCCGGCTCGTCCTCCCATGCGTAAAGCTGCGACATGATCATCTCGCGGGTGACCAAGATGCCACTGCGCAGGCTGAGCATTTCGATCAATTCATATTCCAGCCGCGTCAGGTGCAAGGGCGTGCCTTGGATGCTCACCGATTGGGCGTTCAGGTCGATTTCGAGGCTGCCATTGCGCAAGAGCGGCGTGGCAAAGCCTTTGGTGCGGCGCACAAAGGCGCGCAGATGCGCGGCGATGAGCGCGCCGTCGGTGTCGCGGGCAAAGACGTCATCTGCCCCTGCTTCCATCAGCTTGACGCGCAGCGTGCGGTCGACCTGCGCGCCGGTGGTGCAAATCGGCGTATGGGGCAGGATCGCCCGCAAGCTGCGCAGCACATCCGCGCCCTTCATATCTGGCAGGTCGAGGTCAAACAGGATCGCGTCCTGCATCCCGTTGAGCGCAAATTCGATCAGCTCCTCGCCGTCATTGGCCTCGGTCACAAAAAAACCGGCAGCGCGCAGATCGCGGGCAATGGCGGCGGTGGTCCAGTTGGTGTCAGAAATCAAAATGCGCATTGTCGTGCTCCTATCCGTTGTGACGACAAAGGCAGGGGTGCAAGGGCGGCGGTGGAGGAGGACCGCATCCCGCGGCCCACACCGTGTCAATCATGAGAAGATCGTCAAAGCAGCGGACCGGAGAGAGGCGGCAGGCGTGTCTTTACGTCTGTTACCTTTTGTAAAGGAAGAGGCGGGGGTGGTCACTTATACGAAAGGCTAGAAACCCCTTGTTTATAAGGGTTTGGTTAATTGGTTAACTGGGAGAGGTGAAGCGGAAGACGGCGGCGCTGATTAATTTGGCTGGTTAGCTGTCGCCATGTTTGCCCCAGACACAACGTGCCCGAACCGAGGGGCGCAAGCATAGCGCCCGCCCCGTCCCGTCCCGTTCGCAATCAGCAATTGGCGTAAGGGCCAGTCCGAGTATGCCCTCGAGTTCCGGCGGTTGGTCTGCGAGATGTATCATGCGACAAAATCGATAGTGCCGGTGACCTTCATCTATGTGGATCAATAGGGTCACGATCAGATCGGCACCTTCAATCAATCCACGCTGAACGGTCAATATGAGGGGGCACGTCAAACTGGTGATTGAAGCGGGTAACATTGAGGGCGTATTGCCCGCAGGCGCCATCTATGGAGCCTTTCTTCAACAGCTGCCTTAACGCTTCCCCCGCCGTTTGACCCCGCCGCGTTGTCCGCCGCGTCCGCCGGTGGAGCGGCCGCGTTTGGCGGCGGATTGCTCGACCGCGGCTTCGACCGCTGATTGGCGCGCCAGCGGATCGTCCGAGATCACCAGATCGACCGCCTCGAGCCGTTTGACCTCGTCGCGCAGGCGGGCGGCCTCTTCGAACTCCAAGTTCTCGGCGGCCTTGCGCATGTCTTGGCGCAGCCCGTCGAGATGCGCCTCTAGGTTGGCACCGTGCATCGGTTTGTCGATCGTGGCGGTGACGCGGTTCATATCCACATCGCCTTTGTAAAGGCCTGCCAGAATATCCTCGACGTTCTTTTTCACCGTGGCGGGGGTGATGCCGTGCTCGGTGTTATAGGCGATCTGTTTGGCGCGGCGGCGTTCGGTTTCGCCCATGGCGCGCTCCATCGATCCGGTGATGCGGTCGGCATACATGATCACGCGGCCTTCGGCGTTGCGCGCGGCGCGGCCGATGGTTTGAATGAGCGAGGTTTCAGAGCGCAAGAACCCCTCTTTATCGGCGTCCAGAATGGCCACCAATCCGCATTCGGGAATGTCCAGACCCTCGCGCAGAAGGTTGATCCCGATCAGAACGTCAAAGGCCCCGAGCCGCAGATCGCGCAAAATCTCGATGCGTTCAATCGTGTCGATATCCGAATGCATATAGCGCACGCGAATGCCCTGTTCATGCAGATATTCGGTCAGGTCTTCGGCCATGCGTTTGGTCAATGTGGTGACCAATACGCGCATGTCCTGCGCCGCGACACGGCGGATTTCATCCAGCAAATCATCGACTTGCATATCGACGGGGCGAATCTCGATCATCGGATCCAACAGGCCGGTGGGGCGGATCACCTGTTCTGCAAAAACGCCGCCAGTTTGCTCCATCTCCCATTTCGAGGGCGTGGCGGAGACAAAAACCGACTGCGGCCGCATCGCGTCCCATTCCTCGAATTTCAGCGGGCGGTTGTCCATGCAAGAGGGCAGGCGGAAGCCATGTTCGGCCAAGGTCATCTTGCGCCGGTAGTCGCCCTTATACATGGCGCCGATCTGCGGCACCGAGACATGGCTTTCGTCGGCGAAAACGATGGCATTGTCGGGGATGAATTCGAACAACGTGGGGGGCGGCTCGCCGGGGGCGCGGCCGGTCAGATAGCGCGAATAATTCTCGATGCCGTTGCACACGCCCGTGGCCTCCAGCATCTCCAGATCAAAGTTGCAGCGTTGCTCCAGCCGCTGCGCCTCAAGCAGTTTGCCCTCGCCGACCAATTGATCAAGCCGCTGGCGCAGTTCCTTTTTGATGCCGATGATGGCCTGTGACATGGCCGGTTTCGGCGTGACGTAATGCGAATTGGCGTAAACGCGGATTTGATCGAAACTGCCGGTTTTCTCGCCAGTGAGCGGGTCGAATTCGGTGATGCTTTCCAGCTCCTCGCCAAAAAACGACAGCTTCCACGCGCGGTCCTCAAGGTGGGCGGGAAAGATTTCCAGACTGTCGCCGCGCACGCGGAAGGACCCGCGGGTAAAGGCGGCATCGTTGCGGCGGTATTGCTGCGCCACCAGATCGGTCATCACCGCGCGCTGGTCATAGCTTTCGCCGACCTTCAAATCTTGGGTCATGGCGCCATAGGTTTCGACCGACCCGATGCCATAGATGCAAGAGACCGAGGCGATGATGATCACATCGTCACGTTCGAGCAAGGCGCGCGTGGCCGAGTGGCGCATACGGTCGATCTGTTCGTTGATCTGGCTTTCCTTCTCGATGAAGGTGTCCGAACGGGCGACATAGGCTTCGGGTTGGTAGTAGTCGTAATAGGAGACGAAATACTCCACCGCGTTTTCGGGAAAGAATCCTTTGAATTCGCCGTAAAGTTGCGCCGCCAGCGTTTTGTTGGGGGCAAGGATGATCGCGGGGCGTTGGGTGTGTTCGATCACCTTGGCCATGGTAAAGGTCTTGCCGGTGCCGGTCGCGCCCAAAAGCACCTGATCGTGTTCGCCCTCATTGATCCCGCCGACCAATTCGGCGATGGCCGTGGGTTGATCGCCCGCCGGTTCGAATTCGGTGTGCAGGATGAAGCTTTTGCCGCCCTCCAGTTTGGTGCGGTTTTTCACATCCGGCGCGGCGGCATGCATCATCGGCGGCTGGCTGTCGTTATGGGCGTAAGACATGGCGGCTTCCTTGGCTGGCCATCGGATATGGCGCGGATCATCGGGTTATTAACATGATCCATCTTTGTTCTCATACAACCCCTCACAGCGGCTTTGGCAACCCTTTGGCAAGGCGGATCGGGGTAAAAGCGCAAGACTGCTGACATTGCGGGGCATTTCCCACCTTGCCGAGCGGCGCGGCTTTTGGGATAACCCGATTGCATAAGGAGAGTTGCCATGCCTGCGCGTATTTACAAACCTGCGAAATCGGCCATGTCCTCGGGCACGGCAAAGACCAAATATTGGGTGCTTGAACACACGCCCGCCTCGGCGCGTGACGTGGACCCTTTGATGGGCTGGACCTCCTCGACGGACACGCAGGCGCAGGTGAAGCTGCAGTTCGACAGCAAGGAAGAGGCGGTCGAATATGCGCGCGAGCACGGGATCGAGGCGACGGTCACCGAGCCGAAGACCCGCAAGCCCAATGTGCGCGCGGGCGGCTATGGCGAGAATTTCGCCACGAACCGCCGCGGTGCTTGGACCCACTGAACGGGGCATCCTCTATAGTTGCCGCGCGCTTGCGATGCGCGCTTGGGATGCGCGTGATCGCGGGTCACCCGAGCGCGACGCCACCTTGATCCTTGAGGGTTTTGAGCACGATTTCCGAACGCACCTGCGCCACATGCGGATGCGGCAACAGGTGTTGGTGGATGAATTCGGCGTAGGATTCCAGATCGCGCACATGGATATCGAGCACATAATCGGCATCGCCCGAAACCGAAAACGCCGCGCGGATTTGGTCGTGGATGGTGATAAAGCGTGAGAACTCTGCCTCGGCGCCTTGGCCGTGGCTGCGTAAATTGACCCGCGTGATGGCGCGCAGCCCGTAGCCCAGCTTTCCCGCATCCAGCCGCGCCGCATATCCGGCGATCAGCCCCGCCTCTTCGAGGGCCGCACGGCGGCGCGAGCATTGCGAGGCCGATAGGTTGACGACCTCGGCCAGCGCCGCATTGGTCATGGCCCCATCGCTTTGCAATGCGCGCAAAAGCGCAAGGTCGAAGTCATCTATGCGCATTTTGTGCGTCTCCGTCGGTTTTGGTGAGTGCTTGATGCATATTTGGCATGGATGCGCGGGGAATTGCAAACTTCATGCGCTCATGGTGCGCGATGATGGGCAAACACGCATCAAAACCCGATTCTACAGGAGAAACACGCATGGGCCCTTTCCCGCATGACGCCCCCAAAGCCACTATTAGCGAGACCAACCCCGCAGGCACCGACGGGTTCGAATTTGTGGAATTCGCCCATGCAGAGCCGGAAAAGCTCGATGTGATTTTCCGGCAGATGGGGTTTGTCCCCGTGGCGAAACACAAGCGCAAGAACATCACGCTCTATCGCCAAGGCGATGTGAATTACCTGCTCAACGCCGAAGCGGGCAGCCAAGGTCAGGAGTTTGTTGCACAGCACGGCCCCTGCGCGCCTGCGATGGCTTGGCGGGTGGTCGATGCGCAGGCGGCGCTCAAACGTGCGGTCGATCTGGGCGCGGCGGAATATACCGGCGCGGGCAAAAGCATCGAGGCCCCCGCCGTGCATGGTATCGGCGGCTCGCTTTTGTATTTCATCGACGCCTATGGCGGCGATGCGTCGTGTTATGACGCGGATTATGAGTGGCTGGGCGCGCGCAACCCGCGCCCCGAAGGCTTCGGGTTTTATTACCTCGACCACCTGACCCATAACGTCATCCGCGGCAATATGGATACATGGTATCGCTTCTATGCGCAGACGTTTAACTTCAAGGAAATCAAATACTTCGACATCAAGGGCAAGCAAACCGGCCTCGTGTCGCGGGCCTTGACCTCGCCCGATGGCAAGATCCGTATTCCGATCAACGAAAGCACCGACGATCACAGCCAGATCGAGGAATATCTGCGCGAATATAATGGCGAGGGCATCCAGCATATCGCCATCGCCAGCAATGATATCTATGGCGGCACCGATGCGATTGCCGAGGCGGGGATGGAATTTATGCCTGGTCCGCCCGACACCTATTACGAGATGTCGCGCAAGCGCGTGAAGGGGCATGACGAGCCGATTGATCGGATGAAAGCGCGCGGTATCTTGATCGACGGCGAAGGCGTCGTGGGCGGCGGAGAGACACGGATTTTGCTACAGATTTTCTCGAAAACCGTGATTGGTCCGATCTTTTTCGAATTCATCCAGCGCAAGGGCGATGACGGATTTGGCGAAGGCAATTTTCGCGCCCTGTTCGAGAGCATCGAAGAGGACCAGATCCGTCGCGGGGTTTTGATGGCCGATCCTGCGGCCTAAGTCGATGGCTTGGACCGATTACAGCAGCGCGCCCGCGGCGGGCACCGATCTATGCGCCGCCGCGCAGGTGCAGGGGGTCTTGTCGCTCAAGATCGAGACCGAACGGGGCGTCTTTCCCTTGCTGGTGCTGCGCGCGGGCGGGGAATTTCGCGCCTATGTGAACGCTTGTCCGCATCAATATTTGCCGCTGGATTATCGCGGCGGCGGGCTGTTGTCGGCGGATGGCGCGCGGTTGATGTGCTCGGCCCATGGGGCGCAGTTCGATATCAAAACCGGAGAGGCCAAAGCCGGACCCGTCCAAGGCCCCGATTGCGCGCTCGATGCGGTGCCTTTGCGCGAAGAGGGCGGGCGGTTGCAGATCGGCGGGGCCTAAGAAGCGGCGCCAAACCCGCCTTTCCCTCTTGCACTCATGCGCCCCCCTGCGCCAATAAGGGCCAAGCGGTCCCTTAGCTCAACTGGATAGAGCAGCTGACTTCTAATCAGCAGGTTTGGGGTTCGAGTCCTCAAGGGATCGCCATTTCAGCCCGATATCCCTCCGGTGAGAGGTTTGGAGCGCATAAGCGCGCCTGCAGCATCGGGTTATGAGGAATGGAAAACGCCGCGAAGAGTATCCGCGGCGTTTTGAGGATCAGGCTTTTTTCGCTTTGCGGCGCATCAACCCCGCGGCGGCGAGGCCGGAGAGCAAGAGCGGCAGACCCGCGGGCAATGGCACGGCGGGGGCAAGTTCAAGCTCGAATGTAGCGCTGCCGTAGATCGAACCGTTGAGGTCGATGGCAAAGCTGTCCGCATCAAAGTAAAGGTCGCCCGCCGTCAGCGCCGTGGTGTTCGACAGGAAGGTCACGCCGGTGATCACCTCGCCCAAGCCTGCGAAATCAAAGACAAAACCGAGGAAGGGCAAATCCGCCGCGCCGATGTTGAAATTGGCTTGGACGGTGTTGCCCGAGAAGGAAAAGCAGTTGTAGGGCGCGGCGTAGCAAAGGTTGCCGCCAGCGCCGACCGTCAGGCTGCCCATATCGTGGTAGGTATAGAAGCCCGCATCGAAGGGGCCGCCCGGGTTGTTATATCCGAAGGCGCCCGTGACCGTCGCGGCTTGGCCGGTTGTTGCCGTCGACAGGGCCAAAAACGCCCCGACAGTCAAAGATTTAAGAGACACAACACTCATAAGCTTACCTCCATATTGAATTCTTGAACGGGCAACTTCGAGGGCAGGGGCTATTGATGCAATCAAAATATGGTTTTGGCGGTGAAAAAGCGCGGAAACAGGCAATTTTGCGAAAATTCGGGTGGGTACTGTTTCTGAATTGGTGAAAATCAGCGTGGCGCGGGGGGATTGTTTTTGTGCGGGGCGGCCCGCAGCGGGCGTTGCCCTGCGGCGGCTATTCCATCGCGTAGAGCGAGATCACGACCTGATTGGCGCGCCGCGCGCCATTGCCGACAAACAGCGTCTTGTTCATCCACTCATAACGCGGATCGCCGGTTTCGAGCCGCGCTTGGGTGCGCATGTAATATTGATCCGGCGCGACCTCATCGCCGCGCGCGATGGCGTCGAGCACCTCTTTGGGGCCGTGGCGATAGCCGTAGTTGCAAATCTCGACCGTGGCGCCGTCGTCGGTTTCGACGGCATAGCGCGCCTCAAGCTCGGCCACGCCATTGGCCCAGATGGTTTGCCAATCGGCGCCGAGGTTGAGGATTTTTCCGTTCAGGCGCGGGCCTTTGGCCTCGCCGCCGATGATCGGGATGATCCGGCGGTGACCGGCGCGGGCGGTGCCCATTTCGCGGATCTTGTCGACGCTGACAAAAAGGTCGGTGACATGGGTGAGGCGCGGGGCGGGCACAAAGGGCGTATGGGTCATGGTCGGGTCTCCTCCTTGCGCTATCAAGGCGGGGGCGCGGGCGATTGTCCAGAGCGCGGGGCGCGAAACCCGCCCTAGAAGTTGCGAAAAAGCCGCGTGGCCGAGAACATCGACTCCAGCTCTTCGATCCGCTCGGCGGATTTTTCCCAGCCCTTGCTTTGCACCTCGGCGACCAGAGCCTCGACGATCAACATGATGGCGATGGTG
The DNA here is from genome assembly GCA_050633545.1 of Paracoccaceae bacterium. Lineage (GTDB taxonomy): Bacteria > Pseudomonadota > Alphaproteobacteria > Rhodobacterales > Rhodobacteraceae > Litorivita. The sequence continues at coordinate 235,248 of JBOEGS010000004.1, forward strand.
CTGTCCCAACTCGAGGGCGCTTCGACCATGGCGTTAAAGATGTAATCGGCCTCGGCGGCGATCGGGCTGCTCCATTGGTCGGTAAACAGGACCAGACGCGCGCCGCGCGATTTGGCAAGCTGCGCCAGTTTGTGCAGGTCTTTTTCGTAGCGGCGGATGTCAAAGACGATCAGCACCGATTGCGCATCCATATCGAGCAGATACTGCGGCCAGACATTGGCCGATTGGCCCAAAAGCGTCACATCGGGGCGGATGATTTGCAGGTGGTTGAACAGGTAATCGGCGTTGGAGCGGGTGATGCGACCGCCCGCGAGATACAGGCTGTGCGCAGGATCGGCCAGGAGTTCGGCAACGGCGTCGAATGTCGCGGTGTCGAGCCGTTCGAGCGTGTGGCCGAGATTGGCAAAAACCGCCTCCGAGAAACGCGCGATGGTATGGCCTTCGGGGCGGCCCGCCTGCGCGCCCGCATGTTTCGACATCGGCTTTTTGATCTGGTCGGCGACCTCGCCGCGCAGCGCGCCTTGCAGATCGGGGAAGCCGTCAAAGCCCAGCTTGCGCGCCATGCGGATCACTGTCGGGGTGCTGACTTCGGCTTGCAGGGCCAGTTTGGTGATCGATTGCAATCCGGCCACCGGATAATCGGTCAAAAGCGCCGAGGCGACGCGGCGCTCGGAGGGGGTGAGCGTCTCCATCCCGCCGTGCAGTCGGTCTTTTACGAGGGGCGCGGGGTGCTGCATTTTTAGGCTGTCCTCTTGTCTTGGGGCTAGGTTAGGGCGGGCCAAAAGAAAGGTCTATAGAAATAAAGTTGACAGAAGTCATGGCTCTGTAGTTTGCTTTACAAAAGCGTGTTGCACGCGGGATTTTCGTCCTGCGTGCGGCGTGGCATCGGACGGGGGATAGGGCGCGCGCATGTTAACGGCCGCTGAAGGGCAAGCTGCTGAAGTGATCAACCGCGCGGGCACGGCGCCGCTGGTATTGGTGTGCGAACATGCCAGCGCCTTCATTCCGGCGAGCCTTGCGGGGCTGGGGCTGGATGCGGCGGGGGCGGTGTCCCATGCGGCATGGGACATCGGCGCGCGCGATGTGGCGGTGGAGCTGGCAAAGCTTTTGGATGCGCCCTTGGTGGCCTCGCGCATCTCGCGCCTTGTCTATGATTGCAACCGCCCGCCGGACGCCCCCAGCGCCTTTCCGGCCAAGAGCGAAACCATCGAGGTGCCGGGAAATCGCGGTTTGAGCGCGGCGGAAAAACGCGCGCGCACGGCGGCGGTTTATGCGCCGTTTCAATCCTTGCTGCGCGAGGTGATCGCCGAGCGCGGCGCGGCGGATATGCCGCCCTGCCTTGTGACAATCCACAGCTTTACGCCAGTGTTCAACGGCGCGCCGCGTGCGGTCGAGCTTGGCCTGCTGCACGATCAAGATGCGCGCATGGCGCAGGTGATGCTCGAGGCGGCCCGTAATACCACCGCATTGAAGGCGGCGCTCAATGCCCCCTATGATGCCAGCGACGGCGTGCTGCACAGCTTGCAACTGCATGCCACATCGGCGGGGCTTGCCTCGGTGATGATCGAGATCCGCAATGATTTGATCGACACCGAGGCGCGGGCGGCGGCGATGGCGGGTGTGCTGGCCCCGATGATTGATGCGGCCTGCACGCAGATCGCCCAAGAGCGCGGGGCATCCTTGGCGCAGATGCAGGGGGAGCGGGAATGAGAGCCTTGAAAGCCTATATCCGCGTGGTGGATGCGGTGAATTACCGGATCGGGCGCGTGGTGATGTATGGCATCTTCGTGATGATGGGCATCCTGCTTTGGTCCTCGGTGTCCAAGGCGTTTTTCCTGCCCTCCTTGTGGACGCTGGAAATGGCGCAATTCGCCATGGTCGCCTATTACATTTTGGGCGGGCCATACTCGTTGCAACTGGGCAGCAACGTGCGGATGGACCTGCTTTACGGCGAATGGACCCCGCGGCGTAAAGCCATGATGGATTGCATCACGGTGCTGTTCTTGATCTTCTATCTCGGCGTCTTGCTCAAGGGCGGGATCGACAGCACCGAATACAGCTTCAAATACGGCGGAGAGCGCAGCCCCTCGGCATGGCGGCCCTATATGTGGCCGATCAAGGTGACCATGTGCATCGGGATATTCCTGATGCTGCTGCAAGCGGTGTCGGAGTTGGCCAAAGACATCCTGCGCCTGTGCGGGCAATGGGAATTCGAGGGCGACGCGCCCCAAGAGGAGCGCGCAGATGCCCTATGAAATGATCGCGATTTTGATGTTCTCGTCGATGATGCTGATGCTTTTGACGGGGCAAAGGGTGTTCGGCGCCATCGGCTTTGTCGCGGTGATTGCGGCGCTGTTTCTATGGGGTGATCGCGGGGGATATGACCTCGGGTTTTCGGCGGCGATGAAGTTGATGAAATGGTATCCGCTGCTGACCCTGCCGATGTTTATTTTCATGGGCTATGTGTTGTCGGAAAGCAAAATCGCCGACGATCTTTACAAGATGTTCCATGTCTGGATGGGCGGTTTGCGCGGCGGATTGGCGATCGGGACCATCGGGTTGATGGTGCTGATTTCCGCGATGAACGGATTGTCCGTCGCGGGGATGGCGATCGGCTCGACCATCGCCTTGCCCGAGCTGCTTAAACGCGGATATGACAAGCGCATGGTCACGGGGGTGATCCAAGCCGGATCGAGTTTGGGCATTCTGGTGCCGCCTTCCGTGGTGCTGGTGCTTTATGCGATGATCGCGCGGCAACCTGTGGGGCAATTGTGGCTGGCGGGGGTTGTTCCGGGGTTGATGATGGCGGCGATGTTCATCGCCTATATCGTCATTCGCTGCCGTATGAACCCCGCGCTTGGCCCCGTTCTGGACGCGGCAGAGCGCGACATCCCGCGCGCCGAAAAGATGCGGCTTTTGCGTGCCGGATTGCTACCGGTCATCATTTTCGGGGTGATGATGGTGCCCTTTGTGAAGGGCTATACCTCTTTGGTGGAAAGCTCGGCCATCGGGGCTTTGGCGGCCTTTGTCGCCGCCGTCGTGAAAGGCCGCATGACGCGCGAGGTCTTCGAGACCTCGGTGCGCCAAACGCTGGCCATCTCGTGCATGTTCATGTGGATCATCCTTGCGGCGCTCGCCTTTGGCGCGGTGTTCGACGGGCTGGGCGCGGTCAAGGCGATCGAAAGCGTCTTTACCGAGAAGCTGAACCTCAGCCCGTGGATGATCCTGATCTTGATGCAATTGTCGTTCATCGTCATGGGCACATTTCTGGATGACACGGCGATGTTGGTGATCGTCGCGCCGCTTTATGTGCCTTTGGTCGGCGCGCTGGGGTTTGATCTGATCTGGTATGGGATCCTTTATACGATCACCACGCAGATCGCCTATATGACGCCGCCCTTCGGCTATAACCTGTTCTTGATGCGCGCCATGGCGCCGCCTGAAATTACGCTCAAGGATATCTATGGATCGATCACGCCTTTCGTGATGGTGATGGTCTTTGCGCTCGCGCTGGTGATGGTCTTCCCGCAGATCGCCACATGGCTGCCCGACTACGTGTACGGAAGGTAAGGCGATGGGATTGGATATGACCGTTCTGGCCAAACCGCAGGTCGGAAAAGAGGAAGAGTTCTGGCACATCTGGCGGCACTTCCAAGTTGCGGCAGGGCGCTTGCCACAATCGATTCTGGCGCATTTCGCGCCGCCCAAGCGCAGCTTGGCCGACCGCCTGTTGGGCGCGCCCGTGGTTGGCCAAGACGCACAGGCCGAGGAACATATTGCCAGCGGCGCCTTTGGCGAGGGCACAGATCCCGAGGCCCTGCGCCGCGATATGCAAGGCTATCATGTGTTGGAACTGCTGCCGGCCAGCGACGGTCTGCCCGTCTATAGCAATGGCGCCATGCCCGGATCAGGGCAGGACCGGACCTCGTTTCGCGGGGCATTTTTGGAAGATTGCAAAGCCGTGGTGCCCAAGGCATTGCGCGATTGCGTATGGCAACCTGCGGGGCCTGATACTTTGGCGGAATTTGGCACGCGGCTGCGCGCGCGTGCGGCGTCCTATGCGGCCAAAAACGGCGTGCCGCATGTCATCGGGCAAATGGCGCCGCCCGAACCGTTTGATCCCGACACCCCTGCCGCCAAGGCCCATATCGTCGACGCCTGCGAGCGTTGGTGCCTGTTTTGGCGGGCAGGGGGCACGGTTTGGAACCCAATTACTGACCAGATTATCAACCTGACCAAGAAGCCCCAAAAGGGGACATAACCCAAAGACAAGGAGAGAGACTATGACCACCAGACGTAAGTTTATCCAAGGGGCCGCCGTGGCCCCCGCCGCCGCACTGGCCACGCCCGCTTTGGCCCAATCCACGATCAAATGGCGCCTGCAAACCTATGCAGGCGCGGCCTTGGCCGAGCATGTGATCAAACCCGCCATCGACAGTTTCAACAAGATCGCGGGCGACCGCATGCAGATCGAATTGTTCTTTGCCGATCAACTGGTCCCCACGGGCGAATTGTTCCAAGCCATGCAGCGCGGCACCATCGACGCGGTGCAATCGGATGATGACAGCATGGCCTCCCCCACCGATGTGACGGTCTTCGGCGGCTATTTCCCCTTTGCCTCGCGCTATTCGCTCGATGTGCCCGTTCTGTTCAACCAATACGGTTTGAACGAGATCTGGGACGCGGAATATTCCAAAGTCGGCGTCAAACATATTTCGGCGGGCGCATGGGATCCGTGCCATTTCGCCACCAAAGACCCGATCCGCTCGCTTGCCGATCTCAAGGGCAAGCGCGTCTTTACCTTCCCCACGGCGGGGCGGTTCCTGAGCCAGTTCGGCGTTGTGCCTGTGAGTCTTCCTTGGGAGGATATCGAGGTTGCGGTGCAGACCGGCGAACTGGACGGCATCGCATGGTCGGGCATCACAGAAGATTACACCGTCGGCTGGGCGGATGTGACCAACTACTTCCTGACCAACAATATTTCCGGCGCATGGGCGGGATCGTTCTTTGCCAATATGGAGCGTTGGGATGAATTGCCCGACGATCTCAAAGAACTGCTCAAGGTCTGCATGGACCAATCGCACTACTATCGCCAGTGGTGGTACTGGGGCGGCGAGGCCTCCTTGCGTGTGCACGGGCCGAAGATGGAGCTGACCACCATCCCCGATGCGGAATGGGCCACGGTCGAAGACGCCGCTGTCAAATTCTGGGACGAGATCGCAGCCGAAAGCCCCACCAAGGCAAAGGTTGTGGACATCCTCAAGAAATACAACGCAGATATGGTCAAAGCGGGCCGTCCGTATCGCTACGGCTGATCCGCGCCATATCCCATGACAACAGGCGGGAGCACACAGGTGCTCTCGCCGCTTTTGCCCCTGCGACTGCCCGATGCGATTGCCCAAGCGATGCGCGCGGGCCCGCGAAGAAAAGAGAGCCGACCATGACCCAATCCAAAGCCCCTGTGATGACATTCGACAGCTTGAAAACCCAAGTCGCCGCGGGCGAGATCGACACGGTTCTGGTCTGTGTGATCGACATGCAGGGGCGGCTGATGGGCAAGCGGTTCCATGCGCAGGCCTTTGTCGAAAGCGGGCATGCTCAAACCCATTGCTGCACCTATCTTCTGGCGACCGATCTGGAGATGGCGACGCCCGAGGGCTACGCCGCGACCAGTTGGGAAAGCGGTTACGGCGATTATGTCATGCGCCCCGATCTTGCCACCCTGCGCCCGATCCCGTGGCTCGAAGGCACCGCGATGGTTCTGTGCGATATCGAAGATCACCACGGTCACCCCGTCGCCCATTCCCCGCGCCAGATACTCAAGGGGCAAATCGCGCGGCTGGAAGCCTTGGGCCTTAACCCCGTCATGGCCACGGAACTGGAGTTCTTCCTTTTCGAGAACACCGGCGACGAGATTGCCAAAGGCGGCTTTCGTGATCTGGTGCCTGTGTCGGGCTATAACGAGGATTACCACATCTTCCAGACCAGCAAGGAAGAAGCCGTGATGCGCCCGCTGCGCAACGGGCTTTATGCCATGGGCATTCCGGTCGAGGGCACCAAGGGCGAGGCCGAGGTGGGCCAAGAAGAGCTTAACATCAAATACGCGCCCGCGCTGGATTGCGCCGATCATCATTCCATCGCCAAACATGCCACCAAGGAAATCGCATGGCAGCAGGGCCGCGCCGCCAGCTTCATGGCCAAATACCGCCATGACCGCGTCGGCAGTTCCAGCCATGTGCATCAATCGCTGTGGCAGGGCGGGGCGAATGCCTTTGTCGATGCGGATCGCCCCTTGGGGAAATCCGAATTGATGGATCATTACATGGCGGGGCTGATCAAATATGCCGCCGATTACACCTATTTCATGGCGCCCTATATCAACAGCTACAAACGGTTCGCCAAGGGCAGCTTTGCGCCGACGAAACTGGTCTGGTCGATCGACAACCGCACCGCCGCCTTCCGCCTGTGCGGCGAGGATACCAAGGCCGTGCGTGTCGAATGCCGCATCCCCGGCGCCGATATGAACCCCTATCTGGCGCAGGCGGCGATGCTTGCGGCGGGGCTGAAGGGTATCGAGGAAAAGCTTGCCTTGCCCGATGCGTTCAAGGGCGATGCCTACGTCTCGGACGGCACGCCCGAAATTCCCAATACCCTGCGCGATGCGCGTGATGCGCTGGGCGCGTCGGCGATGCTGCGCGCGGCGTTCGGCGATGAGGTGATCGATCACTACACCCGCGCCGCCAGTTGGGAAATCGAAGAATTTGACCAAATCGTCACCGACTATGAGGTCGCACGCGGCTTTGAAAGGGCCTGATCCGATATGACCACCATCACCTGTATTTCCCCGATCGACGGATCGGTTCTGGCCACGCGCGAGGCGTTGCCTTTGGAGGCCGCGAAAAAGGCCGCCGCCAAGGGCCGCGCAGCAGGGGCCGCATGGCGTGCCCGCCCGCGCGCGGAGCGGATCGCCATGGTCCTAAAGGCCATTGATATTATCGGTGAACAAACGGACCGCATGACCACCGAATTGGCCGATCAAATGGGCCGGCCGGTGCGCTATGGCGGCGAGTTTGGCGGTTTTGCCGAACGCGCGCGCTATATGGCCGAGATTGCCGATGAGGCTTTGGCCGATATCGTGGTCGAGGACAGCGATGCCTTTATCCGCAAGATCGTGCGCGAGGCGCGCGGGCTGGTTTTGGTCGTCGCGCCGTGGAACTATCCCTATATGACCGCGATCAACACCATCGCGCCCGCGCTGATCGCGGGCAATACGGTGATGCTCAAACATGCCTCGCAAACCCTGCTGGTGGGCGAACATCTGGCCGAAGCCTTCCACGCTGCGGGCGTGCCAGAGGATGTGTTCCAGAACGTGTTTCTCAGCCATGATGTGACATCTGCCCTCATCGCAGACCGCGCCTTTGCCTTCGTCAATTTCACAGGCTCGGTGGCGGGCGGCCAAGCGATGGAGCGCGCGGCAGCGGGCACATTCACCCCCGTGGCGACGGAACTCGGCGGCAAGGATCCGGGATATGTGCGGGCCGATGCCAACCTCGACGCGGCGGTGGAAACGCTCATCGACGGGGCGATGTTCAATTCGGGCCAATGTTGTTGCGGGATCGAGCGGATTTATGTCCATGAAAGCCTCTATGACGCCTTCGTGGAAAAGGCCGTGGCGCTGGTAAACACTTATAAACTGGGCGATCCGCGCGACTCTGAAACCACAATCGGCCCGATGGCCCATGTGCGCTTTGCCCAAGTGGTGCGCGATCAGATCGATGCCGCCGTGGCCGCAGGGGCCACCGCCCATATCGCTAAAATGCCCAAGGATGACGGCGCGGCCTATCTGACGCCGCAAATCCTCACGGGGGTGACCCACGGCATGGAGGTGATGCGCGAAGAAAGCTTTGGCCCCGTGGTCGGTATCATGCCCGTCAAGGATGACGCCGAGGCGATTGCCCTGATGAACGACAGCCACTACGGGCTGACCGCCGCGATCTGGACCGCCGATGCAGGCGCCGCCGAAGAGATCGGCGCGCAGATCGAAACCGGCACGATTTTCATGAACCGTTGCGATTACCTTGATCCGGCCCTGTGTTGGACCGGATGCAAGGATACCGGATCGGGCGGCGGCCTGTCGCTGATCGGCTATCACAATCTCACACGTCCCAAATCTTATCACCTCAAGAAAGCCTGAGCCATGAACCTTACCGGAAACTGGTCCTACCCCACTGCCATGCGTTTTGGCGCGGGGCGCATTGCCGAATTGCCCGAGGCCTGCCGCGCGGCGGGCATGAAGAAACCGCTTTTGGTGACAGACAAAGGGTTGGCTGGCCTGCCGATCACCGCCCAAGCGCTGGACCTGATGGAGGCGGCGGGACTGGGTCGCGGGCTGTTCTCGGATGTCGATCCGAACCCCACCGACGCCAATGTCGCCGAGGGGCTGAAGGCCTACCGCGAGGGTGGCTATGACGGGGTGGTGGCCTTTGGCGGCGGCTCGGGGCTGGACCTTGGCAAAGTCATCGCCTTTATGGCGGGGCAGGTGCGACCCCTGTGGGATTTCGAGGATATCGGTGATTGGTGGACGCGGGCCGACCCCGCAGGCATCCACCCGATCGTGGCGGTGCCGACAACGGCGGGCACCGGATCGGAAGTCGGCCGCGCCAGCGTCATCACCAATTCCGAGACCCACGAGAAAAAGATCATCTTCCACCCCAAAATGTTGCCCGCCGTGGTGATCTGCGATCCCGAACTGACCGTTGGCATGCCCAAATTCATCACCGCAGGCACGGGGCTGGATGCTTTTGCCCATTGTGTCGAGGCCTATTCCAGCCCGCATTATCACCCGATGAGCCAAGGCATCGCGCTTGAGGGGATGCGTTTGGTCAAGGAGTATCTGCCGCGCGCCTATGCCGATGGCCGCGATATCGAGGCGCGCGCCCATATGATGAGCGCGGCGGCGATGGGCGCGACGGCGTTCCAAAAGGGGCTGGGCGCGATCCATGCCCTAAGTCACCCGATTGGCGCGGTGCATCACACGCACCACGGCACGACCAATGCGGTTTGCATGCCCGAGGTGCTGCGCTTCAATGCGGATGCGATTGCCGCGCGCTTTGATATGGCGGCGGCCTATTTGGGGATTGAGGGCGGTTTTGCGGGGTTCCAAGCCTATGTGGACGGGTTGAACGCCTCGATGGGTATCCCGAAAACCCTGACCGAGTTGGGCGTTGCCGATCCCGATCTGGACGCTTTGGTCGATGCGGCCTTGCGCGATCCGTCGACGGGCGGCAATCCGGTCGAGATGACCGCCGCCAATACCCGCGCGCTGTTCGAGGCGCTCCTCTAGCCCTTGCTTTTAAATGCGAAACGGGCGCCGATTGCGGCGCCCGTTTTCGTTTCTGGCGGTTTCGGGAAAGCCTCAGCAGCCCATATCCGTTGTGCCCTCAGGGCCACAGAACAGCCGATACATCATCCCGATGACCTCGGCGGTTTTGTCGTCCGAGAGCGAATAGAAGATGGTTTTGCCCTCGCGGCGCGTTTGCACCAATCCCTCTTCGCGCAAGCGTGCGAGCATCTGGCTGACGGCGGCTTGGCGGGTGTCGAGCAGCGCCTCCAATTCGCCGACCGATTTTTCGCCCGATCCCAGATGGCACAGGATCATAAGCCGCCCCTCATGGGCGAGCGTTTTCAGGTAAGCGGCCGCAGCAGCAGCGCTTTTGGCCATTTCCGCGGGCGGGGCTTTGGGGGCAGTGGTCGTCACGACGCAAGGTCCGTTCTTGTTAATCCGCTATCAAATAACATGGCATTGCGCTTGTGGGTAGATAGGGTGCGAAAAGCGGGACGATTGACCGCATTTGCGCCCTATCTTTGGGCAGCTTTCCCAGAGCGGGCGGGTGAAGCGGGCGCTCTTACCAAGGGGGCGGGGAATTGGGCGCTTCGGGCCCGCCCGAAAGCGGAGCCAAAAGCGCCGGATTTGCATCAGCGCAGGATGATCACGTTGCGCCGCGCCGCGCCCGATTTCGTGTCTTCGATGGCCTCGTTGATCTGCTCCAAGGTGAAGCGGTTGGAGATCAGCTCGTCGAGCTTCAAGCGCCCCTGCTGATAAAGGTCCACCATCCACGGGATGTCGCGTTTGATCACCACGCCGCCCATTTTCGAGCCGGTGATGCTTTGGCCTTGGTTCGCCATGATCAGCGGCGAGTAGGTCGAAACCTTGTCGCCGTGGGGCATGCCGACCATCACCACCTTGCCGCGCGCGGCCAGATAGCGGGGGGCCACGTCATAGACCGGCGCCGCGCCGACGGTGACCAAAACCGCATCGGCGCCGCGGCCGAGCAATTTTTTGACGGTGTTCCACGGTTTGGGATCGGAGGCCAAAACAACATCGGTCGCGCCGAACTCCTTGGCGGCTTCGAGCTTGTCTTCGTGCATGTCGATGGCCACCACGCGGCGGGCACCGGCGATACGCGCGCCTTGGATCGCGTTGAGGCCCACGCCGCCCGCGCCGATCACCACCACGTCCTGACCCGCTTTTACGCCGCCGGTGATGACTGCGGCGCCAACGCCGGTGATCACGCCGCAAGACAAAAGCGCCGCTACGTCTTTGGGCATGTCGGCGGGAATTTTCACGACTTGGCTGTGATGGATCACGGCCTTTTCCGCAAAGGCGCCGGTTTCCATGGCTTGGAATACGGGTTTGCCGTCTTTGGTGGTGATTGGCGATGCGGCGTAATCCACGGCGGTTTCGCATGTGGTCGGGCTGCCCGAGCCGCAGCTGTCGCAATGCCCGCACGCGCGGATCAAGGTGACCGCAACGCTGTCGCCGACCTCAAAGCCCTGCACGTCATCGCCAAGTGCGGTGATGCGGCCTGCGGCCTCATGGCCGAAGAGCGCCGGAAGATAGCCGCCAAAGCCGCCCTGTTGGAAGGAAATATCCGAATGACAAATCGCAACCGCGTCCAGCTCGACTTCGATCTCGCCCATACGCGGGCCGCGAATTTCGACCTCTTCAATCACCAATGGCGTTCCGAATTCGTGGCAAATCGCAGCTTTCATCGTCGTCATGGTAAATCCCTCTCCATATGCAATGTCTGGCCGCTGGGGCCGTTTGGGGTCTTTATAGGCATGTGAAATTATATTCTGCTAGTCGAAACTAACCTTCGCGCGTTTTTGACGCTGCGGCGAAAAGCGCGGCAGCGATCAAAGCCAGCACAATCGCGATGGCAAAGGGCGCACCGGCGAAATAGAGCGGCGTGCCCTGATGGGTAAAGGCGGCAAAGCCCGAACCGAAGAGGATGGGCGAGATCACCATCGACAGCGCGCCAATGGCGGCCAGAACCCCTTGCAATTCGCCTTGGGCATTGGCGGGCACCTGCGCCGACATGATGGATTTGAGCGCCGGCATCCCGATCGATCCGAGCGCCGCCAGCGGCACCATATACATGGCGAGCGTTCCATTGGTCAAAAAACACAAAATGCCAAAGCCGAAGATATCGGCGGCAATCCCGTAGCGCACGGTGCGCGCTTCGCCCCACATCCGCAGGGCAGGGCGGATCAATACGATCTGCACAAAGGCCATCGACATGCCGAACACCGCGAGCGACAAGCCGATCCGGCCCGGATCCCAACCAAAGCGCTCGGCGGTGAAATAGGACCAGATCACGGGGTAAACCTGCCCTGCGATCGTGTAGATAAAGAGCATCCAAAGCAGCGGGCGCAGCGCCCCCATACCGGCGACGGCGCGAAAGGCGCCAAGCGGATTGGCGCGGCCCCACGAGAAGGCCCGCCGGTTTTGCACGCTCAAGCTTTCTGGCAGGATCAGCGCGCCGAAAGCGAGGTTCAACGTGGTCAGCGCGGCAGCGGCAATGAAGGGCGCGCGGGTGCCCATCTCGCCCAAGAGCCCGCCCATGAGCGGCCCGATGACAAAGCCCACGCCAAAGGCCGCTTGGATCAGGCCAAAGCGCGCCGCGCGCTCCTTTTCGGGGGTGGTGTCGGCGATATAGGCCACGGCGGTGGCGTGATTGGCCGCGGTGATGCCGCCGATGATCCGCCCGACAAAGAGCAAAAAGATGCTGCCCGCCACGGCCATCAGCACATAATCGAGCGCCATGATCGCCAGCGAGACAAGCAAGACAGGGCGGCGGCCAAAGCGGTCCGACAGATTGCCCAAAATCGGCGAGAAGATGAATTGCATCACCGCAAAGATCGCCGTCAGCCCCGCGCCCCAAAGCGCTGCCGTGGCCAGATCGCCGCCCTGCACTTCGCGGATCAGGCTTGGCATCACCGGCATAATCAACCCGATGCCCATCGCGTCGATCAACACCGTGACCAAGATGAACAGACCCGCCAACCCGCCGCGTGCGGGCGGCGGTGCGGCGGCGCCGTCAGGGGCGGCGTCGGGGGCGGCGTTCGGGCGCGCAGACGTCGAGGAGGGCTGAGACAAAAGGGGGTCCTGACCGAACAATGGGGCCGCGCGGGCGGCAGACAAGTTCGAAGTCTAAGCGCTTGGCACGGTTTTGGAAATCACAATTCGCGCGCGGCCACGGCAAAGCGGCGGGCCTCTGCCGGTGCGCTGCCCATCTGCGCGGCGGGATCGAACAGCGGGCCGAGGGCCAGATCGGGAAAAGCCTTGGCCGCCAGATCGCCCAGTTCCGCGCCCGTCTTGCCCGCCTCGACGCATAGGGTTTTGACCGCCGCCTGCGCCTCGGGGCGGGGCAGGGTTTTGGCCAGCTCGAACGACAGGGCCTCGGCATAGATCAGGCCTTGCGAGCGGTCCAGAGCGGCGCGCATGGCCTCGGCGTTGGGGGCCAATGTGCCGCTCAGGCTGCGGGCTTGCTCCAGAATTGCCGCGCCCGACAGGCACAGTTGCGGCACGGTCAGCCATTCGGTGAACCACGCCGATCCGTCGCGCTCCAAGCGCGGGCTGCCTGCGGCCAAAAGCGTGCCGTTCAGCGCGGTGATCTGGCGGCTCAGCGCAAGGATCACGCTGGGTTTTACGGGGTTTTGCTTTTGCGGCATGGTCGAGGACCCGCCCGCCGCGCCCAGATTGACCTCGCCAATGCCGGTCATGGTCAGGGCCAGAAGGTCTTCGGCGATTTTGCCAAGCGCCGCGCCGAGGCGGGCGAGCCAAGCCGAGAGCGCAAGGATCGGGCTGCGGTCATTGTGCCACGAGCGCAGCGGATCGCGCAGGCCGAGCACCTCGGCCAAGGCGGCGCGGATGGCTTCGGCCTGCGGCCCCATGGCCGATCCGGTGCCCGCCGCGCCCGACAGCGAGACCCACAAAACGCGGTCGCGCAGGGCGGGCAATTCGGCGTAAAGATCAAGCAAAGGCGCGCCCCAATGGGCGACGACCGACCCGAAGCTGACGGGGGTGGCGTGTTGCCCGTAGGTCCGCCCCGCCATGGGCAAATCCGCATGGGCCTCGGCCAGCGCCGCGAGCCCGCCGAGCGTATCGGCGAGGGCGGTCTCATAATGGCTGAGCACCTGCCGCAGGCGCAGCATCAATCCGGTGTCGAGGATGTCTTGCGAGGTGGCGCCGAAATGGATGTATTGGCTATGCTCGGGGGCCTCCATCGCGGTGCGAAAGGCGGCGACAAAAGCGGGAATGCAGACGCCGTTTGTGGCGGTGGCCTCGGCCAGAGCGGCAGGGTCGATCTGCACCTCCATCGCGGCGCGGTGGATCGCGGCGGCAGAGAGTTCGGGGATCAAACCGGCCGCGCCTTGGGCCTTGGCCAAGGCCCCCTCGACGATCAAAAGCGCGCGCATCTCGGCGCTGTCGGTGAAAAGTTTCGACACCTCACCTGCATTGAAAAGTTTCGCAAGAAGCGGGCTGTCGTGGACGGAACCGGCCATAGGGGTCTGTTATCCTTTGGAAATCTGGTCAAGCAGGGCGGCGAGCGCCTCGGGCATTGCGAAGAAGGGGGAATGGCCGCTGTCCATGTGGTGCACATCGCGGCGCGGCCAATCTGCGGTCATGGTCAATTGGTATTCGGGCGGGATGGTTTGATCGTCAGTGCAGCGGATATAGCTGCGCGGCAGGTCTTGCGAGCGCGCAGTCAGCGGCAGCGCCGTGGCCTGCGGCGCGATGGCCTGCACGCAGAGGTTCGAGATGGCGAATCCGGCGGCCTCGCGCGGGCAGTCTTGATAGAAAACCCCCGTGGCGGCCTCGGGTTTGACGGCAAAGCCGAGCCCGTCTTCGGTTTTCTCGATCGCGTGCAGCAGGGGCTGGCGCGGGGCGGCGATACGCAGATCGACCAAGGATTTTCCCGCCGCAGGCACATAGGCGCACAGATAGACCAGCCGCGCGATTTTCTGAGGGGCTTTTTCGGCGGCGGCGGTGATCGGATAACCGGCCATTGAATGGCCGACGAGGATTGTATCGTCGCCCATCGCGGCGGCGATGGCATCGGCATAGGCGTCCAATGTCACCTCTTGGTAAGGCGTGCTGTCCGCGCCGTGTGAAGGCAAATCGATCGCCGCAACGTCATGGCCCCGCGCCTGCAGCGCGGGGATCACATCGCGCCAACACCAAGCGCCGTGGCATGATCCGTGGATCAGCAGAAATTTGGCCATTCAGATGTCCAGAAATACCGTTTCATTGTCGCCTTGCAGGCGGATGTCGAAACGATATTGGCCGTCTGCGGTCTTTTTGGCAATCAAAGTCTGGGCGCGCGGTGTCTGCTCGATACGGGCGAGCAGGGGGTCACTGGCGTTGTCTTCGTCGTCAAAGTAGATGCGGGTTTGCAGCCCGATGTTGATGCCGCGCGCGACGATCCACAGGCTGATATGGGGCGCCTGCATCGCGCCGCCACGGCTTGCGACGGCGCCGGGTTTGACGGTGGTCAGCGTATATTCGCCGCTGTCCTTGTCGGCGGCAAAACGGCAAAAGCCCGTCACGGCGGGATCTGCGCCTGTCTGCCCCGCGAATTTGCCCGATGCGTCGGCTTGCCAGCTTTCGAACATCGCATCGCGCAAGGCCCATCCGGTGCCGTCGAAAATCGATCCGGTGATGGTGATGACCTCGCCCTCGGGCGTGCCGTTCAACGGCGATTTTCCCAGATCTTCGGGATAGATACCGGGATTGCCGGCAAAGCTGGGAATACATCCGATATGGACGTAGGGCCCTGCGGTTTGCGACGGGGTTTCGACAAGCGTTTCAAGAGATTGGACCATGGTTTACATCCCTTCCAGTTTGTTTTCGAACATGGTCTGGCGGCGGCCGCGCAGCACGATATCGAATTTATAGGCGAGGAAATCGAGCGGGCGCGATTTCGACATATCCAGCGGCGCGACGAGGCGGTCAAGCTGGCTGCGCGATTTGATCGTCGCGGCGATGGGGCAGTGATCGATCAGGGGATCACCCTCGAAATACATCTGGGTGATCAGACGCTGGCCGAAGCTGTGGCCAAAGACCGAAATGTGGATATGCATCGGGCGCCAGTCATTGCCGCGGTTGGGCCAAGGATAGGCACCGGGGCGGATGGTGAGAAATTCGTAATAGCCGTTCTCGTCGGTGATGGTGCGCCCGCAGCCGCCGAAATTGGGATCGAGCGGGGCCAGATAGGTATCCTTGATATGGCGATAGCGCCCGCCCGCGTTGGCTTGCCAGATCTCGACCAGAGTATGCGGCACGGGGCGGCCGAATTCGTCGAGCACACGGCCATGCATCAAAACGCGCTCGCCCACGGCGGCGGCCTTGCCTTGGGTGTAATTCATGATCAGGTTGTTGTCCCATTCGCCCAAGAGGCTATGGCCGAAACGCGGGCCTGTCTCTTCGGAGGGGGTGCTTTCCATGCTCAGCAGCGCCCATTTCGGGCTGCGCGGGACGGATGTTTTATACTCCGGATCATAAGCGACCGGATGCGCGGCGCGGTTGCGCGGCACGAGGGGGCCAAGATCAGCCATCGGCATTCTCCATTTCATCATAAATTTGTCGCGCGAGTTTGAAGGCATGGTTGGCGCGCGGCACGCCCGCATAGATCGCCACATGCATAAGGGCTTCGGTCACGTCACCGCGCGTGGCGCCGGTGTTGGCGGTGGCGCGCAGGTGCAATTCGAATTCCTCATAGTTGCCCAGACCCGCCAGCAGCGCCAAGGTCATCATCGACCGTTCGCGGTGGGTGATGGTCTCGCGGCTCCACACATGGCCCCAAGCCGCATCGGTGATCAAATCCACGAAGGGTGCGGCGATGTCGGCCGGATCGGCCATCGAGCGTTTCACATGCGCCTCGCCCAGAACCTTTGTGCGGGTGGCGATGCCTTTTTCCGTCATGGATTTGGGATCAGACATGGCCTGTCTCCTTGATGAAGTTTTTCAACAGATCGGCAAAGATATCGGGTTGTTCGACGCAAGGAAGATGCCCCGCGCGGCGGATCAGTTCGAACCGCGATCCGGGGATCAGGTTGACCGTCTCGCGGATCAGATCGGGCGGCGTCGATCCGTCATCCGATCCGCCGATGCCGAGCGTGGGCAGGCGCAAGCCGCTGGTGGGGGTGTAGAAATCCGTGCCCGAGATTGCGGCGCAGCAGCCCGCGTAGCCTTCGACAGATTGCTGGATCAACATATTGCGCCATGCGGGGAATTCCGATGAGGCGCGGAAATCCTTGTGGAACCAGCGCTCCAGAATGCCGTCGGCCATCGGGGCGATGCCGCCCTTTTTGACGGCGGCAATCCGGTCGGCCCACATCTCGGGTTGGCCGATTTTGGCCGCCGTGTTCGACAGGACCATGGCCCGCACCAGATCCAGCCGCTTGACCGCCAGACCCTGCGCGATCATCCCGCCGATCGACAGGCCGACAAACAGGCTGTCCTTGACCTCCAGATGATCCAGAAGCTGCTCGGCGTCGCGCACCAAAGTGCCCATGGAATAGGGCCCCTTGGGGCAATCGGACAACCCGTGCCCGCGTTTGTCGTAACGGATCATCCGCAAACCTTCGGGGAAGGCGGCGTGCAGCCGCGCAACCACTTTGTCCCAAAGCCGGAAATCGGTGCCGAGCGAATTGGCAAACACCACCGCAGGCGCGTCTTTCGGCCCCTCGTCGCGGTAGTGAATTGCGGTGCCGTCAATATCAAGAATTTGCATCAGTATGGCAGTCCTACATAGTTTTCCGCCATCACCTTCTGCGCGTTTTCATTGTCGCGCAAGAAAGCGATCTCGGCCTGCTGCATCTTGAGGTCAAACTCCGACTGGTCGGGATAGCGGTGCATCAAGGAGCTGAACCACCAGCTGAACCGTTCGGCTTTCCAGATCCGCGCAAGGGCTTTTTCCGAATAGGCATCAAGCCCTTGGGTGGAGTTCTTGAGGTAGAAATCTTTGAGCCCGTTATAAAGGTAATGGATGTCCGAAGCGGCGGTGTTGAGCCCCTTGGCCCCCGTCGGCGGCACGATATGGGCCGCATCGCCGCATAGGAACAGCCGCCCCCAGCGCATCGGTTCGGTCACGAAACTGCGCAGCGGCGCGATGCTTTTCTCGATCGACGGGCCGGTGACCAATTTGTCGGCGGCCTCGCGCGGGATGCGGCGTTTGAGCTCTTCCCAAAAGGCCGCGTCGGTCCAATCATCGACGCTGTCGCTGAGCGAGCATTGGATGTAATAGCGGCTCAGGTTGGCGTTGCGCATCGAGCAAAGCGCAAAGCCGCGTTCGGAATTGGCATAGATCAATTCGTCGTCCACAGGGGGCGTTTCGGACAGGATGCCGAGCCAGCCGAAGGGATAGACCTTCTCGTATTCCTTGCGCACGTCGAGCGGGATGGTCTGGCGGCTGACGCCGTGAAAACCGTCGCAGCCCGCGACATAATCGCAATCGATGCGGTGCTCTTCCCCGTCCGCCGTATAGGTCACGAAAGGCGCATCGCCATCGGCGCCGTGGATCACCACATCTTCGACGTTGAAGCGGATATCGCCGCCCGCCGCTTCGCGCGCGTCATAAAGATCGCGGGTCACTTCGGTTTGCCCGTAGACCATAACAGGCGTGCCGGTCAGCTTTTTGAAATCAATGTGGAAAATCTCGTCTCCGCAAGAGATTTTGGTGCCGTCGTGGATATAGCCTTCGGCGTCCATCCGTTCGGCCACACCCGCTTCGCGCATCAAATCGACCATGCCGACCTCCAGCACGCCCGCCCGAATGCGGCCCAAGACGTAGTCGCGGGTTTTGCGTTCCAGCACCACCGAAGAGATCCCCGATTTGTGCAGCAATTGCGAGAGCAGCAGGCCCGAGGGGCCGCCGCCAATAATGGCAACTTGAGTTCGCATTGATTCCTCCCTGTTCGTTAGAGATGAATCTGATATTTAATTTACTGTGTCAACTATATTTGCCGCCGCAGCGCAGCGCACCCCGCATCCAAGGGGCGGATCAGAGCTGCAAAGTGGTCAGGGCGCGGGTGATCATGGCAGGGTCGGCATTGCCGCCCGAGGCGATGACGATCACATCCTCGCCTTGGATTTTATCCTTGTGAAACAAGGCTGCGGCCAAGGCGACCACACCGCCGGGTTCGATGACGATCTTCAATCGCAACAGGGCCAAAGCCGAGGCCCGCAGGGCCTCTTCGTCGCTTACCGTAAGGCCCGCGCCGCACAGTCGTTTGAGGATCGGGAAGGTCAGATCTCCGGGTTGCGGCGTAATAATCGCGTCGCAAATGCTGCCGGTCAGGGCGGGGTTGCGCTCGATCCGGCCCGCGCGCAGGGAGCGGGCGACATCGTCAAATCCCTGCGGCTCTACGGGGTGCACGGTCATGTCGGGCGCGCGCGCCTCCAAGGCCAAGGCAATGCCAGAGGTCAATCCGCCGCCACCGCAACAGGTCAACACCTGCGCCGATTTGATGCCCCGCCTGGCGGCCTGCTCGGCGATCTCCAACCCGCAAGAGCCTTGCCCCGCGATCACCAGCGGCTCGTCAAAGGGTTTGATCAAGGTCAGCCCGCGCGCCGCGGCCATGGCCGCGCCAATGGCATCGCGGTCCTCATTGGCGCGGTCATAGAGCACCACCTCGGCGCCGAGTGCGCGGGTATTGGCGATTTTGAGCGCAGGCGCATCGGAAGGCATGATAATGACGCATGCCGCCCCATGCTGGCGCGCGGCCAAGGCGACGCCTTGGGCATGGTTGCCCGAGGAAAAGGCGATCACACCGCGTTTGCGCGCGGCTTCTGCGATGCCGGAGATGGCCGACCATGCGCCGCGATATTTGAATGATCCGGTGTGCTGCAAACACTCCGCCTTGATCCAGACGCGGCGTCCGGCGATCTCGTCCAGAAACGGCGAGTTGAGGAGCGGCGTGCGGCGGACATGGTCCTTGAGGCGCAGCGCGGCGGCGTCGATATCTGCGATGGTAACGGCTTCGGTCATGGCGGATGGCCCTTCGAGTCAGTAGATTTCTAGCGCTGCAATACCGGACAAATCCGGCAAGACCATCGTCGGTTTCGCGGGCAAACGATCCATCGGTGCGCCGCTGCGGTTCACCCATGCGGTGGTGAACCCATACCCCGCCGCCGCCGCCGCATCCCAGCCGTTGGAGGAGACGAAAAGCACTTCGTTCGGGGCGCATCCGAACCGCTGCCCGACCAGATCATAGACCGCTTTTGCGGGTTTGAAGATGCCGACGCTTTCGACCGAGAGCAGATCGTCCAGCAGATCGCTGAGCCCCGCCGATCCGACCGCGCCTTGCAACATATCGGGCGAGCCGTTGGACAGGATCGCGGTATTCAATCCCTTGGATTTGAGCGCGGCAAGCATGTCGGGCACCTCGGGATAGGCGGCCAGCTCCCAATAGAGTTGCAAAAGCCTCTCGCGCAGCGCCGGATCGGGCAAGCCTTCGGCCTCCAGCGCCCAATCCAGACCGTCTTGGGTCACCTGCCAGAAATCGCAATGCGCCCCCATCACGGCGCGCAGCCAGCTATATTCCAATTGCTTGCGCCGCCAGTTTTCCGCCAGTTGCGGCCAATGGGTGGCCAATGCCCCTGCCTGCGGCTCGGCGGCCGCGATGCGGGCGGCGGCGGCAACGTCAAACAGCGTTCCGTAAGCGTCAAAGATACAGGTGGTGACAGGCATAGGGTGATCCTTTGGGTGATCTTTTGATATCGCGAAGGGGCAGGCGCGCCCGCGCCCCAGCGTGGCACGGAGCGGGCGCGGGCGCAAAGCCAAATCTGGGTGCGGGTGCGATGGGTTTGCAATCATCGCTGCACCGATTTAAACTCTCCGCGAGCCGACAAGCACCTGCGCGCCGCGTGGCCTTGGCAAATCAATCCCCCTATCAGAACTGGATCCTCCAATGACCGCAATTAAATCGGGCGATACCGTCCGTATTCATTACACTGGCACGTTGAATGACGGCACCACTTTCGACAGCTCCGAAGGCCGCGATCCTTTGGAATTCGCCGTCGGATCGGGGCAAATCATTCCCGGTCTGGACAAGGCGCTTCCCGGCATGGCCGTGGGCGAGAAAAAGACCGTGACCATCGCGCCCGAAGAGGCCTACGGCCCCGTGCACCCCGAAGCGATGCAGGTCGTGCCGCGCAGCGAAATCCCCGATGATATCCCGCTTGACCTTGGCACCCAGCTTCAAGTGCAAACCCCCGATGGCCAAGGCATGGTTGTGACCGTGGCCAATGTGACCGAGGCCGAGGTGACGCTGGACGCCAACCACCCGCTGGCGGGCAAGGAGCTGACCTTTGATTTCGAGATCGTCGGTATCAACTGATCCGGCTTGATGCGGACAAAAAGGGCGTGCCGGTCTGCGGCGCGCCCTTTTTTGCGCAGGCCATTGCGGCTCTGTGCGCGGGTGGATTTGGCGCTATAGTCAAGGGTGAGCAAACCGTCCGCGCATAGGAAGACGCCATGCAAAACACGCCCGACCCCCACGAGCCGCAAGCCAAATCCGGCGCCGCGATGGAGCGGATTTTGGCAAAAATGCACGCCCTGCAAGAGCAGCTCGAAGAAGAGATTTCCAAGCGCCGTGCGGCTTTCTCTTACCGTGTCGAAAACGGGCGCGTTGTGTTCGAGGCCGAGGCCAAGCGCCGCCAGCGCGCATTGCGCATCCGGCTTTGGGCGTTCTTGCGCGCCACGCGGCCCTTGACCGTGATCACCGCGCCGGTGATCTATTCGCTGATCATCCCTTTTGTTTTGCTCGATATTTTTGTCAGCATCTATCAGGCGATCTGCTTTCCGGTTTACGGCATCCCCAAAGTGGTGCGGCGCGATTACATCGCGGTGGATCGCCACCAGTTGGCCTATCTCAACGCCTTGCAAAAATTCAATTGCGTTTATTGCGGCTATTGCAACGGGCTGATCGGATATGTGCGCGAGGTGGCCAGCCGCACCGAGGCCTATTGGTGCCCGATCAAACACGCGCGCCACCTGCGCGGCGGGCATGACCATTATGCGCAGTTCACCGATTTCGGGGATGGCGAAGGGTTTCAATCGGGGCTGGTGCGCTCTCGCAGCCGTCTCAAGACCTTGGGCGAGCAGGGCGATCAGCCTTGATGCCAAAGGCAAAAGGCGCCCCGCATGGGGGCGCTTTTGAAAGTTTAATGCATTGATAGATCAGATATTTTCGCCCTGCGGCATGCCAAGCACGTGATAGCCGCCATCCACATGGATGATCTCGCCCGTGGTGCAGGCGCCCGCATCCGAAGCGAGGTATACGGCGGTGCCGCCCACGGCCTCCAGCGTGGCATTGGCGCGCAGGGGCGCGTTTTGCTCTGAATGTTTGTAGGTCTTGCGCGCCCCGCCAATGGCCGCACCGGCAAGGGTTTTCATCGGACCCGGAGAGATGGCATTGACGCGGATGCCCTCGGGGCCAAGGTCATTGGCCAAATAGCGCGTGGTCGATTCCAATGCCGCTTTGGCCACGCCCATGACGTTGTAATTGGGCACAACCGTGTTCGAGCCTTGGAAGGTCAGCGTCAACAGCGTGCCGCCGTTTTCAACCATCAAGGGATGCGCGCGGCGGGCCACTTCGATCAAGGAATAGGCCGAGATATCCATCGAGTTTTTGAAATTCTCGCGGCTGGTGTTCAAGAAACGGCCTGTGAGTTCGGATTTGTCCGAAAAGGCGATGGCATGGACAACGAAATCAATCGTCGGCCAGCGCGCGCCCAGTTGTTCGAAGGCGGTGTCGAGCGAGGCATCATCGGTCACATCCACATCGACCATGAAATCGCTGCCGACAGAGGCGGCGAGCGGGGCAAGGCGGCTGCCGAAAGCCTCGCCTTGGTAGGTAAAGGCCAATTGCGCGCCCGCGCCCGCCATGGCTTTGGCGATGCCCCATGCGATCGAACGCTCGTTCGCCACGCCCATGATCAGGCCGCGTTTGCCCTTCAAAAGATCCGACATCTATGATATTCCGTTCTATTTCAAATCGTTAGTCAAGATACTTGGACATCAGCATCGACCCGTTGGTGCCGCCGAAGCCGAAGGAGTTGGTCATCACCGTGTCCAGCCCCGCGTTGTCGACGCGGGTGGTGGCTATTTCCGAGGCGTCCAAGGCGGGATCGAGGGTTTCGACATTGATCGAGGGCGCGATGAAATCGTTTTGCAGCATCAACAGGCAATAGATCGCCTCTTGCGCGCCCGTGGCGCCTTGGCTGTGGCCGGTCATCGATTTGGTCGAGGAAATCAATGGCGTGGAGCCTTGGCCAAAGACGCGGCGCACGGCTTCGACTTCGCCCACATCGCCGACGGGGGTCGATGTGCCGTGGGCGTTGATATAGCCGACCTTGCGGTCCTCGGGCAGCGATTGCAGGGCAAGGCGCATGGCGCGCTCGCCGCCCTCGCCCGAGGGGGCAACCATATCATGGCCGTCCGATGTGGCGGCGTAGCCCGTGACTTCGGCATAGATTTTCGCGCCGCGCGCCAAGGCGTGGCTCAATTCCTCGAGCACCACAATGCCGCCGCCGCCGCCGATGACAAACCCGTCGCGGCCCGCGTCGAAGGCGCGCGAGGCTTTGGTCGGCGTGTCGTTGTATTTGCTGCTCATCGCGCCCATGGCGTCAAACAGGCACGACAGGGTCCAGTCCAGCTCCTCGCCGCCGCCTGCGAACATCACGTCCTGCTTGCCCATCATGATCTGTTCGGCCGCGTTGCCGATGCAATGCAGCGAGGTCGAGCAGGCCGAGGTGATCGAATAGTTGATGCCCTTGATCTTGAAGGCCGTTGCCAGATTGGCGGAAATCGTCGAACCCATGCATTTGGGCACGGCGAACGGCCCGATGCGTTTGGTCGCGCCGCTGCTGAGCGCAGTTTGATGCGCGGTGAACATCGCCGAGGTGGACGGGCCGCCCGATCCTGCGATCAACCCCGTGCGCTGGTTGACGATATCGCTTTCCTCCAGCCCCGCATCGGCAATGGCTTGGCTCATGGCGATATGGGCATAGGCCGCCCCCGGTCCCATGAAACGCAGGGTGCGTTTGTCCACATGATCGGCCACGTCCAGTTTGACATTGCCCGCGATCTGGCTGCGAAATCCGTGCTCGGCCATATCCTCGTTAAAGGTGATACCCGATGTGCCGGATTTAAGGGAGGCGAGCACTTCCTTGGCGTTGTTGCCGATGGAAGAGACGATCCCGAGACCTGTAACGACGACGCGACGCATGGCGTGCTCCTTTTCCTTGGTTGGGTCGGTTGTAGAGCAGGGGGGGATGGGCGTGCAAGGGGGCAGGGGCGTGCAAGGGGGCAAGTTGCGACGGACGGCAGGTTTTGAGGCCTAGATGGAAGCGGCGTGGTGCTTCAATGGCAGCTATGCGCAGATAGCGGGCTTTGCAAAGTTTGGCAGTTCCACGTAACTTTGGGGCCAACTACGTTAAAGGATGTCATAGTGAATAATAACTTCTGGAGAAATGGTTTTGCTATAGGTTTAGTGGTGGGCGTTGGTGTCTGCTTGTTGTTACTTTTAAGTCTGTCCAACGTTCCTGTAGGCGGTTCCGACAGCACAACAGATTGGTTGACGTCGATATCTGCAACCGTGTCTGTACTAATTAGCGGGATAGCCGTTCTTCTAGTCGCAGCCACGCTTAAGGCCACAGAACGTACTTTAGAAGAAACTAGGCAGTTAGGTTTGAACCAAACTCGCGCTTGGATTCTCGTAAAGTCCGTTGACGTCGTGCAGGCACAACAAGAAGGAAAGATGGATATTCGCATAACCTTCTGTAATTACGGTGCCAGCCCAGCTAGAAGCTTTGATAGTGAAATCCGATCGTACAACTTCCCTTATCCCTTTGGTTACGCTTTACCGTGGGAGGAGTTGACGTCGGATTTTGCTATTTCTGATCTACCACCTGGCGCTGAGTTCCACAGATACATATCTGACTTCGACGTCCCTAGCTCAGATAAATATCGAACCCGAGTTCGAATTAGGTTCGCCTATAGGCTCTTGGACAATAGCGTTATGGACGAATTCGTTGAATGGGTTATCGGTCGAGACGAGGGCGGACTTCATGCTCGCCCCAGAATGCCGATCGATCATCGCGCTCATGCGACGCATTGAGTTCGTCTGGAACTTCCGTTTCGCGCTGTTAACGGCCATTGCCTCAGGCACTAGCTCTCGCTGAGCGCGACTTTCATGTCTTTGACCTGATAGATCACCTCGCCATCGGCTTCGACGATGCCATCGGCGACGCCCATGGTCAGGCGGCGGGTCTGGATGGCTTTGGTGAAGTCGATTTTATAGGTCAGCATTTTGCGGTCGGGGCGCACCATGCCGGTCAGTTTGACCTCGCCCACACCAAGCGCATAGCCGCGCCCTTGCCAGCCGCGCCAGCCGAGGTTGAAGCCGGTCAGCTGCCACAAACCGTCAAGGCCAAGGCATCCGGGCATAATCGGATTTCCGGGGAAGTGGCATTCAAAAAACCACAGTTCGGGCGTGATGTCGAATTCGGCGATGATATGGCCTTTGCCGTGGGCACCGCCCTCGGCGGACACTTCGGTGATGCGATCCATCATCAACATGGGCGGCGCGGGCAGCTGGGCATTGCCTTCGCCGAACAATTCGCCTCGGGCGCATTTCAGAAGATCGTCTTTGTCAAAGCTGCTCGGATATTGGGCCATTCAGGCGCGCCCCTTTACTTGAATTGCGTAAGATCTCTTGTCCTCTAACATCCCGCCGATAGGCCGCGCAAGCATTGCGCCGTTTTGCCGCGCGGCTGCGGCTTTCGGGCGGGCGCGGGCGGGGCGGCGCGAATTTGCGTTGAAAACAGGCGCAAGAGCGCGATATAAGGGGGCGATGAAAGACAACCTGACTTCCGACGCCCATGAGGCGCGCGCAAGCGCATGGCTTGGCACGGCGGGCCTGCGCCCGACGCGGCAACGCGTGGCCTTGGCCTCGCTTTTGGTCGGGGACGGCGAACACCGCCATGTCACCGCAGAGAGCCTGTTTGCCGATGTGCAATCGGGCGGCGATCGCGTGTCTTTGGCCACGGTCTACAACACGCTGCGCGCGTTTTGCGATGCGGGGTTGATGCAAGAGGTGATGGTGGACGGCTCGAAAAGCTATTTCGACACCAACACCCATGACCATCCGCATTTCTTTTGGGAAGACAGTGGTGAGTTGACCGATGCGCCTGCGAGCGAGTTGGAGATCACCCGCTTGCCTGCGGCGCCCGACGGGGCGCAAATCTCCAAGGTGGATGTGGTGATCCGGCTGCGCCGCAGCTAAGCGGATTCCAATGCGACTGTAGAATGTCCGGCGCTTGTGGATGGGCGACCGAGGGGTTAGCGCGCGGCGAGGCCAGAGCCTGCGGCGCGCGTCAGAACCATTGCCCCGGTTCCATCAGCCCCAGATCGAGAAGCTGGCGCGAGTGCCATTCGAAGGGCACGGAATTGTGCCAGCGGAAGGTGTCGATATCGAAGGTCGATCCGGGATTATGTTTGAGCGCCTTGGCAGTGCGGAACGAGCAAATCGCGGCGGTGACATTGTTGTGCCACGGGCAAGCGTAGGTGTTGTATTCTTCGTCGTTGAACGTGTGGTCATCGCGCAAGATCAGGCCTTCCTTGGCCCGAAACAGGGCGATCCGGTCAATTTTGCGCCGTTTCGCGGGAATATGTTCCTCATAGCGCCAGCGCAGCCCGCCAAAGAAATCCAGTTGCCGCTCTTTTGGGTGGCCATGGTTGGCGGGATCTGGGCGCGCCAAAGCATAGTAGCCCGATTTGTCGAGATGGGCGTCCTCGAGCGAGACCGCATTGGGATAGGCGCCCAAATCGCTGGCATAGAGATCGACAACATAGGTCAGGATCGCGTTGCGGCGCTCTTCGGTCTGGAAGGTGAGCATTTCGCCCACGGTGCGGGTCTCGCAAAACGGGTGGAACAGATATTCGCCATTGTAGCAGTAATAGAGCCATGCGCCGGGGACGGCTTTGATCATACGGTTCACCGCGCGGGTCAACGCATCGGGCTCGCTCATCGCGTAGGTGATGCGGTGGATGGTTTTTTCGACATCCGCGGGCAGGGTGATGCGCTCCGGCATGAAGGCAACGAGCATTTTGAACCCTGCCTGCAGGTGGTGGCGCAGGGTTGTATCGACCTCGACACCGTCCTCGACAAAGACCATCCCAATCGGCCCCGCCGCAGGGCCAAGCGCGAGCCTGTCTTTGTTTTCGCTCAAAAAAGCATCGAGGGTGTCGTAGATCATCTGCCGTTCTCTTGCCGGTTTGCGCCTTTTAGCGCGCTGGGCTGCAAGTTCGGTTAATTTGCCCCGCATTGCAAGACGGCGCGCATATGATATAGGACGCTTTTCATCCATCGGCGGACGGGATCAAGGCAGATGAGCGATCTGAAATCAGAGCAATCGGGTCAGGCGGCACGCGAGGCGGGCGCGCCCAAGAAGCTGTTTATCAAGACCTACGGGTGCCAGATGAACGTCTATGACAGCGAGCGCATGGCCGAGGCTTTGGGCGGGCAGGGCTATGAGCCGACCGAGGACATGGCCGAGGCCGATATGATCCTCTTGAACACCTGCCATATCCGCGAGAAGGCGGCGGAAAAGGTCTATCACGAATTGGGCCGTTTGCGCCCCCTCAAGGATGCAAAACCGGATTTGAAAATCGGTGTGGCCGGATGTGTGGCGCAAGCCGAGGGCCAAGAAATCATGCGCCGCCAGCCTTTGGTCGATCTGGTGGTGGGGCCGCAAAGCTATCACCGTCTGCCGCAGCTTGAGGCCAAGGCGGGCAAGGGCGGCAAGGCGATCGACACCGATTTTCCCGAAGAGGACAAATTCGAGCATCTGGTGGCCCGCCCCAAGGCGCGGCGCGCTCCGGCGGCCTTTTTGACCGTGCAAGAGGGATGCGACAAGTTTTGCGCCTTTTGCGTGGTGCCCTATACGCGCGGCGCCGAAGTGTCGCGCCCTGTCGAGCGGGTGCTGAGCGAGGCGCGCGATCTGGTCGATCGCGGCGTGCGCGAGATCACGCTTTTGGGGCAGAATGTGAACGCCTATCACGGCGAGGACGGCAAAGGCCGCACCCGCAGTCTGGCGCAATTGATCTGGGCGCTCAACGAGATTGACGGGCTGGAGCGCATCCGCTTCACCACTTCGCACCCCAATGACATGAGCGAGGATTTGATCGAGGCGCATGGCACCTGTGCCAAGCTGATGCCTTACCTGCATTTGCCGGTGCAATCGGGCAGCGATCACATTCTCAAACGCATGAACCGTTCGCATACCGCCGAAAGCTACCTGCGCGTGATCGAGCGCATTCGCGCGGCGCGGCCTGACATTTTGCTGTCGAGCGATTTCATCGTCGGCTTTCCCGAAGAGAGCGATGCGGATTTCGAGGCGACGCTCGATTTGATCCGCGAAGTGCGCTACGGGCAGGCCTATTCGTTCAAATACTCCAGCCGCCCCGGCACGCCCGCGGCAGAGCGGGCCTTGGTCGATGAGGGTGCGGCGAGCGAGCGTTTGGCGCGCATTCAGGCGCTTTTGACCGAGCAGCAGCGCGATATCCAGGACGAGATGATCGGGCGCGAGGTTTCCGTCATGTTCGAGCGCAAGGGCCGCCATGAAGGTCAGATGGTCGGCAAATCCGACTATCTACATGCGGTGCATGTGGGCGACAATCCGGCGCAGGTGGGCGATATCCGCCGTGTGCGTATCATCGGCAGCACGACCAATTCCCTGCGCGGTGTCTTGATTTAAACGCGCGCAGGCGGCAGTTTTTAGGCGGACGGGCGCGGGGCGGCGGATCTGGGCGCGGATTGCGCGGCTGGTCGCGGGGCAATGCGCGCCGCAGGGGCATCGGGATGTGTGGCTTGAGGGCTGTCGGTGAGCGAAATTTGTGCACGGATCGGGCGGCATTGTTTTCGCTTGGGAAACGATCTTGTGGATAACTCACTCAATTGGGCTTTGGCCCCAGCGCACCACAATATCTGGTAAATACCTCTTCACAAGCAGTCAAAACTTGGTAAACTGCGAACATTATGATGTCTGGCCAAGTTCGGCTTAACCGTTCTGGTCATCCCGGGGGAAATAAAAAAGGACAGTGGCTGTGGCGATTATGATTTCCAAAGCAGTTCGGTCGGCGGCCAAGATGGCCGTTTGCGGTGTGGTTGCTGCTGTAGTGGCAGCGAGTTCCGTTTCGGCCCAAGAACAATTCTTCGACAATTCTAGAAAAGCAACCAACGAGCGTTACGCGCCCACCATCTGGGTTGATCCAGACGGCTGCGAGCACTGGGTCATGGATGACGGGTTCGAAGGCTATATGACGCCGCATACCACCCGTCAGGGCATTCCCGTGTGTCGACGTGGCAACGTCTGCGGCGTGATGGACAGCGATCAATTCTTCGCAACCAACAGCGCCAAGATCAGCGGCGCAGGCAAATCGCGCCTGCAGCAGTTCTTCCGCGAGACCGGTGCCGTGTCCTATATCATCACCGGCCACACCGACAGCCGCGCCTCTGACAGCTACAATATGGACCTTTCGATGCGCCGCGCGACGGCTGTGGCGAAAGTGGCCCAAAGCGCGGGTGCGCGAATCGCGGATGTGCGCGGCTATGGCGAACGCCTGCCGCGCGCCTCGAACGCCTCCGCTGGCGGCATGGCGAAAAACCGCCGTGTTGAAATCATTTGTATCCGCTGAGGGGTGAGGCAATGAAACTGTTTAAAACAAGTGTTATGGTTGGCCTCTGCATGGCGGTCTCTGGTTGTATCGGCGAGGGCGGCGGTGGCCGTGTCAAAGACGACAAGACCATCGACTATGGCTATCGCAAAAAGCACCTGAGCCAATTGGTTGCAGGGGTTTGGGTCGATCCCAACGGCTGTGACCACTGGATGATCGATGACGGGATCGAAGGTTACCTGTCGCAGCGTCTTGACCAATATGGCAAGCCGGTCTGCTCGGGTGTTGCACCGCCGAACACGGCGACAGGCAACTACAAAGGCGGCCAGACGATCAACGATCCGCTGTAGGATTTATGTGCTGCGCCACGCCGCAGCGCCTGCCGAAAAATCAGCCGGAGCCATCGTGCTCCGGCTTTTTTCATGTCAAAGCGATGACAAATTGCTCAAGCGACTTGCGCCGCGCCGCGCAAAGGCGCACCATCAAAGTCAGCAAATACGCTAGCACCTATCGTAGGCCCGGACCGAGCAGTCACGCCGCGATACCGAGACAGGCATCGCGCGATCAGGGCCTCCAACAAGGAGAACTGATTGTCCACCAGCATTTCGCCCCCTCCCGCTGACCTGACCGACCTCAAAGAGGTGATGGTCGAATTTCCCGACAACCGCTTGTTGATCGAACTTTGCGGCGAATATGACAAGAACCTCGCCGCCATAGAGCAAAAGCTTGGCGTGCAGATCTTGAGGCGCGGCAACCAGATCGCGATCATCGGCGACGATGTGGCCGGGCTCGAGGCGGCGCAGGTGCTCAACCACCTTTATGAGCGGCTCGAAAGCGGACGCGAGGTTCTGGCCGCAGATGTGGACCGTGAATTGCGCATGGGCGAGGGAGTCGAAGAGGGCCGCGATCCGCAGCTTGAGATGTTTCGCGGCGGGCGGGTCGAGATCAAGACCCGCAAGAAAACCGTCGAGCCACGCACCGATGCGCAAAAGGCCTATGTCAACGCGCTGTTCGACAATGAACTGGCCTTCGGCATCGGGCCTGCGGGCACGGGCAAAACCTATCTTGCTGTGGCGGTGGGCGTGTCGATGTTCATCGAGGGCCATGTCGACCGGATCATCCTGTCGCGTCCGGCGGTGGAGGCGGGCGAGAAGCTCGGCTATCTGCCCGGCGATATGAAGGACAAGGTCGATCCCTATATGCAGCCGCTCTACGATGCGCTCAACGACTTCTTGCCGGGCAAGATGCTGGCCAAGCTGATCGAGGAAAAGAAGATCGAAATCGCGCCTTTGGCCTTTATGCGCGGGCGGACCTTGGCCAATGCCTTTGTGGTGCTCGACGAGGCGCAAAACGCCACCTCGATGCAGATGAAGATGTTCCTGACCCGTTTGGGCGAAGGCTCGCGCATGGTGATCACAGGGGATCGCAGCCAGATCGATTTGCCGCGCGGGGTGACGTCGGGGCTGCATGATGCCGAACGGCTTTTGGCCAACATTCCGAAAATCAGTTTTAACTATTTCACCGTAAAAGACGTGGTGCGTCACCCGTTGGTTGCGGCGATTATCGAAGCCTATGATGCCGATAGCGCCAATACCTTGCCCAAAAGTTGAGCGCGGGCGAAGACGCTCGGCGGCTGTTTGGGCGGAATATCGATGAGTGTTTTCAAGGCTTTGATGCGTCTTTTGACGCGCGCGCCTGCTGCGGCAGGGGCGGAGGTGGTGACAAATGAAGCGATCTATCGCAGCGGGCTGCGAGAGGCGCTTTGGCCCGAAATGGGGGCGGCGGTGATGAAGATGCAGCAGCTTCTCGCCGCGCTGCCCGACGAGACCGAGGGCATCGATATCGGCATCCACCCCGACCCCGATCAGGATGGCACATTCACCGTTATGGCGCATGTGTTCGGCCCCGATCTTTACACGCTCAACAAGGCTGTCGCGCCCTACCGCGAGTTGGTTTCGGTGCGCTTTACGGCGGCGGGGCCGGTGCCGCCGGTGCCGGTGCCGAACAGCTTTGGCGCGGATTTTCCGACCAATGATATCATATGCGACATTGCGGCGGATTGGGTTGGCGAAGTGTGGTTTCATGCCGACGGGCCGGTCAGCGGCGCGGGCAATGTGATCTTTGGCGACGAGGGCTATGGGGCCGGCTTGCCGCGAAATCTGGCCTGAGCCGGAGCGGGCGAAGGTCCGCGCTTGCGTCCAAGGCAGCGCATGGAAAAAGGGCGCCGAAACGGGCGCCCTTTCGCAATTTTCAAGGCAGTGCCGGTTCGCCCTCAGGCCTTGTTCTTGCGGCGGCGGATCGCGCCGATGCCGCCCAGACCTGCCAAAAGCAACGGCAAGGAGGCGGGCAGCGGCACCGCCGGTGCGGCCTCGACCCCTGTATAGGT
Organism: Paracoccaceae bacterium; assembly: GCA_050633545.1. Lineage (GTDB taxonomy): Bacteria > Pseudomonadota > Alphaproteobacteria > Rhodobacterales > Rhodobacteraceae > Litorivita. The sequence goes on from JBOEGS010000004.1 coordinate 266,661, forward strand.
CACGTTGTTTTGCGAGAAGTTGTAAAAGCCGAAGGCGCCATCGCTGAAGCTGCCCGAATAGCTGATTTCGAGCACGTCATTGACGTAGACCTCGATCAGGCTCGCGGTGAAAGTCAGCGCAAAATCATAGGTTTCGCCGATGACCCATCCGGTTGATCCGAGCGTCGCGCCGCGCGCAACCTCCTCGACCGTGCCGGAGTGATGCCACAGATCGCCCAATCCCGCCGCAGCGGTGTCGCCGGTCACATGGTTGAGCGCCAAACCGTCCAAAGCCAAGCCGCCATAGAAGGATTGATTGCCGCGTTTCCAATCGATCACCCAGAAATCTGCGTTGGTGCTGGTCAATTCACCGCTTTGATAGCCAAGGACAAAGCCGACAAAATCGTCGTCCGATGTGCTGCCAACGGTGATCGAGCCGGTGAGTTCGGTGCCTTGGGCATTGTCGCCCGGTTTGAAGAAGACCGCCGGATCGCTATTGACGGTTTGGGTGACGCTGTCGGTGCCGCCGCTGACGACCCAGTTGGATTGGTTCGAGGTCGAAAAATCCTCGGCGACCCAACCGGTGAGATCGACCGAGGCGGCTTGGGCCATATGCGGCAGGCTCAATGCGCAAAAGGCGGCGAACGTAATTGTTTTGTTCATAATGATTCTCTCTGAATTTGGATAAATACAGGTTACCGTAAGGTTGATGCCGCTGGCAAGAATGTGTCAAAACTGTGGCCATCTGGCGCACAGTCGGGCTTTCGGCGGCGGTTTTGATCCAGTATAGGCAACAAAATCGGCGCGCTGCGCGGTGCAAGAGGGCGGGATATGCTTGTAGATGTGGTGAGCGAGGATGCGCGGTGGGAGGCGCTGGGGCTGGAGGCTTTGGCCGAGCGCGGCGCGCAGGCTGCGCTGCGCGAATTGGGGCTCGCGCCCGAGGGGTTCGAAATCGCGCTTCTGGGCTGTGATGATGCGCGCATTGCCGTGCTCAACACCGAGTTTCGCGGCAAACCCGCCCCCACCAATGTGCTCAGCTGGCCCTCGGCTGAACGCGGCGCCGAGGCGGCGGGCGATATGCCGGATTTGCCTGCCTCTCCCCCCGGTCCGATGGAGGCCGAATTGGGCGATGTCGCGATCTCTTTTGACACCTGCGCGGCCGAGGCAGCGGCGGCGGGCAAGCCATTGGCGGATCATTGCCTGCATTTGATCGTGCACGGGGTGCTGCATTTGCTCGGATTCGACCATATTCGTGACCAAGATGCCACTTTGATGGAGGGGCTGGAGGTTTCTATACTTGGCAAACTGGGCCTGCCTGACCCATATTGCGGTGAGCGGGCCGATACGGCCCCGAATGTATCAGACGATGAATAGGTAAATAGATAGGTCCAATGGGCGACAGTAGCGACGGCTCTTCTAACGCAGCGCAGCGCGCGCAAACCCCCGATACGGAGCCCGACGCGGGCGCGGCGGGGCGACAATTTCCGGTGAAAACTGAAGCGGCCCGCGGCGGGCTTTGGCGGCGTGTCTTCGGGCGCGGCGGCGTGGTTGAGGTGCATGAAGATGCCCCGCAAAGCGAAGAGGGCGAACGCGAAGCCCCGACGCTCGCGACCCACGGGATGATCAACCTGCGCCGGATGCGGGTCGAGGACGTGATGGTGCCCTCGGCGGATATCGTTTCGGTGCCCACGACGATCACCTTGGACGATCTCGTCAAAACCTTCCGCGACAGCGGCCTCACCCGCATTCCGGTTTATAACGGCACGCTGGATACGCCGCTCGGTTTTGTCCATCTCAAGGATTTCGCGCTGCGTTTCGGTTTCAACAGCACCGAGGGGCGGTTCATTCTCAAGGAAATGCTGCGGCCGTTGCTATTTGTGCCGCCCTCCATGCCGATCGGGGTTTTGCTGCAAAAAATGCAAACAGAGCGGCGCCATATGGCCTTGGTGATTGATGAATACGGCGGTGTTGACGGGCTTGTGACGATTGAGGACCTGATCGAACAGGTGATCGGCGAGATCGAGGACGAGCACGACATCGACGAGGGCAAATTCTGGATCCGCGAACGCGGGGGCAGCTATCTGGTGCAGGCCAAAGCGCCTTTGGCCGAGTTCGAGACCGAAGTTGGTCTGCCCCTGACCGAAGACGAAAGCATCGACGAGGAAGAGATCGATACGCTGGGCGGGTTGGTCTTTATGCTGCTGGGCCGCGTGCCTGTGCGCGGCGAGGTGGTCGAACATCCCGCTGGCATTGTGATCGAGGTGGTCGATGCCGATCCGCGCCGGATCAAGCGGCTGCGCGTGCGTTTGCCCGGTGGGGCCGAGCGCGCCGCCGAATGAGCGCGCCCGCGTGAGCGTGCTGCGCTCCTTTATTGTCGATCGCAAAACCGGATCGGGCGGAGGGATCGGGCGATTTTCGGCTCTGTTTTTGACCGGCGCGCTCTGCGCGGCGGGGCTTGCGCCCCTATCTTTATGGCCTTTGGCGGTGCTGGGCTGGGCGATTGTTTTCGCCCTTACCTCACGGCGCGCGGGACCAAAGCCCATGGCGCGCGCGGGCTGGGCCATCGGGGTGGGCTATTTCGCGCTCGCGCTTCACTGGATTGTCGAACCCTTCATGGTGGATGCGGCGCGCCATGGCTGGATGGCGCCCTTTGCTGTGGTCGGTCTGGCGGGGGGGCTGGCGCTGTTTTGGGCGCTGGCCTTTGCCTTTTCGGGGCGCTTTGGCGGCGGCGCGCGGATCGCGGCTTTGGCCTCGGGGCTGAGCCTTGCAGAGGCGCTGCGCGGCTGGATTTTTACCGGTTTTCCATGGGCCTTGATCGGGCATGGGTTGATCGATAGCCCGCTCGCGCAGGCCGCGGCCTATCTCGGCCCGCATGGTCTGAGCCTGCTCATGCTTTGCGCTGGCGCAGGGCTTTGGTTGCTTTTTGAGCGCAGATGGCGCGGGGCGGCGGTGGTCATCGCGATGCTCGGCGCGCTCTATTGGCACGGGGCGATTGCGCAAAGAACGCAGATCGCCGCGCCCGAGGCCGCGCCGGTGCTGCGGCTCGTGCAACCCAATGCGCCGCAGCACGAGAAATGGGATCCGGCCCTTGTGCGCGGGTTTTATCAACGAATGCGGGGATTTAGCGCTCTGGCGGGGGAGGGCGGGCGAGCGCCCGATTTGATCATCTGGCCCGAGACGGCCTTGCCCGTCTTGCTCGATAGCGCCGCTGCGACCTTTGCCGATATGATCGAGGCCTCCGGCGGCGTGCCGATCCTGACGGGGATACAGCGGTTCGACGGGCCGCGGCTTTACAATTCGGCGGTGCTCATCGACGGGGCGGGGCAGGTGCAGGCGCTTTATGACAAGCACCATCTGGTGCCTTTCGGTGAATATATCCCCTTTGGCGATGCGCTGGCGGCTGTGGGAATTACGGCCTTTGCCGCGCAGGAGGGGCATGGTTATTCCGCCGGTCCCGGGCCGCGGGTGATGGATTTGGGCGCGGCGGGGCGGGCCTTGATGCTGATTTGCTACGAGGCAGTGTTTCCGCGCGATATGCGCAGCGCGCCTTACGGCGATCTGCCGCGGCCCGACTACCTTTTGCAACTGACCAATGATGCGTGGTTCGGGCGTCTCTCCGGCCCCTATCAGCACCTCGACCAAGCGCGGTTGCGCGCGATCGAGCAGGGCCTGCCGATGGTGCGGGTGGCCAATACCGGCGTCTCCGCCCTGATCGGCCCGCGCGGCGCTGTCTTGGCGGACATCCCCTTGGGCGAGGCGGGATACCGCGATATTCGCCTGCCTGCGCCTTTGCCGCCGACGGTCTATGCGCGCTTCGGCGATCTGCCCGTCTATGTGTTGCTTATACTGATGTTAACCGGACTCAGTGTTTATACTGCCTTCAGACCCAGCGCAGATAGAGATTGACCGCGCCCGATACGGCGCATAGGCAGAGCAGCAATACCGCCCCAACGGCTTCCTGACGGGGCGGGTTCACTTTGAATGGAGCACTTTCATGAGCCGCCAGAACTATATCTTCACCTCGGAATCCGTCTCCGAGGGGCATCCCGATAAGGTGTGCGACCGCATTTCCGACGCCGTTCTCGACGCGTTTTTGAGCGAGGAACCCGAAGCGCGGGTGGCTTGCGAGACCTTTGCCACCACCAACCGCGTGGTCATCGGCGGCGAGGTCGGCCTGTCCAATCAAAGCAAGCTGACCGAATATATGGGCCGCGTCGAAGACATCGCGCGCGCCTGCATCAAGGACATCGGCTACGAGCAGGACAAATTCCATCACGCGACCTGCGAGATTACCAATCTTTTGCACGAGCAATCGGCGCATATCGCCCAAGGCGTCGATGCGGCGACCGATAAGGACGAAGGCGCGGGCGATCAGGGCATCATGTTCGGATATGCCACCAACGAGACCGAGGCCTTGATGCCCGCCCCGATCCAGTATTCGCATGCGGTGCTGCGCCGTTTGGCCGAAGTGCGCAAGGATGGCTCCGAGCCGACCCTGCGCCCCGATGCCAAAAGCCAGCTTTCGGTGCGCTACGAGAACGGCAAACCCGTCGGCGTCAGCTCGATCGTTCTGTCGACGCAGCACGCCGATGAAGCCCAGACCAGCGCCGATATCCGCGCCATTGTCGAGCCTTATATCCGCGAGGTCCTGCCCGAAGGCTGGATTGACGAGGCCACCGAATGGTGGGTCAATCCCACGGGCGTTTTCGTCATCGGCGGCCCTGATGGCGATGCGGGCCTGACCGGACGCAAGATCATTGTCGATACCTACGGCGGCGCGGCCCCCCATGGCGGCGGCGCGTTTTCGGGCAAGGACCCGACCAAAGTGGACCGTTCGGCGGCCTATGCGGCGCGCTATCTGGCGAAAAACGTCGTGGCCTCGGGCATGGCGGATCGCTGCACGATCCAGCTGAGCTATGCCATCGGCGTCTCCAAACCGTTGTCGATCTATGCCGACACCCATGGCACGGGCGAGGTGGATGAGGCACTGATCGAGGCGGCAATTCCCAAGGTCATGGACCTGACACCGCGCGGCATCCGCTCGCATCTGCAGCTCAATAAACCGATCTATGCGCGCACGGCGGCCTACGGCCACTTTGGCCGCGCGCCGGATGCGGACGGCGGTTTCTCGTGGGAGAAAACCGATCTGGCCGAGGCGCTGAAAAAGGCGGTTTAAGCCCCATCCCATCGGACAATCCAAAGGCGGCCATCGGGATATGGCCGCCTTTTTCTTTGCGCTAACCGAGCAGCAAAATATCCGACTGCCCCGCCGCACGGCGCAGGGCGTGGACATCGGCGATTTCGGGATCGTTGATCCATCCCAATGCGGCCTCGCGGTCGGGGAATTGCAAGATCACGGCGATGCTGGGCTGGGTCGGGCTGCCTTCCAAAACGGTTGTGTCCTTGGTCGACACCAAGGGCGTGGCGCCATAGCGGGCCAGAGCCGCGCCCGCTTTCTCGCGGTATTTGGCAAGCGCGTCAGGGTCGGTGATGGTCAAATTGACATAGGCGTAGATCATATCGTTGCTCCTTGGCTGTGGTGATGGGGCAGGGGTAGCGCGGCGCGAGGCATGTGAAAACGCGTGCTTTTGCATCTATGGCATGCGAATATGCATGGATGCAGCCTCATTGGGACGATCTCAAAACCGTGCTTGAACTTGTCCGCTCCGGCTCCTTGGCGGGGGCCGCGGGGCGGATGGGGCTGAGCTATACCACCGTGGCGCGGCGGGTGACGCGGATCGAGGAGGCTTTGGGCCTGACGCTTTTCGAACGGCTCGCGGATGGATACCGGCCCACCGACGAGGGGCGGCTGGTGGCCGATCACGCGGCGCAGATGCAGGGCCAAGAAGACGCGCTCTTGCGCCAGCTTGCGGGCCGGTCCACCGATTTGAGCGGGCCTTTGGTGGTCACCGCGCCGCAGCTTTTGATCGCCCATGGGTTTGCCCCGATGCTCGCCGCCTTCAGCGCCGCCTACCCGCAGGTGGAGTTGCAACTCAAAGCCACCAATGACCTGCTTGACCTGACGCGGCGCGAGGCCGATCTGGCCCTGCGGGTCAGCCGCACCCCCGGCGATACGCTCAAGGGGCTGCGCCTGAGCGCGCAAGACAGCGCCAGTTTCGCCCATCGCGATTGGGCCGCGCGGATCGCGGATGATCCGAACGGGCCGATAGACTGGATATTGTTCTCCGGCTATAGCGCCCCGCCCAAAGCGGCCGCCGCGCGCTATCCCAATCTGCGCACCCGCTACCGGTTCGATGATATGGTGGCGATTGCGGGGGCGGTGCAGGCGGGGCTGGGCGCGGCGCAAATGCCGATGTTCTTGGGGCGCAGCCTGCCCGATGTGGTGCCGGTCCCCTTGGTGCCGCCGCAGCCCTATGCCGATATCTGGCTCGTAGGGCACCGTGATGTGTGGCAAGGCGCAAAACCCACCGCCTTTCGCGCGGTCATCGCGCAGGAGTTCAAAGCCGCCCGCGCCCTGTTCACGGCCTGAACCCCGCCTGAACCCTACGCGCGCCCCATTGATTTGCCGCCCGTGACGCAGTAGGAGGCGGCCATGAGTGATGACAGCCCTTCCAAACCCGCCAAACCCGATACGCCCCCCGATACGCCCTATGTGAAAAAGGGCGCAGGCCCCGTGCATATTCGCGGCGCCGCCATCGATGACCCCCAAGGCGGCACCCATCCCAGCGGCGCGCCGTGGCGCAATTTTTATGGCCGCTTCAAGGGAAAAGGCCTGCGCCAAAGCCAAGAGACCTATCTGGAGGAGGATCTGGCCAAACTGTCCCCCGGCGCGGTGGATTGGGAGGCCAACCCCGACCGCAGCCCCTTGGATGTCGATGCGATGTTCGGCGGCAAACCTTTGTGGCTCGAAATCGGGTTCGGCGGGGGCGAGCATCTGGTGCATCAGGCCGCGACATACCCCGATGTCGGCATCATCGGCTGCGAGCCCTATATCAACGGCGTTGCGATGCTCTTGGGCAAAATCCGCAAGGCCGGTGTCGAGAACCTCAAGGTCCATCCCGGTGATGTGCGCGATATGTTCGACGTGCTGCCCGAGGCCTCGGTCGAGCGGGCGTTCTTGCTCTACCCCGACCCTTGGCCGAAAAAACGCCACCATCGCCGCCGTTTTGTGACGCAAGACTACCTTGTGGCATTGGCCCGCGTGATGAAATCCGGCGCGATCTTTCGGGTCGCAACGGATATCCCCGACTACGTGCGCCAGACCCTAGAAGAGGTGCCGCGCGCGGGGTTTGAATGGCTCGCCGAGGGGCCGCAGGATTGGCGCGACCCTTGGGACGACTGGATTTCGACCCGCTACGAGCAAAAGGCGATCCGCGAAGAGCGCACCCCGCATTATTTGACCTTCCGGCGGGTGTAACGGGGCGGGCGGCGGGCGTATAGCGTGCCCGCCTGAACCCATGACCGATCCCTTGCCGTATCAGGCGTTTGGACGGCCTTTGCGGCGGGCGCGGCCCGCGCGTTGGCGCAGGGCAACCATTGCGCCCCCCAGTCCCAGATAGAGCCATCCGGCCGCGGGCAGCGGCACGGCGGGGGCGACATCGGTGAGCGTGAAGACGGCGTAGGTGAATTCGGGCGTATCGGCGATGACGGGCGCGCTGCCCGAGGTCACGTCGTCGCGCCGCGTGCCCTCGCGGTTGATCACCCCGTAGACCGGCACAAAGGTCGATGTGATCGGGCCGCTGGGCAGCACGGCGAAGGGGAAGAATGTGGTGCAAAAATTGCCCAAAGAATCGCAGCCGCGGGTCAGTTGCGGGTTGCTGTCAAATGCCCCTGCCGCGCTATCGACAAAGACGAAATCGCGCATCGCCCTGACCGTCGCCAAGGCTTGATCCGCATCGGAGAAGAAGAAATCCGAAAAGTCGTCGCAGCCGTCGAAGACCGAGGCGCAGGAACCGTCGACAAAGCTGATGTCATAGGTGAACCGGCCGACCTGCAACCCCTGCGCGCCAATGAGCGCCCCGCCATCGGTGACAAGGGTGACCGCGCGGGCTGAATTGGGAAGGCCAAGGCCAAGAAGCGCCGCGCATATTGCTGCGGCCAAAGTGGAGCGTAAATTGGGCATGGGGTTTCCTTTGTTACTGGTTATTCAAACGGCGCGATCACGGTTGGGCGCGCCCAGGGTCCAGTCAGTCACTTGCTTGCCCTAACGTCAACTTCGGCGGTGTTCGAGCGGCAAGAAAACGCCGATCCAGCGCTAAACTGCATGGTTTTTACGCGCCTCGGGATTTGACCCTTTGCCAATCTGGCGGCGGCTCGCACCGCGACTCGTACTGCGTCTCATACCGCGCATAACATGGGGGCAAAGGCAGGGCCGCCGGTAGGGGGTGTCCTTAGGGCCATTTACCGTCCCCGCTGCCCCTGCTATCAGGCGGGCAACAGTAGACGAAGGAAGCCCCCGCATGTCCTCTCATGGCACCCCTGTTCCGATGATTTCTGCCGCTTGCGGTCCCTTGACCGGCGAGGCCCATGTGCCGGGCGACAAGTCGATCTCGCACCGCTCCTTGATCCTTGGGGCGATGTGCGTGGGCGAGACGCGCATTTCGGGCCTTTTGGAGGGCGAAGATGTGCTCGACACCGCCAAGGCGATGCGGGCCTTTGGTGCCGAGGTCGAGGATTTGGGCGGCGGCAACTGGCGGGTTTACGGCGTCGGCGTCGGCGGGTTTGCCGAGCCGGAAAACGTCATTGATTGCGGCAATTCGGGCACCGGCGTGCGGCTCATTATGGGGGCGATGGCGACCTCGCCGATCACCGCGACCTTTACCGGCGATGCAAGCCTGAACGGGCGTCCGATGGCGCGGGTGACGGACCCTCTGGCGCTATTCGGGGCGCAATCCTATGGCCGCGCGGGCGGGCGTTTGCCGATGACCATCGTGGGCGCGCCAGAGCCTTTGCCGGTGCGCTATGTGGTGCCCGTGCCCTCGGCGCAGGTTAAATCGGCGGTCTTGCTCGCGGGGCTGAATGCGCCCGGACAAACCGTGGTGATCGAAAAAGAAGCCACCCGCGATCACACCGAACGGATGCTGGCGGGCTTTGGCGCGCAGATCACCACCGAGGTCACCGATGAGGGCCGCGTGATCACCCTTACGGGGCGGCCGGAATTGAACGCGCAAGAGATTGTCGTGCCGCGCGATCCGTCTTCGGCGGCCTTCCCCGTTTGCGCGGCTTTGATCGTGCCCGGATCGGACGTGTTGGTGCCCAATATCGGCCTCAACCCGACGCGGGCAGGGCTGTTCACCACCTTGCAAGAGATGGGCGCGGACCTGACCTTCGAGAACCTGCGCGAAGAGGGCGGCGAGCCTGTGGCCGACCTGCGCGCGCGCTTCTCGCCCGATCTGCACGGCATCGAAGTGCCGCCCGAACGCGCCGCCTCGATGATCGACGAATACCCCGTCCTGTCCGTCGTGGCGGCCTTTGCCAAGGGCGATACGGTGATGCGCGGCGTCAAGGAATTGCGCGTCAAGGAAAGCGACCGGATCGAGGCCATGGCCTCGGGGCTGCGCGCGGGCGGCGTCACCGTCGAGGATGGTCCCGATTGGTGGACCGTCACGGGCGCGGGCCACGGCAATGTCGCGGGCGGCATGGAAGCGGTTAGCCATCTGGACCACCGTATTGCCATGTCCTTCATGATCATGGGCATGGCCTCGAACGCGCCGGTGCGCGTGGATGACGGCGCGCCGATTGCCACGTCTTTTCCGGTGTTTGAGCCTCTTATGAAGGCGCTTGGCGCGGAAATCCGCCGAAGCTGACGCAAGGTAGGGCATAGCTGCTGACACACCCTTTCCCTTGCGTCATGATATGCCGCGTGAGGTGATTATATGACGCGAGCATTCTGGGCCTGTTTTGCCCTTTCCATGGCGCTCTATGCTATGATGTTGTTTTGGACCCTGCCGCAGATCAAGGCCGAGGCGGGCGGGCTTTTGCCGTTTGATATGCGGCCCTTGGGCTATACCGAAGAGGCGGCGCGCAGTTATTTGAACGCGCTGAGCGCGCGCGGGCGTGATGTCTATCTAGGTCCGCAGCATTTGCTCGATCTCTTCTACCCGATCACCTTGGCGGCGGTTTTCGTTTTGGGGGCGATGATCCTTTATCGCGGCCGTGTGCTTTGGGTGATTATCGGCTTTGCCATGGTCGGCGAGATTGCCGATTACGGCGAGAATGCATTGGTGAGCACGATGCTGACCTCCCATCCCAATCTTGTGCCCGCCACCACCATCGCCTTTGCGGGGTTTTTGACCTTCGTGAAATCCGTCGCGGTGACGGTGTGTATCTGTGCGCTGCTGTTTGGCGCGGCGCGGGTCTGGATATCGCGGCGGCGGTTGCAGCGCGGGTTGAAACGCTTTGGCTATATGTCGCTTGATCCGCGGGACGGCGAATATGATCCGCCGGAGACGCCCGCGCAGCGCGCCGCGCCCGCGCCGTTCAAATCGCGCCGCAAGGATCCGATGCGCGCGATGGCACCCGAAGCGGGGGAGTGACGGGCCAGCCGCCCGCGCCCTATCCTGCGCCCCGTGCTGCGCCCTATCCTGCGCCAACCGGGGGTGACGCCGCCGCGCGCTTGGGGTAGACACAAGTCCCGATCATTCACGTAAGGCAGAGGCACAATGGCGTTCACCATTGCAATCGACGGACCCGCAGCCGCAGGCAAGGGCACGATTTCCAAAGCGGTCGCCGCGCATTTCGGCTTTGCGCATCTCGATACGGGGCTTTTGTATCGCGCGACGGGGCGGCGCACTTTGGACGGCACCGCACCGCTTGAGGCCGCGCAAAATCTGCGCGCCGAGGATTTGCAGGCCGATGATCTGCGCACGCCCGATGTGGCCCAAGCCGCCAGCCGCGTTGCCGCCATTCCCGAGGTGCGCGCCGCGCTCGTCGATTTCCAACGCGCTTTTGCCCGCCGCGCGGGCGGTGCGGTTCTGGACGGGCGCGATATCGGCACGGTGATTTGCCCCGACGCCGAGGCCAAACTATACGTCACCGCCAATGACGACATCCGCGCCACGCGCCGGTTCAAGGAACTCAGCGAGACAGGCCATGATGTGAGCTACGAGAGCGTTCTGGCCGATTTGCGCGAACGCGATGCGCGCGACAGCGCCCGCGCGGCGGCGCCGCTCAAACCGGCCGAGGATGCGGTGATCTTGGACACGTCGCAGATGAGCATCAATGAGGCCGTCGCGCAGGCCATTGCCCATATCGAGGCAAAGCGCGGCTAGGCGCTGCGCGTTTCGGGCAGCGCGGCAGATGGGAATTGACCGCGCGGCGTATTGTGGGCCAAAATCCCCTGATGCTTCAACTTCTTTACCGCAGCTTTGCGCTCTGGCCCGAATTCGAACCCTCCGACCTTGCCATTGTGCGGGCGGCTTTGACGCATAATTCCAAAGTGGGGATCAGCGGCTATCTTTGGCGCGCCGAGACGCAGTTTTTCCAAGCTTTACATGGCCCTGCGTCGGCGGTGCGCGCTTTGATGGAGCGGATCAAGGCCGACCCGCGCCACGCCTCGGTCGAGATTTTGCTCGAGGAGCAGGCGCAGCCGAGCAGTCCCTTTGAGGGCTGGTCGATGGGCTATGATTTGATCGGTATCGAGTTGGCTGGCCTTGGCCTTGATGCGCAGGGGCAGCGCCCCGAGGTGGATGCGCATCTGGCGCGCCAGCTGTATGTCGAAATGGCCCAAGCGGCGCGCGATGCGGCGCAATTCGGCTCGGCCTTCCCCTATGGGCGCCAAGCGGGCGAGAGCGAAGATCGCTATATCGCGCGGTTGAATGCCGCGTCATAAGCCGCGCGGCGAGGCGGCGGGCCGGCGCGCGCGGGCAAAAGCGCCGATTTCTTGCCGAAACCCTTGCATTCCTTGGCCAAAGCGCGTATCTGCCGCCTCGTCGAGACGGTGAAAACACCGCAAAACATGAGAGATCGAGCAGGGTCGGACCTCCGGCCCTCTTTGTTTTGCGATTCGCCATATGACCAAACCGCAAGACCGGCGGAGACAACCGCACGGCCAGAAACATATGTTAAAGGAAACCAGAGACCACATGGCTCAGAACGTATCTATGGAGGAATTCGAAGCCCTCCTGAATGAAAGCTTCGAAATGGACACACCCGAAGAGGGCAGTGTTGTCAAAGGCAAGGTGATCGCGATCGAAGCGGGCCAGGCCATCATCGACGTCGGCTACAAAATGGAAGGCCGTGTCGAGCTTAAAGAATTCGCAAATCCCGGTGAAGCACCCGAAATCGCCGTTGGCGACGAAGTGGAAGTCTTCCTGCGCTCGGCTGAAAACGCCCGCGGCGAAGCGGTTATCTCGCGCGAGATGGCCCGCCGTGAAGAAGCATGGGATCGCCTCGAGAAAGCCTATGCGGCCGAAGAGCGCGTCGAAGGCGCCATCTTCAACCGCGTCAAAGGCGGCTTTACCGTTGATCTCGGCGGCGCCGTGGCCTTCTTGCCCGGCTCTCAAGTTGACGTGCGCCCCGTGCGCGACGCAGGCCCGCTCATGGGTCTCAAACAGCCGTTCCAGATCCTCAAAATGGACCGCCGCCGTGGCAACATCGTTGTCTCGCGCCGCGCGATCCTCGAAGAGAGCCGCGCCGAGCAGCGCGCCGAAGTCATCGGCAACCTCACCGAAGGTCAGGCTGTTGAAGGCGTCGTCAAAAACATCACCGAATACGGCGCATTCGTCGACCTCGGCGGCGTTGATGGCCTGCTGCACGTGACCGATATGGCATGGCGCCGTGTGAACCACCCCTCCGAAATCCTTGCGATCGGCGAGACGGTGAATGTTCAGGTCATCAAGATCAACAAAGACACGCACCGCATCTCCTTGGGCATGAAGCAGTTGCAAGACGATCCGTGGGATCTGGTTGCTGGCAAATACCCGCTGGAATCGGTTCACACCGGCCGCGTGACCAACATCACCGACTACGGCGCCTTCGTGGAGCTGGAGCCCGGTGTCGAAGGTCTCGTGCACGTTTCCGAAATGTCCTGGACCAAGAAAAACGTCCACCCGGGCAAAATCGTGTCCACCTCGCAAGAGGTTGAAGTCATGGTTCTGGAAATCGACGCCGCAAAACGCCGCGTGTCGCTTGGCCTCAAGCAAACCATGCGCAACCCGTGGGAAGTCTTTGCAGAATCCCACCCCGAGGGCGCGGAAGTCGAAGGCGAAGTCAAGAACATCACCGAATTCGGTCTGTTCATCGGCTTGCCGGGCGAAATCGACGGCATGGTTCACCTGTCGGACATCTCGTGGGACGAGCGCGGCGAAGACGCGATCCAGAACTACCGCAAAGGCGACATGGTTCAGGCCGTTGTCTCCGAAGTGGACATCGAGAAAGAGCGTATCTCGCTCTCGATCAAAGCTCTGGGCGGCGACAAATTCTCCGAAGCGGTTGGCGGCGTGAAGCGCGGCTCGATCGTGACCGTGGAAGTGACCTCGATCGAGGATGGCGGCGTGGAAGTGGAATATGAAGGCATGAAGTCCTTCATCCGCCGCTCCGACCTCAGCCGTGACCGTGCCGAACAGCGCCCCGAGCGTTTCTCGGTCGGTGACAAGGTCGACGTGCGCGTCACCAACGTGGACAGCAAAACCCGCCGTCTCGGCCTCTCGATCAAGGCGCGTGAAATCGCCGAAGAGAAAGAAGCCGTCGAGCAGTATGGTTCCTCGGATTCGGGCGCATCGCTCGGCGATATCCTTGGCGCAGCGCTCAAGGGCGACGAGTAAGCGCATCGCCGCTTAGGCAGATGTCACAGACGGCCCCGCAGGTGACTGCGGGGCCGTTTTTTTATGTGCTGCGCTGCGGGGGGATCGTCTGGCGGCGCGCTTTTCACATGCGAATCAATGGGTTTTCCACAAGGAGCAAGAACGCGGCACCGGCCTGAGCCGGTATGACGGCGGGTGAATTCGGGGGTTCGAAGGGGGGAAAACACGTAAACACGCCGAAATGTGACGCGAAATCGCACCTCCCCCTTGCCGTTTGTGTTTCTCTCTGACCAGATTGTTTCTATAGTCTGAGTTAAAACAGTGTAGTGCCAATACTTTGAACCCGGGGGGGACACCGATGATCCGATCGGAACTAATCCAGAAAATTGCCGACGAAAACCCGCATCTCTATCAGCGTGACGTCGAGCGGATCGTGAATACCATCTTCGAAGAAATCACCGATGCGATGTCGCGTGGGGACCGTGTGGAGTTGCGCGGCTTTGGCGCCTTCTCGGTGAAGAAGCGCGACGCGCGCGTCGGGCGCAACCCGCGCACCGGCGAGTCCGTGCAGGTCGAAGAGAAACACGTTCCGTTCTTCAAAACCGGTAAGCTGCTGCGGGACCGTCTGAACGGGAAGTAATCCATGCGCTATATCCGCTACGCCTCCATCGCTGTCTTTGCGCTGGCCCTGATCTCTATCGCTTTGGCCAATCGCCAGATGGTCACCGTAAAGGTGCTGCCCGAAGAGTTGGCGGTCTATTCCGCGCTCAACCCGTCGGTCTCCATGCCGCTGTTTTTGGTGATCTTTGGCGGCATCATCGCGGGGTTGGTGATCGGCTTTGTCTGGGAGTGGATGCGCGAGCATAAGCACCGCTCGGAGGCGCGCCGCAAGCATGGCGAGGTCAAGCAGCTCGAGCGCGAATTGCGCCGCGTCAAAGGCCAGCGCGACGAGGGCAAGGACGAGGTTCTCGCCCTGCTCGACGAGGCCAGCTGAGGCGCGGGTATGACATCTGACATTCGTGTGAAAATCTGCGGGTTGAAAACGCCCGCCGATGTAGAGGCCGTGGCCGAGGCGGGTGCGGCCTATGCCGGTTTTGTTTTCTTTGAAAAATCCCCGCGCCATGTGAGCGTGGTCCAAGCGCATGATCTGGCGCTGCTGGCGCCTGTGGGGTTGGCCAAGGTGGCCTTGGTCGTGGACGCCGATGATGCGGCTTTGGACCGGATCACCGGCGAGGTGGCGCTCGATATGTTGCAGCTTCACGGGTATGAAAGCCCCGAGCGGGTGGCGCAGATCAAGGACCGCTACGGATTGCCGGTGATGAAAGCGGTGGGGGTGGCGGATGCCTCGGACCTGCCGCTGATTGATCTTTATGCTCGGGTGGCCGATCAGTTGCTTATCGACGCCAAGCCGCCCAAGGGCGCGGCGCTTCCGGGTGGTAACGGGTTGGCCTTTGACTGGACCTTGGTGCAGCGCAAATACTGGACACGTCCATGGATGTTGGCGGGCGGTTTGCATGCTGGCAATGTCGCCGAAGCCATCGCGCGCACGGGCACGCGGCAAGTGGATGTATCGTCGGGCGTCGAAAGCGCGCCGGGCGTCAAGGACGCGGGCAAGATCCGCGCCTTTGTCGAGGCGGCGAGGGGTGCGGGGGCGGGCGCCGCGGTGCCGAAACTGAGCTGATCCATCGGGGCCGCGGTCGGAGCCTCCGGCAGGGATATTTGTAGAATCAGCAAAGCGGGCGCGCGATTTTGGCGCAGCCGCTTTACCGTGCAGGGCGCATGCGCTACATCGCAGGGCAACGCGCAAGGGAGCAGCCAGATGAACGATCTTTTCAACAGCTTCATGAACGGTCCGGACGAGAAGGGCCGGTTCGGGATTTTCGGCGGGCGCTTTGTGTCCGAGACCTTGATGCCGCTGATCCTCAGCCTTGAGGAAGAGTATGAAAAGGCCAAGACTGACGAGACGTTTTGGGCCGAGATGGACGACCTGTGGAAGCATTATGTGGGCCGTCCCAGCCCGCTGTATTTTGCCAGCCGGATGACCGAAGAGCTTGGCGGCGCCAAGATTTATCTCAAGCGCGACGAGCTTAACCACACGGGCGCGCATAAGATCAACAACGTGCTGGGGCAGATCATTTTGGCGCGCCGTATGGGCAAGGGCCGGATCATTGCCGAAACCGGCGCGGGGCAGCACGGGGTTGCCACGGCGACGGTTTGCGCCAAATTCGGGCTTAAATGCGTGGTTTATATGGGCGCGCATGACGTCGAGCGCCAAGCGCCGAACGTGTTCCGCATGCGGCTTTTGGGCGCCGAAGTGGTGCCAGTGACCTCGGGGCGCGGCACGCTCAAGGATGCGATGAATGATGCGCTGCGCGATTGGGTGACCAATGTGGACGATACATTCTATTGCATCGGCACCGTGGCGGGGCCGCATCCCTATCCGGCGATGGTGCGCGATTTTCAATCGATCATCGGCAAGGAAGTGCGCTGGCAGATGGCCGAGCAGGAGGGCGAGGGGCGTTTGCCCGACAGCCTTGTGGCGGCGATTGGCGGCGGATCGAATGCGATGGGCCTGTTCTATCCGTTCCTTGACGACGAAAGCGTGCGCATCATCGGGGTCGAAGCGGGCGGCAAGGGCGTTGACGAGAAGATGGAGCATTGTGCCTCGCTGACCGGCGGACGTCCGGGGGTTTTGCACGGCAACCGCACCTATTTGCTGCAAGATGACGACGGGCAGATTTTGGAAGGCCATTCGATTTCGGCCGGTCTCGATTATCCGGGCATCGGGCCGGAGCATAGCTGGCTGCATGAAACGGGGCGGGCGGAATATGTTTCGATCACCGACAAGGAGGCGCTGGAGGCGTTCCAGTTCTCCTGCCGCACCGAAGGGATCATTCCGGCGCTCGAGCCCTGCCATGCCTTGGCCCATGTGATGAAGATCGCGCCGACATTGCCCAAGGACCATATCCTGGTGATGAATATGTGCGGGCGCGGCGACAAGGATATTTTCACCGTCGCCAAACATTTGGGTGTCGAGATCAACACCGGCGGGTAAGCGTCCGTATTTGCACTAAAAAGCCGCACGCTGGGTTTCCGGCGCGCGGCTTTTTTATGCGCAGTTTTTGCTAGCTGCGAAACTTATTGGCCAGTTGTTGCAGCTTGCCCGCGATGCCGTTTTGGGCCGGTTCGTCATCGGCGGCGGGGGGATCCACCTTCGCCTGATCGCTTTGCGGTTTGGCCTTGCCGGTGACGGGTTTGATTTGGACCTTTGGCTTTGCGTTGGGCTTGGGACCCGGGCGATCACCGCGCGGGCCTTTGGGTTTGCCGCTCTTGGCGCCGGTGCCGCCGCCAGAGCGCGGCGGGGTGACCCGCAGGGCGACGGCGTTGGAAAATTTGGCACTATCCCCTTCGGCGAGGGCGGGCGCGCCATCGCAAATGCCGCGCAAAAGGTCGTCGAGCCACGCCTCGTCTGCCTTGGCAAAATCCGACAAGACATAGCCCGCCACGCGGTCCTTATGACCAGGGTGCCCGATGCCGAGGCGGATGCGGTGATAGCTCTCGCCGATGTGGCTGTGGATCGAGCGCAGCCCGTTGTGGCCCGCATGGCCGCCGCCGGTTTTATGTTTGAGGCGGGCAGGCGCGAGGTCCAATTCGTCGTGAAAAACCGTCACGTCGCAGGGGGCCAGTTTGTAAAACCGCATCGCCTCGCCGACCGATTGGCCCGACAGGTTCATGAAGGTTTCGGGCTTGAGCAAGATCACCTTCTCGCGGCCAAGCATGCCTTCGGTGATCTGGCCTTGGAACTTGGACCGCCACGGGGCGAAGCCGTGGTCGCGGGCAATCTCGTCCAGCGCCATAAAGCCGATGTTATGGCGGTTGCGGGCGTATTTTGCCCCCGGATTGCCGAGGCCGACGAAAAGCTGCATGGGCCGGTTCCCTTGAGTGATTGGCGCTCAAGGCCTGATACGCGCTGGGGGCGTCCAAATCAACGGGGAGAGGGCGCGAAGGGGAGGAATGGCAGGTATCATATCCGATGTATTTACTCGGGATTGACAATTCCGATGTAATTGGTCAGGAATGCGGAGTGCACCTCAAGAGCCCTGATTGCCTCATGATCATTTGCCATTGCCAACGTATCACCGACACGGACATCCACGGCGCGATCGACTGGATGCGCGAAGCCGATGGCTCTGCGATCATCACACCGCGCAAAGTCTATCGCGCGCTTGGAAAAACGCCCGATTGCGGCTCTTGCATGCCGCTTTTCCTGTCCACCATGCGTTCTAATGATAAGCTCGGTGTACCACAGATTCTGCGCGATATGCGTGGAGCCACAGCAACTGCCTGAAAATAAAGGGGCTTCGCCATGAAGGGTGATTCAAAAGTAATCGAGTATCTCAATGCCGCCTTGCGCAGTGAGCTCACCGCGGTCTCGCAATATTGGCTGCACTATCGTTTGCAGGCCGATTGGGGGCTGGCGAAAATGGCCTCCAAGTCGCGCGAGGAAAGCATCGAAGAGATGCACCACGCGGATAAATTGATCGACCGTATCCTGTTTCTGGAGGGGCATCCAAACCTGCAAAAGCTTGATCCGCTGCGAATCGGAGAAGGGCCACGCGAGACCTTGGAATGCGATCTGGCGGGGGAGCATGACGCTTTGACGCTTTACCGCGAGGCGCGGGCGCATTGCGATAGCGTCGGTGATGTGGTTTCGAAAAACCTCTTCGAGGCCTTGATCGCCGATGAAGAAGGCCATGTGGATTTCCTTGAGACACAGATCGACCTTTATGACCGGATCGGCGCCGAGAAATACGCGCAGCTCAATGCCGCAACGATGGATGAGGGCGAATAGGCCCTAGCCTGTTTGACCGTTCAAGCCTTTGAGCCTGCCCACAGATCGGGCAGGCTTTTTCTTTGTGTCTCAACGAGATACAGGGCACAAAAAAACGCGGGAGGCCCGTGCCACCCGCGTTTTCATATTTTTGCTCAGGGGGAAGATTACTCTTCGCCGCCCTCTTCGCCGGCTTCTTCTTCTGCGTCGCCGCCCTCTTCACTTTCCGAAGAGCGCAGGCCCGACGGAGCCGAGATGTTGGCGATCACGAAGTCGCGGTCGATGGTGACCTTGGCGCCTTCGGGCAGGGTGATGTTCGAGATGGTGAGCGTGTCGCCAACTTCGAGCGTCGAGATATCGGCCACGATGCTTTCGGGGATATCTGCGGCGGTCACTTCAAGCTCGACCTCGGGGCGCACAACGGTCAGAACGCCGCCTTTGCGGATGCCGGGGCAGGTGTCTTCGCCAGCGAATTCGACGTGAATGAAGAGCTTCACTTTCGAGGTGCGGCGCAGGCGCATCAGGTCGAGGTGGGTGGGAAGGTCTTTGACCACATCACGTTGCACGTTGCGGCAGATGACACGTACGTCGTCTTTGCCTTCGACCTTCAAGTTGAAGAGCGTCGAAAGAAAACGGCCTTGTTTCAGGCGTTTAAACAGGACGTTGAAGGGGATGTTGATTGCGATGGGGTCTTCGCCGCCACCATAAACCACACCAGGAACCATGCCATCGCGACGCGCTTGACGAGCGGCGCCCTTGCCAGTCCCCGTACGCAGTTCGGCGGTAAGATCAGGAATCGATCCAGCCATATTATTTCTCCAATAGGTAAGGGCGGGAATCCTCCAAGGCTGTATTCCCGCGTGAAGTCGCGCGTATAGACCGGAATATCGGGTTTTGGAAGAGGGGAAATGCGGTTTTGCTGAGGTTTTTGGTGGGTTCGAGGCAAGCCGTTGGGGGCCGCGACGACAGCTGCGCGGTGGCGCGGGATTGGGCGGTTTTGCCCTGTCGGTATCACGTCGGTAAAACGTCGGTATTGCGTCGGTGCGGTTTTGCCCTCGGGCTGCGCCATGATCACGCGCCGCTCGCCGCCTGACAGGCGCCTGATTGCCGCTTGGTTGCCTTCGGGCGGGATTGCGGCGGCCTCTCTAAGGACGTTTGATCAGATGCCCAGAGCGGCCCGATCGCCTGCGCCGCGCCCTATTGCCAGCGGCCCGAAAAATCCTCGGGCACCAAAAGCACATCCGGCGTCAGCCCCGCGATCTCGCGCTGCCCGCACAGCGCCATGGAGATGTCGAGTTCCTTGTGCAAGACCTCCAGCGCGGCGCTCACGCCCGCCTCGCCCATCGCGCCCAGACCGTAAACAAAGGCCCGCCCGATATAGGTGCCCGTGGCCCCCATAGCGACGGCTTTCAAAATGTCCTGACCCGAGCGGATGCCGCTGTCCAGATGCACTTCGATCTGCCCGCCGACCGCGTCCAGAATGGGTTGCAACATGCGGATCGACGAGAGCGCGCCGTCCAGTTGCCGCCCGCCGTGGTTCGACACGATGATCGCATCGGCCCCGACCTTGAGCGCCATCCTCGCGTCTTCGGCGTCCAAAATCCCCTTGAGGATCACCTTGCCGCCCCACATTTCCTTGATCTCGGCGATCTTGGCCCAATCAAGCTTGGGGTCGAATTGTTCGGCCGTCCAAGAAAACAGCGAGGACGGATCGTCGATGCCGTCCACATGGCCGACGATATTGCCAAATCCGCGCCGTTTGGTTTGCAACATCTGCAAGCCCCAGCGCCATTTCCACGCCAGATTGGCGATGGTTCTGACCGTCATTTTGGGCGGGGCCGAGAGGCCGTTTTTCAAATCCTTATGGCGCTGCCCGAGGATTTGCAGGTCCAAAGTGATCACCAAAGCCGAGCATTTCGCATCCTTGGCGCGCTGGATCAACCGGCGCAGATAATCCTGATCGCGCATGGTATAGAGTTGAAACCAAAAGGGTTTTTCCGTGTTCTCGGCCACATCCTCGATCGAACAGATCGACATGGTCGACAGCGTGAAGGGCACGCCGAATTTTTCGGCGGCCTTGGCGGCTTTGATCTCGCCATCCGCGTGCTGCATCCCCGTCAAACCGACAGGGGCAAGCGCCACGGGCATCGCCACATCCTGTCCGATCATTCGGGTTTTGGTCGAACGCCCTTCCATATTCACCGCAACCCTTTGGCGCAGGCGGATTTTGTCGAAATCGGAGGTGTTCTCGCGAAAGGTCTGTTCGGTCCAACTGCCGCTTTCGGCATAGTCGTAAAACATCCGCGGCACGCGCCGTTCGGCAAGGCGTTTGAGATCGTCGATACAGGTGATGACGGGCATGGCGCGCTCCTTTGGCGGCGTTTGGTCAAGATTTGTTACCAATATCGCCCCGCCGGATCAAGCGTATAGCGCCGCGCGCACGCCGAAGGGTTTCAGCAAGGCTTAACCTCGACTGAATATTCTGGCGGCGGCGCAATGGGCTAAGGAGAATCGCTGCGATGAAGGGCATGGTGTTTACCGAGCTTTTGGAAATGGCCGAAGGCGCCGTGGGCGAGGCGGCGGTCGATGATATTCTGGACGCTTGCCCGCTGGAAAGCGGCGGGGCCTATAATGCGGTGGGCAATTATCCGTGCGGCGAATTGATGACCATCGTTGGCGCGCTCTCCGATCATACCGGCGCGCCGGTGGCCGAATTGCAGCGCCAGTTCGGCCATTGGATGCACGCACGGTTTGTCGAACGCTATGCGCCGTTCTACGAAGGCAAGGCCGATGCTTTCGAGATGCTGGAGGCGATCGAGGCGGAGGTGCATGTCGAGGTGCGCAAATTGCACCCCGATGTGGAATTGCCGACCTTTGAAACCACACGGCCCGCGCCGGATGTTTTGGTCATGACCTATCGCTCGCCGCGCGCTTTGGCCGATTTTTGCCACGGGTTGATCGAGGCCTGCGTCGCCCATTTCGGCGCGCCGGTGGATATCGAGATGGGCGCGCCTTGGGCCGAGGGGACGACCCATGCGGCGCAATTCAAATTGATGCGCGCGGGGGTCTGATGCGCCCCGATCTGCCGCCCAAGCCCCCCGATGCGCCCGATACGGTGTCGCGCCGCCGCTACGAGCGCGAGCGCCGCGCCCGTATCGACGCCGAGCAATTGCTCGAAGAGCGCAGCCGCGCCCTCTTCGAGGCCAATGAGGCGCTCACCCGCCAAGCTGCGGCTTTGGAGGCTGCCGTGGCCGAGCGCACGGCCGATCTGGAGGCGGCGCGCGCGGGGGCGGAGGCGGCCAATGTGGCCAAATCGATGTTTCTGGCGACGATGAGCCACGAAATCCGCACCCCGATGAACGGGGTGTTGGGCATGGCGCAGGCGCTGTTTGAAACCGATCTGAGCGATATGCAGCGCGACTATCTGGGCGTCATCGTCGAAAGCGGCAATGTGCTTTTGACGGTGATCAACGATATTTTGGACCTTTCGAAGATCGAGGCGGGCAAGCTCGAGATCGAGGAGGTGCCTTTCGATCTGGAGGCGAGCTTCCGCTCGACCGAACGGTTGTTCTTGCACCGCGCGCGCGAAAAGGGCCTGCGCTTCGAGGTGGAGATCGCCCCCGCCGCGCGCCGCTGGGTGAGCGGCGATCCGACGCGGCTGCGTCAGGTGATTTCAAATCTGGCGTGGAATGCGATCAAATTCACCGAAGAAGGCGCGGTTTGTATCGGCGTTGATTATAGGCCTGCGGCGCAGGGCGGCGAGGTGGTGATCGAGGTGCGCGACACCGGTTGCGGCATTCCTGCGGACCGGCTCGACCGGCTGTTCAAACCCTATACGCAAACCGATGCCTCGACCACGCGCAACCATGGCGGCACGGGGCTGGGGTTGACGATCTCGCGGCGGATTTGCCGGATGCTGGGCGGGGATATTTCGGTGCAAAGCGAGGCGGGGGCCGGATCGGTGTTTCGCGCCACCCTGCGCGTGGGCATGGCCGAGGCCCCCGCCGCCGAGCATAGCGGCGCCATAGAGGCGCAATTTGCCGCCCGCACCCGCGCCCGCCCGCTCAGGGTTCTGGCCGCCGAGGACAATATGACCAACCAACTGGTCCTGCGCCATATGCTCAAACCCTTTGATGTGACGCTCGAACTGGTGGCCAATGGCGAAGAGGCGGTGGCGGCATGGGCGCGCGGGGCGGTCGATCTGGTGTTGATGGATATCCAGATGCCCAAATTGGGCGGGCTGCCCGCGACCGAGGCGATCCGCCGCCGCGAGGCCCGTGAAGGCCGCCCCCGCGTGCCGATCATCGCGCTTTCGGCCAATGCGATGCAGCATCAGGTCGCCGCCTATATCGAGGCGGGCATGGACGGCCATGTGGCCAAACCCCTGCGCCGCGGCGCTTTGGTGAGCGCGATGATGCATGCGCTGGATGCAGGGGCGCGGCCGGAGGCGCCTGACGCGAATTCCGCAGCGGGCGGCGCGGATTAACTTATTGATTAGGTTGTAAAATCCGGCCTAGATCAGGCGCGATGCGCCCCGTCGGCCAGCGATTTGACGAAAGCGGCGATGTCGGCGGTGGATTTGCCCTTGGCCACTTCGGAGACAATCGCCGATCCGACCACGGCGCCGTCGGCCACGGCGGCAATCGCCTCGGCCCGCTCGGGGGTTTTGATGCCAAAGCCGACGATCACGGGCAGGTCGGTCTTGGCCTTGATGCGCGCCACTTCGGGGGCGACATCGCTGGCGCTGGCTTCGGCCGATCCGGTGATGCCGTTGATCGAGACGTAATAGACAAAGCCCGATGTATTGGTCAAAACCTTGGGCAGACGTTTGTCATCGGTGGTCGGGGTGGCCAGCCGGATGAAGTTCAACCCCGCCGCTTGGGCGGGCAGGCACAATTCTTCGTCTTCCTCGGGGGGCAGGTCCACGACGATCAACCCGTCGATCCCCGCTGCTTTGGCATCGGTCAAAAACCGCTCGACGCCGCGGCTGTAGATCGGGTTGTAATAGCCCATCAAAACGATCGGCGTGGTCGCGTCGGTCTTGCGGAATTCGGCCGCCAGATCGAGCGTGCGCTGCAAGGTCATGCCGCCTTCGAGCGCGCGTTGCCCCGCCAGCTGGATCGCCTCGCCATCGGCCATCGGATCGGTGAAGGGCAGGCCCAATTCGATGATATCGACCCCCGCCGCAGGCAGCGCCTTGACCAGATCGAGCGAGGCGTCGAAATCGGGGTCACCCGCCATGACATAGGCGACAAAGGCTTTTTTGCCTGCGGCGTGCAATTGCGCGAATTTGGCGTCGATGCGGGTCATGGGCGTGTCCTTCCAATATACTGAGGCGCGGTTTGCGCCATGGGGGCGAAAAAATCAATGGGCCATAGCGCGGTTTGCCCAACAATAGCGCCTCTTGGCCCGCTGTAGCCTTGCGCAAAAGCCTGCGCCCCCATAGAAGCGGCGCGATACAGAAATGGAGCGCCCTGCGCGCGAAGGCCAAGGAGACGGGTCATGGGTTTCAAAATGGGGATTGTGGGATTGCCGAATGTGGGCAAATCCACGCTGTTCAATGCACTGACCAAAACCGCAGCGGCGCAGGCGGCGAATTTCCCGTTTTGCACCATCGAGCCGAATGTCGGCGAGGTCGGCGTGCCCGATGCGCGGCTTGATAAACTGGCCGCCATCGCGGGATCGAAAGAGATCATCCCGACCCGCATGACCTTTGTCGATATTGCCGGTCTGGTCAAAGGCGCCTCCAAGGGCGAGGGGCTGGGCAACCAGTTCTTGGCAAATATTCGCGAAACCGATGCGATTGCCCATGTTCTGCGCTGTTTCGAAGACGGCGATGTGACCCATGTCGAAGGCCGCGTCGATCCGGTGGCGGACGCCGAAACCATCGAAACCGAATTGATGCTGGCCGATCTGGAGAGCATCGAGAAACGCCGCGCCGGTCTGGTGCGCAAGCTCAAGGGCAATGACAAGGACGCGCAGCAGCAAGACCGCCTTTTGGCCGCCGCGCAGGCCGCAATCGAGGATGGCCGCCCCGCGCGTCTGGTCGAGGTGGACGCCGATGATGCCAAAGCGTGGAAAATGCTGCAATTGCTCAGCACCAAACCCGTTCTTTATGTGTGCAACGTCGCCGAGGACGAGGCTGCCAACGGCAATGCCCATAGCGCCGCCGTGGCCGAAATGGCCGCCGCGCAGGGCAACAGCCATGTGATCATCTCGGCCCGTATCGAAGAGGAAATCAGCCAGCTTGAGGCCGAGGAGGCCGAGATGTTCCTTGGCGAGATGGGCCTCGAAGAGCCGGGGTTGGACCGTTTGATCCGCGCGGGCTATGAGCTTTTGCAACTGGAAACCTATTTCACCGTCGGTCCCAAAGAGGCCCGCGCATGGACCATCCGCCACGGCACCATGGCGCCGCAAGCGGCGGGGGTGATCCACGGCGATTTCGAAAAGGGTTTCATCCGCGCCGAAACCATCGCCTATGACGATTTCATCGCTTGCAACGGCGAGAGCGGCGCCAAAGAGGCGGGCAAGATGCGCGCCGAGGGCAAGACCTATATGGTCAAGGACGGCGACGTGTTGCACTTCTTGTTCAACACCTAAGACCGCCCGCGATTTGCCGCATCGCGCGGTTTGTGTTATGATAGAGGGGAGCGCCGGTATTTTCGGGCGCTCCCCTTTTTTGGTTTTGGATATTTTAGCTATGAAACCCTTCTTCGCATTTCTTCTTTGCGCGGCCGCTTCGACGGCTCATGCGGGCTCTGTCGGCGGCGCGTCCTTTGGCACCGCTGCGGCGGATAGCGTGGTCCGCGGCACCGATGCTGCGGGCGGCTTCTCCTTTGATTTTGATGAGGTGGTCAAAAGCGGCACCACCAAAGCCTTCCCCGACGCGCCTACAAACCCTTCCGGCGCGGCGACAGGGCAGGGCAATTTGGTCAGCGACGACCTCTTTGGCGATCCCGCTGTGGGGATGAACTTCGGCGATCCGACCGAATTGCCCAAATTCGGCAGCGATTTTTAACGCCCTGCCACGCGCGCCTTTGGACCGCTCGGTCTGCATCCGCAAAGGGTATTTTTGCCGCCGCCCTGATCGGGGCGCCAAACCTCGCCCCTCAAGCCCCGAGAGGGCGCGGCTGCGCCGCTGCCGCAACTCCTGCAGCGCAGGCGCCTTGGGGCCTGCGTCCATCGGCCCCACATCAAACATGCGGCGCGCGCCAGCACAGGCGAGCAGGGGCATTTGTCCATGTTTTCCAAGCCCGATCACCGCGCGCCCAAGAGCGCAAAGCTCCCGCCTAAGGACCGCAGGCCGTGCTGCATTCGGCTCAGCATTGCCCCGCCCGCGCTATGAGAGCAAAAATTCCGCCCGCCCGCGCTTTTTCCCTTGTTTCGCATCCGCAAGCCCTGCTAGACGCGTCAGCGGAGACGTGGCCGAGTGGTCGAAGGCGCTCCCCTGCTAAGGGAGTAGGCCCGGAAGGGTCTCGAGGGTTCGAATCCCTTCGTCTCCGCCATTACATTCTAAAACAATGACTTAGAAGTTGGGCGTATAAGTGCGACACAATGTGGAGCACACAGTTCATGAAACTGCCCGCCTATGTCTCACCATCCCGACACGGTATCATGTATTTCCGTTGGCCTTTGCCGATGACACCGGATCGCAAACGTCGATCAGTTCGGATTTCCTTACGCACCAAATGTCCAGATAGGGCTGGCGATCTTGCCAGACATCTTGCATCCTGTGGGCGTATTATCAGGGATAACAAGGCATTGGCACGGCTCAGACAGGATGAAATGCGGGACATGGTGCGGAGTTATTTTATGGCTTCGCTGGATCGTTATGTTGAGAAGCTGAACGATACCGGATTACCAGACCAGACTTTGGACCTCATGCGTCAAGAGCTAGATATTCATGACGACGCTATTGGCGGCTATGATGACCTTTCGGACCTTTTTCTTGATACGGTTACTATAGACAGCTTTCGGGCGTCTGCGGGCCTCACAGGCGCTCAGTGGACCGAAAATGAACCTGCCCTGCGTCACGAATTGCGCAAAGCCCGCCGGGATCAAATCAAAGCCATTCTAAGCGCCGCTGAGCGCCTTGAGGGCTATTCTTACACAAAGACACAAGAAGCGGTGCCAAGGCCCGTAGAGACCGTCTCCGAGTCGCTCAGCAAGGCTGTGGCTGATTTTATGTCGGAACATACTCCGCAATGGTCAAATCAGATGGCAAACCGAGCGCAGGCATTTCTAGCCGTCATGCTGGAACACCTTGGCTCAGATCGCCCAATGGCGGACATATCCCGCCAAGAAGCCAGTGCCTTGAAGAAGATTGTCCAAGCCCTGCCTGTCAACCGGAACACCAGACCTGAAACCAGAGACTTATCCCTGTCAGATGCAATCAAAGTGGAAGGTGTTCAAAAGGTATCAGTTGAGACAATCAACAATCACATGGCGATGTTTCAACGCTTTGGTGACTGGGCAGAGCGGCATGGTTATGCACCGAGCAATGTGTTCGACCGCATGAAAGTCGCCAAGCCAAAGAAACCTGCACTGGGCCGTAAAGATTACACTCACGAACAAACGGCTAAGTTGTATGCAGAATTAACGCGGAACCATGCAGGACTGGTCAAGAAAGACGATCACAAGTGGGGGACATTATTAGGGCTATTCACAGGTGCACGGTTGAATGAAATCGCCCAACTTGAAGTTGCCGATGTGTGCTGTGAAGACGAAATATGGTTTCTGAACATCACAGATGATGGCGACGGCAAAAAGCGCCTCAAGGCAAATGCGAGCAGGCGCAAAGTGCCGCTACACTCTGAACTGATCAAGTTGGGCTTTGTCGATTGGGTGAAGTCACAAGAAGGCAAACCGCGCCTGTTTATGTCCTTCAGCTACAATGCCAAGGATGGCTATGGCCGCAATCTGGGGCGCTGGTTCAACGGACCATTCCTCAAGGGATTGGGCATGAAAGAAAGCGGGCTGGTTTTTCACAGCTTGCGCCATACGATGGTTGAACGACTGGCCAAGGCCGATGTGCCGGAACCGCTCTATCAGGACATCGTGGGGCATGAACGCCAAGGCGTGACACAGAAATATTACAACAAAGGCGGGCATACATTGGCGCAAATGCAAGACGCCATCGAACGGTTTTCTGCCTGATACCCGTTGTTTTCTAGACGGCCAAGCTGAGCTACCAATAGTTATTGTGAGATAGAAATGAGTGAATTGACTTCAAGCCTTTACCTTCACGGATATGAAGCATCAGAACAGCCGAATGCTGATGAAATAGGCGACCCTCAGTATTGGGCAGACACGTTCCATAAAACAAAGCTAAACTTGGAAGTAGCCTTGCGCGTCCATGACCCGCTCTGCCTGCTGGCCCGTACGACATCCCTTTGCAACATAGAAGGAGGGATGAAGAAAAGAGGCCCTGAGACCATCACACTACCAGCATTAGAAGTTCTTCAGGCAATGCTTTTGCGTCAAAGTGAGGCGGTCGCACGAGTTCCAGTATCGCCCAATAATTTTGTCAGAACTTGGAGCACTGCTGAGAGCTTGCTAGATGCTTTTATTCGCATGCAGCCGCGAGATAAAGAAGATGCTCTTTCAGAAATGGCAAACCGCTCACGCATGCAGACTATACATTATCGGTTCAATTTCGACCGTGATGCAGCAATAGCCGTAATAAAAAAGATCACTTCTCGATTTGATCAAAAGACACAAGGTAATCACCAGCTAGAGAAACGAATTTTCTCGCTCTTCGCCTTGATGGACATCACAGTGCAGCGGCTTCACGAGTTCTATGGTCGGGTCCAAGAGATATATGAAGCAACGGAGCGCAATACGGTTATTTCTGGGGTGGAATTTCTTTGTGAGAAAAGCCCGCTCGCATACCGAACTTGGCGGCGGATTGATCTTAACGCTATCGACGACGAAACGCTTCAGTTCCTAGCTTTCCAATTGTCAGAAATATCTCACGAATGGATTTACACATTTGCATCTGATGAACTGTCTGAGCTTGATCGCGACACTGTTTCAAAGCTATCCGCAACACAAGGTGATGAGGTCGATGGTGAGTTTGAGCATCTATTTATGAACAACCCAGTATGGGTCAAGCCATTCATCGAAAAGGACGATGGTTCATACTTCACGGCGGTTCCACATATCCCACTGGCTTTTCCGTTTCGCATTATCGAGGCGTTGCTGCCTGATGATGGCAAAACCCGCAAAGCTCTATCAGATGCAAGAGCAGAAGCTTTGGAGGAGCTGATTGCCGAAGTCGTTCAGGCCGCAATGCCCTCTGCGAAGGTTTATAGGTCAGTGATCTGGGATGATCCAAAGGACGGAAAGGGCTATGAACATGACGTTGTCGCCGTGTTGGGCAACCAGATTTTCATGTTCGAAGCCAAGTCAGGAAAGATCAAAGAACCAGCAAGGCGTGGGGGTATCCCGTCGCTTAAGTCCACTTTGAAAGAACTGTTCGTTGAGCCTGCCGAACAATCGCAACGGCTACAAGAGTACCTGAACGAGTACGGCAAAAACGCGCAACTAAGTCAAAAGGGTTCGAAAGAGCCTGTCGACATCGACCTAAGCAAGCCCAAAGCAGTCTATCGCTTTGGCGTCACGATTGAAGGCCTAGCGTCTCTTACGGCTGGACGCAGATATTTTGAAAGTCTTGGGCTAATTGAAGAAACAAGCCCTTGGGCACCTTCCCTGTCAATCGGGGAACTGATGATGATTGCAAAACATTTGGATAGCGAAGTCTCATTCGGGCATTACCTAAGTAGGCGATACACACTTGAAAGTTTGCTGGATTTTATTGGGGATGAGCAAGACTTGTTGTCCATGTATCTCACAAATGGCTTTTGCGTATTGGGTGATGACACACAGGAAAACACACTTATTCTCGTGGATGCAGACGACATGGTGCGAACACCCAAGACAGCAGTTGATGATAGGCAGAATAGTAACGTCGTTGGAGTGCAACTTGCACCGCGCTGGAAGTCTATTGTTCGTGAGGTTTATGCTGGGCACCCAAAGATTGACCGACATAAGTTTGATATTCTTTTTGCGATATTGAACATGCCGCCCCCGATGCTGATGCACTTGCAACGACGCATTGGGCGCTGGAAGTCTGGTGGCGGTGGGTCATCAAAGTCGGGCGAACACGCTAAGTATGCTGTTGGAGATAGGCAGTTTGTGGTTCTCTTGAACTACATGGACAAGCGACAATTGAGAACTACACAAGACATAACTGGCTGGTGTCGTACAATGGCAATGAGTGTCGCGGATGACTTTGAAGGCACAACCGATTGTGTTGTCGTGACGTTATTTAAGCATTCGAACACAAGGACTTATGATGGAATATCCTTTTTCCGTGTGAAGCCTTCATCGTCAGGACGGCTTGGGGCGACATTTTGAGAACGGCCTATGTTGGTTTCTCACCTACACTTGCAACCATTGTTAAAACTGCGCCTGCCGTTGCCATTCCATCACAGGCCACCATCCACTTAACGAATTCGATCACATCCAGCCTACGTTCTTGCGTCTCGACCTTCGCCACGAAGGACTGCGGCTTACCCAGCCTTTGAGCCAAGTCAGCTTGGGTCAGTCCAGCATCAAGGCGCACCTGCCTGAGCCGTTGGCACAGGTAAACGTGTTCAGGTGTGCGGAGTGTCTTGGTCAAATGACTGCCTGTTGATTGAGTTCAGGCAATCGGATAATCCTAAGTTAGGATAATACCATTTTAGGATATTGATCTTATCTCAGCCTAAGAGGTTGAGCTTGATCAGGCATTTGAAAGGTCATCACATGTGGATTGTCGCAATTGTCTGCGCTGCCGGGTTTATTCTGTGGCAAAGCAACAAGCGCCGTGCGAAGCGGTTTGTACGGTCAGTGTTCTTTCTTGAAATCATGGGCAGCGGGGCAAGTGCAGATAGCGCCAATGGCCAAGTGGCCCGACTGTTCACCACGCATTCAAGCCCAGACGAAGACAACGCTGCAATTCGATATGCCATGGATAAGGCAGACCGGCTCACAGACGGGAAGCAACTTCCATGGATACATGAGGCTCGTGAGAAGGGCTTTGCAATCGACAGCGGAGATAGCCGATTTGACATGGCACATCTTGCCCAATCGCAATCGCGCACCAACCCAGATCAAAAATTTACAGGACATTTTTCCGAAGGCGGATACTCATCAACAGCCGGAGCGCAACTCCCCCATGCCTTGCCCGGATTGGCAGAGGCGTACCACGTTGGCCGTGAGCGCATAGAAGCGAACAAAGGCAAGCTGATGCCTGCCATCAAAGCCATTGCCCGCATTGGGATACGTTGGGCGCTACGTGGCGCAGTGGCGGGGTTCACTATCGGCCTTGTGATCCCAAGGGTCGGTGCGTTCAGTTCTCTTGAGGTTTGGGCCGTGCCAGTCCTTACGGCCTACGTCGGGGCTATGGCAGGGATTGCAATCGGAGCCGTGTACTGCGTCGTGCGTTGGATTTCCACTGACTGAGATGCTCGCTTGACTTTATATGGACGGTATCTGTCTGTTTTCTTGAAGCTTTTTTGAGTTACGCACATATAGACAGAAAGAACCCGGCTTGGTTTGCGTTCTATTCCTCACATATAGACAGTAGGATGGCCCAGTATCTGTCTCGGTCAGTTATACCCTTGTGGTATCTGTCTATTCCATTCCTGAATGGCTTTATGTAAATACTATACATTATTCACATATATCAAAAATGTATAAGATACTGATATTATGTTGATTATTATACAATCATCTTCCCCAAATGAACTTATACTCAGATCACATTTGACAACATCACAATCCGGGCCGTAGTGTGACGCAAAGTGGAACAACAGAGTAACCTTCGCTCTTGTATGTCCAGTTAAGTCAATGACTTAGAAATATGGTGGAGCCTCCCTTCGTCTCCGCCATTACCCATTGATTTCATTGGTAAGTTGGCGCTAGGCCAATCCTGCCTATAGGCTTCCCAAGCGAGTTGTGGGGCTTTGGGGTCATGTCCTGTGCATACTGCACTGTGTAGGATGCGAATATGAGCATAGATCGCAAAACACTTGATGCGCCGGCAAGCGCGGGCGTTCGACTTGTTGCATCCGTTGATGCACCTTGGGGGCGGCTTGGCCGTAGAGCTGCACCCAAGCGACGTTGAAGGCTACCTCAATGATCGGGCTGAATGGTTCGCTCGGAAAAACGGCGCCTTCAAATCTCAATATCTTGATTGGTTGGCGACCGATGGCGCTCCGGCTGCGTCTCATGGAAGCCGAGAGCCCATGACGAGATGCTGTTTTCGCGAAGCAAAGATGGCGCGCGGCACCAGATGCCAAAGGGCGCGCTGCCCTGATCATCCTTGACAAAAAAACCCGCTCGCCGGTAGGGGCCGGCAAGCGGGAGGTCCGCGCGGGAGGCTCTTTTGGTGCTATCCTTGATAGCCCAGAAGGCGCGGGAGGAAGAGGACGAAATCGGGCACAAAGGTGATGATCATCAGCGCCACAAGCAGGGCCGCGATAAAGGGCCAGATGTCGCGGATGATCCGCCCGATCGGCTCGTCGGTGATATTGGCGGTGATAAAGAGCAACAAACCATAGGGCGGCGTGATCAGGCCCAGCATCGCATTGACCACGACGATCACCCCGAAATGGACCAGATCAATGCCCATGGCCTGCACCGAGGGGATCAGGATCGGCACGATGATGAGCAAGATCGCCCCGCCTTCGAGCACCATGCCAAGCACCAAGAACAGAATGTTGACGACGATCAGGAACTGCACCTTGGTAAAGTCGTATTGGCCAAGCATGTCGGAGATGGTGACCGGAAGCTGTTCGCGGGCGATGACATAGTTGAAGGTGATCGCCCCTGCGACCAGAACGCCGACCGAGGCGGTCGAGCGGGCCGAGCCGAGCAGCGCTTCGTAAAAGTCCTTGAGGCTGACCGAGCGGTAGAAGATCACCGAAATCAGCAGCGCATAAAGCGCGGCAACGGCGGCGGCTTCGGTCGGGGTCATGACGCCCGAGTAAATCCCGCCCAGCAAGATCACCGGCAGCATGAGCGCGGGCAGGGCTTTCCATGTGATGCGGGGCAATTCGCGCAGCGGCACCACGTCATCGACGGGGAAATCGCGTTTGCGCGCAATGATATAGTTCATGATCGCCATGGACAGCGCCATGAGCAATCCGGGCAACATGCCCGCGGCAAAGAGAAAGCCCACCGATTGGTCCGACACGATGGCATAAAGCACCATGGGGATCGAGGGCGGGATGATCGGGCCGACGGTCGCGGTGGCGGCGGTGATCGCGGCGGCGTAGCTTTTGGTATATTTGCCGTCGCGGGTCATCAGGTTGATGATGATTTTTCCCATGCCGACCGCATCGGCCACTGCCGATCCCGACATGCCCGAAAAGATCAAGGACGAGACAACATTGACGTGGCCCAAACCGCCGCGGAACCGCCCGACCAAGGCCTGCGCAAAGCGCAAGAGCCGGTCGGCAAGCGAGCCGATGTTCATGATATCGGCGGCCAGAATGAACAGCGGAATGGCCAGCAGCGTGTAATTGTTGAACAGGCCCTGAAGCATGGTTTCGGCGGCAATCGAGCTGTCCGGCCCTGCGACGATCAGATAGACAAAGCTGCCCGCGATCATGGCCAGCCCCACGGAGGCGCCGAAAAGAGACAGGGCGACGATGATGATCAGGCTGAGGATAAAGGGATCAATCATGGTCAAAGCTTTCTGCGTTCTGGGCGGTGTCGTGCAAACGTCCCGTGCCGGTGACGCCGGCATAGGCGGTGATCAATCCGCGCACGACGACGGAGAGCGCGAAGGGAATATAGATGATAAACACCCAAAAGAACGGCAGCCGTATATAGGCCGTGCGCTCGCGCATCATGAAATCGATGTAATCCCAGCAGGCCGGAAGCGTGTATAAAAACACCCCCGCCAGCGTCAGGCCGGTGATGACATCCATCACCCGCCGCGCGCGGCGCGGCAGGGCGGAATAGAGCACATCAAGGCGGATGATATCGCTTTCGCGCACCACAAAGGCAAAGCCGAAAAGGATGCCCCAAAGCCACGCGATGGTCACCCATTCAACCGTCCAACCCACGGGCAGATCGGTGAAAAAGCGAAAAAAGATCTGCAACAGGAAGGTGGCGAACATCGAAAACAAAAGCGCGGCAACAATCATTTCCGCGCCTTTGCCCAGCACGATCCGGATCTGGTTGAGTTTGTGCATCCGTGTCACCCTTTCAGGTCGCAAGACATCAGGCAAAAGAATGAATGGTCCCACAGCAGGCGAGGCGGCCCCGCCTGCTGTGGGTCTTATGTTTGCGGCTTACTTGACCGCTTGGATCGCTTCGACCAACCCTTCGGGCCATTGCTCGGAATATTTGCTGTCGCGGTACACGCCCAGCACATGCTCTTGGAAGGCCGCGTTGTCGGGCATGTAGACTTTCACACCGCTTTCCTCGATTTTGCCGCGCAATTCGCTCTCAAGCTTCAAGGTTTTCGCATCGAGCGCCGCTTCGAAGTTGTCGGCACATTCTTGCACTTTGGCTTGCTGCGCCTCGTCGAGAGAATTCCATTTCTCCAAAGACATGGTGAATTCATTCGCCGCGATCAGATGCGAGGTCGTGCCGATGTAATCCATCACTTCGTGGAATTTCATCGAATAGGTCGCGGGGAAGCCGTTGTCCTGCCCGTCGATGGCACCGGTTTGCAGCGCGGTGTAAACTTCGGTGAAGGCGACCGGAACAGGGGTCGCGCCCATGGCAGAGCCGACAAACTGCCAGCCTTCGCCGCCCGGCATGCGCAGCTTGACGCCTTCGAGATCGGCAGGGGTCATGATTTGCTTGTCGCCCTTATAGCCCAAGTGGCGCGCGCCAATGTAGGGGTAGGCGAGGATTTTGACGCCGGCTTGCTCTTCAATCTCGGCTTCCAGATCGGCCAGAACATCCGAATCGTAGACCGCGCGCATGTGCTCGTAGTCGCGGAACAAGAAGGGCGTGCCCAGAACCGATGTCGAGGGCACCTGATTATAGAAATCAAAGATCGCAAGGTTGCCCATATCGAGGTTGCCGCGCTGCATGGCGGTCAATTCGGTGCCTTGCTTGAACAAGGTGGCGCCGTGGTAGGCTTTGAAGTTGAAACCCTCGCCGAGGCATTCGCCAAATGCGGTTTTCAGGATTTCAGAGCGCGGATCATTCTCCGGCACGGTGTCCGAATAGGTGATGTCAACGGCATCTGCGGCCGATGCGGCGCCCGCGGCCATGATGGCCAGTGCGGATAGTGTGGTGGTCAAACGCATGGTAGTCCTCCCTTTAGCGTCAAGTATAGTTCAGTTCGTCTCGTTGAGGGTCTCGAAAGTGGCGCGCATACGTGCGGCGTCAGGTTGCAGACCGGTAAAAAGCTCGAAAGCGCGCACCGCTTGGAATACGGCCATGCCGGAGCCGTCCAGAACGCGGCATCCTTTTGCGCGGGCATGGGCCAAAAGCGCGGTTTCGCGCGGGAAATAGACGATATCGGCGACCCAGTGGCGCGGCTCGAGCAGCGCCGTGTCGATCGCGGTTCCGGGCAATTTGGCCATGCCCATGGGGGTGGCGTTGACGATGCCGTCGGCCATGCGCGCGGCATCGGCAAGATCGCTGACCGCGCGCCCGCCAACCGCATCGGCCAAATCCCCTGCGGCCTCGGCGGATTGATCAAAGATCATCAGATCGGCCACGCCGACATCGCGCAAGGCATGGGCCACCGCGCCGCCCGCACCGCCCGCCCCCAAGAGCAGCGCGCAAGAGCGCGGCGCATCGGGCAGGCCTTGGCGCAGGCTTTCGGCAAAGCCCCAAAAATCGGTGTTGTGCCCGCGCCGTTTGCCATTGGCAAAGACAACGGTATTGACCGCGCCGACCTTTTGCGCGGCAGGCGACAGATCGTCCAGCAGGTCGATCACCTCGCGTTTGAACGGGAAGGTGACGTTGAGACCGGCAAAGCCTTCGGCCTCGGCGGTTTCGATTATCTGTTGCAGGCCGGGCGCGTCCGCCATCGCATCAGGATCGAGCAGATCATAGCGGTAGTCCAGCCCATGCGCGCGCCCTTCGGCAACATGCATGGCAGGCGTGCGCGACAACTGGATGCCCCGCCCGACCAAGCCGACACGCGCTTGGCGCAGCTGATTTTCCGGCGCAATCGGGGCGCTGTTTTGATCGGGGCCCGTGGCCATGTGGTGCAATCCTCCCTTGATCCGAGCGAGTCGCCCGAACCTGCGTCAAATTGTAACGCACGGTTAAATTCGTCAACCACATTTAACTTTTCGTTTAAAAATTTTCATGCTACCCAAAATGCTAATAGAGGGGGAAAATTGTGATTAATTCGTTGAAAGAAAACGCAAAATCAAAAGGTTTATGGAGGCAAAATCCGGACCGTGTGAAGCGCGATATTCTGAATTCGGCGATGGAAGAGTTCGCGCGCAGCGGTTTGTCGGGGGCCAAAATCGATGACATTTCGGCCAAGACCGCGACCTCGAAACGGATGATCTACTACTACTTCGGCGACAAGGAAGGGCTCTATGCGCGCGCACTCGAAGCGGCCTATGCCAAGGTCCGCGACGGCGAGCGCAAGCTCGATCTGGACGCGCTGGATCCGCGCGCGGCTTTGGAGGCTCTGGTCGCTTTCACCTTCGATCACCACCGCAAAAATCCCGATTTTATCCGCATGGTGATGATCGAAAACATTCACCACGCCGATTACCTGCGTCACTCCAAGATCATCCGCGATTTGAACGAAGGGGCGATTTCAAGCCTGTCCGATCTGATCGCGCGGGGCGCGGCCTCGGGTGATTTTCGCGCTGATGTGGATGCAACCGAGCTTCATTGGCAAATCTCGGCGCTGTCGTTTTTCAACGTGTCGAACAAGCCGACGTTTTCGGCGCTGTTCGGCGCATCTGTTTACACCCGCGAAGGACAAAAGCGGCTGCGTGATCGCGCAGTGGCGATGATCCTTGGCGATGTCCTCAAGAGGTAAGATATGCTCGATCCACAGATCAATGATTTCATGGCCGAATGGTCGGCCCAATGGGCGATGCTCAAGGACGGTGCCAGCGCGCAGGACCGGCGCGCGCATTTCGAGAGTGTCGCGGCCAATATGGCGCTGCCCGCACCGCAAGATGTGGACCAAAGCGCGGAGCATTGGATAGAGAGCGAAGCAGGACGGTTTCGCGTGCGGGTGTTCCGGTATACGGGCGCAGATGCGGGTGCACAGGCGGGCGCGCAGGATTGTCTGATCTACGCCCATGGCGGCGCCTTCATGCAAGGATCGCCCGAAACCCATGCGGATATCACCGCGCGCATCGCCTCGTGGAACAAACAAACGGTGGTCAGCGTCGATTATGCGCTGTGCCCCGAACATGTGTTTCCGGCCGCCTTCAACCAGATGTGCGATGTGGCGCGCTGGTGCCGCGAGAGTGCCGCGATGCTCAAGATTGATCCGGCACGGATCGCAATCGGCGGCGATAGCGCGGGGGGCAATATGGCGGCGGCGGTGGCGCTGGCGATGAAGGACTTCGGATTTTTGGGGCAGCTTCTGGTCTATCCTTGCACCGAATTCGATCTCACGCGCCCGTCGATGATCGAAAATGCCGAGGCGCCTTTGTTGCAAACCAAGGGCATGGCGATGGTGAACCGCATGCTCGTGGGCGGGGCCGAGAACGAGTATCTGCTTGCCACTGACCCGCGCGTTGCGCCCTATGTTGCGGCCGATCACAGCGGCCTTGCGCCCGCGTTTATTGCCGTGGCGCAATATGATCCGCTGCGCGACAGCGGTCTGGTCTATGGCGAGAAACTGCGCGCTGCAGGGGTTTCGGTGCAGGTCGACGAGGGGGCAGGATTGATCCACGGCTACCTGCGGGCGATGGAATATTGCGATGCGTCGCAGGCCAAATTGCGGGCCATGTCCGAATGGCTCGCGGCGCTATGAGCGGCCCTGTGCGCCCCGCGCTCGAGCCGGTTTTCACCATCGAGGCCGAGATCGACACGCCGCGTTCGGCGGGCGCCGCGCCCCATGGCGAGCGGCTGCATATCCCGATCACCGGCGGGCGTGTCCATGGTCCGCGCCTTTCGGGGCGGGTGTTGGCGGGCGGCTCCGACTGGCCGCTCATCGAGCCGGACGGCACCAGCCGCATCGAGGCGCGCTATAGTATCGAGGCCGAGGATGGCACTTTGATCTATGTGGTGAACAAGGGGCTGCGGGTGTCATCCGATGCGGTGCGCGCGCGGCTGCGGGCCGGAGGTGCGGTGGCGCCGGATGAGTATTATATGCGCGCCGCGCCGGTGTTCGACGCGCCGCAAGGGCCGCATCGCTGGCTGTCCGAGGCGTTGTTTGTATGCTCGATTGCGCCGCGCGGGGGCGTGGTTGTGATCGATGTCTATCAGGTGACATAACCGCGCCGCGCCGCGCGGGCCCGATGCATTGCGTCACGAAAACTTCGCAAAACTGAAAAGAAACTGAATCCAGCGGGCCGCTATACGCCCCCCAACACCTATGGGGGCGATATGCTGACACTGACCGATCTGACCAAATCCTTTGGCGGCAATATTGCCGTGGACAAGGCCAATATCACCGTAGAGCGCCCGATGATGATCGGCGTGATCGGACGGTCGGGCGCGGGCAAATCCACCCTGCTGCGGATGCTCAATTGCCTCACGCCCGCAACATCGGGGCAGATCCGGTTTGACGGGCGCGATGTGACCACCCTCAAAGGCGCGGCCAAGCGGCGCTGGCAATCGCAATGCGCGATGATTTTCCAACAGTTCAATCTGGTGCCGCGTATGGATGTGGTGTCGAATGTCTTGCACGGCACGCTCAACCGGCGCTCTACCGTCGCGACGATGTTCAATCTCTATCCACAGGCTGATATCGAGCGGGCGATTGATATTCTCGACCGGCTCGGCATTGCGCAACACGCGCCCAAACGCGCCGAGGCCCTGTCGGGCGGGCAGCAGCAGCGCGTGGCCATTGCGCGCGCCCTGATGCAGGACCCGCAGATCATTCTGGCCGACGAGCCGATTGCCTCGCTGGACCCGATGAATGCGCAGATCGTGATGCAATCGTTGCGCCGGATCCATGAAGAGGACGGGCGGATGGTGATTGCCAATCTGCACACGCTCGACACGGCGCGGCGCTATTGCGACCGCGTGATCGGCATGCGCGACGGGCGCATCGTTTTTGACGGCACGCCCGCCCAGCTGACCACCGGCGCGGCGCGCGATATCTACGGCGCCGATGCCTCCTTTAGCGAGGCCGCCACATCCACCGAAATCGAAACCCTCGATATGGCCGCGCGCGAAGGCGTTGCGGCTTTTTGATTGTCCCACGGTCGCCGGTGTCGGCGCCCTTAGCATGAGAGAGAAAACACCCATGAAAACCTTGATGGCAGCAGCCCTTGCAACCACCACTTTGGCCGGTAGCGTCATGGCCGAGGGCCACGCGATCACCGAATTCCGCATCGGCCTTTTGGGCGGCGAGAACGCCCAAGACCGGATGAATTCGAACGAATGCCTTCGCGCCCAGACCGAAGAGTTGCTCGGGGTCGAGACCAAGCTTTTTGCCCCTGCCGATTATAACGGCGTGATCCAGGGCCTGTTGGGCGGCACGCTCGATATGGCGTGGCTTGGCGCGTCGGGCTATGCGGCGGTGTTTATCCAAAACCCCGATGCGGTCGAGCCGGTATTGGTCAAAATCAATCTGGACGGCTCTTACGGGTATCACTCCATCGGCTTTGCCCGCAAAGACAGCGGCGTCAAATCGCTCGACGATATGCAGGGCAAGGTGTTCGGCTTTGGCGATCCCAATTCCACCTCGGGCTATTTGATCCCCTCCATCGAGATCCCGCAATACAAGGACGGGGTGAGCATGGAGACGGGCCAGTATTTCGGCGAGGTGAAATTCACCGGCGGCCACGAGCAGACCATCGTTGCGGTCAACAACGGCGATATCGATGGCGGCGTGACATGGGCCGACGGTCAGGGCAACTGGGAAGACGGCTATAACTCCGGCGCGCTGCGCAAGGCGGTGGATGCGGGGCTCGTCGATATGAACGATCTGGTGGAAATCTGGCGCTCCAAACCGATCCCCGAAGGCCCCGTTGTTTTGCGCAAGGACCTGCCCCAAGAGGTCAAGGACAAGATGATCGCCTTGGTTGACGGCATGTATGAATCCGATCCCGAATGCGCCTACGGCGTGGCGGCGGGCGAGAGCCTCGGCTTCGATCCGATCGCCCATGACGCCTATGTCTCGATCATCGAAGCGCGCAAAGCGAAATCGAATTAAGCGATTGATTTCATGACGCTCTGCAGGCCCCGCATCCGCGCGGGGCCTGTAATTTTGCAAGGAAAGC
Organism: Paracoccaceae bacterium; assembly: GCA_050633545.1. Taxonomy (GTDB): domain Bacteria; phylum Pseudomonadota; class Alphaproteobacteria; order Rhodobacterales; family Rhodobacteraceae; genus Litorivita. The sequence continues at coordinate 306,572 of JBOEGS010000004.1, forward strand.
GAATGCAACAAATGACCGACGGCGCCGGTGAAACGGCGATGCTCAAAGAGGCCTATATGGCGCAAACGCGTCGCAAGAGGGTGCTCAACACGGTGTTGATCGTGGTTTTCGTCGCCCTGATGGTCGGCGGGTTTCGCACCGCAGACGATCGCAACGCAGGCGGGTTTTGGCAAGGGTTGCCCAATATCCTCGGCTTTCCGGCGGATGTGGTGCGCGAGGCGGTCGAGCGGGCGCATTTGCTTCCGGGGTATTTTGTCAAATACCTGCCCTCGCTGGTCGAGACGATCAATATTGCCGCCGCTTCGACCTTGCTCGGCGCGATGATCGGATTGGTGATGTCGCTTTTGGTGACGCGCGGGCTGGCGCCGGTGCCATGGCTGGTGGGGCCGCTGCGCCGCGTTCTGGATATTTTGCGCGCTGTGCCGGAGATCGTTGTCGCGCTGATTTTGATTTTCCTGCTCGGCGGCGGGCCGGTGCCCGCGATGATCGCCATCGCCCTGCATACGGTCGGCGCCTTGGGTAAATTGTTCTCCGAGGTGAATGAAAACAGCGCGCTCAAACCGGTCGAGGGGCTCGCCTCGGTGGGGGCCAATTGGGCGCAGCGGATGATGCTTGGCGTGGTGCCGCAGGTCGCGCCCAATTACCTCAGCTATGCGCTGCTGCGTTTCGAGATCAACATCCGCGCCTCGGCCATCCTCGGCTTCGTTGGCGCGGGCGGCATTGGCTATGATTTGCGCAACACGATGAGCTGGGGTCAGGGCAAATTCGACGAGGCCGCCGCGATCTTCCTGTTGCTGTTCGCGACCATTGTGGTGGTCGACCAGATGTCCAGCATCGCACGCGCCCGCCTGACCCATGGCGGCAAACTGCGCGAGGTTCGCCCATGAGCGATACAGCAATGCCCCAAGGCCGGATGCAGGCACAGGCCGCCGCGCTTTTTGCGCGCAAACGGATCACCGCGCTGGCGGTCCCTGCGCTGATCCTTGCCTATTTCACCTATATTTTCATCAGCTTCGACATGGCCGGTCTTGGCGAGCGGATCAATGTCGGCAATGCCAAAACGCTCTTGTCCGACACCTATAGCTACAAAACCCACGTCAGCCGCGACAACCGCTCCGGCGCGGTCGAGATTGCCATCGAAGGCGAGCGCAAAGGCCGCTATCCGCAAGGACAGGGGCCCGATTGGGTGCGTTTGGGCGACGAGACGGTGATGGACCTCGGGCGCGGCCATATCGTCACCTTTGGCGATACCGTCACCTATCAGGTGCCCGATTACGGCGTGATTTCCGCCGCGCCCGCTGCGGGCGGGGTCAATGCGGTTTTGCCCGATGGCCCTTTGCCCGATTTCATCAGCGCGTCCAAAAACCGCCTTATGGTGGTGACCGATGCGGGGCGGTTGACCGTCACGCGCAACCGCGCCGAAGTGTTCAAATATTCGGCAGGGTGGGAGTTGTTTTTCTTCACGCTCGACAGCCCCTATCACGGGCTTGGATTGGGCGCTTTGGCCTCGCGCGCGCTGCACGGCGAAGCGGGGGCGATTTGGAACGCCTTTTGGACCAACAAGATGTGGCGGCACGGCGATGTGGCTTGGGCCTTGCTCGAAACGGTTTTGATGGCCTTTTTGGGCACCTTCGGGGGGGCGATGATTGCGCTGCCTCTGGCCTTTTTGGCGGCCAAGAATTTCGCGCCGCTGGGGGCGCTGCGCTTTGCGGCGCGGCGGGTGTTTGATTTTCTGCGCGGGGTGGACGGGTTGATCTGGACCATCGTTTTGTCGCGCGCCTTCGGTCCGGGGCCGTTGACCGGATCTTTGGCCATTTTGCTGACCGATACCGGATCCTTTGGCAAAATGTTCTCCGAAGCGCTTGAAAACGTGGATGAAAAGCAGATCGAAGGCGTCGCCTCGACGGGGGCCAAACCGTTGCAACGCTACCGGTTCGGGGTGCTGTCGCAGATCACGCCGGTGCTGTTGTCACAGGTGCTTTACTATCTGGAATCCAACACCCGTTCGGCCACCATCATCGGCGCGATCACCGGCGGCGGCATTGGTCTTTTGTTGACCCAAGCGATCATCACGCAAAAGGATTGGGAGGAGGTGACCTATTACATCCTCTTGATCATCGCGATGGTCATGGTGATGGACACGCTGTCGGGGTGGCTGCGCCGCAAGCTGATCCAAGGCACGGATGCAGGACGCTGAGACTATGGCCCGTTTGAGCGCGCAAAAGCCGTTTTTGCACCCCGATTGCCAGATCACCGATGCGCAATTTGGCCGCTATGTGGAGATCGGCCAAGGCAGCCGCATCGCCCATTCGGTGATCGGTGATTATTCCTATTGCGACCGCTATGCGGATATCGCCAATGCCGAGATCGGCAAGTTTTCCAATATCGCCAGTTGCGTGCGCATCGGCGCGACGGATCATCCGATGGACAAGGCCAGCCTGCATCACTTCCATTACCGCTCTGCCGATTATTTTGACGATGCGGGCGATGACGAGGCATGGTTTGCCCACCGCCGCCGCCGCCGCGCGCGCATCGGTCATGACACATGGATCGGCCACGGGGCGCAAATCCGCCCCGAGGTGACGCTTGGCCACGGGTCGGTTGTGGCGGGCGGGGCGATCGTGACCAAGGATGTGCCGCCCTATATGATCGTCGCGGGCATTCCGGCCGTGCCCCTGCGCCGGCGTTTTGACGCGCAGACGGCGGCGCGGCTGATGGCATTGGCGTGGTGGGATTGGCCGCATGAGCGGCTGCGCGCGGCTCTTGATGAGTTTCGAAGCCTGACGGCCGAGGCGTTTTTGGAGCGCTACGCATAGGGCGCGCGCTTCCCTGTCGCGGCCTAAAGATCGCCGACCGTCAGCGTGACGCGATCCCCGCAAAACCACGTATGGCCGTATTCGACCGGCGCGCCCTCGGCGTCGATATTGATGCTTTGCGTGCGCAAGAGCGGCGCGCCCTCGCGCAGGCGCAGATGCAGCGCCTGCACCGCCGTCGCGCTGACGGCATTGAGGCGGGTCGAGGCGCGTGTGTAATCGCGCACGCCGCAGGTTTCGAGCGCCGCCGTCACCGAGCGCGTCTCGCGGATCACCTCGCAAAGCCCCTCGAGCCGCGCGGCGGGAAAGACGCTGCGAAACAGGGCGATGGGGTGTGCGTCCGCCAAGGACAGCCCCTCATAGGCGTGCACCATCGCGCCCTCCGGCAGGGCCAGCGCCTCGCGCTCTTCGGCATCGGCAAGGCGCGTGGTCAGATGCAAGATATCCTTGGCCGGTGCGCGCCCTGCATTGCGCAGGTTCTGGTGGAACCGCACGCGGCGGCCAATGGGGTAATCGGTCGGGGCCCATGCGACAAAAACCCCTGCGCCGCGGCGCGCGTGCACCATACCCGCCTCGGCCAGATCCTTGAGCGCGCGGCGCACGGTGTGCCGGTTGACGCCATAGCGTGCGGCAAGTTCGGCCTCGGTCGGAAGCTTGTCGCCCGCCTTGTAGTGGTGCCGCGCGATGTCGCCGCGCAGCCCCTCGGCAATGGCTTTCCAGATCGGGGTTTTGCTCATGGTGTCATCAATATTTCACAGTTGGAGGGATTGGTGTTTTGGCGCTGGCGGTGTAGTATTTGTATAGTTGTATAGGAATTGAGAGAGATGTCTAGATGCAAGCGGTGAGCGAGCAGACACAGCAGACACAGGCGCGCAAAGCTTGGATGGGGGTGCTGGCCAAAGCGCCCGCGGCGCGGCTTTGCGCGCTGTGGGAGCAATATGGCGCTGTGCCCGACTACGTCATTTTGCGCGCGCCCGAGGTGGGCGGCGTGATGGTGTGCGGGCGGGCAGGGGCCGTGGGCGCGCCGTTCAATTTGGGCGAAATGACGGTGACGCGCTGTTCCGTGCGGCTGGCCAGCGGAGCGGTCGGCCATGGCTATGTGCAGGGGCGCGACAAGGCCCATGCGCAGCAGGCCGCCGTGATCGACGCTTTGATGCAAACCGGCGCCGCGCCGCAGGTCGAGGCGGCCATCGTGGCGCCTTTGCGCGAGGGGCTGGCCGAGGCCCGCGCGGCGCGCGCCGCCAAAGCCGCCGCGACGAAGGTGGATTTTTTCACGATGGTGCGAGGAGAGGATTGATGCAAACCGCAGCTTTGGAAGGCGGGTTCAGCGATGCGCCGGTGCAATCGGCGCGCGCCTTTCGCGCGGTGATGACGGCCATGGCCCGCCCCGCAGATATCCACACCCTCCGTGGCGCCGCGCCGCCCGCGCCGCTATCGCCCGCCGCAGGGGCGATTGTCTTGACGCTTTGCGATCCCGAGACGCCGCTATATCTGGCCCCGTCCTATGATCTTGCGCCTCTGCGCGACTGGATCACCTTTCACACCGGCGCGCCATTGGTGCCCGCCGCGCAGGCGCAATTTGCCATCGGGGCGTGGGGCGAATTGCCGCTAGGCGCCTTTCGCATCGGCACGGCCGAATATCCCGACCGCTCGGCCACAGTGATCGTCGAGATGGCGCAGATCGAGGCGCGCGGCGCGGCGCTCAGCGGCGCGGGCATCAAGGATGAGGCGCAGCTTTCGCTGCCCGAAACGGCGGCCTTTCAATCCAACGCCGCCCTCTTCCCCTTGGGCTTGGATTTCTTTTTCACCGCAGGCGCGCAAGTGGCCGCTTTGCCCCGATCCACAAAGGTGCGCTGATGTATGTAGCAGTCAAAGGCGGCGAGCGGGCGATTGACAATGCCCATGCGTGGCTGGCCGAAGAGCGGCGCGGCGATCTGGGCGTGGCCGAGCTTTCGGTGGCGCAAATCCGCGAGCAATTGGCCTTGGCCGTCAATCGGGTCATGGCCGAAGGCTCGCTTTATGATCCCGATCTGGCGGCTCTGGCGATCAAACAATCGCGCGGCGATTTGATCGAGGCGATTTTCCTGATCCGCGCCTATCGCACCACCTTGCCGCGTTTTGGTAGCTCAAACCCCGTCGAGACCGAAAACATGGCCTGCGCGCGCCGCGTGTCGGCGACCTTCAAGGATGCGCCAGGGGGGCAGGTGCTTGGCCCGACCTTCGATTACACGCATCGTTTGCTGGATTTCAAACTGGCCGCCGAGGGCGGGGTTGCTCCCGCCCCGACCGCCCCCGCGCCCGAGGGGGCGACGCCGCACATCATGTCGTTTCTGGACCGCGAAGGCTTGATCCAAGCCGAACCGGAGGGGGCGCAAACCCCGCCCGATCTGACCCGCGTGCCGTTGGAATTGCCCGCCGCGCGGGCGCTGCGGCTTCAAGCTTTGACGCGCGGCGACGAGGGGTTCATCCTTGGCATGGCCTATTCGACCCAGCGCGGATATGCGCGCAACCATGCTTTTGTCGCCGAATTGCGCATCGGCGAGGTGGCGGTGGAAATGGAGATCCCCGAATTGGGTTTTGCCATCGAGATCGGCGATCTGACCCTCACGGAATGCGAGACGGTGAACCAGTTTCAAGGCTCCAAAACCCAGCCGCCGCAATTCACCCGCGGATATGGATTGGTCTTTGGCATGAGCGAGCGCAAGGCGATTTCCATGGCTTTGGTGGACCGCGCCCTGCGCTGGGCCGAGCTTGGCGAGGATAACCTCGGCGCCCCCGCGCAGGACGAGGAATTTGTGCTTTATCATGCGGATAACATCCAGGCGACGGGGTTTTTGGAGCATATCAAACTGCCCCATTACGTGGATTTCCAATCGGAACTTGAACTCATCCGCAAGCTGCGCCGCGAGGCGGCAGGCAGCGCGGTGCAGGAGGCGGCGCAATGAGCGATTACAATTTTGCCTATCTTGACGAGCAAACCAAGCGGATGATCCGCCGCGCGATCCTCAAAGGCTTGGCCGTGCCCGGATATCAGGTGCCTTTCGCCAGCCGCGAGATGCCGATGCCCTACGGATGGGGCACGGGCGGGGTGCAGGTGTCGGCGGCGGTTCTGACGCCGGACGATACGCTCAAGGTCATCGACCAAGGGGCCGATGACACGACCAATGCGGTTTCGATCCGGCGGTTTTTTGAAAAGACCGCGCAGGTCGCCGTCACCGAAGCCACCCAAGAGGCCAGCGTGATCCAGACCCGCCACCGCATCCCCGAAGCCGCGCTGCGCGCGGATCAAATCCTCGTCTATCAGGTGCCGATCCCTGAACCCTTGCGGTTTTTGGAGCCCTCCGAGGTGGAAACCCGCAAGATGCATGCGCTGGAGGAATACGGGTTGATGCATGTGAAGCTTTACGAGGACATCAGCCAGCACGGCGCGATTGCCACCTCCTATGCCTATCCGGTCAAGGTCGAGGGGCGCTATGTGATGGACCCCTCGCCGATCCCGAAATTCGACAACCCCAAGCTGGAGATGGAGGCGATCCAGCTCTTCGGCGCGGGGCGCGAGCAACGGATTTACGCCCTGCCGCCCTATACGCGGGTCGTCAGCCTCGATTTCGACGACTACCCGTTCGAGGCGAGCAAGGCCGATCATCCCTGTGCCCTGTGCGGGGCCGAGGACAGCTATCTTGACGAGTTGATTGTCGATGACGAAGGCGGGCGGATGTTCATGTGTTCGGACACCGATTATTGCGCCGCGCGCCGCCGCGACGGGCATATGGGCGCACAGGACGTTCAGGACGTTCAGGGCAATATGGATCGGGAGAGCGCCGCATGAGCCGCAATGCCACACCGCTTTTGCAGGTTGAAGGCGTAAGCAAATATTACGGTGCGCGGATCGGATGCGCCGATGTCTCCTTTGATCTTTACCCTGGCGAGGTGATGGGCATCGTCGGCGAAAGCGGCTCGGGCAAATCCACCTTGCTGGGCTGTCTGGCCGGTCACATGGCGCCCGATCGCGGCAGGGTCTGCTTTGATACGCGCGCCGAGGGGATGCGCGATACGGCGGCGATGAGCGAGCCGGAGCGGCGGCTTTTGGCGCGCACCGATTGGGCCTTTGTCCATCAACATGCGCGCGACGGGCTGCGGATGAATGTCAGCGCGGGCGGCAACGTCGGCGAGCGCCTGATGGCGGTCAATGCGCGCCACTACGGCGAAATTCGCGCCCAAGCCATTGACTGGCTCGGCCGTGTCGAGATCCGCGAAGAGCGGGTCGATGACCGCCCCACCGCCTTTTCGGGCGGCATGCAGCAACGACTGCAAATCGCGCGTAATCTGGTGACGGGGCCGCGTTTGGTGTTTATGGACGAGCCGACGGGCGGATTGGACGTCAGCGTGCAGGCGCGGCTTTTGGACCTGCTGCGCGGTTTGGTGCGCGAAATGAATCTCAGCGCGGTCATCGTCACCCATGATCTGGCGGTGGTGCGGCTTTTGGCGGACCGGCTTATGGTGATGAAAGACGGGCATGTGATCGAAACCGGCCTGACCGATCAGGTGCTCGACGATCCGCAGCACGCCTATACGCAGCTTCTCGTCTCTTCTGTCTTGCAGGTGTAATCTCATGATAAAGCTAGAAAATGTGTCGAAATCCTTCACTTTGCACAACCAAGGCAGCGCCGTGATTCCCGTCATGGAAGGCGCGAATTTCGAGGTCGCAGGGGGCGAATGTATCGCTTTGGTCGGGGCCTCGGGGGCGGGCAAATCCACGCTGATGCGGATGATTTACGGCAATTACCTGACGGCGGGCGGGCGGATCATGATCGGCGATCTCGACGTCGCCCGCGCCCAGCCGCGCGAGATCATCGCCCTGCGCCGCAAGACCTTGGGCTATGTGAGCCAGTTCTTGCGCGTGGTGCCGCGGGTCTCGACGCTTGATGTGGTGGCCGAGCCGCTTTTGCTCACCGGATCGGCGCCCGAGGCCGCCCGTGCCCATGCGCAAGAGTTGCTCGCGCGGCTCAATATCCCGCCGCGCCTGTGGCCGCTCAGCCCGACGACATTTTCGGGCGGCGAGCAGCAGCGGGTCAATATCGCGCGCGGCTTTGCCTATCGGTATCGGGCGCTTTTGCTCGACGAGCCGACGGCCAGCCTTGATCCGGTCAACCGCGCCACGGTGTTGCAGATGATCACCGAGGCCAAGGCGCGAGGGGCGGCGATCATCGGGATTTTCCACGACCACGCCGCGCGCGATGCGGTGTGCGACCGCGTGGTCGATGTGACGGGATTTACCCCGCAGGCGGCGGCATGAGCGGCGGGCGGTTCATCGCCATTGTCGGCCCCTCGGGCGCGGGCAAGGATACGGTCATGGCGGCCTTTGCGGTGCGGCACGCGGGGACGGTTCTGGCCCGCCGCGTGATCACGCGGCGCGCAGATGCGGGCGGCGAGGACTTCGAAAGCGTGAGCCGCGCCGAATTTGACCGCCGCGCACAGTCCGGCGATTTTGTCTTGCACTGGCAAGCGCATGGGCTGTGCTACGGGATCGGCGCTGCGCTGCGCGATGATCTGGCGGCGGGGCGCGATGTATTGGTCAACCTGTCGCGCGGCGTGCTGGAGGAGGCGATAGAGATTTTCCCGCGAGGGCGGATCATCCATCTGACCGCTTCGCCGCAGGTTCTGGCCACGCGTCTGGCTGCGCGCGGGCGCGAGGCGCCGCGCGAGATCGAGGCGCGCATCAACCGCGCCGTGCGCGCGATACCGGCGCATCTGCCGGTGCAGGAGATCCGCAATGACGGCGATCTGGCGACGACCCTCGCGGCGCTCGCATCCGCGCTTGCGCCGCAAGGAGCCGCCCGATGACAGCCTCGACACCGCGCCGCCGCCTTGCGGCCGCCTTTCTTTTCCTTGCCAATAGCGTGACACCGACATGACCCAAGACCTCATTCTCGCCAATGCAAGGCTGGTTTTGCCCGATGGGGTGCAAACCGGAGGCTTGCGGATTTCGAAGGGGCGGATCGCCGATATTTCGGACGGCGCGGCCGTGCCCAAAGGCGCGCTCGACCTTGGCGGCGATTTCCTCGCGCCGGGGCTTGTGGAGCTGCACACCGACAATCTGGAGCGCCACCTTGCGCCGCGCCCCAAGACCAATTGGCCGCATCGCCCCGCCATTATGGCCCATGACCGCGAATTGGCCGCCACGGGGATCACCACGGTGTTTGACGCGCTGCGTGTCGGCTCGATCCTGTCCGATCACAAGGCCAAATACGACAAATACGCCCGCCAGATCGCCGATGAAATCGCGCAGATGCGCGCGGCGGGGGCGCTCAAGATCAGCCACCATCTGCATCTGCGTGCCGAGGTCTGTTCGGAAACCCTGATCGAGGAGTTGGGCGAGTTCGGCCCCGATGACCGTGTCGGCATTGTGTCGATGATGGACCACACACCGGGGCAACGGCAATTCAGCGATGTCGACAAATTCAAGGATTATGTGTGCGGCAAACACGGGCTGGATACGGCGGGCTTCGAGGCCTATGTCGCCTTTTTGCTCGGGTTGCAAACCCGTGTCGGCGCGCGCCACGAGGCCGCCACCGTGGCCGCGGCGGCGCGGTTCGAAGCCAGCCTCGCCAGCCACGACGACACCACCGCCGCGCAGGTCGCGGCGAGCCATGGGCATGGCGTCACATTGGCCGAATTCCCCACCACCGTCGAGGCGGCGCATGCCTGTCATGATCTGGGCATCGCGACCATTCTGGGCGCACCGAACATTGTGCGCGGCGGGTCGCATTCGGGCAATGTCGCCGCGATGCGTTTGGCCGAGATCGACCGGCTGGACATTTTGTCGTCCGACTATGTGCCCGCGGGGCTGTTGATTGCGGCGGTGCGCCTGAGCGAGGTGTGGGGCGATATGGCGCGGGCGATGGCCACGGTCACGGCCAATCCGGCCAAGGCTGTCGGCTTTACGGATCGCGGCGTGATCGACACGGGCGCGCGCGCTGATCTGATCCGCTTTGCCCAAACGGATGCGGATGTGGTGCTCAAGCAGGTCTGGTCGCAGGGCGCGCAGGTGGCTTAGGCGGGGCTCAAGATATCGGCCATGATACGGGCGAAAATCGCCGTGCCGATGGGGATCAGCGCATCGGGAAAATCATAATCGGGATTGTGCAGCGCCGGATGGGCCTCGCCCGCGCCAAGGCATAGCATTGCCGCCTTGGCATGGGCGCCAAAGAGGCCGAAATCTTCGGAGGCGCGCATCGGCACGCCGCTTTCGCCGTGCGAGAGGCCGAAGGCGCGCAGCGCATTTTGCGCGATGGCGACGGCCTGCGGGTGGTTGATGGAGGCAAGGAAGGGTTCGACCACGCGGATCGCCGCCTCCAAACCGGCGGCGCTTGACACCGATTGGACAAGGGCGCGGGCCTTGGCCTCAAGCGCGGCCATCGCCGGATCGCTGGCGCAGCGCAGGGTGGCGTGGATCACCGCCTCGCCAGGTGCAACGCCAAAGGTCGGCGCGCCGATACGGGCATGGGTGAGGGTGACCAGTTCGAAATCATCGGGGGTCTCGCCCGCCGCTGGCGCGCCAGCGGTCAAAGCGGTCAGCCCGCCGAGCAATTGCGCCACCGCGCCCGCAGGTGACAGGCCGGTTTCGGGCTGGGCAGCGTGGGCGGTTTTGCCGCTCAGGTGGATTTCAAGGCCTTCGGAGGCGCAGTTGATCAATCCGGCGCGGGTGGCGACATGGCCCAAGGGCAGGCCGGGCAGATTGTGGATGGCAAAGGCCCAATCGGGGTCAAGCCGCGCAAAGGCGGGGTCCGCGACCACGGCGCGCGCGCCTGCGCCGGTTTCTTCTGCGGGTTGGAAGAGAAGCACAATGCGGCCTGCCGCGGGCGGGCGGCGCGCGATCAGCCGTCCCAAGCCGAGCAGCATCGCCATATGCCCGTCATGCCCGCAAAGATGCGCTTTGCCCGCCGCGCCGGAGGGCCAGCCGTGCGCGGCGATCTCGGTGATCGGCAAGGCGTCCAACTCGGCGCGAAACATCACGCATGGGCCGCCTGCGCCGCTGTCGAATACGGCGGCAACACCGTGACCGCCAATACCCGTCAGCAGATGCGTGGGCGAGAGCTTTGCCAGCTCGGCGGCGATGGCGCGGGCGGTGCGCTTTTCCTCGCCCGACACCTCGGGGCGGCGGTGCAGCGCGCGGCGCAGGGCGGTCAGTTCGGTGATGTCTTGGTCGGTGAGCATGGGCGGCCTCGGGTCTTTGGGCGGCGACGGGGGCGGGGCATGATGCGGGCCGCAGGGCAGGCGTTGCGCAAATCATAACCCTCCCTGCGCAGGGCGCATAGCCCTTTGGCTCCTTTGGCGCGCCGAGGCCTAGGGCGCTCCGCGCAAAGCAGGCGGATTTCCGACAGGGGCCTTGACGCCGCGCATGGGTTAGGAAAGAAAAACCACATGCTTTGGCGGTGTACGTCAGGGCACGAGGCAAGGGCGCGCAAACCGCGCATCGCCCGCGCCATTGGCTTCTGACCGGCTAGGAGAGCTTTATGAAGTTTCGTTTTCCCATCGTGATTATTGATGAAGATTTTCGCTCTGAAAACTCCTCGGGCTCGGGCATTCGCGCCATGGCCGAGGCGATGGAAAACGAAGGGTTCGAGGTGCTTGGCGTCACCAGCTATGGCGATCTGTCGCAATTCGCGCAGCAGCAATCGCGCGCCAGCGCCTTTGTCCTGTCTATCGATGACGAAGAATTCACACCCGGGCCGGATTTGGACCCTGCGGTGGTCAACCTGCGCAATTTCATCGAGGAAGTGCGGTGGAAAAACGCCGAAGTGCCGATCTATGTTTACGGCGAGACCAAGACCAGCCGCCATTTGCCCAATGATATTTTGCGCGAATTGCACGGGTTTATCCATATGTTCGAGGATACGCCCGAATTCGTTGCCCGCCATATCATCCGCGAGGCCAAACAATATCTCGAAAGCATCCAGCCGCCGTTTTTCAAGGCGCTGCTCGATTATGCCGAGGACGGGTCCTACTCTTGGCATTGCCCCGGCCATTCGGGGGGCGTGGCGTTTTTGAAAAGTCCGATCGGGCAGATGTATCACCAGTTTTACGGCGAGAATATGCTGCGCGCCGATGTGTGCAATGCAGTCGAGGAATTGGGCCAGCTTTTGGATCACAACGGCGCGATTGGCGCCTCCGAACGCAATGCGGCGCGGATTTTCAATGCCGATCACTGCTATTTCGTCACCAATGGCACCTCGACCAGCAACAAGATGGTCTGGCATCACACGGTTGCACCCGGTGATGTGGTGGTCGTGGATCGCAACTGCCACAAATCGATCCTGCATTCGATCATCATGACCGGCGCGGTGCCGGTTTTCCTCAAGCCGACGCGCAACCACTACGGGATCATCGGCCCGATCCCGCGTTCGGAATTCGAGATTGAGTCGATCCGCGCCAAGATCCGCGCCAATCCCTTGCTCGACGGGGTGGACGCCGATGAGGTGAAGCCGCGTATCATGACGCTGACGCAATCGACCTATGATGGCGTGTTGTATAATACCGAGACGATCAAAGACCTGCTCGACGGCTATGTCGAGAACCTGCATTTCGACGAGGCGTGGTTGCCCCATGCGGCCTTCCACCCGTTTTATTCCAGCTTCCACGCCATGGGCCGCAAGCGCGAGCGCACGCAGCATTCGGTCACCTATGCGACGCAGTCGATCCACAAACTTCTCGCGGGGATCAGTCAGGCCAGCCATGTTCTGGTGCAAGACAGCAAGGACACCAAGCTCGACCGGCATCTGTTTAACGAGGCCTATTTGATGCACACCTCGACCAGCCCGCAATATTCGATCATCGCCAGTTGCGATGTGGCGGCGGCGATGATGGAGCCTCCGGGCGGGACGGCTTTGGTCGAGGAAAGCATCGCCGAAGCGCTCGATTTCCGCCGCGCGATGCGCAAGGTGGACGATGAATACGGCGCCGATGACTGGTGGTTCCAAGTTTGGGGGCCCGAGGACGGGCTTGCCGAAGAGGGTATCGACAGCCCCGAGGATTGGGTTTTGCAAAAGACCGATGCGGACGGCGTGCAATCCTCGGACGGCGAGGATGCATGGCACGGGTTTGGCGATATGGCGCCCGGTTTTAATTTGCTCGACCCGATCAAGGCGACCATCGTCACCCCCGGTCTAAATATCGACGGGCGGTTCGACGAATGGGGTATTCCGGCCTCGATCGTGACCAAATATCTCGCCGAACACGGCGTTGTTGTTGAGAAAACAGGCCTTTACAGTTTTCTCATCATGTTCACCATCGGCATCACCAAGGGCCGCTGGAACACGCTTTTGACCGCCTTGCAGCAGTTCAAGGACGATTATGCCAAGAACCAGCCGATGTGGCGCACCATGCCTGATTTTTGCGCCAAGCAGCCGCGTTACGAGCAAATGGGTCTGCGCGATCTATGCGAGCATGTGCATAAGCTTTACGCCAAATACGACGTGGCGATCCTGTCGACCGATATCTATTTGAGCGATCACACACCAGCGATGAAGCCGTCGGATGCCTTTGCCCATATCGCGCAGCGCACCACGCAGCGTGTGCCGATTGATGATCTCGAAGGGCGCATCACCACCAGCCTCGTCACCCCCTATCCTCCGGGTATCCCCTTGTTGATCCCCGGTGAGGTGTTCAACAAGAAAATCGTGGAATATCTTAAGTTTAACAGAGAATTTGCGCGCGAGTGCCCTGGCTTCGAGACCGATATTCACGGCCTCGTGCAAGAGCGCGACAGCCAAGGCAATATGCAATATTTCGCCGATTGCGTCGCGCGATAGGCGACACCGCGCCGCGCTCGCTTCCTCGTCTGAACGACCTGCGCCCCGCATGTGGCCCGCGCTGCTTGCGGGCGGCGCTTTGACGCGCGGGTGCTTTCATCTGTTCTTGCGGGCCCCGCCGCGAGGAGGCGGCGCCCATTTGCGCTGCGCTGAGCTGCGCTGTGCCGATGGCCGGACAAAACGGCACAAAGGTTGCGACGGGAATCGTCTGTGCCTGAGATTTTAAAAGATAGGGTATGCTAATCGCGGCATTCGCAAGCGGATGGTTGTTGCTGCGTTGCGGCGGGGCATTTTGCATTCGCGGAAAGAATGTAACGGATTATGACCCGTTCAGCGGCGATTTATCGCTTATTATATGGATTTCACCCGTCTGCGCCTGTTTGCGCCCTGATTTTCGCCGCGATTGCGGGGCTGCGTAGGGCAGGGTTCCGCATGGCGGAAATATAATGAAAAATGTGTTTTTCGAATATTGAGTACTCACAAATGCCCCGTTTGCCGACATGATCCCCCTACCTGCCATCAGAGCGGGGTAAAAACGATCTGGGAGGATTATCAATGCGGACGAAACGTCTGTTGTGCGGCGCCAAGGCGCTGCGTTCTGGGCTCAGCCGTCGCGGCTTCTTGCACGCGGCCGGTTTTGCAGCCTTTGCTTTCACGCTGACCACCGCGCCGATGGCGCAAGCCGAAAGCCATATGGCGGCGAAAAAGGGCGGCATCTTGAATGTGGCTTTGGAAACCGATGTGCGCGGATTTGACACCGTGGAGGGCGGCGTTCTGGGCCAAACCGGCGAGATTGTCATTCGCACCATGATGGAGCCGCTGCTCGGGTTTGATCAGGTATCAGGCGAATCCACGCCGCTTTTGGCCACCGAATGGAGCGCCGACGAGGCGCAGACCGTTTGGACCTTTAAGCTGCGCGAAGGCGTGAAGTTCCACGATGGCTCGGATTTTGACGCCCAAGATGTGGCCGCGCATTACAACCGTATTCTCGATCCCGAAGCGAAATCCGCCTCGCGCAGCTTTCTGACCGCGATCAAAGAGGTCAAAGTGGTCGATCCGCTGACGGTCGAATTCCATCTGGCCCACCCGTGGCAGGCGTTGCTGCCCTATCTGGCGACGACCTCCATGTCCGGCCCGATCCCGCCCAGCGAACATGTCGCGGCAGGCAAGCAAAACCGCGAGCCGGTCGGCACCGGTCCGTTCAAATTTGTCAGCTGGGCCTCGGGCGACCGGATCATCGTCGAGAAATGGGACGGGTATCGCAATGTCGATGAGACCAATCTTGACGGGATCAATTTCCGCATCCTTCCCGATACGCAAACGCGCTATGCGTCGATGAAATCGGGCGAGGTTGACGTGATCTGGACCGACCGCGGCACCACGATTGTCGAGGCACAGAAAGACGATGACATCGTTTCGATGTATTCGGACGGGGGCGGCGCATCGACGATGTTGCTTAATTCGCGCAAGCCGCCGCTTGACGATGTGCGTGTGCGCCAAGCCGTTGCTTCGGCGATGAACCAACCGGCTTTGGTCAAGATCATCTGGCAAGACACGCGCCCTGTGGTGACGCATCCTTTGGGCCAGCTCAAAGATTGCGGCAAAGCGGGTTACCGCGATTATGACCCCAAAGCCGCCAAGGCGCTCATCGACGATTACGGCCAGCCGGTCAAAATCGTGATGATCCACACCGCGACCCCGCGTGGCCGCGAGCTTGGCGAATTGATGCAGCAGATGATGAAACCTGCGGGCATCGAGCTTGAGCTTCAGCCGGTGGATCAATCGACCCTTGTGAAGCGCGTCTTTACCCAGGACTTCGGCATCTCCGGTTGGCGGATTGCCGATGGTGCGGATATCGGTCCGCAGATTTTTGTCAATATCTTCTCCAAGTCGAGCTATAACCTGACCGGTTTCTCCTCGCCTGAGCTGGATGCCAAAGCCATGGCAATGCGCACCTCCAAGGACCGCGACGAGCGTCTGCAGCTGCAGTGCGATCTGATCCAGGCGATCAACGAGGATGGCTCGATGCTCTATTGGGGCGGTGGCCGTTACTGGGCCTTCACCACCAAGCGCGTCAAAGGCGTTCCGGCGCCTTACCGCGGTGTGGTCGATGTGACCCGTGCGTGGATTGACGAGTAACACTTTGTGTGACCTGCGGGCGCTGCCATTCCCCGGTGGCGCGCGCAGACCTCTGACATGATCCTGACTGACTGACTGACCTGCATCCCCGAGGACCCTGCCTTGAGATATCTATTGCGGCGTTTGCAACGCCTTGCGATCGTCCTTGTGACGGTCACTTTTGCAACATTCCTATTGGTGAACGTGCTGCCGGGCGATGTCGCCTATCAGATGACGGGGATCATTTCCTCCGAAGAAGAGGTGCAGGGCATTCGCGAGGATCTTGGCCTCGACCGTCCGCTTTTGATCCGCTACGCCGATTGGGCGGCGGGCATTGCGGTGGGCGATTGGGGGCAAAGCTTCCTGAGCAAGGAAGACGTTTGGGACCAATTGACCGACCGGTTTCCTGTCTCGCTCGAGCTGATGTTGTTGGCGCAGGTTATGGCGCTTTTGCTGGCGGTGCCGATGGGGATGATCAGCGCCTACCGACCGGGGAGCCGCGCGGACCGGATCATCGGCGCGGTGGCCTTCGGGTCGGTGTCGATGCCCTCCTTCATGACGGCGATCTTGCTTATCTATTTCTTTGCGCTGGGGCTGGGGTGGTTTCCGGCCACGGGCTACGAGCCGATCAGCAACTGACTTGGCGCCAATTTGAGCCGCATGTTCCTGCCTGCGCTGTCCTTGGCCTTGGTTGAATGGACGGTGCTCATGCGCACGCTGCGGGTCGAGATGATCGGCGTGTTGCAAGAGAATTACATCGCGCTGGCACGGGCGAAGGGGATGAGCGATGCGCGCATTCTTTGGGCCCATGCGCTGCGCCCCTCCAGCTTTTCGATGATCACCATCCTTGGCCTGCAAGTGGCGCGGCTGATGGGCGGGGCGATCATTATCGAGCAGATTTTCGGCATCCCTGGTGTCGGGCGGCTGCTTATCCATGCGGTCAATACGCGCGATTTCATCGTGATCCAAGGCTGCGTCACCTTCTTTGCCATTGCTTTCGTGATGGCCAATTTCCTCGTGGATGTCGCCTATGCATGGCTCGACCCACGGGTCAGACAAGGGCGGTCCCATGGCTGATATTTCGACCAATTCCGACATGAACACCGATCCCGCACCGCGCAAGATCGATCCGGCCAAGGCGCAGGAGTTGCGCAATGTGGCGGCCAGGGCGATGCACGCCAAGCGCAACCGTTTGGGGCTGTTTTTCTGGATCCCGCTGGGGTGGTTGATCATCGTGGCGGTGGCCGCGATTTTCGCGCCGCTTTGGGGCTTGATGCCCGCCGACGAGATCGACTGGATGAATATCAAAGCCGCACCGGGCACGGCCGAAGGCCATCTGCTGGGCACCGATGCTTTGGGGCGCGATTTGCTCAGCCGCCTGATCTACGGCGCGCGGGTCTCTTTGACCGTGGGGTTTGCGGCGCCTGCCATCGGGGTCGGGCTTGGTCTTATCCTTGGTATGGCCGCAGGGTATTATCGCGGCTGGGTCGATGAAATCATCGGCATCGCCATCGACACATGGCTCGCCATTCCGGGGTTGGTGATCCTCTTGCTGTTTTCGGTGATCTTCGGCGGCTCGCTCTTTATGGTGTGCTTCTCGCTGGGGCTGTTGTTCATCCCCTCGGCGGCGCGGATCACGCGGGCGGCGACGCTCAACTACGCGGGGCGCGAATTTGTCTTGGCGGCCCGCGCGATGGGGGCCTCCGACATGCGCATTTTGCTGCGCGAGATTTTTCCCAATATCATCTGGCCGCTGGTGGCCTTTGTCTTGATCGACATCCCGATTGCGATCGTGGTCGAAGGCGCGCTGTCCTTCCTTGGCCTGTCGGTCAAAGCCCCGACGCCAAGCTGGGGCGGGATCATCGCGGAAGGGCGCGAATTGCTCGATACGGCGCCGTATATTTCGCTTTATCCGACGGCGGTGATGTTCGTCACGGTGTTGAGCTTTAATCTCGTGGGCGATGCGATCCGCCGCCGTTTGGCCGATATGCGCGAAGGCGCAATTTAAGGGAGCAGAAGATGGCACAGATCATCCTTGATGTAAGAAACCAACGCACGGCCTTCGCCACCTCGCGCGGCATGTTGCAAGCGGTCGATGGCGTCAGCTTCACGCTGGAGCGCGGCAAGACCTTGGGCGTGGTCGGCGAAAGTGGCTCGGGCAAATCGGTATTGTCGCGCTCGCTTTTGCGCCTCTTGCCGCAAAGCGCCATCACCGGTCCGGGGTCGGAGGTTTTCCTTGGCGGCACCGATCTGACCACCCTGTCGGAGACCCAGTTGCGCGCCATGCGCGGCACCGAAATGGCCATCGTCTTCCAAGACCCGATGACCTCGCTCAACCCGACGCTGACCATCGGGGTGCAGATCATGGAGGTGCTGCGGGTGCATCTGGGCATGGGCAAAGCCGAGGCGCGCAAACGTGCGGTCGAGCTTCTCAAGCAGGTCGGATTGCCGCAAGCGGATGTGCGCGTCGATCAGCACCCGCATCAATTGTCCGGCGGGATGCGCCAACGGGTGGCGATTGCCATTGCCATTGCCTGCGAGCCCAAGCTGCTCATCGCGGACGAGCCGACAACCGCGCTCGACGTGACGGTGCAGGCCGATATTCTGGACCTGCTGCAACGGATGGTGCGCGAGAAGAATATGGCGATGATCCTGATCACCCATGATATGGGCGTGGTGGCGGGGCGCTGTGATGATGTGGCGGTGATGTATGCGGGGCGGATCGTCGAAAAGGCCCCCGTGCGCGATCTGTTCCGCGGCACGCGCCATCCCTATACGGCGGCGCTTTTGGCCTCGATCCCGCGGATCACCGACGATGCGCACCACCGGCTTGATGCCATTGAGGGGCGTCCGCCCGATTTGATCAACGCGCCGCATGGATGCGCCTTTGCGCCGCGCTGCCCCTTGGCCGATGCGCATTGCCACGAGGCCAAGCCCGCGCTTGAGGGGCAGACCCATGCCTTTGCCTGTTTCAAACCTTTGGATGCCACGGAGAATGCCGCATGAACGCGCAAAGCGGAGCGATCGACGATTTCCTCGTCCTTGATGATATGACGGTTGAATACCCGCTCGGAGGCGGGGCCAAGGTCCATGCGGTGTCGAATCTGTCGGTCACGGTCAAACGCGGCGAGACGCTGGGCCTTGTCGGCGAAAGCGGTTGCGGCAAATCGTCGGCGGCGCGCGCGGTGATGCAATTGCCGCCGCCCACATCGGGGCGCGTGGTGATGGACGGGACCGAATTGACCGGCCTGCGCGGCAAGGCGCTGCAAACCGCGCGGCGCCAGTTCCAGATGATTTTCCAAGACCCGATTGCCTCGCTCAACCCGCGCCAGACGGTGCGCGATATCGTGGCCGCACCGCTCGAGATTGCGGGGTTGGGCGGATCGGAGGAAGAGCGCACCAAACTGGTGGTGGAGATGCTCGAAAAGGTCGGGCTGAACGGCGAGCAGGCGTTGGATCGGCGCCCGCATGAATTTTCCGGCGGGCAGTGCCAGCGGATTTCCATCGCCCGCGCCTTGATCTTGCGGCCCGATTTGCTGGTTTGCGACGAGGCAGTGTCGGCTCTGGACGTCTCGGTGCAGGCGCAAACGCTCAACCTTCTCGAAGAGCTCAAGGGCGAATTCGGTCTGACCATGCTGTTCATCAGCCATGATCTGGCGGTGGTGAAACATGTCTCTGACCGCGTGGCGGTGATGTATCTGGGGATGTTGTGCGAATTGGCCGATGCCGAAACCATCTACCGCCAGCCCGCCCATCCCTATACGCGCAGCCTGATCGCCGCCGTGCCCGAACCGGACCCCGATGCGCCGCGCCGCGAATTGCATCTGGTGCCCGGCGAATTGCCGTCGCCGGTCAATCCGCCCTCGGGATGCCGGTTTCGCACCCGCTGCCCCTTGGCGAGCGAGACCTGCGCCGCGCAGGTGCCGCAGCCGCGCGAGGTGGCCAAGGGCCATATGGTTGCCTGCCATCATCCGCTGATCTGAGCGCAGCGTCGCATTGCATTTGCAGCAAAAATCCGGCGCATGCCCCTTGCATCCGTCGCGATTTGCCGTCCCTATGAGCGCCCGAAGCCACTTCCATCCGCCGGAGACAGATCCCTATGAGCAATGACCCTGCCAAACCCACCGCCGCACAGCTTGTCGAAGGGCTGCGCCGTATTTTGGACGTGGAGCGGATCGAGGAGGATTATTATCGCGGGATTGCGACGCCAAACGGGCGCGGGCGCTCCTTTGGCGGGCAGGTGATTGCGCAGGCTTTGATGGCTGCAACCGGCACGGTCGAGGCGGCGCGCAAGGCCCATTCGCTGCACGCCTATTTTATGCGTCCGGGAGACGCGACAGCACCGGTGCTTTACCGCGTCGAGCGCGATTATGATGGCGGCAGCTTTGCCACCCGTCGCGTTGTTGCGGTGCAAAACGGGCGGCCGATTTTGAACCTCGCGGCGTCGTTCCATTTCGACGAAAAGGGATTGTCGCATCAAGACGAGATGCCCGAAGATATTCCCGCGCCCGAGGATTTGGAAAACGAAGAGCAGCTCGCCGAGCGGTTCAAGGGCGAATTGCCCGAGCAGTTCTTGCAGTTCTTGCGCTTCAACCGTCCGATCGAATTGCGCCCCACTGTTTTGCGCGCGCCTTTCGTGGTCGAGCCGCAACCGCCCAAACAGGCGGTGTGGTTCCGCGCCAAAGGGCCGATGGGCGACGATCCGGCGGTGCATCGCGCGGCGTTGGCTTTCTCGTCCGATATGGGGCTTTTGGGGGTGTCGATGTTGCCCCATGCCAAAAGCTTTTCGGACAAGGATATGCAGGTCGCCTCTCTTGATCACGCGCTGTGGATTCACGAGGATATCCGCATCGACGACTGGCTGCTTTATGTGATGGACAGCCCTTGGGCGGGCGGATCGCGCGGGTTCAACCGCGGCAAGGTCTTTACCCGCGAGGGCAAGCTGGTGGCCAATGTGGCCCAAGAGGGTTTGGTGCGCCACCGGACCGACCGCTCGTAACATCGTGCTTGTTTTGCTTGTGATCGGGCGGAGGCGATGATGCCTGCGCCCGATGTGTTTTATACTTAGGCGCGCTGGGTTGCCTGCTCGATCCCGTCGGCGACGCGGTCGTTGATCTGCGGCGGGATATTGTGACCCATGCCGTCGATTTCTACCAGCACCGCGCCGTCAATCACCGCCGCCGTATCGCGCCCGCCGTCGACGGGGACCAAGGGGTCTTGGACGCCGTGGACCACCGCGACGGGGCAGGTGATGGTTTTGAGCTTGGCGCGCCGGTCGCCATTGGCGAGGATCGCCGCATATTGACGGGCAAATCCGGTGGGGTGGTAGGAGCGCTCAAGGTCCGCCTCGACCGCCGCTCGCAGGTCCGCATCCGAAATGGGAAAGGCGGGCGAGCCGATGACTTTGGCGGTTTTGATGCCGCTGGCGATATAGGCCTCGCGGTCCTTGCCCGCATCGGGGCGCGGCGTGGTCAACACCGCCATCGCCTCTTCGGTGGCGCGGGGCAGCGTGGGGTTGCCCGTGGTGGACATGATCGAGGTCATCGAGAGCACCTTATGGGGGTGGTCGGCGGCCATGAGTTGCACAATCATACCGCCCATGGACGAGCCGACGATATGGGCCGCGTCAATGCCAAGCGCATCGAGAAGCGCCGCCGCATCGGCGGCCATATCGTCCAGATGATAGGGAACTTGGGGCGTCTTTCCGGCCATCATATCGCCGACGATGGCCTTGAAATCCGGCACGCCGGCTTGGGTGAATTTCTGGCTTAGGCCGATGTCGCGGTTGTCCATGCGGATGACGCGGTATCCGCGCCCTGCCAAAGTCGCGATAAAACTGTCCGTATAGCGGGTCATCTGCGTGCCGACCCCGCTGATCAGAAGAATCGGTTTGCCGTCCTCTGGCCCGTTCATGTCGTAAAATATCTCGATCCCGTTGGCGGTGATATGTGGCATTGGTGCGGTTCCTCTCCCTGAGAATGCTCTGATTGCTCTCGATTTATGCTTTATATATCGCGTATGGGGCAACCGGAAACCGTAGTGTGCCGTAGCGAAACGGCGCGCCGCGCAATAAAGAATTGCAGAGAGACGGCGCGGCGGTATAGTCTGCCGCAAGGAAATTCGAATATAAGGTATGGAAGGGGTGGCAATGCAGCGGGATTTTGATGTGTTGATCGTCGGAGCCGGTTTGTCGGGGATTGGCGCGGCGCGCTATCTCAAGGTGAAATGCCCCGAGAAAAGCTTTGCGGTGCTCGAATCCAAGCCTGAAATGGGCGGCACGTGGAACCTGTTCCGCTATCCGGGTATCCGGTCGGACAGCGACATGTATACGATGGGCTATGCGTTCAAACCGTGGACCAATCCCAAGTCGATCTCGCATGGCGATATCATCTTGAACTACATCAAGGAGACCGCGGCGGAAAACGGGATCGACGCGCATATCAATTATGGCTGCAAAGTCGTGAGCGCCTCTTACGACAGCAAAAACACCCGCTGGACGCTCGAGATCGACCACAATGGCACGCCGGAGACATGGACCTGCAATATGCTGTTCGGCTGTTCGGGCTACTATATGCATGATGAGGGCTATTTGCCCGAATGGGAGGGGTATGACGACTTCGAGGGCACATTGGTGCACCCGCAGTTCTGGCCCGAAGACCTCGATTATGCGGGCAAGCGGATCGCCATCATCGGCTCGGGCGCGACGGCGGTGACGCTCTTGCCCAGTCTGGCGCAAAAGGCCGCGCATGTGGTGCAGGTGCAGCGCTCGCCGACCTATATCGTCAATCGCCCGTCGGAGGACAAATGGGCCAACCGCTTCCGCCGGTTCCTGCCAGCCAAGCTTGCCTATGCGCTGTCGCGCTGGCGCATCATTCTGGACGGGCGGATGCGGCGCCAGAGGATGGCCAAGAACATCAAGGGCGCCAAGCGGTTCTTGGTCGGCGAAGTGGCCAAAGAGGTCGGGGATGCGGTCGATTGGAAGACCCATTTCGTGCCTGAATACTGGCCTGGTCAGCAGCGGATTTGCGCCGTGCCCGACGGCGATATGTTCGAGCCGCTCAAAAGCGGAAAGGCCTCGATCCACACGGGCCATATCGAGCGGTTCACCAAGACCGGATTGCAGATGCAGGACGGCATCCATATCGACGCCGATATCATCATCACCGCGACGGGGCTGAAATTGCATTTCTTGGGCGGTATGAAGGTATCGGTCGATCAGCAGCAGGTCGATCCATCCAAGCTTTTGATTTTCAAAGGTTTCATGTATTCCAACGTGCCGAACCTGATTTATTTCAGCGGCTATACCAATGCCAGCTGGACGCTCAAGGTCGATCTGGTGGCGGAGTTTGCTTGCCGTATGTTGCGCCATATGGACCGTATCGGCGCGCGTCAGGTGGTGCCGGTCGCCAGTGCCGAGGATTTGACGCAAACGGCGGATTCGATCAAATTCACCTCCGGCTATTTCCTGCGCTCGCTCAAGGATTTGCCCAAACATGGCAAGGCTTTCCCGTGGATTCACGAGCAAGACTACCTTTGGGATCGCAAGACCTTGAAGCGCGGCAAGGTGGACGACGGGGCGCTGACCTTCTCGAAGGGCGATCCGATGATTTTGCCGCAAGAGCAGCTGCGCCGCGAAACGGCCGAGATCGCGGCGCAGTAAACGCGCCTGAGTGGCATGAAAATCGGGCCAACCTTTGCGGGTTGGTCCTTTTTTGTGGGTTATGCGCCCTTGGGCGGCGCGTTCAAAATGCCGTAAGCCAGCACCGATCCATACATGCGGATCGCTTCTTCGCGGCTTTCGCGGGCATTCGACCACGGCAGGAAATCCACCGCAGCGTTGAGCGAGGAGATCAGGCATTGGCTTGCGATCAGCGGATCGATATGGCGGATCGAGCCTTCGGCCATGCCGTCGATCATCATGCCGGCGAAGCGCTGCGCCATACGGTTCGACCGCCGCACCACCGTATTGCGAAGATCTGCGGGCAGGGCTTGTAGCGCCGTGGTGCGCAGCAGCGGAAACTCGGCGTCGAATTGCACTTCAAGAAGGCTGGCCGTGCTGGAGGTGATCTGGTCCCATGCGCTGCCGCCGCTGCCGAGAGCGATGCGCTGCGCGCGGCTGACGCGCGAATAGGAGCGGTCAAAACATTCAAGCACCAGATCGTCCTTGCCGCTCAGGTGGTGATAAAAGCTGCCCTTCGAGACATTGAGCTTGGCGGCGATCCGTTCAACCGAAGAGCCGCGATAACCGCGCTCGTTGATTAAATGCGTTGCCGCGCGCAGGTAGGTTTCGCGCGAAATCTCGCCCTCCTCGGCGCCGCTCTCGTCGATGGCATAGATTTTGGGATCCCACCGCGCGCCGTCGGGGGCGAAGCCGTTTGCCATCAGGTCGAACATCCGCGCCTCGACGCGGGCGAAATCGGGGGCGGAGTATTGCGGCAGCCATGCGCCGACCCAGTGGATCGAATCCATCAGCACATGGGCGCGCGCCACGGCGAGCGCGCGTTCGGCGCCGCGCGCGTCGGGCGTGAGAATTTTCGACAAATCCATGATGATCGCCGTGTAATCCTCGGTCAGCTTGCTGCGCATCGGCTCGTCCAGCGCCCGCAGGTCCGACAATTTGGTCAGCGGTTGTGCCTGTTTGAGCCGGATGCGGGTGAACAGATCGAAGAACAGCGCAAAGAAGCGGCGCAGGCGGGCTTCGGGGGTCGGGGCCTCGGCAGCGGCACGCGCGATGGCGCCGTAGCGATTGATCGCCTGCTCCAGCGTTTCGGCGGCCAGCATCTCTTTGCGCTTGAAGTAATGGGTCACCGATGTGGTGTTCAGCCCGACCGCTTCGGCCACGCCGACAAAGGTCAGCCCCTTGAGGCCGTGGGCATTAATCTCGGTGGCGGCAGCCTCCAAAATCCGCGCGCGCTTCTTTTGGAAGCGGTCGGAGGGGGGCGGCGGCACAGGGGTAATATTGGTGGGCGCGGTATCCATACCGGACTTGATAGCAAGGCGCGGGCGAAGTGTCACCTGCATCCATGGTCTTGGGTATTATTACTGTATCGGGTATGGTTGTTCGTCTTGGCGCAATGCTGCAATTCCGCAAAAAATATGGCGTGAAACTTATCTCTTGTTCGCAATCGAAATATGGGTATGGATGAGGTGAGTAAAAAACCCAATTCAAGGACGCGCAAAATGACCCTTCCAGCTACCGATATGAGCGGCAAGACAATCATCATCACGGGGGCCGCATCGGGCATTGGTCGCGCCAGCGCCGAAATGTTCGCCAAAGCGGGGGCGAATGTGGTGGCCTGTGATCTGTCCGATGCGCTGGACGATGTCGCGTCGGGCATTCGCGCGGCAGGCGGTGCGGTCACGGTGATGCGCATGGATGCGGGGGCCGAAGCGGATGTCGCGGCGGCGGTCGAGCTGGCCTGCGACACCTATGGCGGGCTGGACAGTTTTTTTGCCAATGCGGGGATTACGGGCCGTCCAATGGACAATATGTTCGAGGCCGAGGCGAAGGATTGGGCCGAGGTGCTTAGGGTCAATTTGATCGGCCCGTTTCTGGCGGTGAAATATGGCGCGCCCAAAATGAAAGAGCGCGGCGCAGGGTCGATTGTGGCCACGGCTTCGGTCGCGGGAATTCGTGCCAATGGCGGGCCAGCGGCCTATTCGGCGTCCAAAGCGGGGGTGATGAACCTTGTGCAGGTCTCCGCCAACCAACTTTACGGCACCAATGTGCGGGTCAATGCGATCTGCCCTGGTTTGATCGAAACGGGGATGACCAAGAATTGGTATACATTGGCCAAGATGAGCGGCACAGAAAAGCGCTTGGGCCAGCACAATGCCATGGCGCGCGGCGGCGCCCCCTCCGAGATCGCGGCGGTGGCGCTGTTCTTGTGCTCGGATCTGGCCTCCTACGTGAACGGGCAGGCGATTGCCGTCGATGGCGGGCTGTCCTCGACGCATCCTTTCTCGCTTGAACGGCGGCCGACGGTGGCCGAGGTGGAAAAAATTCTGGCCTCTGCCAAGGTCTAGGCGGGCAGGGGCGGCGTGTCAGGCTCAGGGCGCGGGCGGCTTTGCCTCCTCGCGCTGTGCCAGATTGTCGGGCGGCACGCGGTGGGCAAACATCTTGGCCACCGAGACCGACAATATGATGCGTAACACGTGATGCGCCGTCACATAGACCACCGAGATATGCAGCGAGAGCGCGACCAAAGACATCTCGGCCAAGCCGCCCGGGGCAAAGGCCAGCACCACGGCCTCGACCCGCTCGCCCACCAGTTGGTGTAGCAAAAGCCCCATCGCCATCGCGATCACCATCGTGGCCACGATATTGATCAGCGCCAGCCAAAGCGCCTTGAAAAAGGCGCGGATTTGCATGCCGACGAAACGGGTGCCGAGGCTGACCCCGATGATGAGCTGTGTCGTGCCGATGAGCCAGCGCGGCGGGGTGCTTTCGAGCAGGCCGGTCAAATGTCCGATGCCGGAAAACAGGATCGGGCCGGTGATGATATAGGCGGGGAATTTCAACCGCTTGCCGATCAAGGCCCCAAGTGCGGCGGTCACGGCCTGAAGCGTGGCCTCCGAACCGGTAAAGGGGGCGGCGGCGCTGGCGATCTGCATGCCGCCCGCGCTGCCGACCGGATTGCCGCTGACCACGGAAAACGCCAATGGGACAAGCATAATGGTCAGGATCAGGCGCAAGAACTGTAGTGCCATAAGCATCGACACATCCGCGCCCGCCTCTTCGCCCATGGCGATACATTCCAGCAATCCGCCGGGCACGGCGGCGTAATAGGCGGTGCTGCCCGATATTTTTCCAACGCGCCGGTAGCCGATATAGCCGAAATAATGGGTCAGCGGGATGTAGAGCGTGAGCGCCAGAAGCGAGGGCCACCATTTGCGCATTTCGGAAAACACTTCGGGCGTGAAGGTCGCGCCGATGGACAGGCCGATGATCGGAATGAACAGCAGCCGCAGCCAGATCGGCACTTTTGGTGGCTGCCCGCCCGGCGCAAAGCCAAAAAGCGCCAATGCCCCGACAAGGGTGAGCGAGCCAAGCAACATGGGCAGGGGGGCTCCGATTGCCGTGGCGATCAATCCTCCGAGGATGCCCGCGGCGAAAATCGCCAGTGTCATTCCAATGTAAATATCTTCGCCAAAGAGGCGGATGCTGCGCATTTCGGGTCCGTTCCTTGCCTTTGCTGTCCGGAGGCTTCGCAAAGTGACGTGTCGGCATATGGCTTTTCTGGGTGGCGGGCCGCCTCGCTGTGCCGAGCGGCGAGGGGCGATCCGCGATGATGTCGTCGCCGCACTTGCGGGCGGTGCGGTTCGGGGTTAGCGGCGCGAGAGCACTGCCTCGCGCCGCTTGGACTTTGACCTCGTCAGGAGGCCCGCAAGATTACAGTGCGGGTAGAGGCCAAAGTATCTGTGTTGCGGGGCTGCGCGCTTCCTTGATGGTTTCGGTTTTGCGCGCAACTGTGTTGCATACCTTATATTCGATAGATTGACGCTTGGCGATGCCGCGTTTGATCGGGCCGGCGCCAGCGGGCTTTCGCGCGGCGCCATCGCGGATGAGCCGATGGGCTTTGCCCGTGTTTGCCGCACGGGCGACCGGACCGGCGGTGATATCCGCGCCTGCGCGCCGCCGCGCGGCGCATGGAGGGCGGGCAATGGGGGCGGTTTCGGGCGCGGTTTCACGCCTGCCCTGCGCGGGCGCAAAAGGGTGCGCGCGATGGGCAGGGCGGTGCGGTCGAGCCGATGGCCACAACATGGGATTCTCCTCGCTGGTTTTCCTATGGTGCGGAGAATTGACCAGCCGGTCAATAGGCGATGCGCTATATAGCTAAGATGCTTGACGCAGATGCACCTGTGGTCTTAGCGTGGTCGGGCGCGAGGAGGGAGAGCCTTGTGCGGCTGGGGCGGTGCAAGAGGATGCGAAGCCCTATGGCCGACGCAGGGCCTTGCCTTGCAAAAAATTGGAGGAGCTTTCCGGTGAGAAGAGCTATATGCGCTCCCGATCTGCGGGGCGCACAGATCAGGTGTTTCAAGTTGGCTGCGCGCCATGCCGCGCCGCGCTTGCGCGCGCGAAGGGTTGCGCGCTTTGCGTCTGGTCGTCGTGAGGCCACCGCATCGCTGCACTGCAGCGTGCCTGGCTTGGTTCCTGCGCGGCGCATTTTTCTGCCTCAAGCATACCCGGTATTCGAAAAGCAATCCGCCTTGCGGAATTTGGCCCCTCACGGCGCCGTCTTTGCGGACCGGTGCGGACCGCTACTCAGAGCATTGAACACAACGACTTGCGGCGCTTTGACCCTGACCGTCAATCGCGCCCGCCCCAAAGGAGATATTTGATGAACTTGCCGTTGACCCCGAATTCCCGCCCGTGGATGAAGCATTATGCCAAAGGCGTGGCCACGGATTTCAACCCGCCCGAAACCACATGGACGGCGATGATGAACGAGGCCTTCGAGAAATTCGGACCGCTCACCCATATCGAATATTACGGCAAGGAATACACCTACGATCAGACAAAGGCGCTTGCCGCGCAGGTCGCCGCCGCCCTCAAGGCTCGGGGCATCGGTAAGGGGGATCGCGTCGCGCTGCACCTGCCCAATTGCCCTTGGCATCCGATCTTTTTCTTCGGCACGATTGCGGCGGGGGCGGCGGTCACGCATTTGAGCCCGCTGGATGCGGACCGCGAGATTGCCCATAAAATGAAGGACAGCGGGGCCAAGCTTCTGGTGTCGCTGACCACGCCGGAGTTTGCCCGACATTTCCCCGCGCTGATCGCGGCGGGAGAGGTGCCGCAGGTGGTGCTTTGCCCTGATCCGGTCTCGGCGATGGGGCGCGATTGTCCGGTGATCGAGGGGGCCATCGGCGCCGAGGAGATGCTCGCGCCGCATCAAGGCGCCCCTTATGCGCCCGAGCCGGTGACGCCCTGCGATCTGGCGCTGTTGCAATATACCGGCGGGACGACGGGCGTGCCCAAGGCGGCGATGCTGACCCATCGCAACCTGTCGGCGGCGGTGCAGATCTATCACGAAAGCGCCAAGGGCGAGCCGAGCCAGACGCCGGAATCGGCCAGCCTCGTCTACTCGCCGCTGTTCCACATCATGGGGCTGACCACGGCGCTTTTGAAACGGACCTATGAGGGCGGGCGGCTGCATCTTCGGTTGCGCTATGACCCTGAACAGGCGGTCAAGGAGATCGAGGAAAAGCGGATCGCGGCCTTTGGCGGTGTGCCGACCACATGGATCGGCCTGCTGGCCTTGCCCGATATCGACAGCCGCGACCTCAGCTCGCTGACCTATGCCGGATCGGGCGGTGCGCCCTTGCCGGTCGAGGTCTATAACCGCGTCAAGCAATTGACCGGATTGAAAATTCGCGGCGGTTGGGGGATGACCGAAACCTCGCCTGCGGGCACCAATGTGCCGCGCGACATGCCCGACGAAAAGCTCGGCACCATCGGCGTGCCCTTGCCCGGGTTGGACATGAAAATCGTCGATGTGGAAGACGCCAGCCGCACCCTTGGCCCCAATGAGCCGGGCGAGATGGCGATCATGGGTCCGAACGTTTTGGGGGCCTACTGGAACAAACCGCAAGAGACCAAAGAGGCCTTTCACGACGGTTGGTTCCTGACCGGCGATATCGGCTATATGGACGAGGACGGGTATTTCTTCTTGGTGGATCGCAAGAAGGACATGATCTTGTCGGGCGGGTTCAACGTCTACCCCTTGATGATCGAGAACGCGGTGCACCAACACCCCGATGTGGCCGAGGCCATGGCCATTGGCGTGCCGGACGACTATCGCGGCGAAAGCGCCAAGGTTTACGTGGTGCTCAACAAGGGCGCGGCCGAATTCAATATTGCGCAGTTGCAGGAGTTTTTGACCGACAAGCTGGGCCGTCACGAAATCCCGCGGCATTTGGAATTCCGCGCCGAATTGCCCCATACGCCCGTGGGTAAACCGGACCGCAAGGCGCTCAAGGCCGATGAGGCCGCCAAGCGCGAGGCGCTCGAAACCGCCAGCTAGGACGCTCCAGGGCACGATGAAAACATACAAAAGGCCGCCCCTGTTGGCGGCCTTTTTGTTTTGATATCAGCGGGTTAAACCGACACGGCCTCGACCAGCTCCTCACGGGTCAAATCGCCCTTGGCCCCCGATTTGAGCACCTCGCCGCGGCGCATGACCACGAATTGATCGGCCAGCCCGTAGGCAAATTCGAAATACTGCTCCACCAGCACAATCGCCATATTGCCTTGATCGCGCAGATATTCGATCACGCGGCCGATTTGCTGGATGATGTTGGGTTGGATGCCCTCGGTCGGCTCGTCCAAGAGCAAGAGCTTGGGCTTGGTCATCATGGCGCGGGCGATCGCCAATTGTTGTTGTTGCCCGCCCGACAGATCGCCGCCGCGCCGATGCAGGAATTCCTTGAGGATCGGGAAAAGCTCGAAGACCTCATCGGGAATCCGGTGTTCGGCGCGCGGCAGGCAGGCATAGGCGGTTTCCATATTCTCTTTGACCGTCAGCAGCGGAAAGATCATCCGCCCCTGCGGCACATATCCGATCCCGCGTTTGGCAAGCGCATGGGCGGGCAGGCGGCCAAGGTTCTCGCCGTCCAGATGCACCGCGCCGCTCGAGCGCATATGCGTGCCCGCGATGGCATTCAAAAGCGAGGTTTTGCCGACGCCATTGGTCCCCATGACGCAAGTCACCTGACCGACATTGGCCTCAAGCGACACGCCGTGCAAGATCTGGCTCGATCCGTAATGAAGGGTGAGGTCGTCAACTTTAAGCATGTCTAGCGTCCCAGATAAACGTCTATGACGTCTTGGTTTTTTGTCACATGGTCGAGGCTGCCTTCGGCCAGAACCGACCCCTCGTGCAATACCGTCACCTTGCAATTGAGGCGGCGCACGAACTCCATATCGTGTTCGACGACGACGACGGCGCGGGTCTTGGCCGCCTCGCGCAAAATATCGGTGGTTTGCTCGCGTTCGGACAATGTCATGCCCGCCGCCGGTTCATCGACCAAGAGCAATCGCGGGTCTTGCGCCAGTAGCATACCGATCTCCAGCCATTGCTTTTGCCCGTGCGACAGCTCGCCGGATTTGCGTGCCAGAACATCCGAAAGATTGATCTCTGTCGCAAGCTCTTCGACGCGGGCAAGGTCGGCTTCACTCGGCCTGTAGAACAGCACCGAGAAAGGGCCGCGGTTGTTTTTGACCGCCATCAAGAGGTTGTCATGGACCGATTGATCCTCGAATACCGTAGGGCGTTGGAATTTGCGCCCGACGCCTGATTGGGCGATTTTGGCTTCGGACATTTTCAGCAGGCTAACGGATTTTTCGCCCCATAGAACGCGGCCCTCGTCGGGGCGGGTTTTGCCGGTGATGATGTCCATAAAGGTGGTTTTGCCAGCGCCGTTCGGGCCGATGATCGCGCGCAATTCGGCGGGGCCGATTTGAAAGCTCAGGTTGTTGATCGCTTTGAAGCCGTCAAAGCTGACCGAGACGCCAGAGACCTCCAATAGCGTGCGCATGGGCGCCGTTCTGGGAGCGTTTGGGGCGAGGGCGGCGTTCATTCTTGCGCCTCCTTTTCTTGCAGGCTGCCTTTGTCGGGGCCAAGCGGTGCGCCATGGCGGCGCGGGGTTTTGAGGCCCGAGAGCCGGTCAAACAGGCCTCCGATGCCTTGCGGGGCAAGCAATGTAACCGTGACGAAGGAGAGGCCCAAGAGCACCAGCCACCAATCGGTCCAGAGGATTTTGTAAAAGCCAAGGTTGATATCGGGGGCGCCGCCGCCGGTGAACCATGTGGAGACGAGCGAGACAAAAGCCGCGCCGATGACCGCGCCGTAGAGCCGCCCGCGCCCGCCGATGGCGACCCAGACCGCGAGGTAGATCGAGGCGATGGGGGCGATTTCGGCGGGGTTGATGATGCCCGCTTGCGGATAGTAGAGCGCACCGGCGATGGCGGCGATAATGGCGGTCAGGGTGAAGATGAAAAGCTTATACCCTTCAACGGAGTAGCCAAGGAACCTCACGCGGGCCTCATCGTCGCGAATGCCGCGAATGACCGATCCGAATTTGCCCGAGACCACCCATGCGGCCAACAGATAGCCAAGCCCGAGCGCGGCGGCCGAGCCCCATAAGAACCACATCGAGACCGTGTCTTGGGAGGCGGAAACGCCGGGCAGGTTTTGCAAGCCCGACAGGCCGTTGTTGCCGCGAAGTCCGCTGTCGTTTTGGAAGAGGTAGAGGGCGAGGGCGAGGGTCATGGCTTGGGTCAGGATCGACAGGTAGACGCCGGTGACGCGGCTGCGAAAGGCCAGCCAGCCAAAGACCAAAGCCAAGAGGCCAGGCACCATAACCACCAGCAATAATTGAAGAAAAAGGCTGTCGGCGAAGGCCCAGATGGTCGGGAATTCCGACGATCCGACGACGCCGAAAATCTGGGTTCCGATGGCGTCGGTGATCTCGCTGGCGGTGGGGGGGATGGGGGCGTTGGCGAGGGATGACACGACGATCGCTTCGGTGCGCGCATACATCAGCCACATGCCGATCATATAGCCGCCAAGGCCGAAAAAGGCGAAGTGGCCAAGGCTCAAAATCCCGCAGTAACCCCAGACCAGATCCATCGCGATGGCGATCAGGCACAGGCAGAGGGTTTTGCCTAAGGTCTTGACAAAGCTTGTAGAAATCAGCCCCGCGCCGAAGGCTTCGCTCATAAATGTCACGGCGATGGTGAAGAGCGCGAGCAGGGCGAGGAAGATCAGCACCGAAGGATTGCGGGTGATAAAGGAGGATCTCATGGGCGCATCTCCGTGAACGATTGGGCGCGAGAGGGGCGGCGCAGGACGGGGGATTTGGCGGGGGAACAACCGCTGTCGGTATCACGTCGGTATTGCGTCGGTATTGCGGCGGTGGCGTGCGGCGCAGGTGCAAGCGGCAGGGGCACAGGCAGGGGCACAGGCAGGGACATAGTGGCGGGCATAGGGCGCATCTTGATCAATCTCCCGCCGCGCGGCCTTTGAGGGCGATGATGCCGCGGGGCCGGAACTGGATAAAGATGATGATGAAGATGATCATATAGGTCTGCGCCGCCAGCGTATTGGACGGGTTGAACCATTCGATGCCCTTTTGCAAAAAGCCGATCATCGTGGCGCCCAAAAGCGTGCCCCAGATATTGCCGACCCCGCCAACAACCACGGTCATGAAGCTTTGCACGATGTAATCGGCGCCCATTTCCGAGGTCACTTTGGCGTAAAGCCCGATGGCGACGCCCGCGACGCCTGCGATGCCCGATCCAAGCCCGAAGGTCAGCATATTCACGCGGCCGGGGTTGATGCCCATCGAGGCGGCCATACGCGGGTTTTGCGTCACGGCGCGGGTCTCCAATCCAAGGCGGGTTTTCTTCATGATAAAGAGGAAGACCGCGAGGAAGACCAGCGCCAGCACAAAGATCGCGATGCGGATGTAGCTCACGCCGACCACATCGTTGAGCACCCATGCGCCATCAAGCCATGCGGGCGAGGTGAGCGGGCGGGCCTGCGTGCCAAAAATGTTCTTGGCCAATTGTTGCAGGGCAATCGAGATGCCGAAGGTGGCCAGCAGGGTTTCGAGCGGGCGGTTATAGAGCCAGCGGATCACCAAACGCTCCATCGCGACACCGGCGGCGAAGGTGACCATAAAGGCCAGCGGGATCGCGAGCAGGATCGAGACGGTGTAATTGGGCACGAATTGTTGCACCACATAGCCGGTATAGGCGCCCATCATGATAAATTCGCCGTGCGCCATATTGATGACGCCCATGACGCCGAATGTGATGGCAAGGCCGATGGCGGCGAGAAAGTAGATCGAGGCGAGCGAGAGCGCATCAAGCCCGAGGTCCAGCGCCTGCATCGTGCCGACATTGAGGGCGATGGATTTGAGCGCTTTGTTGGCGGCCTCGGTGATGGCGGGCGAGGGATCGGCATAGGCGTCAAAGAAGGTGTGATCCGTCAGGGCGCGTTCGACATCGACGCTGAGCGCGGTGGGGGGCACTTTGCCCGCCTCTGCCAGCGCGGCATAGGCGCGTTCGCGCATCTCGGGATCGTCCAGAACCGCAACGGGGATACCGGCGACCTTGCCGTCCTCGATATGGGCGGCAAGCGCGTTGCGGATGTCGTCATTGCTGATCCGCGCGGGGGCGAGGTTTTTGGCGACCAACAGCGCATAGGCCTCATCGCGCGGCAGGGCCTC
Source organism: Paracoccaceae bacterium (assembly GCA_050633545.1). GTDB lineage: Bacteria > Pseudomonadota > Alphaproteobacteria > Rhodobacterales > Rhodobacteraceae > Litorivita. The sequence continues at coordinate 340,548 of JBOEGS010000004.1, forward strand.
GGAGCCGGGTTCGAGGATGCGCGCAACGTTGATATTGGCGGCCATATCGCCTGCTGTCACGTCACGGCGGGTTTCGACCAGCGGGTTCAGCGTGGCGCGCACATCGCGGTCCAGATCGCCAGAGACGCTTTCGATGGCGGCAATACGCTCGGCTTCGTCCTTGGCGTAGCCGATGGTCAAAAGCGTGGCGAGGCGAGTTTTGCGGGCGCGGATCGCCGCGTCGGCTTCGGCCTCGATCGAGGCGCGCAGCGGCGCCAGATGGGCGGCTTCGGGGTCGCGCTGGATCGAGGTGAGCGCGTCAAGGCGGCGGGCGGGATCGGGATCGGAAAGCTGGAACTGCACCAGCGCCGAGCCGATCAGCGCGCGGATGCCGCTGTTGGGTTTTTGTTGGTCGAGGGTGGATTTATCGGCCTCGCCCACCGGCGCGCCGGTGTCGAAATCGATCAGGCGGTAGGTGGATTTGCCGGTCTTCTCGCCCTTGAAGAACAGACCGTCCGCCTCGCGTTGCCACATGTCCTTGTCCTGCCATGCCTGCAAAACGGCTTGGGCTTGCGGCAATCCGGAGGCGGCGAGCGCGTCAATCGCGGGGCCGATGGTTTTGCGCGAGCTTTTCTCGATCAGGGCGCGGTGCTCTTGCAGCAGGTCCTGAACGGGGGTCTGTTGGGCATGGAGGGGAAGGGCGGTGAGCACGGTGAGCGCTGCCGCGAGAAGGTGCCGGATCATCATGTGCCTGTGCAATTGGCGAGGGCTGCGCGCAAATGGGAGCCGGTCGCGGGGTCTTTTGGGCGGTGCCTCTCGGTCGAGGCAGGGATGCGAGGGGCAGGCGCGCCGCCCCCCGCAGATCGTGTCGCGCCGATCAGTAGTTCGACTTCAGCTGCACGCAGCTTTCGGTTTCGGTGTTATACATGCCGCAACCAAGCTCTTTCCAATCGGATTTGAGAACCGCCGAGGCTGGCAGGAAATCGGTCCATGCATCGCCGGGGACTTCTTTGGTCTGGCTGATGATGTCGAATTGGCCGTCCTCTTGGATTTCGCCGATCAAGACCGGTTTGGCCAAGTGGTGGTTGGGCAGCATCACGGCGGTGCCGCCGGTCAGGTTGGGCACTTCGACGCCGATCATGGCTTTCTCGACCGCATCCACATCGGTGGTGCCTGCCGCTTCAACCGCTTTGACCCAGATGTTGAAGCCGATCACCGTGGCCTCCATCGGGTCATTGGTCACGCGCTCTTCGCCCATGCGCTCTTTCCATTTGGCGACGAACTCTTCGTTCACGTCGCTTTCGGCGCTTTCAAAGTAGTTCCACGCGGCGAGGTGGCCGACGAGGTTGGTGGTGTCGAGACCCGACAGTTCCTCTTCGCCGACCGAGAAGGCCACGACGGGGATGTCATCGGCGGAAATACCGGCCGCCGCGAGTTCTTTGTAAAAGCCGATGTTCGCATCGCCGTTGATGGTCGAGATCACGCCGACTTTCTTGCCGTCCGCACCCAATGCCACAACGTCCGCCACGATTTTCGACCAATCGGAATGGCCAAAGGGCGTGTAGTTCACAAAGATGTCTTCGGAGGCGATGCCTTTGCCTTTGAGGTAGCTCTCAAGGATGTTGTTCGTGGTGCGCGGGTACACGTAGTCGGTGCCCAGCAGCGCGAATTTCTCGACGCCCAGTTCTTCGAGGAAGTAATCGGTCGCGGGGATGGCTTGCTGGTTGGGGGCCGCGCCGGTGTAGAACACGTTTTTGGAGCTTTCCTCGCCCTCATATTGCACCGGATAGAACAGCAAACCGTTGAGTTCCTCGATCACCGGCAAAACCGATTTGCGCGAGACCGAAGTCCAGCAGCCGAACATTACATCGACGTTTTGCACGGTCAAAAGCTCGCGCGCCTTTTCCGCAAACAGCGGCCAGTCGGAGGCGGGGTCAACGACAACCGCTTCAAGCTGCTTGCCCAAAACGCCGCCCTTGGCGTTTTGTTCGTCGATCATCATCAAGACCGTGTCTTTGAGCGTCGTTTCCGAGATCGCCATCGTGCCGGACAGCGAATGCAGAACGCCGACCTTGATGGTGTCTTCGGCCGAAAGAGCCGGCAGGGCGCTCAAGCCAAGCGCCGTCGCACCGGCAAGTGTGGTTTTCAGAAAGTTCATGAATGTCTCCCAAGGCGAGGTATAGCGGCCCGACCCTTGCACAAGGGCGTCCCGAACCGTAAATTATCCCCCGCAACAGTTGTTGTTGCTCTTTATGGCGGCCGGTTTGAGGTCCAAGTCATCCGGTCGCCGTTTCCCCCTCGCCACATCTGTGTATCCGTTGCGATAAAACGCCGCTGCTTTGCGGAGTATGGTCGCGTTTGGACGCCAGAGCCGTGGATCAGGCGGGAGTAGAAGGCCCTTACCACAGGGCATGCGTCTATCCGGTCCGCGCCGCAGGGGCGGCAGTTTGAGCCTATGCGCCTCTTTTTTGCGCGCCTCGGCCTTGGATGCCCAAAAAATCATCGATCAAGAATCGGATTTTCGCGCGGTTGCGGCAAGATTTGGCAAAATCGGGCTGTCTTGCGCGCGGCTCGTCTGCCGCTGGGCGGGCCATCTGGCGTCCCGCGCGGCCCAGCGAGTCGCCGCTGCGCCGCTTAGCGTGCCTCGAAAGGATCGTCCTCATATCCCACGCCGGCCAGATAAAGCCCCTGCGGCGGGCAAACCGGCCCGCAGGCGGCGCGATCACATGCCTCAAGCGCCGATTTCACCGCCTCGGGCGCCATCGCCCCCGCGCCGACGCGCTCCAATGTGCCGACAAAGCTGCGCACCTGATTGTGCAGGAAACTACGCGCGCGCAGATAAAAGCGGATCTCGCGCCCGCCATTGGCCGGCGCCTGCTCGATGCGCAACTCGTCCAATGTCTTGACCGGACTGTCGGCTTGGCACTGGCTGGCGCGAAAGGTGGTGAAATCATGCCGCCCGATCAAATGCGCGGCCCCCGCGCGCATCGCATCGATGTCGAGATCATGTCCCACCTGCCAGACCAATCCCGCCTCATGGGTCGCCGGTGCGCGCCGTGACAAAAGCCGGAAGATATAGCGCCGCTCATGGGCCGAAAACCGCGCGTGCCATTCCTCATGCACCGGCCGCAGCTCCAAAACCGCCACGGGCAGGGGCTTGAGATGGAAATTCAGCGCCCCCATCAACCGCTCGGGCGCCCAATCGCGCGCCATGTCGCAATGGGCCACCTGCGCATAGGCATGCACGCCCGAATCCGTCCGCCCCGCCGCCGCAATCGTATGGGCGCGCGGCTCCAGCTTGGCCAGCGCCGCCTCGATTGCGCCTTGCACCGTGGGCAATCCGTCCTGACGCTGCCATCCGGCAAAGGGCGCGCCGTTATATTCGATTTTCATGGCATATCTGGGCATGCCCCGCTCTTATCCGCGCGGGCCAGGCCAATCAATCCCTCTTGGTTTGCGCTTCTTGCTTGGCGCTTACGCTTTGCTCTTGCGTTCGCCGCCCCCGCGCCCCCTAGCAACCCGCCCCCCGAACCCCTATCTTTGCCCCAAGCGGCCAAAGCCCGCGGATGGATCGGGGATAGGCATTTGGTCATAGGCAGACTGGCAGAAGGGCTGACGCGCGGCGTCGACACCGTCACCGAGGGGATATCCGAAACCCTCTTCGAGCCGGTCATCCGGCTTGGCGTCACCGGTCTTGCCCGTGCGGGCAAAACGGTTTTCATCACCTCATTGGTGGCCAATCTGCTCGACCGCGCCCGTATGCCTGCGCTTGTCGCCCAATCCGAGGGGCGCATTTCGGCGGCCTATCTGCAGCCGCAGCCCGATCTGACCTTGCCGCGCTTTGACTACGAGACGCATCTGGCGGCGCTGACCTCGGCCGCGCCCCATTGGCCCGACAGCACCCGCGCGATTTCCGAATTGCGCCTGACCTTGCGGGTGCGCCCCTCGGGGCTTTTGGGCGGTTTGCAAGGCCCGCGCCGCATCCATATCGATATTGTCGACTACCCTGGCGAATGGCTGCTCGATCTGGCGCTTTTGGGCAAAACCTATGAGGCGTGGTCGGATCAGGTTCTGGCGCGGATCGCGCCGCGCGCGCAGGCGGCGGATTTCCTTGCGCTGGCGGCGCAGACGGACGCTGCCGCCAAGCTTGACGAGCCGCGCGCGCAGGCGCTGGCCGCCGCTTTTACCGCCTATCTGGGCGGCGCGCGCGACGGCGGCTATTATGACTGCACACCGGGGCGGTTCTTGCTGCCCGGCGATCTGGCAGGCTCGCCGGTGCTGACCTTCGCGCCGCTGCCGCGGCCTGATGCGCTCAAACGCGGGGCGCTTTGGCGCGAGATGGAGCGGCGCTTCGAGGCCTATAAATCACGCGTTGTCACGCCGTTCTTTCGCGATCATTTCTCGCGCATCGACCGTCAGGTGGTTCTGGTCGATGCTTTGGGCGCGATCCACAAAGGCCCGCGCGCCGTCGAGGACATGCGCCTTGCCATGGCCGATATCCTTGGCGCCTTCCGGCCCGGGCGCAATGATCTGCTCTCGCGGCTGTTGCGCGGCAAACGGGTCGAGCGCATCCTCTTTGCCGCCACCAAGGCCGACCATCTGCACCACCGCCAGCATCCGCGCCTGACGGCGATTGTCGAAAGCCTGCTGCGCGAGGCCGAGACCCGCGCCTCTTTTGCAGGCGCGCGTTGCGAAGCCATGTCGATTGCCGCCCTGCGCGCCACCACCGAGGAAACCGTCACCCATGAGGGCCAGGACCTCGATTGTGTGCGCGGCACGCTTTTGGACAGCGGCAAACGCGCCGCCTTCTATCCGGGCGAATTGCCCGAAGACCCTGCGCGGCTCATGTCGGCGGCGCGTCAGGGGGCGCAGGCGTGGCTGGATGCGCAATATGAGGTCATGCGCTTTGCCCCCGCGCCGCTCACCTTGCGCGCGGGCGAGGGGCCGCCGCATATCCGGCTCGACCGCGCGGCGCAGTTTCTATTGGGGGATCGGTTGTGATCGGCGCGCGCGCCCTTGCGCCGTTGCGCCGCGCGATCTCCGCCTCTGCGTCTGCGCGCAGGTCTGGCCCCGCGTCTGGCCCTGCGCCCATCGCTGCGTCTATCCCTCTATCTGCGCCGATGCCCCAGCCGATGCGCGCGACGCTATGGGATGTGCCCGCCATGGCGCGCATCTTGTGGCAGTTCGAGCGCGAGGCCGATTGGTTGCCGCGCGTGCGCAGCCCTTTGACCGAACTGCGGGTTCTGGCTTGGGCGGTTGTGCGCGGCACGGTGCGGGCGGTGCGCGCGCCCGATGCGCGCGGCACGCTGCGCGCGCAGGCCTTTATCATCCGGCGCGGCGAGCGGATATTGGCGCTTTATACTTTGGGCGCGGCGCGGCGCGCGGGCTATGGGCGCATGCTGGTCCAAGAGGCGCAAACACGCAGCGCGCGCTTGCAGCTTTTCGCCGCCCAAGACAACGCAGGCGCGCGGCGGTTCTATGCGGCGATGGGCTTTGCCGAGGCGGCGCGCAGCGACGGGCGCTATAATGACGAGGGTCTGCCGGATATTCATTTCGTCTGGACCCGCGCGCCCAGCGGGATCGCGCGGGCGCAGATCGGACAGAGCGCACCGGCAGGGCGGAGCGCAGAGGCACCGCCCCGAGCGGATATGGGAGAGGGGAGCGGATCATGAGCACCTCGGACGACAGCAATAGGGGTAAAAGCCGCGCGGGGCCGATAACCGGACCAGTGGTGATTGAGGAGGCCGCAGAGCGCGCCGCGCCGCCGCCCGCGCCTGGGCCGGTTTTGATCGAGATGCAGAGCCCCGCCGAAGAGGGGCCGGAGCGCGCGCCGCCCGTGCCCGATGCGCCCGATGCATCCGATGCGCCCCAAGACGGGGCCTATGAGGGGCGCGCCATGCAGATGGCGGCGACATTGGCGGCGCGCAAACCCTCGCGTTTGGGGCGGTGGTTCTGGGCGCTGGCGGGGATGCTCTTGACCACGCTCGTGTCACTGGCGGCGTGGAATTACGTCACCGGATTGATCGCCTCTGTGCCGCTGTTGGGCTATGCGGTGACCTTGATGCTGGCGGCTTTTGTAGCGGTTCTGGCGGCGATGGCCCTGCGCGAGCTGGCGGCCTTCGGGCGGCTGGGGCGCATTGATGCGCTGCGCCGCGCCGCCGATGAGGCCTTGGCCGCGCAAGATATGACCGCCGCCTCAAAGGTGTGCGACAGCGTTCTGGCGCTCTATGCCCGCCGCCCCGATACCGAATGGGGCCGCGCGCGATTTGCCGAGCGGCGCGGCGATCTCTTCGATGCCGAGGCGGTTTTGGGCCTTGCCGAGCGCGAGGTGATGGCCCCGCTGGACGGGCAGGCCCTGCGCGAGGTCGAAGCCGCCGCGCGCCAAGTGGCGACGGTGACCGCATTGGTGCCGATTGCCTTGGCCGATGTGGTCGCGGCGATGACGGCCAATCTGCGGATGATCCGCCGCATCGCCGAAGTTTACGGCGGGCGCTCGGGCACATTGGGCAGCTGGCGGCTTTTGCGCGCGGTGATGACGCATCTGGTGGCGACGGGGGCCGTGGCGGTGGGCGATGACATGCTCGAACCGATCATCGGCGGCGGGATTTTGGCCAAACTCTCGCGCCGGTTCGGCGAGGGCATGGTCAACGGCGCCCTGACCGCACGGGTCGGCGTGGCCGCGATCGAGGTCTGCCGCCCCTTGCCCTTCGCTGTGGCAAAACGGCCAAGCGCGGCCAGCATCGTGCGCCGCGCGCTTGCGGGATTATTTAGCAAGACCTAGGCTTTGCAAAATTTTATTAAAGGAATTGGTGCGCGATGGGCGGTTTGATTGTTCTGGTTATTTGTGTGCTTGTGGCGATCCCGCTGATGAGCATTATCGCCCTTGTGCGCGCCGGTGCCGCCAAATCGGACATCTTGCGGCTTGAGGAAAAGCTCGAGGCGCAAAGCCGGATGCTGGAGGGGCTCGAGCGCCGTTTGCGCAAGCATGAAAATGCCGTGGCGGCGGGGCCTTCTGGCGCGGCGGCGCAGACCGAAGAGGTTGTTGCCGATGTGCAAGCGGGCGATCCGCAAACCGATGATCCGCAAACCGATGATCCGTTAGGGGACGCGCCGAAAGAGGACGCGCCGCAGATCGCCGCCGCCCGCGCCGAGACGGGGGATGCGGTGCAGGTCTTTGATGTGTGGTCCAGCACGCGGCGCGCAGGCGCGCCGAGCGCTTCGGCGGCGACGGGCTCCGGCTCTGGCGGCCCCGATGGACCCGCTGGTCCCTCTGACCCTTACGGTCCGGCCGAACCCGCAGGCCCGACATGGTCCGATCGCGCGATGGAGTGGCTGGCGGCCAATTGGTTCTTGGCGGCGGCGGCGGCCTCGTTGGCGCTTTCGGGGCTGTTTCTCATTCAATACAGCGCGCAACACGGGCTTTTGTCGCCCTCGATGCGGATTTGGGGGGCGCTGGGCTTGGGGCTGGCCTTGATCGGCGGGGGCGAGGTGATCCGCCGCCGCATGGGCGCGGGCGAGCAGGACGCGACCGGCAGCGCCGCCGATTACCTGCCCTCGACCTTTGCGGGGGCGGGGCTGTTTACGCTCTTCGGGGCCGTGGTGGCGGCGCGGCATATGTATGATCTGATCGGCGCGCCGCAGGCCTTTGCGGGGCTGATTGCCACGGCGCTTCTGGCGGTGCTTTTGGGGTGGTTCTACGGGCCGTTTCTGGCGGCTGTCGGGATTGTGGCGGCGGCTTTGGTGCCTTTTATGGTTGGCGGCGGCACGGGGGCGGAGCCTTTGCTTTTCGCCTATTACGCGGTGCTGGCCTTGGCGGCTTTGGGGGTCGATAGCCTGCGCCGCTGGGTCTGGGTGTCGTGGACCGGCGTGGCGGCCTGCCTCGGGGCGAGCGCCCTGCTTTGGGCCGGATGGAGCGGCCTATCCTCCAAGGCGCAGGCCGTCGATGTCTCCTTGTGGTGGCTGGCGGCGCTTATGGTCATTGCGGCGGGGGCGGCGATCATTCCCAAACGCAGCCTGATGCCCATCTTTGGCGGCGCGCTGGCGCGCGATCCGCAGGCGTGGCTTTTGGGCGCGGCGGCCTCGGCGGCAAGCTTTGGCACGGTGGCGGTGCGGATGGCGGCGGTGGATCTCGGGCTTTACTGGATTGCCGTCGCGGCGCAGGTCTTGATCGCGCTGGGCCTGTTGGTCTGGCTGCGCCGCTCGGAGGGGCTGGCATGGCTTGCGGCTTTACCGATGGCGGGGTTTGCTTTGGCGGCGCTGACCTATCCCGAGGGCGCGCTGCGCTATGAGGCACTGGCGGCAGGCCAAGGCGAGGCCATAGCGCGCGAGGCGGCGGGCGCAGCGCAGCTTGGCTTGCCTTATCCGGCGGCGCTGCTGCTGGTGGCGGCGTTTTATACGGCGCTGGCCTTTTGGCGGATGCAGCGCGCGGCGGCGGGGGCGCGGCCCGTGATCCGCGCGCCGCGGCGCGACATCGAGGCGGCACCCGAAGGCACACTGTTGCACGATGTGATCGACCGGCTTGCGCGCCGCGCGCGATCGGCCGTTGCGGGCATGGAGGGCGCGATGGTTTGGGCGCTGGTCGCGGCGGGGTTTGCGCCCGTGATCGCGGGGCTTGTCGAATTGCGCTGGCATCCCGCCGAGGTCATGGGGCGCGATATCTGGGCGCTGTCGGTGATGGCGCTGGCGGCGCTGATGGTGCTTTTGTGCGAGCGCGCGATGCGCGGCGGGCGGCAGATTGCAGCAGGCCAAGACACACAGGCCGCAGCGCAGGCGCCACACCAAACCCATGCCCGTGCGGCGCTTTTTGCGGTGGCGGCGGGGTCGATGATGTCGCTGGCGCTGACGGTGATGCTGTCGGATCTGGCGCTTTCGGTGGCCTTGGCGGTCATGGTCGCCTTGGCGGCGCTGACCGACCGTAAATTCAACCTGCCGGCCTTGGCGGTCTTTGGCCAGATCGGCGCATTGATCGTCGGCCTGCGGCTGATTGCCGAGGCGGCGGGCGCGGGGGTGATCATCACCTCGCCGCAGGTGCCGCTGCTCGAACTGTGGCTCTGGGCGGGCGTTTCTATGGGGCTGCTTTGGGCGGGCTGGCAGATGTTCGGCGCGGCGCAATCGCGCGCCGAGCGTTCCGGCGCACGCATCACCATCGAAAGCGTGCTTTGGGTGCTGACCGGCGTGTTGATCCTCGAAAGCATCGGGCGGATTTGGGGCGACGTTTTGCCCAGACACGCGCAATCGGGTCTGGGCGCGGCGGTGCTGTTTTGCCTTATGGGCGGGCAATTGTGGCGGCTGCAAAGCGGCGGCGCGATCCTGCAGATGGTGCGGCAGCTTCTGGCGGGGATATTCGGCCTTTTCGGCGCCTTGGCCTATCTGGGCGTGGCGACGGGCGAGAACCCCTTGCTGAACCCGCGCGCGGCGCTCAAGGGGCCGTTCCTATTGGACAGCGCGCTTTTGGCCTTGCTGCTTCCGGCGGCGATCCTTGCGGTGATCGTATGGCGCATGGCGCATTTGCCGCTTCGCGCGCGCCAAGCGGGCGCCGCCGTCAGCGCCGCGGGCGCGGCGATTTACGCATGGACCGAATTCCGCCGCCTGTGGCACGGGCAAAATGTGGCCTTGACCGGCGGCTTCGAGCAAAGCGAGATTTACGCCTATACGGTGTTGATGTTGATCGCGGCGGCGGGGATGTTCTATGCGGCCTTCGCGCGCCGCTCGGTGATGTTGCGCAAGGCGGCGACGGGGATCGTGGCGGTGACCATCGCCAAGGTGTTTTTCCTTGATGCGGGGGGGCTGGACGGGTTGTGGCGCGTGGCCTCCTTCCTCGGGCTTGGCCTTGCGCTGGGCGCTTTGGCGTGGCTGACGCGGCTGATGAGCGCGCAGTGGGAGCGCGGCGCGGATGCGGGCGATGATGACGGCGCGGATGACGGCAAAGAGAGGGCGGCGGAGCAGGGCGATGACGCGGGCGATCCACCCGATCCGCCCAAGGCGTAATCCGCGCTTTACGCCCCATGCGCGCGGGCCTATAACGCGCCCATGACATGGCTGTTTTCGACATGCGACCGCGCGGCGGGCATTATTCGAATTACTGGCCCGGCGCTCTGAGACGAGCCGCCGGGACAAGGCGCATGAGCGATCCGCGCCGCCTGCCATCTTGAACATCCGACCATTCGAAGGACGCCCCATATGTGCGCCGATACGACCGACACGACCGCCGATCTTCCCGATTATAAATCCACGCTGAACCTGCCGCAGACCGATTTTCCGATGCGCGCGGGATTGCCCAAACGCGAGCCTGAATGGCTCGAAAAATGGGCGCGCATCGGCATCTATGACCGCCTGCGCGAAACGGCCAAGGATCGCAAGCCGTTCATCTTGCATGACGGCCCGCCCTATGCGAACGGGCATTTGCACATCGGCCATGCGCTCAACAAAATCCTCAAGGATTTCATCACCCGCTCGCAGCAAATGCTCGGGCGTGATGCGCGCTATGTGCCCGGATGGGATTGTCACGGGTTGCCGATCGAATGGAAGATCGAAGAGCAATATCGCGCCAAGGGCAAGGATAAGGACGATGTGGATGTGGTGGATTTCCGCCGCGAATGCCGCGCCTTTGCCGACAGCTGGATCGACGTGCAGCGCAGCGAATTCAAACGCCTTGGCGTGACGGGCAATTGGGCCGATCCCTATCTGACGATGGATTACCACGCCGAAGCGGTGATCGCGGGCGAATTCCAGAAGTTTTTGATGAACGGCACGCTTTACCAAGGCTCCAAACCCGTGATGTGGTCGCCGGTCGAGAAAACCGCATTGGCCGAGGCCGAGATCGAATATCACGATCATAAATCCCATACGATCTGGGTGCCGTTCCGCACCCGAAACGGCGCGGGCGATCTGGCCGAGGCGCGGATCGTCATCTGGACGACGACGCCTTGGACGATCCCGTCCAACAAGGCCGTGGCCTATAACCCCAAGATCAACTATGGCCTCTACCGCGTTGACAGCACAGAAGAAGAAAGCTGGACCGCGGCGGGCGATCTGTATGTGTTTGCCGACACGCTGGCCGAGGAGGCGCTGACCAAATCGCGCGCGACCGAGTTTACACGCGTGCGCGATGTGACGGGCGAGGAGCTTGGCGCGCTGACGCTGGCCCACCCGTTCAACGGGGTTGAGGGCGCAGAGGGCTTCTGGGACTACGACGTGCCGATGATCGACGGCGATCACGTCACCGATGATGCGGGCACGGGGTTTGTGCACACGGCCCCCAGCCACGGCGCCGACGACTACGAATGTTTCGTCAAGCGCAACTGGATCGACCGCATGACCCATAACGTGGGCGAGGAGAGCGAATTCCTGCCCCATGTGCCGTTTTTCGCGGGGCTGCAAGTCTTTGACCGCAAAGGCAAAGAAGGCAAAGCCAACACATCCGTCATCGCCAAGCTGGTCGAGGCGGGCGGCATCATCGCGCGCGGGCAGGTGAAACACTCCTATCCGCATTCGTGGCGCTCCAAGGCCCCCGTGATCTTCCGCAACACGCCGCAATGGTTCGCCTCGATCGACCGCGAGGTCGGCGACGGGCAGGACACCTACGGCAAGACGATCCGCACCCGTGCGCTGACCTCGATCGACGAATTGGTGGAATGGACGCCGAAAACCGGCCGCAACCGCCTCTATTCGATGATCGAAGCGCGGCCCGATTGGGTGCTCTCGCGCCAACGCGCGTGGGGCGTGCCGCTCACCTGCTTTATCAAAAAGGGCGCTTTGCCGACCGATCCGGACTTTTTGCTGCGCGATGCGGGCGTTAATGCGCGGATCATCGAAGCCTTTGAGGCGGACGGCGCCGATGCGTGGTATCTGGACGGGGCGAAGGAGAAATTCATCGCCGATGCCGCCAATCCCGACGATTATGAGCAGGTGTTCGACGTGCTCGACGTGTGGTTCGACTCTGGCTCAACCCATGCTTTCGTGATCCGCGACCGCGCCGACGGCAGCCCCGACGGCATAGCGGACCTCTATTTGGAAGGCACCGACCAACACCGCGGTTGGTTCCATTCGTCGATGTTGCAAGCCTGCGGCACCAAGGGCCGCGCGCCCTATCGCGGTGTGCTGACCCACGGGTTCACGCTTGATGAAAAGGGCATGAAAATGTCCAAATCCATCGGCAATACCATCGTGCCGGAAACCGTCGTCAAACAATATGGCGCCGATATCTTGCGTCTGTGGGTGGCGCAAACCGACTATACCGCCGACCAACGGATCGGGCCGGAAATCCTCAAAGGGGTCGCCGACAGCTATCGCCGTTTGCGCAATACCTTGCGGTTCATGCTGGGCGCTTTGTCGGCCTATACGCCCGCCGACGAGGTGGATGTCACCGATATGCCGGAGCTGGAGCAACTCATCCTGCACCGTTTGGCCGAATTGGATGTCGTGGTGCGCAAAGGCTACGAAGCCTATGATTTCCAAGGCGTTTTTCAGGCGCTCTTCCATTTCTGCACCATCGATCTGTCGTCGTTTTACTTTGATGTGCGCAAGGATGCGCTCTATTGCGATGGCGACACGAACGAGCGGCGCGCCGCGCGCACGGTGATGATGCGGCTTTACGAGCGGCTGACCACATGGCTGGCGCCGATCCTGACCTTTACGATGGAAGAGGTCTGGCTGGAGCGGAACCCTGGCGATGACAGCTCGGTGCATTTGCAGGACATCCCCGACACGCCCGCCGCATGGCTCAACCCCGCTTTGGCGGAGCGCTCGGTTTCCGTGCGTATGGTTCGCCGCGTGGTCACCGGCGCGCTCGAAGAGCATCGCCGCGACAAAACCATCGGCTCCTCGCTCGAAGCGGCACCGGTTGTGTATCTGAGCGCGGAATTGGCGGCGATCATCACAAACCCGGATACTTTCGCGGATCTGTGCATCACATCCGCTGTGACTTTGACGACCGATGCGGCGCCGGAAGGGGCCTTTACCTTGCCCGACGCCGAAGGCGTGGCCGTGGTCTTTGCCAAGGCGACGGGCGAGAAATGCCAACGCTGCTGGAAAATCCTGCCCGATGTAGGCACGCACAGCCATGCGGCGACCTGCAAGCGCTGTGATACAGCTTTGACCGAGGCAGGCGTGTAAACACACGCTTAAGGTTTGACATGAAGAAGGCGGGGCAAGTGATTGCCCCGCCTTTGTGATTCAACTTCATCCACAAGGTGCGAACTCCCAAGCTTGCGCCGTGCCGCCGCGCTGTGCAGGGTGGGGGGATGGAGATATACCGCTTTCAATGCCCGCTGGGGCTGCTGACGCTCGAAGCCTCGGATGGCGCGCTGGTGCGGCTGTCGTGGGGGGCTGAGGGTGCGGCCTGTGCCGCCCCGCCATCGCCGCTCATGGCCAAGGCCGAGCGCCAGATCCGCGCCTATTTTTCCCATGAGTTACAGGTATTTGACCTGCCCCTGCGCGTGGCAGGCAGCGATTTCCAACGCGCCGTTTGCGTGCAGATCTCCGCCATCCCTTTAGGCGAAACGCGCACCTACGGCGATCTGGCGCAGGTGCTCGGCGTGCCTGCGCAAGCGGTCGGGCAGGCCTGCGGCGGCAATCCGATCCCTCTGATCATCCCGTGCCACCGGATTTTGGGCGCACAGGGGCTTGGCGGTTTTTCCGGCTCGGGCGGTGTGGAAAGCAAAGTCCAGCTGTTGCGTCATGAGGGGGCGGCGGGTCTGCTCATTTAGAGATATGTTCGATTTGGATAATTTGGCGGACAGTTTTTGTGGATAGATATCCAAAGACGATTGATCAATCTTCATTTCGCATTGGGATGATCTGCTGTGCAATCCCCGCAAACAGCAGGTAAATGCTGGTCACCACGAGGCCCCAATGCGCCCAGCTTTGCGGATGGAAGGCGACCCAAGCGGCCCAACCGGCGAAAAACGTCCAAGCCAGCGCCATGGGCAGCGAGACCCTGCGCCAGCGTTCGGTGCGCACCGGATGGATGAATTTGAGCGGCAAGAACATCGCCACTGCCAAAAGCGCCACCAAAGCCAGCGTGATCCAGTAGTTGGGGTCCGTGGCAAAGAGGACCAGCACCAGCATATTCCAGCATCCCGGAAAGCCGGAGAATGAATTGTCCTTTGTTTTCATGCGCGTATCGGCGAAATACATGGCGCTGGCAAAGGTGATGATGATGATGGCGAACCATCCCGTCCATCCGGGCAAAAGCCCCGATTCAAACAGGGCAAAGGCGGGGATGAAGACATAGGTCAGGTAGTCGATGATCAAATCAAGCAGCACCCCGTCAAAGGTCGCCGCATGGGTTTTCACGTCGTATTTGCGCGCCAAAGGTCCGTCGATTCCGTCGACCGCAAAGGCGATGACCAACCACAAAAACATCATCGGCCAATCGCCCTTGACCGCTTCCAAAAGCGCCAACATGGCGAAAACCGCGCCTGTGGCCGTGAGAAGATGCACGGATAAGGCTTTCATTTCTTTGGTCATTTTTGCGGTCCTTTGGGGGCATTGCGGGCGGGGTCAGCGCCCTGCGCGCGGATGGCTGGCCTCGTAAACCTCCATCAGGCGGGCGGTGTCAACCGCTGTATAGGCTTGCGTTGTGGAAAGCGAGGCGTGACCCAAAAGTTCCTGTATCGCGCGCAGATCGCCGCCCGCGTTGAGCAAATGCGTCGCAAAGCTGTGGCGCAAGGCATGGGGCGTGGCGGAGGCGGGCAGGCCAAGCTGCGCGCGGGTGTCGGCCATGACCTGTTGGATGATGCGCGGGCTCAGCTTGCCGCCGCGCACACCGCGAAACAGCGGCAGATCGTCGGCGATAATATGCGGGCACAGGCGGGTATAGGCCTCGACGGCGGCGCGGGCGGCGGGGATGACGGGCACGATCCGCTCCTTGCCGCCCTTGCCGAGAATGCGCAACACGTCCGGCAACGGTGCATCGCGGCCCAACAGGCCAAGCGCTTCGGAAATCCGCAAACCACAGCCGTAAAGCAGGGTCATCACCGCCGTATCGCGCGCCGAAACCCACGGCTCGCGCGATTGGAATTCTGCGGTTTGCAGCACCTGACGGGCCGCATCCTCGGCCAAGGGGCGGGGCAGTTTGCGTTGGAATTTCGGGCTGCGCGTGGCCAAAACGGCGGTGGCGTCAAAGCCTTCTCGCTCTGACAGCCAGCGGAAAAAACTCTTTACCGCCGATAGCTTGCGAGCCAAAGACCGCGCGCCGATATCGCTAGATCGCATTTCGGCCATCCAAGCGCGCATGTCCGAAATGCCGATTTGCGACAGCGGCGCAAGGCCCTGCGATCCGCCTTTGTGCAGGTTCAAAAACCCCAAAAATCCCGCCACATCGCGCCGGTAGGCCTCGATGGTATTGTCCGCCGCGCCTTTGAGGGCGCGCTGCGCCTCAAGCCAGTCAAACAGCGCGGCGCTGGCGGCCTCGGAAGGCAGGCTCATGACAACCAGCGGCGCATCGCTCTTTCAAAGACGCCGCCGAAAAATCCAAGCAGGTCAGTGCCTTGCTGAGGCGTGAAATGATGCGGATCCTCGGAGCCCATGACCAGCAAACCGGGCAGGCGGCCATCGCCGAAATCGAGCAGCAGGCAGGCTTCGGAGCGCATGAAGGGCGCGGCCTCGCCGTAGATCGGCTCGGTGCCTTCGCTGAGCTGGCGCAGGGTGACTTGGCGCGCCGGATTGCCGCGCGCCGCGCCCAGATAGCTTTCGATATAACCCGGTTCGGCCACGGACAGAACATCGCCCAGCCGTTGCACCGCAGGGTCTTCTTCGTTTTGCAGCGATTCCAGAACCAGTTTGACACTGTCGACGCGCAAAATTTCGGCCACTTCGCCGCCCAGATCGCGCAGGAAGTCTTCGAATTGCACCGGATCGAGCATACGCAAAATCGCGCGATGCACCTGATTGGTGCCGGCAAGGTTTTCATAGGCGGCGGCGATCACGCTGCGGTGCGTGTCTTCGAGCCGGTCGAGCCGCGCCTCCAGACGCTCCATCGCGATGCCGCGCAGATCGACGATATTGCCGCCCATCGCGCGCTCGTTCGCGGCGATGAGCGCCTGCATAACGGCTTGGTTTTCAAGGATAAGGTCGGGTTGCGAGATGATTTTTTCGCGCAATTGGTCGTCGATTTCGGGGCTGCTGCTCATCATATGCCTCTTTGTGCTTTATGCGTTTTTGAGCGGTTTATAACATGGGCCAAGGAGAATTTGAGGCTTTTTTCCGCCCCGGCGCGAATTGCTCTATCAGGTGTGGCTTTGGCGCGGGGGGCGCGCGGGCGCATCGGGGCGATTGGGGCTTGGGATTTGCCGCGCCACGCTTTACCTACAAGGCGCCGATACCAACGCCACTGCCTTGCGGAGCCGCCCTTGACCGATCGCCTTCACGATCCTGATGTCTTTCCCGAAGGGGCGCTGGTGGGCGTATTGACGGCGCAGCCTCTGGACCGGCTTCTCGATTACAAATCCCCCGTGGGCGGGTGCCGTTTGGGGGCCTTTGTCGAGGTGCCGCTGGGCCCGCGCAAGGTGCTTGGCGTTGTGTGGGGCAAGGGGCGCGGGGATTTCGATATCGCCAAGGTGCGCTCGGTTCTTCGGGTGCTTGATGTGGCACCGATGCGCGCCGAGATGCGCGAATTCTTGCGCCGCGCCGCCGATTACACCTTGACCCCGATGCCTGCGATGCTGCGTCTGGCCAGCCGCGCGCCGGGGCTGGGCGATGCGCCTTCGATGCGCAAGGTCTACCGTTTGGGCCATGGCAAGGTCAGCCGCGAGACCGAGGCGCGCGCCCGCGTAATGGCGGCGCTGCGCGATTATGGCAACCTGTCCTTCACCTTGGGCGAATTGTCACAAATGGCGGGCGTGACAGCGTCGGTGGTCAAGGGATTGGTCAAACAAGGCGCGGTGACCGAGGAAGACAGCCCGCGCGATCTGCCCTTTGCGCGGCTTGATCCGTCTTACGGCGGCAAGGAATTGACCAGCGATCAAGCCGCAGGGGCGCAGGCACTGGCCGCAGGGGTGCGGGCGCAAACCTATGCCACGACGCTGTTGCGCGGGGTGACCGGATCGGGCAAGACCGAGGTTTATCTCGAAGCGGTGGCCGAGGCGATCCGGATCGGGCGGCAAGGCCTTGTTATGTTGCCGGAAATTGCCCTTACGGCGGAGTTTTTGACCCGCGTCGAGGCGCGTTTTGGCGTGCGCCCTGCCGAATGGCACAGCGGCGTGACCATGACCGAGCGGCGGCGCGTGTGGAAGATGGTCGGGCAGGGCGAGGCGCAATTGGTCGTCGGCGCGCGCTCGGCGCTGTTTTTGCCCTACCGCGATCTGGGATTGATCATCGTCGATGAGGAGCATGACACCTCTTATAAGCAAGAGGATGGCGTGCTTTATAACGCCCGCGATATGGCGGTTTTGCGCGCCTCGATTTGCGGCGCGCAGGTGGTTTTGGCCTCGGCCACGCCGAGCCTTGAGACATGGGCCAATGCCGAGGCGGGCAAATACAGCCGCATTGATCTGGCCTCGCGCTATGGGCCTGCGGTGATGCCCGCGATGCGCGCGATTGATATGCGCGATGAAAGCCTGCCGTCGAGCCGTTGGATTTCGCCCAGCTTGCAGCGCGCCGTCGAGGCGCGGCGCGCGCGCGGCGAGCAATCGCTTTTGTTCATCAACCGGCGCGGCTATGCGCCCGTCACCATTTGCCGTGCCTGCGGGCATCAGATCGGATGCGATCATTGCGATGCGCGCATGGTCGAGCACCGGTTTCTCAAACGGCTCGTGTGCCATCAATGCGGCGAGACGAAACCCATGCCCGAGGTTTGCCCCTCTTGCGAGGTCGAGGGCAAACTGGCTGCCGTCGGGCCGGGGGTGGAGCGTTTGTCCGAAGAGGCGGCGCAGGTTTTCCCCGAGGCGCGGATTGCGACGCTGAGTTCGGATATGTTCGGCTCGGCCCGCGCGCTCAAGGCCGAGATCGAGGGCATCGCCGCAGGGGCGGCGGATATCATCATCGGCACGCAACTGGTGGCAAAGGGGCACAATTTTCCGCTGCTCACATTGGTCGGGGTGATTGATGCGGATCTGGGCCTGCAAGGGTCGGATTTGCGCGCCGCCGAGCGGACCTTTCAATTGATGCGGCAGGTCGCGGGGCGGGCTGGGCGCGCCGAAAAACGCGGCGAGGCGATGCTTCAGACATTCCAACCCGACCACCCCGTCATTCGCGCCATTCTGGCCGGCGATGAGGAGGGGTTCTGGAGCGCCGAGGCCAGCGGTCGGCGCCATGCGGGCGTGCCGCCCTACGGGCGTTTGGCGGGGATCATATTGTCCTCGCCCGATGCGCAGGAAGCCTTTGATTTCGGGATGGAACTGGCGCGGCGCGACGCACCGCTGCGGCAGGTCGGCGCGCAGGTTTTCGGCCCTGCGCCCGCGCCGATTGCCCGTGTGCGCGGGCGGCACCGTGTGCGGCTTTTGGTCAAAGCGCCCAAGGGCGCGGCCTTGCAAGGGGCGGTGGCGCAATGGATCGGGCAAATGGCGGTACCAAGCCGGTTGCGGCTGGCCGTCGATATCGATCCGCAGACGTTTTACTAGCGCCGCCGCGCGCGGCCGCCGCGCCTGTTGCGTCCCGCTCCGTCACGCCTCGCCGCCGCGGGGGCGGTTCACGCACAGGGTTAGCGTTTTGTGCGGCTAAAGGTCAGCGGCTTGGTGTCGTGGCGTTGCATCACGCCTTTGGCCTCAAGGTCGAGTTGCACGCATTTTTGCCACCAGCCTGCGGTTTTGCCCTCGGGGAAAAACAGCTCGTCCAGATGCGGCAAGAGCGCCTCTTTCAAATCCGCCGCCGTCATCGGCGCGCTGCCTTCGGGCAGGGCGGCAAAGATCGCCGCGCGCATGACATAGTATTTGTCCTTGTCGACCATATGGGTCTTGCCCGGATGGTTGATGTTTTCGACTTCGATGGTTTCGGACGCTTTGGCCATGATGCGCTCTCCTGTTTGGATCGGTGTAGGGCGCGGCGGCGGGCGGTGCAAGCCTTGCCTAGGCGGGAGCAAGGCGGCGTTGGTCGAGCACCAGATCGGTCGCCATCGCGCCGATCCACATGCACAAGAGCGCCAGCCATGCGGTGCCCGCAAAGATCGACCCGCCGGTGACGCCCGCGCCAATCGCGCAGCCCCCCGCCAGCATGCCGCCAAATCCCATCAGCGCCGCACCGATCATCGCGCGGCGCATGTTGCTTTCGTTCTCGAAGCCTTGGAATTGGAATTCGCGCGCTATGACCGCAGCGAGGAAAGAGCCGATCACCACCCCCGGCACGAGGCCGATGTCGAATTCAAGCACCGCGTTGCGGTCGAGGAAATACATCAATGTATGCGCCGAAGGCCCTGTAAAGGTTGCGCTTTCGATCTGCACCGGATCGAATGCGATCTGGCTGAGCGAGAAGGTCAAAACCCACCCGACCGCCACGGCAAAGCCGACGCCGGAGGCAAAGACCAGCCGCGCCGCGCCGATGCGGTTGCGCCGCGAAATCACCAGCGCCAGCGCCGCAATCGCCACTCCGATCACAAGCCCCGCATAGGGGGGCAATCCGGCGGCAGTGAGCAGGTTCATATTGCGCCCGCCCGAGGTGATCCACAGGCCCGCCAATTGGTCGCGCAGCGGCGAGAGCACGCCGCCAAGGCTCATTTGCGCCACCACCGCAAAGATCAGCCCAGAGACCACCGAGCGCAGGTTGCCCGTCGCCGCGAGAACCAAAAGCCGCCCCGAACAGCCGCGCGCCATCACCATGCCCGCGCCAAACACCAGCCCGCCGATCACCGCCCCCGACCAGCTCCCCGGAACGGCCATCATCCGCGCGTCTTGGCTTTGCATCAATCCCAGCAACTGCGCCCCTTGGACCCAGACCACGGCGGTGGAAAAGGTCAAGAGCCAAACCGCCACGCGGTCGCCCATCTGCCCGCGGGCAAATTCCACCGTCGCGGCCCGCAGGCAAAACCGCGAACGCTGTGCGGCGATACCAAAGATCAATCCGGTGACAAGCCCCATGACCGCCGCCGTGGGGGCTTCGCCGATCCGTTCGACAAGAGAGAGGATGTCCATCAGCGGACCTTTCATTGAGAGGCCAAAGGGCAGGCAATACAGAGCGCCGCCATGATCGCAGGGCGGGCGGCGTCTTGATAACAACAACATATTCGAATTTCATTGATTCAGATCAGATGCGGCAGATTTGGCGCCGCGTCGCTCGGATACGCGCGGGAGTGGCGGGGCGGGGTTGGCCGTGCGGGGCAGAGCAGGGCCAAGCCCGAGGCGCGGCCGCGCCCGCTGCGGCTTGCGGGAAATACGGCCTCGCCACAGGCGCGCTTTGGGCGTAATCACACCGCATGACACAGTCTTACCCCCTTGAGCGCGCGGCGGATTTGCCGCTTTGGCGCCGCCCGATGACCTTGCTGTTTGTGATGGCGGCGCTGATGCCTGTGGCCTTTGCCACATGGTCGGCGCTGCTCAATAATTTTGTGATCGAGGCGGCGAATTTCGACGGGCAGGACATCGGATGGCTGCATTTCGTGCGCGAGATTCCGGGGTTTTTGGCGATCGGGGTGATCGCGATCATCATCTTCATCCGCGAACAGGTGGTGGGATTGGTTTCGCTGGTTCTATTGGGCGTGGCGACGGCTTTGACGGGGTTTTTCCCCTCCTTGGGCGGCATCCTCACCCTCACGATGCTCAGCTCGATCGGCTTTCATTATTATGAAACGGTCAACCAGTCCTTGCAATTGCAATGGCTGCCCAAGGACCGCGCGCCGCAGATTTTGGGGCGGCTTTTGGCGGTTGGCTCGGCGGCGACGGGCGTGGCCTATGTGCTGATCGTGATGACGTGGAAGGCTTTCGATCTGAGCTATAGCTCCGTCTATATGGTTGCGGGCGCGGTCACGGCGGCGGGGGCTTTGTTTTGCCTGATCGCCTATCCTGTGTTCGAAAGCCCGCATCCGCAGGTCAAGAAGATGGTGCTCAAACGCCGCTACTGGCTGTATTACGCGCTGCAATTCATGGCCGGTGCGCGGCGGCAGATTTTCGTGGTCTTCGCCGGTTTCATGATGGTCGAGAAATTCGGCTATGAGGTGCATGAGCTGACCTCGCTTTACCTGCTGAACCTTGCGGCGAATATGGTGCTTGCGCCGGTCTTTGGCCACGCGGTGGCGCGGTTCGGCGAGCGGCGGACGTTGATGTTCGAATATGTCGGGTTGATCGGCGTATTTTTGGCCTATGGCGGGGTGTATTATTTCGGCTGGGGCGTTTTGGTGGCGGCGGCGCTTTATGTGATCGACCATATGTTTTTCGCGCTGGCTCTGGCGCTCAAGACCTATTTCCAAAAGATCGCCGATCCGCAAGACATCGCGCCGACGGCGGCGGTGGCCTTTACCATCAACCATATCGCCGCCGTGGGCTTGCCTCCGGTCTTGGGCTTTATGTGGATGATGTCGCCGGTTTCGGTCTTTGTAATGGCGGCGGCGATGGCGGGCGGGTCGCTTGTTTTGGCGCTGCTCATCCCGCGCCACCCCGAAAAGGGCAACGAGACGGTCTTTGCCAAATTCCGGCCCGCCGCCGCCGGATAGGAGGCGCGCGGGCGCGGCGGGCGGGTTCGCGCTGTGCGCCCCTGCGCAGCTTTGCGGTGCGGGCGGGTTTTGTGCGATGGCGCACAGGGCGATCTGCGCAGGGCCGATTTCTAGGGTTTTCTTCCGCTCGGCGGAATTTGGCGGCGCTGAGGGGCAAACTAAATACGCCGCCACCCTGTTCGCCGCGGATTTCGCGGGCTAGATTTCAACACCAGATACCCAGCGGACCGCCAGTTTTCGGCGGCAGGACCCGATTTGAATACCCAAGCCAAATTTCTCACCGGCTCGACGATGCGCCATGTGATCGTGATGACGCTCACCGGCTCGCTCGGTCTGAGCTTTATGTTCCTTGTGGAGTTTCTGGCCCTGTGGTGGGTCAGCCAGCTTGACGATGAATTGTTGATCACTGCCATCGGCTTTGCCGGCACGATCCAGTTTTTCGTGGTCTCGGTCGCCATTGGCATGATGATCGGCGCGGTGGCTCTGGTCAGCCGCGCCTTGGGGGCGGGCGACGGGGCCGAGGCCAAACGCATCGCCAGTTCGGCTTTGGTCTTTGCGGTGACGATCCTTGCGATCCTGTCGGGAGCGATGTTCGCGTTCCGCCACGAGATACTGGAGATGACGGGGGCCTCGGGCGAGGCGCTCGAAGTGGCGTCGGATTTCCTTGCCATCACCTTGCCGTCGGTGCCTTTCGTGGCGGCGGGCATGTGTTCGTCGGCGATTTTGCGCGCGCTGGGGGATGCGTGGCGCTCGATGATGGTGACGATGGTGGCGGGGCTTTTGGCCTTGGTGATTGATCCGATCTTGATCATCTGGATGGATCTGGGGGCGCTGGGCGCGGCGATTTCCATCGTGATCTCGCGTTTGGGCATGACGGTTCTGGGCCTCTATTGGGTGATCCACACCCATAAAATGTTCGGCCGTCCCAGCCTTGTGGATATGAAATTCTATATGCGGCCCTATCTGGCGATTGCGATTCCGGCGATTGCGACGCAAGTCAGCACCCCCTTTGGCAATTGGGTCGCGGTGCGCGCGATTGCCGAACACGGCGACAGCGCCGTGGCGGGATTGGGCGTGGTGATGCGGTTGACGATGCTGCTGTTTGGCGGGATTTTCGCGCTGTCGGGCGCGATCGGCGGGATCATCGGACAGAACTACGGTGCGCGGCAAATGGATCGCGTGGCCTCGGCCTATCGCGATGCTTTGGTGTTTTGCTTTGTCTATACGGTGGTGGTCTGGGCGGTCTTGGCGCTGTCGGCGGGCTTTGTGGTGCGCAGTTTCGGCCTGCATGATGACGGGGCCGATGTGGTTTATCTCTTCTCCTATTATATGGCGGGGGCCTTTGTGTTCACTGGTGCGTTGTTTGTGTCCAACGCAGGGTTCAACAATCTGGGCCGTCCGCTTTGGGCGACGGTGGCCAACTGGCTGCGCGACGGGGCGTTGATGTTCCCGCTGACCTTCGGGCTGGGCGCCGTCATGGGGGCGGGGGGCGTCGTCACGGGCAATGCCTTGGCCAATGTGATTGCGGGCAGCTTTGCGGCGCTATTGGCGTGGCGCTTTATCCAGCGCAAGCGCGCGGGCATGGAGCCAGCGGGCGGATCCGCGCCCCATAGCCCCGCGATGGGCGCGGCGGGGGCCAAGGCCGCGACCATGGCCGCGCATGTGTCAATGCCGGCCGCCGCAGCCCCGCGCGGGCCGGATGCGCCAAAATCCTGAGCGCCGCGGGGTTTTTCGCCCCTCAAACGTCACGAGAGTTGACGCTGCGCCCGCATCGTCCTAGGCGGGCGGCACACGCTTGCATATGCCGGAGACACCGATGCCGACCTATACCGCCCTGACGACCCTGCTTGGAAAAGCGCCCGCCGAGGCTTTGGGCCTTGCGATGGAGCGCTTGATCCCCGAACCCACCGGCATCGGCGTGTTCGAGATCGAAGACGACACCGGCCTTTGGGAAGTGGGCGGCTATTTCACCGATGCGCCCGACGAGGCGGGGCTGGCTTTGCTGGCGGCGGCTTACGGGGCAAAACCCTTTTTGGTGTCGCAATTGCCCGAAACCGATTGGGTCGCCAAGGTCAAACGCGACCTGTCGCCGGTCGCGGCGGGGCGGTTCTTTGTTTATGGCAGCCATGACGCCGATCAGGTGCCCGAGGGCTGCGAGCCGCTGCTGATCGAGGCGGCGATGGCCTTTGGCACCGGCCATCACGGCACAACGCGCGGCTGTCTGGAGGCGCTGGACCGTTTGGACAAGGGCGGGTTCACCGGCCAAAGCGTGGCCGATATCGGATGCGGCACCGCCGTTCTGGCGATGGGCGCGGCGCGGATCTGGCCCGAGACGGTCATTGCCTCCGATATCGACGAGGTCGCCGTCGAGGTGGCCGAGGCCAATGTGATCGCCAATGATCTGGCCGGACGGGTGATTTGCGTCGAGGCGGCGGGCTTTGGCCATCCCGATCTGGCGGCACGCGCGCCCTATGATCTGGTCTTTGCCAATATCCTCAAAGGCCCGCTGATCGACCTCGCGCCCGACATGGCGGCACATATGACGGCGGGAGGCTATGCGATTCTGTCGGGGATTTTGCACGCGCAGGCCGATGATGTGATCGAGGTTTATGCACGATCCGGCATCAATCTGGTCCATCGGGCCGAGATTGGTGACTGGACGACGCTAACGCTACAAAAAAACGCCTGACAGAAACCTGTTTTGGGCCTAACTCGGCTGCCGTGACACAATGCTGCCTCAATCTTGGTTTACCCATGGTTAAGTAACTGGTGTGTGTATGTCCGACTTTTTGTTACGGGAGAGAACGATGGCTGATAGCTTTGCAGACTTTGACAATCGACTGAAGAATATCGACCGCGCGCATCGCAAGATGGATGGCGGCTATACCACCCATGTGGGCAAGGACGGGTTGATCGTCGTGCGCCCGCGCCGCGGCGGTGTGCGCTTGCCGGTCAAGGGTATGATGATCCTCGCGCTGGGGTTTTTCGGCTTCAAGGGCGCGCTTTTGGGGCATCTTGGCCCGCAGACCTATACCGACAAAGTGGCCGTGCTTGAGGCCGGCTCTGCGGTTGAACAATTCGGCGCATGGGCGATGTCGCCCGATCCTGCCACGCAGGTGATCGCCAAAACGCTGGCGCCTTATTTGCGCTAGGCCGCCGCGCCCGATACCACGCTGCGATCCCTCCAGATCGCCCAAAAAAAGAACCGCCTTGGCCGGATGCCGAGGCGGTTCTTTGTCATTTGCGCTCCGAGACGCGTTCCCAAAACGGGGCCCGCTACGGGCGGCGCGTCAGAAGACGGTGGTGCGGGCGAGGACGTCGGCGCGGTTCAGGCCGATGTCTTCAAGCTGGGCATCGCTCAGCGCCAAAAGCACCGAGCGGGTTTTGCGCGCGGCGAGGGCCTCGCGGATCAAGGTGACGTTGCGCACGGCGACATAGGCCGCGCGAGAGATCGAACCCGACAAAGCGGGGGTGTTTGTGTGCATGGCCGACATGGGACAGCTCCTTTGGAATATATGCGAAAACGCGCCTCGGATGGTGCGTGACGCCCACATAGGCGCGCGTTATGCGGCGCACCACTCCTTGTTTTCGCATATCGCCCATGCAATTAGCGCATTGCTTAAAAATGTCGCAAACGGCCCCCATGGCCCTGTTTTAAAGGGGCTTGCGCAAAGTGACGGATCGCGGCCCGCGCGCGACAGTTTTGCGCATTTTTGCCGCCGCGCGCGCAATTTTCTTGGCCTATGTTCTTGTTTCGTGCTAACCCGCGTTAACAAAGCTGTCCGCCGCGCGTATCGAATTTGCGGCGCGCGCAGGCAGGGCCAGCAAAAACACGCGTCAATCGCGGCGAGGGTAGGGCAAAATGATCAGGGTTTTGGGCATCGATCCGGGGCTGCGCAACATGGGTTGGGGCGTCATTGACGTGGACGGCTCGCGGCTGAGCCATGTGGCGAACGGCACCTGTCATTCGCTGGGCAAGGATCTGGGGCAAAGGCTTTTGTCGCTGCACGAACAATTGACCGATATTGTGCATCGCTATCGCCCCGATACGGCGGCGGTCGAGCAGACCTTTGTCAACAAGGACGGCGCGGGCACGCTCAAGCTTGGCCAAGCGCGCGCCATAGCGCTTTTGGTGCCGGCGCAGGCGGGGATCACCATCGGCGAATATGCCCCCAATTCGGTGAAGAAAACCGTGGTCGGCGTCGGTCATGCGGCCAAGGAGCAGGTGCAGCATATGGTGAAAATGCAGCTTCCGGGGGCCGATCTGACCGGCCCTGATGCGGCGGATGCTTTGGCGATTGCGATTTGTCATGCGCATCACACGGCCTCGTCTGGGGCCTTGGCGATTGCGATGGCGGCGGCGGATGCGAGGGCGCGGGCATGATTGGCAAGCTGTCGGGCCGGATCGAGTATCGCGCCGAGGATCATATATTGATCGACGTGCGCGGGGTGGGCTATTTGGTCTATTGCTCGGATCGCACCATGGCGTCCTTGCCCGCCGTGGGCGAGGCCTGCGCGCTTTTCACCGATCTGGTGGTGCGCGAGGATTTGATGCAGCTTTTCGGTTTTCCGACGCTGCTGGAGAAGGAATGGCACCGTTTGCTGACCTCGATTTCCGGCATCGGAGCCAAGGCCTCTCTGGCGATTCTCGGCACGCTTGGCCCCGAGGGTTTGGGCCGCGCGATTGCCTTGGGCGATTGGAACGCGGTCAAGGCGGCCAAGGGCGTCGGCCCGAAAACCGCGCAGCGGGTGGTGCTGGAACTCAAGGATAAAGCGCCCTCCGTCATGGCGATGGGCGGCACGTTGATGGCGGCCCAAGGCGAGCAGCAGGCCGAGGTCATCGATGCAGGGGACGCGCCCGCGCGCCCGCCCGCCGATGCGCCCAAACCCGCCGCCGCCAATGCCAGCGCGGCCGCGCAATCCGAAGCGCTCTCGGCGCTCACCAACCTTGGCTATAGCCCCTCCGAGGCCGCAAGCGCCGTGGCCGAAGCGGCGGGCGCGGCGCCCGAGGCGGCAACGGCGGAATTGATCCGCGCGGCGCTGAAGATTTTGGCGCCAAAGGGGTAGGACATGGAGACACCGGACCCGACATTGCGCCCCGAAGGATTGGCCGACGACAATGACCGCGCCCTGCGCCCGCAAGAGCTTGACGCCTTCATCGGCCAAGAAGAGGCGCGCGCGAACCTCAAGATTTTCATTGCCTCGGCCAAGCAGCGCGGCGTGGCGATGGATCACACGCTGTTTCACGGCCCGCCTGGATTGGGCAAAACCACATTGGCGCAGATTATGGCGCGCGAGTTGGGGGTCAATTTTCGCATGACCTCTGGGCCGGTTCTGGCCAAAGCGGGCGATCTGGCAGCGATCCTGACCAACCTTGAGGCGCGCGATGTCTTGTTCATCGACGAAATCCATCGGCTCAATCCGGCGGTCGAAGAGGTGCTTTATCCCGCGTTGGAGGATTTCGAGCTGGATCTGGTGATCGGCGAAGGGCCTGCCGCGCGCACGGTGCGGATCGAATTGCAGCCCTTCACATTGGTCGGGGCGACGACGCGGATGGGATTGCTCACCACGCCGCTGCGCGACCGGTTCGGCATTCCGACGCGGCTCCAGTTTTATACGGTGGACGAATTGCACGAGATCGTCACGCGCAATGCGGTCAAGCTGGGCGCGCCTTCGGATGATGGCGGCGCGCGCGAGATCGCCAAACGCTCGCGCGGCACGCCGCGGATCGCGGGGCGGCTTTTGCGCCGCGTGGTGGATTTCGCCATCGTCGAGGGCGACGGGCGGGTGACGCGCGAGATCGCCGATCATGCGCTAACGCGTCTGGGGGTGGATCATCTGGGGCTTGATGGGGCCGACCGGCGGTATTTGCGTTTGATCGCAGAGGCGTATCAGGGCGGGCCGGTGGGGATCGAGACCCTGTCGGCGGCCCTGTCGGAAAGCCGCGATGCGCTCGAAGAGGTGATCGAGCCGTTCTTGTTGCAACAAGGTCTGATCCAGCGCACCCCGCGCGGGCGGATGTTGGCGCAGGCGGCATGGACGCATCTGGGCATGGCGGCGCCGCAGCCGCGCGGCGCGGGGGATTTGTTCGACGGGTAGTGGCGATGCGGTGCGGGCCGGCGCATTTCGCCCTTGAGGGAGCCTCCGGCGGGGATATTTAGAAGAAAGCAGAAAGGGGCGGCGGGTTTGCGGCCCCTTGAAGCGCGGCGGAGCTTTGCGGTAGAGGGCGGGGCATGGAAAACCTGATGACACCCGCCCAGATCGAGAGCCATTTCACCCGTAGCGACGGCAGTTTTGCCTTTGCACGATGGGGGCGGCCGGTTGTGCCGATTGTTTTCGGGGTGGATGATGCCAGCCTGTCGGTGATCAAGGGTGCGGTGGAGGCGGTTGTGGCCTTGGCCGGTCACAAGATGGCCGAGACCGACCCCGAGCTTGGCGCGAACCTGATGGTTTTCTTTGTCGCGGGATGGGACGAGTTGCTGGGGGTGAAAGACCTTGGCGAGATGATCCCCGATTTGCCGCAGCGCGTGGCGCGGCTGCAGGCGGCGGGGGCGCGTCAGTATCGGGCGTTTCGCTTCGACGCGGACGGGGCGATCCGCGCCTGTTTTGTGTTTGTGCGCATGGATGAGGCGATGGCGCAGGTTCCGGCGGAGGATCTGGCGCTTGCGCAGGCGGCGCAGGCGCTGTTGCTGTGGTCCGATCAGGCCTTTGCTGAGCGCTCGCCCTTGGGGCGGCTTGAGGACGGGCGGGCGGTTTTGCGCCCCGAGGTCGGCGCGATGATCAAGGCGGCCTATGATCCTTTGCTGCCCAATGCGGATGGCGACAAAAGCTTTGCCTTGCGGCTTTATGCGCGCATCGCGGCGGGCGCGGCCTAGGGCAGGGCACCTGCGCGGGCGGCTATGGGCGGATGGCCGCGGCTGGACATGGGGCGGGGGGCGTCCTATGCCTTGGGTGTTTCAACCTAGAGGCCCAGCATTCATGCCCCTTCACCGATTTGCGATCCGTGTCTATTACGAGGATACCGATATGGCCGGTATCGTCTATTATGCCAATTACCTCAAATACATAGAGCGTGCGCGCAGCGATTGGGTGCGCGAGGTGGGCGTTGATCAAAATGCCCTGCGCGAGGGCGAGGGATTGGTTTTTGCGGTGCGCCGTGTCGAGGCCGATTACCTTTTGCCTGCCAAATTCGACGATGTTTTGGAGGTCACCACCGCCACGGTGCAGGTCACCGGCGCGCGGATGGTTCTCGAGCAGCAGGTGCTGCGCGACGGCGAGGTGTTGTTTTCGGCGCAGGTGACGCTTGTGGTGATCAATGAGGCGGGCCATGCATCGCGGCTTCCGGCAAATATCCGCCGTATCGTGCACTGATCCGCGCCCGAGGCGGCGTTATGACGAGATCGTGTTGGCTTTCCCCTGTGACATGCGCTAATCTGCTTGCATAATAAGGCCCATAAACGAGGCCGCAAAAAAGAGCAGGCAGATGGAAGCAGAAACTCTGGCTTTGGCGCAGGAGATTGATTTCTCCATGTGGGCCCTATTCGCACGCGCCACAATCACCGTTAAACTTGTCATGCTGATGCTGATCGCGGCCTCTTTTTGGTCTTGGTCGATCATCGTGCAAAAATGGATTCTCTACCGTAAGGCGCGGCGCGAGGCCGAAAGTTTTGATCGCGCCTTTTGGTCGGGCGAGCCGTTGGACGCGCTTTATGACGAGATCGGCGCCGATCCGGACGGGCATGCGCAAAAGGTTTTTGCCGCCGGTATGACCGAATGGCGCCGCTCGCACCGCGAGGACGGGGCGATGATCGCGGGGGCCTCGGCGCGTATTGACCGCTCGATGGATGTGGCGATCGCCAAAGAGGCCGAGAAGTTGCAAAGCGGTTTGCCGGTTCTGGCCACGGTCGGATCGACCGCGCCTTTTGTCGGTCTTTTTGGCACGGTGATGGGGATCATGAACGCCTTTGTCGAAATCGCGGCACAGCAAAACACCAATCTGGCCGTGGTCGCCCCCGGTATTGCCGAGGCGCTATTGGCAACGGGGCTTGGGTTGCTGGCGGCGATTCCGGCGGTGATTTTCTATAACAAACTCTCGTCTGATGCGGATCGGCTGATCGCGGGCTATGAAGCCTTTGCCGACGAGTTCTCCACCATCCTCAGCCGCCAGTTGGACAGCTGATATGGGCGCCGGAGTGATCCAGAAGACAGGCGGCGGCGGGCGCCGTCGTCGTGGTCGCGGGCGTTCGCGGCCCATGGCCGAGATCAACGTCACGCCCTTTGTCGATGTGATGCTGGTGCTGCTGATCATCTTTATGGTGGCCGCGCCCTTGATGACCGTGGGCGTGCCCGTGGAATTGCCCAAGACCGCCGCCAAAGCCTTGCCTGGCGAGACCGAAGAGCCTTTGACAGTGACCATCACGGCGGCGGGCGAGGTGATGTTGCAAAAGACCCCTGTCGAGGTGGGCGACCTGATCACCAAGCTGACGGCGATTGCCGCCGAGCGTGAGGGCGACCGCGTGTTCTTGCGCGCTGACGGGGCGGTGCCCTATGCGCAGGTGGTCGAGATCATGGGCGCGATGAACCGCGGCGGGTTTTCCAACATCGGTTTGGTGACGGAAACCGGCGGGCCGACCTTGACCGGCGGCGCAGGAAACTGAGGCGCAAGGCGTGCTGCATAAAGAGCATATCGGGCATTATGTCTCCGGTGCGGGCCATTTGGGTCTCATCGGCTGGATGCTTTTTGGCGGCTGGCTCAGCCCCAATCCCGACCCTGTCGAGGTTTCCGAAGTGTCGGTGATCTCGGGGGCCGAATATGCGGCATTGGTGGCCGAGGCCGCTGCGCCCAAAGCGGCCAGCGAGGCGCCGCAGGTGCCGCAGGCCGCCGCGCCCGATGAGGCCCCCGCGCCGCCGCAGGCCGAGCAGGCCGAGCAGGCCGACCGGCCAATCACGCCGCCCGATGCGGTGCCCGAGCCGCGCGCGGAAACCGCGCCCGATGTGTCGCAACTTGCGCCGCCGCCGCAGGCCGAGGCGCAAGAGGAAGCGCCCGATGCGCCGCCTGCGCCGCGCACCGATATTGCGGTTCTGGCCCCCGAGGTCTCGGCGCGCCCGCAGCCGCGCCCCGCGCCGCGCGTGGCGCCGACCCCCGTCGCGCGCCCTGCGCCCGAGGCCAAGGTCGATGATGCGGTTCGCGAGGCTGCAGAGCCTGCGCCGCAAGCCGATGCGCCGCCTCAGACAGAGCAGCAAGCCACCGCGCCGCAGGAGGCTGCGGTGCAGACGGCGTTGGAGAACGAGCCGGCCAAGGCCGCGCCCTTGACCTCGCTGCGCCCCAAATCACGCCCTGCGCAGGCGGCGCCAAAGCCGGCCGAGGCCGAGAAACCCGCTCAAACCGCCGAAAAGCCCGCCGAGAAACCTGCTGCCAAGCCTGCGGATAAACCCGCCGTCAAGGATGCGGTCAAGGATGCTTTGGCCGAGGCCTTGGGCGCGGCGGGCGCGGCGGAGGGGGCCACCTCGCAAAGCGGCGGCAACGGCACGGCGGCCTCCGGCCCGCCCCTGACGGCGGGCGAGCGCGACGATCTGCGCGTGGCGGTTTCGGCCTGTTGGAATCTCGGCGCGCTGTCGTCGGATGCGATGCGCACGACTGTCACCGTGGCCATGTCGATGGGCGAGGACGGCAGGCCGATCACCAATTCGATCCGCCTTGCCGGTTTCGACGGCGGCAGTTCGGCCTCGGCGCAGCAGGCTTTTGATGTGGCGCGGCGGGCGATTATCCGCTGCACCAAGGACGGATACAACTTGCCACGGGACAAATACGCCCAGTGGCGCGACATTGAGATGACCTTCAATCCCGAGAAGATGAGGCAAAGATGAGTAGACTGATTGCGATGTGTTTGATGGCCTTGGGCGCGTTTTTGGCGCCTGCGGCCCATGCGCAAAACGGCCCGCTGAAGATCGAGATCACCGACGGGGTGATCGAACCTTTGCCTTATGCGGTGCCCGATTTCGTTGCCGAAAGCAGCGCGGCTGCGGGCATGGCGGCGCAACTGGCGCGGGTTGTGGCCGAAGACCTGAGCGGCACGGGCCTGTTTCGTGAAGTGCCCAAAGAGGCCTATATCAGCCAGATCACCTCTTTCGCCTCGCCAGTGGAATTTTCGGACTGGAAGGCGATCAATGCGCAGGCGTTGATCACCGGCGCTGTCGATCTGGCGGCGGGCGGCAGATTGGTCGTGAAATTTCGCGTCTATGACGTCTTTGCCGGTCAAGAGATCGGATCGGGATTGCAATTCGTCGGCACTCAGGACGGATGGCGGCGCATGGCCCATAAGGTCGCCGATGCGGTCTATAGCCGGATCACCGGCGAGGGCGGCTATTTCGACAGCCGCGTGGTGTTTGTCGCCGAAAGCGGCCCCAAGAACGAGCGCAAAAAGCGCCTTGCGATCATGGATTACGACGGCGCGAATGTGCAATATCTGACCGACAGCCGCTCTATCGTTCTGGCGCCGCGGTTCTCGCCCACGGGCGACCGCGTGCTCTATACCAGCTACGAGAGCGGTTTCCCGCGTATCTATGTGCTTGATGTGGCCTCGGTGGGCAAACGCGCGCTGGAAAATCAAGAGGGCACCATGAGCTTTGCGCCGCGCTTTGCCCCTGACGGGCGCACGGTGGTCTATTCGCTGACCCAAGGGGGCAATACCGATATCTATGCGATGGATATCGCCTCGGGCGCGGCGCAGCGGCTGACCTCTGCGCCCTCGATCGAGACCGCGCCGAGCTTTTCGCCCGACGGGCGTCAGATCGTATTTGAAAGCGACCGCAGCGGTGCGCCGCAGCTCTACATCATGCCCGCTGCGGGCGGCGAGGCCAAACGCATCAGCTTCGGCCAAGGCCGCTATGGCACGCCGGTCTGGTCGCCGCGCGGCGATCTCATCGCCTTTACCAAACAAAGCAAGGGCCGGTTCCATATCGGCGTGATGCGCACGGATGGCTCCGAAGAGCGGCTGCTCACGGCTTCGTTCCTTGACGAGGGTCCGACATGGGCCCCCAATGGCCGCGTGATTATGTTCACCCGCGAAACCCAAGGCGCGGGCGGGCAGGCGAGCCTTTATTCGGTCGATATCACGGGGCGCAATGTCAAACGCGTGCGCACCGAAGGCGGTGCATCCGATCCGGCATGGTCGCCTTTGCAAAATTAACCGCGCCCGCGCCTTCGCAATAAGGCGCGGGTGAACATATATGCGGAGGTTGTGTTTTGAATGTGCCTCTATATGTGGTAGAAAAGAGCAAACCGGCGCGGCGCAGATCGGCGCAGACGGCGGAACGAGACGAAATCAGGCGGCGCGCCGGTGGGGCATGCCGCGACAATGACAGAGCAGAACATATATGTGGGGCAAAGACATGACATTCCTGAGCAAAGCGCTTCTCCTGACGGCGGGGCTTTCCTTGGCCGCCTGCACCAATCCCAACCGGTTTGGCGGCGGTGACACGGTTGATTTGAACGGCGCGGGCAGCGCCAATAGCGCGGCCATGGCCGGTTCGGCCTCCGATCCGACCTCGCCGCTGTATTTCCAGCAAACCGTCGGCGACCGCGTGTTGTTCGAGGTGGACCAATCGACCCTGAACGCGGGCGCGCGCGCGACCTTGGACGGGCAGGCCGCGTGGCTTGCGTCAAACGGCGATTACGCTGCGGTCATCGAGGGTCATGCGGACGAGCAAGGCACCCGCGAATATAACCTTGGATTGGGGGCCAAACGGGCCGAAGCGGTGCGCGCCTATCTCGTCTCCAAAGGGGTTTCCAACGCGCGGCTCAAGGTTTTGTCCTACGGCAAGGAGCGCCCGATCGAGATTTGCAGCGCCGAGTCCTGCTATGCCAAGAACCGCCGCGCCGTGACGATCCTGTCGTCCGGCCTGTCGAGCTAAGAGGCCTGCGCGCATGACCCGTTGTTTTGGCCGTGTCGCTGCTGTGGTGTTGGGGGCGGCTGTGGCCTTTTCCTCACCCTCGGCGATCATCGCACAGCAGGCAGACCCGCAAACTCTTGCCGATATCCGCCAAGAGCTCACGGTTTTGCATGTGGAAATGCAAAAGCTCAAACGCGAGTTGAGCACCACAGGGACGGCAGGCACCGCGCTGTCGGGCAGCGGTGTGTTGGAGCGGGTCGATGCGATCGAGGCCGAGGTGCAACGCCTGACCGGCAAGACCGAGGAGTTGGAATTTCGCATCAATTCGGTGGTCAAGGATGGCACCAACCGCGTTGGCGATCTCGAATTCCGCTTGGTCGAGCTTGAGGGCGGCGATGTGAGCAAATTGGGCGAGACCACCACATTGGGCGGCGCTTTGCCCGAAGCAGCGGCCGTGGATACGGGCGGGTCGGGCGATGCCACGGTTGATGAGGGCGCGCAGATGGCGGTCGGCGAAGTGGCCGATTTCGAGCGCGCCGAGGCGGCTTTGGCGGCGGGCGATCATGCTAAGGCGGCCGAGCTTTTCACCGCCTTTGGCGAGACCTATTCGGGCGGGCCGCTGGGCCTCAAAGCGCAGGTCCTTTTGGGCGAGGCGCGCGAGGGCAATGACGATCTGACCGGTGCGGCGCGGGCCTATCTGGCGGCGTTTTCCGCCGCGCCCGAAGGCGCGGATGCGCCCGACGCGCTGTTCCGGTTGGGCCGCACCTTGGGCCGTTTGGGGCAAACCCAAGAGGCCTGCGTGACCCTGTCCGAAGTCGGCCTGCGTTTCCCCGATGCGCCCAGCGTACTTGAGGCGCAATCGAGTATGCGCAATCTGGGGTGTCCTTGACGGGCACGGACCAGCTCCTCGTCGAGCGGGTGCGATCTGCCTTGCAGCCGCGCCCGCCGTCGATCATTGGCGTGGCGGTCTCGGGCGGATCCGACAGCGCGGCGCTGCTGCATCTTTTGCATGATTTTGCCAATGACGAGAGCGCCCACGGGCGGCGCATCGCCCTGCGCGCGGTGACCGTCAATCACGGCCTGCGCCCCGAGGCACGCGACGAGGCCCGCGCGGTGGGGCAGATGGCGGCGGATTTGGGCGTGGCGCATGATATCGTCGATTGGACGACATGGGACGGCAAGGGCAATCTGCAAGACCGCGCGCGGCGGGCGCGTTATGAATTGATGTCGGGATGGGCGGCGCAGCACGGCATCGGGCATATCGCTTTGGGTCATACGGCGGATGATCAGGCCGAAACCGTTTTGATGCGCCTTGGCCGCGCGGCGGGGGTGGACGGGCTTTCGGCGATGTCGCCGCGCCGCCGGATGGGGCATGTGACCTTGCTGCGGCCTTTGCTGGCGGTGCGCCGCGCCGCGCTGCGCGCGCATCTGGAGCGACGCGGCGTGGCTTGGGTCGAGGACCCGAGCAACGACAATCCGGCCTATGCGCGGGTGCGGCTGCGCGCCTCACTGGCGGCGGGCGAGGCGGGGCTGAGCGTGGAGGCTTTGTGCACCGTGGCGCAAAATATGGCCAGCGTGCGCGAGGCGCTGGGATGGCAATGTTTCATGGCGGCGCGCGCCAATGTGCGCATCGACGCCGATACGGTTGTGATCTCGCGGCGCGGGTTTCGCACTCTGCCCGCCGAGGTGGCGCGGCGGGTTTTGCAAGAGGCGCTGCGGTGGGTTTCGGGGGCGGAATATGGCCCGCGCGGATCGGGTTTGACGCTGCTTCTTGAGGCGCTGCGCGGCGGCACGGCGATGACGCTCCACGGCTGCCAGATCGTGCCAAGCGGCGATGAGATCAGGGTTTTTCGCGAATACCAAGCGGTCGCGCATCTTGAGGCGGGCTTTGACGCGGCGGGGCGTGCGCTTTGGGACGGGCGTTGGGAATTGCATCTGCCCGATGGCGTGTCGGGCGAGGGGCTGTCTTTGCGCGCTTTGGGCGAGCAGGGCGCGGCCGAGTGCCGCGCCTGCCGCGCGCAGGCCGAAATCGAAGCGCAAGCCGCAGGGCGCGCGGTGCCGCCCGCTCCGGCGCGCCCGAGCGCCAGTTTGGCCGCAACCCCCGCCGTTTGGCGCGGCGCGCAGCTTGTCTCGGCGCCTTTGGCGGGCTGCCCCGAGGGATGGGCTGCCGTGCTTTGCCGCGATGCCGAAGCCTATTTTGGCGGATTTCTCGACTAGGCTGCGCGCCGCGCCGCCGCACATTCATCATTCGTTAACCATGCCAGCGCTCTACTGATGGCATATTGATGCCCACCGGGGGGCAAATCGCCGCTGGTTGCGGCGCAGCGCATTGAAGATGGCGCGATGATCTCTATTTATCATCCAAGCCCCATGTGATAGGCGCAGGGCTGAGAGATTTCTGAGGAGAGTGTCGTTGGGCAACGCGAAAAATATCGCCTTCTGGTTGGTCCTGTTCTTGCTGATATTGGCACTGTTCAACCTGTTTAGCGGGTCGGGCAATACATTGCAGAGCCGCGAGAAGGGCTATTCCGAATTTGTGACCGCTTTGGACAGCGGCAATGTCGCCCGTGCGGTGATCGACGGCGAGCAGGTCCGATGGACCGGATCGGACAATTCCGATTACGTCACCATCGTCCCCGAAGGCACTGATGTTGCTGATAAATTGCTGGCGAAAAACGTGACGGTCACCGCGAAAAGCCAAGAGCAATCGACCTTCCAAGCCTTCCTGTTGTCGATCCTGCCGTTCCTTTTGCTGATCGGGGTGTGGATTTATTTCATGAACCGGATGCAGGGCGGCGGCAAAGGCGGGGCGATGGGCTTTGGCAAATCCAAGGCCAAGATGCTGACCGAGAAATCGGGCCGTGTGACCTTTGATGATGTCGCCGGTATCGACGAGGCCAAGGAAGAATTGGAAGAGATCGTCGAATTCCTGCGCAATCCGCAAAAATATTCGCGCCTTGGCGGCACGATCCCCAAGGGCGCTTTGCTTGTCGGTCCTCCGGGCACCGGTAAAACCCTTCTGGCGCGCGCCATTGCGGGCGAGGCGGGCGTGCCTTTCTTTACGATTTCCGGCTCGGATTTCGTCGAGATGTTCGTCGGCGTCGGCGCAAGCCGTGTGCGCGACATGTTCGAACAGGCCAAGAAAAACGCGCCTTGCATCGTCTTTATCGACGAAATTGACGCCGTTGGCCGCCACCGCGGCGCCGGATATGGCGGCGGCAATGACGAGCGCGAACAAACGCTCAACCAGTTGCTGGTCGAAATGGACGGGTTCGAGGCCAATGAAGGCGTGATCATTCTGGCGGCGACCAACCGCCGTGATGTTCTGGACCCTGCGTTGCTGCGTCCGGGCCGGTTTGACCGTCAGGTCACGGTGCCCAACCCCGATATCAAGGGCCGCGAGAAAATCCTGTCGGTGCATGCGCGCAAAACGCCGCTTGGCCCTGATGTGGACCTGCGCCTGATCGCGCGCGGCTCGCCCGGATTTTCCGGTGCCGATCTGGCCAACCTTGTGAACGAGGCGGCCTTGATGGCCGCGCGTGTGGGGCGCCGCTTTGTCACCATGGTGGATTTTGAAAACGCCAAGGACAAGGTGATGATGGGGGCCGAGCGCCGCTCGATGGTGCTGACCGCCGATCAAAAGGAAAAAACCGCCTATCACGAATCCGGTCACGCGATTGTGGGTCTGGCTTTGCCGAAATGCGATCCGGTTTATAAGGCGACGATCATCCCGCGCGGCGGCGCGTTGGGCATGGTTGTGTCCTTGCCCGA
The DNA here is from genome assembly GCA_050633545.1 of Paracoccaceae bacterium. GTDB lineage: Bacteria > Pseudomonadota > Alphaproteobacteria > Rhodobacterales > Rhodobacteraceae > Litorivita. The sequence continues at coordinate 377,767 of JBOEGS010000004.1, forward strand.
GATCGACCGCTTGAACTGGCACAAATCGGAATGCGAGCAAAAGCTGGCGATGACGATGGCCGGTAAGGCTGCCGAAATCCTCAAATACGGCGAGGATGAAGTGTCGAACGGTCCGGCGGGTGATATTCAACAAGCCAGCAGCCTCGCGCGGGCCATGGTCTTGCGTTGGGGCATGTCGGACAAGGTCGGCAACGTCGATTACGAGCAGGCCCACGAAGGATATAGCGGCAATGGTGCGGGTGGTTTCTCGATCTCGGCAGCGACGAAAGAGCTGATCGAGGAAGAGGTCAAGCGCATGATCGACGAGGCCTATGCCACGGCTTACCGTATCCTGACCGAGAAAAACGACGAATGGGAGCGTTTGGCGCAGGGGCTTTTGGAATACGAAACCCTGACTGGCGAAGAGATCGAGCGCGTGGTGCGCGGCGAGCCGCCGCATAAGGGTTCGGATGAGGATGACAGCGGCAATGCGCCTTCGGTCACCGCAATCCCCAAGACCAAATCCAAACCCAAGGCGACGCCGCCGTCCGGCGATATGGAGCCCGATCCGGCCTGATGTCCGGATCTGCAAATAACGACTGGAATCCCGGGGCCTATAACAGGTTCCGGGATTTGCGTTTGCGCCCCGCGCTGGATTTGATAGCGGCGGTGGGGGACGTGCCGCAGGGCGCGGTTGTTGATCTGGGCTGCGGCGCGGGGGCGGCGGGGGATGCGCTGCGGGCGCGGTTCGGGGCGCGGATCTGCGGGGTGGACCTGTCGCCAGCGATGCTGTCGCAAGCCGAGCAGGCCGGTGCCTATGAGCGTTTGAATCAAGCCGATATGGCGACATGGGCGCCCGATGCGCCGCCCGCGCTGATCTTCTCTAATGCGGCGTTGCATTGGGTTGCGGACCACGCACAGGTGATGTCGCGTCTGGCGCTGAGTTTGGCCGAGGGCGGCACATTGGCGGTGCAAATTCCCCATCAAAACAACGCCCCCTCGCACCGGCTGTGGACCTCGCTTATGGCCGAGCATTTTGCGGGCCGCGTCGATCTCGAGGCTGGACCGCGCGCTTTGGAGCCTGCGCAATATCACCATATGCTCGAACCCTTAGGTGATCTGACGCTTTGGGAGACCGACTATTACCAGCTTTTGCCCCGCAGCGATGACGGCCACCCCGTGCGCCGCTTTACCGAAAGCACCTTTGCCAAACCGCTGCTCGATGCGCTGGACGAAGCGGAGCGTGCGCATCTCATCCAGAGCTATGAGGCCGCTGCTGCAAAAATCTATCCCGCCGATGCGCAGGGGCGGGTGCTTTTCCCGTTCAAACGGTTGTTTTTCACCCTGACGGTGTGACGCGGCCCCTTTGTGATTGGCCGGTGTTTGCGATACGTCATGTTTGCCATCAAAGATGGTGATTGGCCTGCGCTGCGCCGCTGGTTTAGCCTGCGCCCATCCCTTCGCATTGATCTCAAGGATGCCGCTCATGCCCGCACTTTTGCCGACCGATTTTACCGCCCGCATCACATGGCTTGGCCGTGTGGCGGACCGCGACGCCGCCCTCAAATCCGAAACCTTGCAGGCGGCGCAGATCGTCTTTGGCGGGATCGAGGGCGAAGCCCATGGCGGGGTCACGCGTCTGTCGTGCAGCCGCGTTTTGTCGCAATATCCGCGCAATACGGTGATCGCGAATGTGCGGCAATTCTCGGTCGTCTCGGCGCAGGATTTGGCGATGATCGCCGACGCGATGGGGGTCGAGCGGCTTGATCCGGCATGGCTTGGCGCCTCGATCTGCCTTGACGGGCTGCCCGATTTGACCAGCCTGCCGCCCTCGTCGCGGTTGCAGGCGCCCTCGGGGGCGACGCTTGTGGTGGATATGGAAAACCGCCCCTGTATGCTCCCGGCCAAAGAGATCGAAGCGATCTATCCCGGCAAGGGCAAAGCCTTCAAAGCCGCAGCCCAGCGGCGGCGCGGGGTGACGGCGTGGGTCGAGGCGGAAGGCGCTCTGCGTCTGGGCGACGAGATGCGTTTGCATATCCCCGATCAACCGGTCTGGCCGCATCTTGAGGCGGCGCGGGCAGGGGCCTCGAAATAGCCAATCCGCTGAAAAAAAAACGCCGCAGCACCGAGGGATGGCGGGCTGCGGCGTGACAGGCGCGGGGGGGGATACGCGATGTGGTCGGGACGGGACAGACCCGCACATCATCCCCGCACAGGTAAAAGCATCAGGTCAAAAGTATCAGGCCAAGAGCACCACAGCAGAGGCGCCGAGGCCCAAGGCAAATCCGGTAAAGATCGTGATCGTGGCGGAAGACATGGCGTTTCCTTTCGTGTTGCGGCGCGCCCGTTCGGGGCGCTGTTGCATAAGAAACGCCATTGCAGGGCCGAAAGTTCCATTGCAGCGATAATAGTTTTACGCGGGTGGTTCGGGCATCGGCGCGGCGCTTGTCGTAGGGGCGTCGAAACTGGCCGTTTGCAGCCCTGCGGCGGGCAAGGTTCAGGCGTTAAGTTTGCCGCAGCCTTGCGGGTTGATTAGCGGCGCGTGATGGCGCAAAAGAGCGGCGTGCCGCGCGCCGATATCGGGCGCGTATTGCTGCCGCCGATTTGCCCGCCAAGCTGCGCGGGCCGCCAAGGAGATGCCGATGACCGAGACTGCCCAAAGCGCGCGCAAGATTGACGGAAAGGCCTTTGCCGCCACATTACGCGAAAAGATCGCAACCCATGTGGCGCGCCTCAAGGAGGTGCATGGTCTGACCCCCGGTTTGGCGGTGATCTTGGTGGGCGAGGATCCGGCCAGTCAGGTCTATGTGCGCAACAAAGGCGTGCAGACGGTCGAGGTCGGGATGAACAGCTATGAGCATAAACTGCCCGATGATGTGAGCGAAGAGGTGCTTTATGCGCTGATCGACAAGCTCAACGCCGACCCCGATGTGCACGGGATTTTGTGCCAGTTTCCGGTGCCTGCACATTTGAGCGAGACCGAGATCGTGGCGCGGATTGATCCGGCCAAAGACGTGGACGGGCTGAGCGTGATCAACGCGGGTCTTCTGGCCAGCGGACAAAAGGCGATGGTGTCCTGCACGCCCTTGGGATGTTTGATGCTGCTGCGCGATGAACTTGGATCGCTGTCGGGCAAATCGGCGGTGGTGATCGGGCGCTCCAACCTTGTGGGCAAACCCGTGGCCCAGCTTTTGCTGCGCGACAGTTGCACCGTGACGATCGCCCATAGCCGCACGGCGGATTTGCCCGCCGTGGTGCGGCAGGCCGATATCGTTGTCGCCGCCGTGGGGCGCGCGCAGATGGTCAAGGGCGATTGGCTCAAAAAGGGCGCGACGGTGATTGATGTGGGCATCAACCGCATCCCCGCGCCCGAACGCGGCGAGGGCAAAACGCGCCTTGTTGGCGATGTGGATTACGACAGCGCCGCCGCCGTGGCAGGGGCGATTACGCCGGTGCCAGGCGGCGTGGGGCCGATGACCATCGCTTGCCTCTTGGCCAATACGGTCACCGCCTGCTGCCGCAGCAACGGATTGCCCGAACCCGAAGGGTTGACCGCCTGAGAGGGCGCGCGGCGGCACATGCGGCGGGGGCGGCATATGCTGCCTATCGACCGCTGGCCGCGGCGCGGCTACTGTAGGCCATCGGCCGGCGGACGGGCCGCCAAACAGCCAATAGGGCAGAGCGTATGAGTGCAATGATGACACGTATCAAGGAGCTGGCGCAGCGGCATTTCGTGCCCTTGGCGGCTTGGGCCTTGGTGACGGTGGTGGCGAGCATGGCGGGGCCGTTCGGCACCTTTGAGGCGCTGGCGGCGCCTGCGCGCGTGCTCTATTGGGCCGCTGTGGTGGCGGCGGCAATCCTCTTGTCGCGGCTGGTGCGCGATTGGTATCGCGGCAAGGCGCTGCGCCGCCGCCTGTTTGGGCGCGCGGGGTTTGCTTTGGGGCTTGGCACCTTGCTTTTTGCGCTCAATGCGGTGCTGTTCGACGGGATGGGGACACCGCGGCACTGGCTGTTTTTGGTGCTGGCTGTGGCCGTCGTTGACGGGTTGATCGACGCGATGCTTTACCTCATGCGCCACAGTTTCGCCGGACCGGACGCCGAAAACAGCCGCGCCGCCGAAGCCGCCGCGCGGTTTTTGCGGCGTCTGCCGATTGACCGGCGCGGGCCGCTCATCCGGCTGGAGGCGCAGGACCATTACCTCAAGGTGGTGACCGAACGCGGGGCCGAGATGATTTTGATGCGGATGAGCGACGCCGAAGAGGAGTTGCGCGCTCTTGGCGGGGTGCGGGTGCATCGCTCGCATTGGGTCAATCCGCCCGCCGTGACCCGTCACCAGCGCGCCGAGGGGCGCGATGTGCTGCAGACGCGCGACGGTTATGACGTGCCGGTGAGCCGCAGCTACCGCAAAGCGGCGCTAGAGGCGGGATTGATCGCCAAAAGCGCCTGAGGACTTAGCGGCGTGGTTACGCGGGTTTAACGGGCACCAATGTGCCCTGCAGCAAAGCGATCATGACCTCTTGCCCGTCTTGCTGCGCGAAGACTTCCGACTGGGCAATCACCAAACGTCGCCCCGCTTTGATCACACGACCGGCGGCGCGCAATGGCCCGCCGGTGCAGGGCGCGATGAGGTTGATCTTCATCTCGGCAGTAAGCACCTCCATCCCGTCGTCCATCATGCTCAGCGCGGCATAGCCCGCCGCCACATCCCCCAAAGCAAAGGTCAAAGCCGCATGGCCAAACCCGTGTTGCTGGCGCAGCCCCTCGGCGATCGGCGCGCTGAGCACACAGTGGCCCCGCGTCACCGCCTCGATACGTGCCCCGATGGTCGCCATCATGGTTTGCGCAGCAAAACTGTCGGCGATCTCGCGGTGTTTGGCGGCCGTGATCGGGGCGTTGGTGGGGGCTGGGTCCGGCATGTTTTTGGGCTCTCCCTGAGGCGATGATTGGCCGTTTATAGACCAAAGACTACCGTTAGGTCATCGCCAAAAGCAGGCGGAATTAATGTGACGGTGGGTTGTATCTACTTAGCGTCAGGTGCAAATTAATCATTGTAAATGTTTGTGAGGCTTCCGGTCTATGATGTCGCTGCTATGAAGAGCTTTTGGTCCGATTTCTTAGGCCATCTCAGGTCTCGGCTGACTTTGGCAATTTGGTCGGGCCTGTCGTTTTTGGCTGCACTGACGGGACCGTTTGGCACCTTTTTGGCGATGAGCGGTCCGCGCCGGACCATCTATTGGTTCACCGTTATCGGGGTGGCGATCCTCATTGCAATCGCGGTCCGTTCCTTGGCGCAGCAGTGGCTTGGCCCAAGGCGGCGCAACCTGCGCGATCTGGCGGTGCTCTGCGGCAACTTGTTCATTTTTGCGCCGCTGTTGGTGAATTTCAATCATGCGCTTTTCCCCGACGCATCTCCGCCGTTGATGAATTGGAGAAATCTGGTCGTCTATGTGCTGGTGATCAGCCTTGCGGTTCTGGTGATGCGGCGGATGCACGAAAACCGCGCGTTTCGGCAAAATGAATCCGGCGGTGTGAGCCTCGGGGACGCGCGCCGTTTTGCTGTCGATGAGGCAATGGATCCTCTGGCCAGCGTGCCGTCTATCGAGCCTGTTCGCGCGTCCTCTGCGCTGCCGCGTCTTGCCGAGAGATTGCCCAAGGGGGATGATCTTGGCGGGATTTTGCGGCTGAAGGTCAAGGACCATTTTGTGGATGTTGTGGGCCGCTCGGGACGTGTGCGGCTGCGGATGCGCTTTGCTGATGCGATCAAGGAAATGGAGCCTGTCGAAGGCTATTGTATCCACCGGTCGCATTGGGTGGCGGCGTGTGCGATTGGTAGCGTGCGGCGCGAAGGCGGCAAGGTCTACCTGTGTTTGACCAATGGCGACGAGGTGCCGGTGAGCCGCAAATACCGGCCGGATCTGGAAGCGGCGGGCGTGTTGTAGCGCGCCGTTTTAACCGCGTCTCGGGCGCGGTTTGAGCGCGGCAATCGCGCTTTGCACTTGGCGCGGCAGGGCGGTATCGGCCCCCTCTGGCGCGCTGTCCAGCGCGCTTTCGACATCCTTGACCAAAATGCCGATAGAATTGTCGTCCCGCAGCCCGTCGCGGGCAAATTCGATCTCGTCGAAGCCCGAGGCCAGCCAGTTTTGCCCCGAAGAGGTATGGATCAAATCAAGCAAGGCGCGCTCCTCCAACCCCGCCGCATCGCCCCAATCGAGCACAAGGCGGGTCATGGCGGTGTTTGATGCGGCCAGAAGGTTGTTCAACACTTTGGCCTGCATACCGCTGCCGAAGGCGCCCATATGATGGAAATGCGCGCCCATGGCGTCAAAGAGGGGCTGCTGCGCTGCGATATCGGCCTCAGCGCCACCGAGCATAAACGATAGGCGTGCTTCGCGCGCGGCGATACTCGCTCCCGACATGGGCGCGTCGATAAGTGCAATAGAATTCGCTATCCTCGCGCGCAGCCCTTTGACGTATCGCGGGCTCAGCGTCGAGGCGACGATGAGGCAGGACAGGTTCGGGGCGTCCAAGCAGCTTTGCGGTCCAAATAGGAGTGCTTCCGTCTGGCTCTGGTCGCGCACCACCGTGATCAGCGTTTCGATACTGTGCTTGAAAGAGGTTATGTCGCCGGTAACATGTGGGGAAGTCTTGGGGGCGATATCGAACCCGATCGCGGGAAACCCCGCTTGGATCAGCGCCTCCAGCATCGGCAGGCCCATCCGCCCGCAACCCGCGATCCCGATGGAGTTCGGCGTTTGGTGTGACCTTTGGCTCATCGCGCAATCCCTTTGGCAACGCCGGAACAATGGCGCGGCAGGACCGGAAAGAAAAGTGGGAAAGATCCGACATCTATTGGGCTCCTGTGTCCAAAGGGGTTGCGAGACGGGCGAAGGTCATTTGGGTTATGCGCGTTTTTTGCGCCGCGCAGCCCAACCGAGCACCCCGAGGCCAAGCGCCAGCGTCGGCAGCGAGGCGGGCAGGGGAACCGGCGAGTAAAGCTCTTCGGCATAGGTGAAATTGTCCGCGATCAGGTAGGGGCTGCGACCGCCCGTGATGCGCATGTCGATTTCGATTTGCGCGGTGTCAAAGATCACACCGAAGAAACCGGACGGGGCCGAGGCGCGTTCACCCCCGACGCGCAAGCGCGCGCCAGAAAAGCTGCCGGGTTGGGCGTAATCAAAGCCAAAGCCGATCATCGCGGTGTCAAAGGTAAAGGTCTGCCCGCCGCGATAGAACCACAGGTAGCCGGGGTAATCGAAGCCTGCGGCGCTGTTGTCATAGCAACCGCCGAGGACGCAGCCGTAGGTATTGCCGTCCAGCGTGTAATCGCCGCGGTCGATCGAGGTGGAATAGCCCTGCGCAGAATCGCCGAGCGTGTCGGTGGTCTCGCCTGCAAGAGCGGCTTCGAAGGCCGCGCGGTCGGTATAGGTCACGACGGCGGCATTGGCAGCGCTGGCGGCAAGGCCAAGCGCGGCGGCGAGGGTGAGGTTGGTAAGCATATTCACTGGTATTCTCCTAAAATTTTACAGATCGGGGCTGGCAGCGCCCGTGTCGGGGGTTCAATCTATAGTTGGCGTTATTTGACGATGACCTCGTCCTTGACGAACATATTGGCCCACGCGCGGTCGATCAGATCGGGGGTCATCTGGTAAGGGATGCCTTCGAATTCGCAAATCGAGCGCATCTGGTCGATCAAGAAGATCGGTTGATAGTTCGCATAGACGTTGTCGATGGTGGGGTATTTGGTTTGCAGCAAATGGACGAGCGATGCCTCGTCCAAAGGCACATTGCGTTTGCGCGCCACCATGGCGAAAATCTTCAGGAAGTTTTCCTGATCCGGCCCGTCGATTTTGATCTTGAAGAAAATCCGGCGCAGGGCGGCGTTATCGAAAATCTCGTTCGGGTGGAAGTTGGTCGAGAAGATGACCAGCGTATCGAAAGGCACTTCGAATTTCTCGCCCGATTGCAGGGCAAGGATATCCTTGTTTTCTTCAAGCGGCACGATCCAGCGGTTGACCAACGCCTGCGGCGGCTCGGCCTGACGGCCAAGGTCATCGACGATGAAAATGCCGCCGGTGGATTTAAGCTGTAGCGGCGCCTGATAGGTGCGCGCGGTGGGGTTATAGACCAGATCAAGCATCGACAGCGACAGCTCGCCGCCTGTGATCACGGTGGGGCGTTCGCAGCGCACATAGCGCGTGTCAAAGGTGCGCTTGCGGCGCAGGGAATTGGGATCGTCCACTTCGACCTCGGCCGCACTGTGCACGATCGGGTCATAGACGGTGATCACCTGACCGGCATATTCAATGGCGCGGGGCACGAAAATCTTGTCGCCCATCGCGTCGCGGATGCCGTTGGAGATCGAAGATTTCCCGTTGCCCGGAGGGCCATACATCAACACCGAGCGCCCCGCCGAAACCGCAGGCCCCAGTTGGTCCAAAAGGTCCGGCGGCAAGATCAGATGCCCCATCGCATTGGTCAATTGCTCGCGGGTGATTTGCAGGTTGCGGATCGATTGGCGTTTGATTTGCTCGCGGTAGACATCGAGCGGCACCGGCATGGCGCCAAAATATTCCGATTGCGCCAAAGCGTCGAGCGCGCGCGATTTGCCCGCATCGGTCAATTGATAGGCCATTTCGTTCGTGGTCGCCGTCGCGTTGAGCGTGCCCATCGCCTCGAGAAGGCGCTGTTCGCGCGCCATGTCGATCAGCTCTTGCGTGACCTGCAGCGGCAGGCAAATCGCCTCGGCCAGATCGGAGGCATAGTTGATATTCTTGCGAAACAGCGTCTTGAGCAAAATATCCCGCATCATCACGGTGGGCAGCTGCATCTCGCCCATGGTCTTTGGGGGAGGGGGGGGCTGCACGCCGGTGGGCGGTGTCACTTGCATATTCATCGTTTCGCTCCGTTACTTGCTCGGCCACATAGGCACAGGCCCCTGCAAACGGGGGCTCTTGGCGCTATTAGAGCGATGAAGCATGGCCGAATAAGGGCAATACGGGGGAAGCATGGCGGCAGTATGGGGGATTTTTTGCGAGAGGGCCGCCGCTTAGCGGGCCGGATCACAGGTTAAGCGTTGCGGCTAACCCCTTCAGGCGCCGTAATAAATACCCAAGAGCAAATAGATCGCCAGCGTGCCGCCAAGGCACAGGCCCATGGGGAATTTACCATGGCGTTTCCAGCTTTCCCATTCGGGGGCCAAACGCGACAGGGCAGAGTATTTGACCGCGCGGTGGGTGGCGATGCCCGCCACCACATTGGCCATAAAGAGCCACAACAGCAGGTTCAAATCGCCCAAGGCGATAAAGGGTGCGGCGGCGGCAGCGAATTTGGCATCGCCCGCCCCCAACAGCCCCGCCGCATTGGCGAGAATGCCGATCACCAGCACCACAACCAGATGCACCAGCCGAAAGCCGTAATCGGGCAAAGGCAGCACGAAAAGACCCAAGAGCACAAATATCAAGGCCAGCACGAGGACCGATCTATTGGGGATTTTCATCCGGCTCAGGTCGCTATAGGCGGCCCAAACACAAACAGGCAGGACGAAGGGCGCAAACAGCGCCGCTTCGCCCTTGGTGATGGCCATCGAGAGATCAATGCTAAGCGTCATGCCGCCAGATCAGGTGTTCTTTTCCAGCGCGCGCAGCGAGCGCACGGCGGATTCGAAATGTTGCGGATGGGTGTCGATCGCTTCGCGCAGCAGACCCTTGCCGGTTTCCACATCGCCCTGTTTGATCGCGGACAGGCCCAGCGTGTGCAACAGTTGCGCGCGCTCGACTTGGCTCATCGGGATCACGGGCAGGTTGTAATTGCGCTGCGCTCCGCGGGCGAGGACCATGTTGTTTTTGGCGGTGAACAGCGTGTCGTCTTGGGAGATCGCGTCAGAGAACATGCGCTCGGCCCCTGCAAAATCGCCGCGCGTCAGTTTGGAATAGCCCCAGTTGTTCATCACGCCTGCCGGACGGGTGGTCAGGCCCACGGCGGTCTCGTAAAAGCTGTCGGCCTTTTTCCAATCCTTGTTGCTGTCGGCCACCATGGCTTCGAGGCGGTAGCGTTTGAAGGTTTCGACCGTCGGCGGGATGGTGTCGAGTGTGGCTTTTGCGTCCTTCCAATTGCCCGCGCGGATCAAAGCATCGGCATAATCGACCTTATCGTCCGAGGTGCTGTCTTTGTGCTTGACCACATCGGCATAGGCTTTGGCGGCCTCGTCTATACGTTTGGCGCGCACCAAGGATGCCGCCAGACCGCGGGCCAGATCGATGCGATCAGGGTTCTCGCCAAGGGTGCGGCGGAAGTAGACCACGGCCTCGTTGGGGTCCGCGACGGTCAACATGATGTCACTCATGTTGCTTTCGTCGATGACGTTAACTGCTTGAAAAGCCCGAGAAACTTCCTTGTCGCCCGCTTTTTGGCAACCGCTCAGTGCAACCGTGCCGGACAGGCACAGGGTAAGAAAGATAGATTGGCGCATTTTGCTGCGTCCTTTTACTGCCTTCGCCTCAGATCACTGGATTGAGCGGATAAGGTAGGTGCTACTGCCCCGCCGGACCAGTTTGTAGTCTTGTTCTTGGCTCTCATCATATGACGGATTTTCCGTTTTTGCGAGTGCCAAGCGTAAATTATCACGAATTGAGTCACTTTGGCCATTATCAAGCGCATAGGCGCGCTCGAGGATCTTGGCGGCTTCGGGGATTTTGCCCCGTTCCATAAGCACCACGCCAAGGTTGTTCCATGCCTCGGGGCTGGCTTCGTCGGTCTTGATGGCGCGGCGCAGCAGGCTCTCGGCCTGTCCCAAACGGCCAAGGCCGAGGTTGGCGGTGCCAAGGGCCGAAAGCGTGTCTACGGTCAGCCCCTCGCGCGCGGCGGCGCGGGTGAAGGCATCGAGCGCCAGCTCATATTCGCCCGCCTCCATCAACCGGTGCCCGACGAGCAATCCATCCACCGGTTCGGCGTCGGCCAGACCAGGGGCAAAGGCACCACGCGGCGCGTTAAGGCCGCCTGCGGAGCAAGCGGCCAAAAACGGTATCATTGTGAGCAGCAGCGCCCATTGGCGCGCCGGTCTTGCGGGCTGCATCTATTGCAGGCCTCCCATGTTGCCCATCTGGGTAATCCCTTGCACGGACGGGCCGACCAGAATGATCAAAAGCGGCGGCACCGTGAACATCATTGTGGCAAGTGTCATCTTCGTAGGCAACTTGTTTGCGGCTTCTTCGGCGCGCATCACGCGTTTGTCACGCATTTCCCCAGCGTAAACCCGAAGCGCATCCGAGATCGAGGTGCCGAAGGTGGCCGATTGCACGAGCACGGTGACAAAGGAGCTGACGTCTTGCACGCCGCAACGCTCGGACATATCGCCCAAAACGCTGACCTTGTCCTTACCGGCCTTCATCTCATGGGCGACCATTTGAAATTCGTCGGCCAATGCGGGGTAGGAGGCGCGCAATTCGCCCGACACGCGGTTGATCGATTGATCGAGCGATTGACCCGCCTCCACGCAAACCAGCATCATATCAAGCGAGTCCGGAAAGCCGTTTGTGATCTCTTCTTGGCGCGTCTGCACGCGTTTGGTGATCCAGTATTTCGGAAGCATATAGCCCACGCCGCCAGGGCCAAGGATATACATCGCCATCTGTTGGGTGTTGGTCTCGCCGCCCGATTTGGTGGTGATGTAATAGACCACACCCGCGATCAAAAAGCCCAGCCCCAGCGCGAATTGCGCAAAGTGGAAATAGCGCACCGCGTCCTTGGAGCGATAGCCCGCGCGGATCAGCTTGAGCCGGACCGCAGAATATTCCTCTTCGGATTTGGGCTCCAAAAAGGAGGCATAGCGGTCAAGCTTTTGGTTGCGGCTGTCCACACGCAGGCGCTCGTCGGTCTTGGCGGATTTGGCCGAAACCTTTTGCGCCTTGAGCCGGTCCAGAGGGTCGGCCTTTTTGTTGAGCATCACCGGAAGGGTGATGATGATCATCACCAGCCCGACAAACCCGACCGCCATCAAGGGGCCGAATTCACCGAATTGAGCGACGAGCAGCTCGTTGATCGGGGCAAGAATCTCCATGATTTCGGTTCCTTAGACTTTGATGTTAACGAGCATGCGCATGACGAACAGGTTGGTGGCCAAGAAGCCCCCGACCGCCAGACAGGCCGGAATGAACAGCGCGTGGTCCTTGACGTCGTCATAGTAGTGCGGGTCGAGAATGTTGATCACGATCAGCGCGACAATCGGGAAGGCCGACAGGAATTTGCCCGACCATTTTGCCTCGGCGGTGATCGCTTTCACGCGGCGGAAGAGGCGGAAGCGTGCGCGGATCACCTTGGCCAGACCGGCGAGGATCTCGGCGAGGTTACCCCCCGATTGCTGTTGAATGGTCACGGCCACCGCGAGGAAGCGCAAATCCTGCATGTCGATGCGTTCGGCCATATCCTTGAGCGCCTCACCCATATCGCGGCCGTAGGCGGCCTCGTCGGCGATAAAGCCGAACTCGGAGGCCAAAGGATCCCCGACCTCTTTTGCGACAATGGAAATTGCAGAGGCAAAAGGGTGACCGACACGCAAGGAGCGCACCATAAGTTCGACCGCATCGGGCAATTGCTCTTCGATCATCGAAATGCGTTTGTTTGCCTTCATGGAGACCCACATATAGACACCGCCCACACCCATGCCGACGCCGACAAGGGCGCGCACGGGCACCGAGGTTTCGGTGCCGATGGTCATGCCAAGGAAGGCCACCACCGAAAGGCCGGCCATCACCAACATCAATTGCTTTGGTGTAAAGGCGATGGCCGCCTTTTGCGCTTTATCCGCGAGCAGTGAATAAAGCGGGATCGTGCGGTTTTTGCCGTGCTGGTTCATCTCTTTGCGCAGCTTGGCCATGACCTCTTCGCGCCGGTTGCCCTTCTCGATCATTTCGAGACGGCGATTGACGCGGTTGTTGAGGCTGATGGATTTGCCGAAAACCGTCAGATACAGGCCTTCGACGAGCGCCAGCACGCCCAGAAAGATGAGCGCGTAGATAATGGGGGCTGAGCTGATGACCATTGGGGTTACTCCGCAGCGATGGGTTCAAAGATGGCAGGGGGCAGATCATAGCCCCACATCCGGAAGCGTTCGGAGAAATGCGAACGCACGCCGGTTGCGGTGAAGTGACCGATGATTTTGTTGTCCGGCGTCAGGCCGACACGTTGGAAGCGGAAAATCTCCTGCATGGAAATCACGTCGCCCTCCATGCCGGTGATCTCGGTGATCGAGGTCATGCGGCGCGAGCCGTCCTGCAAACGCGAGGCCTGCACGATCAGGTTCACAGCCGAGGAAATCTGGCTGCGCACGGCTTTGAGGGGCATTTCGATCCCCGCCATGGCAATCATGTTTTCCAGTCGCGAGATCCCGTCGCGCGGGTTGTTGGCGTGGATGGTGGTCATCGATCCGTCGTGGCCGGTGTTCATGGCCTGAAGCATGTCGATGACTTCCTCGCCGCGGGTTTCCCCGACGATGATCCGGTCCGGACGCATCCGCAGAGCGTTTTTCAAACAATCGCGCGGGCTGACCTCGCCTTTGCCTTCGACGTTCGGCGGGCGCGATTCCATGCGGCCCACGTGGATCTGTTGCAATTGAAGTTCGGCGGTGTCTTCGATCGTCAGGATGCGTTCGGCATTGTCGATAAAGGAGGACAGCGCGTTCAGCGTGGTGGTTTTACCCGAGCCCGTCCCGCCCGAAACGATCACATTGAGACGCGTGGCGACAGCGGCCTGAAGGTAGGCGGCCATCTCTTCGGTGAAGGCCCCGAATTTGACCAGATCGTCAATCCCGAGCTTGTCCTTCTTGAACTTCCGGATCGAGACCAACGAGCCGTCCACCGCCACTGGCGGCACCATGGCGTTGAACCGCGAGCCGTCTTGCAAGCGCGCATCGACGTAGGGGTTGCTTTCGTCAACGCGGCGGCCCACGGCGGATACGATTTTATCGATGATCCGGAGCAGGTGCTTTTCGTCTTTGAACGTCACATCGGTGAGCTCCAGCTTACCGGCGCGTTCAACGAAAATCTGCTGCGGCCCGTTGACGAGAATATCGTTCACCGTGTCGTCTTGCAGCAAGGTTTCAAGCGGGCCAAGGCCGCGCACCTCGTCGTAAAGCTCTTTGGTCAACTGTGTGCGGTCATCGCGGTTCAGCACGATGCTTTGCGCCTCAAGATATTCGGCGGCAATGGCGTTGATTTCGCCGCGCAACTCGGCCTCGCTGGCCTTGTCCAATGCGGCAAGGTTGAGGTTGTCCAGCAATTCGCGGTGCAGGTCCAATTTGACCTCGCCCATCCGCTCCTTGCGTTTGAGTTCCTTGTCGGCGGGCACCACACGAGCATCTACCGGCATCGGGCGGCGCATGGATGCGGCTTGCTCGACGGGGGCGGTTTTGGGGGCGGGGGCCGCCGCGACCGCTTTGGCGGAGGGGCTGGCGGTGCCGTCTTTTTTGTAACGCGAGAACATCTATATTACTTTCTCTTTCTTACGCCGCAGCGGCTTCGGTTTGACCGAGCTCATGCAGCGATTGCGCCAGTTTGGCGATTTCCTTGCGCAGCGGGTTCTTCGGTGTCGAGCTTGCCAAAGGCAGCCCGTGATCCGTGCCCTGGGCAACGGGTTTTCCGCCATCGGGCAATTGCAATTCAAAGCTGACCTCGAGGCTTTCGGCCATGCGTTTGACGCGGGCCTTGCCGTTCAGATCGGTGAATTTCGGCGCGCGGTTGAGGCAAAAGCGCAGGCGCTCGACCGGTAGGTCTTCGGCCATAAGCGCGCGTTTGAAACGCAATGTGTTCTGGGCCGAGCGCATGTCGAGTTCTGTGGTGCAGAAGTAAACATGAGCAGCGTGAAGCACCGCCTCGCTCCATTGCACCAGGGTTTTCGGCATGTCGATGACGATATAGTCGAAGTTCTGGCGCGCGACCTCCAATACGCGGTTGATGTCTTCGGAGGTCACCAGATCCAGCGGCAGCATGTCGGAAGGCGCGGTCAGCACCTGCAACCGGTCCTCAAACGACAAGAGCGCCGAGTTGAAGACATCCGAATCCATCGATTCGGTGTCCGAGAGCATTTCATAGACCGCCTCGCGGCAGGGCAGGTCGAGGAAGGTCGACACCGCCCCGAATTGCAGATCGAGATCGATCAAGCATACTTTGGGGCCGTTGTCCTTGCCCAGCGAGGCCAGTTCCCACGCGAGGTTCACCGCCAAAGTGGTCGCGCCGGTGCCGCCGGCCAATCCGTGCACGGCAAGGATTACGCCGTCATGAGCGCCGCTCGCGGCCTTGGGCTTGGGGGATGCGGCTTCGGCAGGGGCGGGGGGCGGGGCTTGCAAGCGTTCGATCGCAGCCGACAATTCGCCCTCGGGCAAAGGATAGGGGACAAATTCATCCGCGCCTTGGCGCAGAAGCTGGTGCAAAGCGGCGGGGCTGACGTCCTCGGCGATGAGGATGACCTTGATTTTATGGGCGCGGGCGGCGGCGATAATTTCGCCAAGCATCACCAGCTTGCCTTCGTCGCTGTCATCAATGGCAAGGGCGACAAATTCAAGATCGGTGGCCTCCGGTTGGCTGAAGAAGGCCAAAGCCTCGCCAAACCCCAGATCGCCCCAGCTTTCACCCAAAGCCGTTTCCATGTCCTCGATCAGCAGGTCGAAGTTTTGCACATCACGGCTGATTGTGCAGGCTTTCAACGGATGCGGATCCGATTGTAGTGTTGCTGTACTCGTCATAGCCTCAGTCCTTTTTCAAATCAGGCCCAGCAGGTTTCTTATGCGCCGCAGCGAAGGGCTCGATCCTCCGGTTGCGACACTGTCCTGCGCTGGCCTGCATCCGACTCGCATCGGACGCACTACTCCCATTGACGTTAGAATTGCCGCCAATCTGGGCAACATTTAGGCCAGAATACCGCCTTTGTTTGGTATATTGAGACAGAGTTAAGCTCTTGCTGAATCAGGCTTTGGGTGGAAATTTCGCCTCTATCAGCTTGATTTTGCTTAGTTTATATTGAGGGTAAAGCGCGTTGGATACTGGGGTTGGCGCGTGTTTCGCGCAAGACGCCACGGCGCACTGGGGGCTGATGTGTGAACAATGCTCCCGCATCGCCCCTGGCTGCGCCCAAAGGAAAACCGCCGGAGACGATGCTCCGGCGGCTTTTGAAATTTCGGGTCCCTTGTTCGAAAGGGCCGCGGATCAATCGGTTTTGAACGAATCGCCGGAGATGCCGGTCAAGCCAGAGCGGGGCACGCCCGAATTGACATACTCGCGGTAGACGATCGCCGCGTAACGGCCATCGAGAACCGAGGGGTGGTCTTTCACGAAACCTGACACTTCGGTCACGGTGCGGCGGTTGCGCCGCTCGCGGCCTTCGGTGACCACAATCGGCTGCGTCTCGCCAAAGGAGGCGACGGCCTCCAGACGGCTGCGCGATATACCTTGGCTGGTCAGATAGCTGACCACAGCCTGCGCGCGGCGCAGACCCAAGGATTTGTTATAGGCGTTCGATCCCACCGCATCCGTATGGCCGTAAACGCGGAACCGCGCTTCGGGGAACTGGCGGATCCATTGCGCTTGTTCGCGCAACGTGTCACGGGCGCCAGCGTCCAACTGCGCGGAATTAAAGGCAAAATTGACGTTGGTGAGCACTTCTGCGGCAAAGCGGGAGGCGAGCTCGTAGGTGTAGCTGCGCTCGCCCGACATGATCATCGTGTTGTTCATGGTCGCATTGCCAAAAGGTCCGGCCGCGGCGACAAAGCCCGCCTCACCATAAAAGGTGTTGGCGACCTGCGAGCCTTGCCCGCAGGCGGCGAGGGCTGTAAGAGCCGCTGTTGCCAGATATTTTTTCATGTGCCCACGCATCGTATCAATCCATCACATACCCATAAGAACCGCTGAAGTCCTGTTTGGCAACCTCTCCTGCAGCACCGCGGGTGGGGGTGCGGCTTTTGGCGACTTTGCCAAAGAGGAACAAGTCCTTCTCGGTGGGAGGTTTAACCCGATCTGTCGGCAGTGCAAAGGCCTCGCCGCGTTTCGGGGTCACAAGATGGGCGGTCACGATGATGACAAGTTCGGTTTGCTCGCGCTGGTAGTTGGCCGAGCGGAACAGCGCGCCCAGAACCGGCACATCGCCGAGCCAAGGGATCTGTCCGTTCACGTCCAAGAAGTCATCTTGCAACAGGCCCGCGATGGCAAAGCTTTCGCCGTCGCGCATCTCGACCGTGGTCGAGGTCTCGCGGCGGGTGAAGGCGTCGATCTTGAAGGCGTTGATTTCAAAGCCGTTATTGGGATCGATCGCCGACACGGATGCGTTCAGTTCGAGGTTGATCAAATCGCTATCAACCACGCGCGGGATAAAGTTCAGCGCCACGCCGAAGGGTTTGAATTCCACGGTGATCGCGCCGTTATCTTGCGCCACAGGCACCGGATATTCGCCGCCTGCGAGGAATTTCGCCTCTTGGCCCGACAGGGCGGTCAGGTTCGGCTCTGCCAAAGTGCGCACAACGCCCTTGGTTTCGAGCGCTTCGAGCAAAATACCGACCTCGACCGCGCCGGCATCAAAGCCGAACAGCATCGCGCCGTTGTTTTCATTGGTGCCCGGAATATTGCCGCCAAGCGAGGTGCCCGCCGCTCCGGAGTTGTTGTTGGTGCCGTTGCCGCCGTTCACGCCGACGTTGCCGCCAAAAATCGACCCGTTCAGCGCCAGCGAAGAGCTGAGCGATTTCGAGACGTTACGCTGCATTTCGGCAAAGCGGACCTTGAGCATGACCTGCTGCACGCCGCCAACACTCATCAGGTTCGAGACCCGTTCGGGGGCATAGCGTTCCGCCAGATCGAGCGCCCGCTGCAAGCGCGCGGACGAAGAGACCGTGCCCGACAGAACGATGCCGTCATTTGCGGTGCGCACTTCGATTTTCTCGCCCGGCAGGATTTGCCGCAGGCGCTCTTTGAATTCGCTGACATCGGCAGAGACGCGGACATCGACGTTGGTGATCAATTGCCCGTTGCCATCAAGCAGCGTCAAAGTGGTCAAACCGGGCGATTTGCCCAAAACATAGATCGAACGATCCGAGAGCGAGGAAATATCGGCAATCGCGGGATTGGCGATGCTGAGCTCGGCAAAGGGGACGTCGCTTTCGACGACCACGGCCCGGTTCATCGGAACGTCCAAGGACGAGGACATACCGCGTTGTACGACATGGAGATTTTTGGCTTCGGCCATAGGAGCGGCGGCACCAAAACTCAACGTCAGGCCCATTAGGGCCGCTTTCAAGAAACTGCTCTTATACATGTGACCTGCCTTTCTGATCACGCCTCATTTTCGGGTCTTATTGCCCGGATTTTGTCGCTACCATGCGTTAACTTCGCTTTTATTGCAAGAATCAAAGGCTTCGCAGCGAGAGTTTATGTGGATAAGTGGCAACAACCGCCAAGACGTTGCCCGTTTGCAATAGACAAAGGGCGCCCCGAATTGCGGAGCGCCCTTGCCATCTCCCAAAGGGAAGCGGGAGGTGATGTGCCGATCAGTTGGTGCAGGGGATCGGAATTTCGACCACATCCGCGCCGCGGCGTGTGCGGATGGTGCAGATCTTCTCTTCCTCGGCTTGCACGACAACCGGCGCGGCCTCGATGCCCAAAAGCGAGCGCTGGTCGACTTCGATGGCTTCGGCGACGGTGTCGTCCTCATTGCCCACCAAGGACAGCGACAGGCGGCCCGAGGATTGCGCTTGCGCGAGGGCTGCGACTTGCTGCGGGGTGGCGGCGACGGTCACGGTGCGCGCGATCATCGTCTCGGAGGCCTCTCCGCTGCTGTCTTGGTCGACGGCAATCAGTTTAACGCCCGCTTCGATCAATTTGGTGACATCACCGCGGTCGCCGCCTCGTGCACCTGTTTCAATCGCGCCGGTCCAGTAGACGTCAACGCGGTCACCCGGGCGCAAGAAGCCCGACACGCCGGAGGCGACATCGACCTTGATCGCAAAGGCGCGTTTGCCGCGCTCAAGCTGCGAGGTCAGGCCTGCGCTTTCGCCAGGCTCGGTGACTTTCACGGCGCTCATGGCTTCGTTTTTCTCGATCGTGCGCAAGGCGGTGCGCAGCACATTCTCGCCTTGGGGGAAGAAGGCGGCTTTGCTGGTAAATGTGCCCTCAGGCATGGCGTTTTCGGGGAATTTGACGACGCGGAGGTCTTCTTCCTTGATCACATCGCCATATTTTAGCTGTTTGTCGGCGACGTAAATGTCGATCATCGTCGCCACGGAGGCATTCATTGCGCGCTCTTGTGCGAGGGCGGTTTGATAGGCGGTCACGTAGTTCTTGACCATATAGGTGGCAAAACCGGCCAGCCCGAGGCCAACGATCAGCACCAGTCCAAAGACCATACGCATTTGATTTCCCTTTCGTATGTTTCCTGCGCGCGCGTGCCAGTGAGGCCCAAACGCACAGAGCGACGCATTGGTCGCAAATCTGCTCTAGGGGGAGATTACCCGCGAAATGTGGCCAAATCTGGGAAGGGGTGTGAATTGTTCATGATTTGGTGACGAAGAGGGCCTCGCAGGCCTGATTGAACCCTATTCGCGGGGCGTAAAAAAACCTCCGGCGCGCGGGGCGAGGGAGGCGTGATCGCAATGAACAAAACAGATGTCGCGCGGTGATATGGCGCGATGGGGCACGGCTCAAGGCTGATCGGCGCGTTCTGCGCCTCCCGAAAATGAGCGGGGCCTTTGGAATATGAGCAAGGGCCGAAGCCGGCGCTTACCTTTGGTATGGCAAAAGAGGGATCAGAAGGTCCAGCTTTGCATATAAGTGGTTGTCCCATCCGCCATATCGACTGCACCTTGTCGCATCATGTAGTAGCCGCCAGCCATCAGGCCCACGACCGCGGCGGTCAACACCACCCAATCAACGGTGACAGCGCCATCTTCGCGCTTGGAAAAACGTTTAAAAATAGACTTCATGAGTGACCTCGATGTTCAGTCAGCGGCATCCGGAAATCGGGCGGCGAGCGTCTTGCAACGCAAACCTTGTGCCATAAAAAAAGGGGCCGCATCCGCGAAGGACACGGCCCACTTTTGAACTCGCGTGGCTCGAAGGCGAGCCGTCAGGTCAACTTAGAAGCTGCCCGGAGTTTGTGCGGCCATGTATGTGTTGGTCGCTGCGGTCATCTCGGACGCGCCGTTTTTGATCGACGAGTAAGCTGCAACAGCCAAGCCAACAACGGCGGCGGTCAGAACAACCCAGTCAACAGTCACGGCACCGTCTTCGTCTGCGCGGAAGTTTTTGATAAAGTTAAGCATGTTAGTCCCTCCAAAGGATCAGTAGTTTGTTACGTTAAACCGCGTCGCCAACTTGCTGGGCCGTTCTCTCTCATTGGCCCGCTGCCGTCGTGGTATGAACATATATAGCCCTTTGATTGGGGCATGAATTTGGCACGAATAGTGCCTTTTCAGGCCTCTTAATTTTTCTTGCCAAATATTATTTAGGGCATTGTTTTTGTTTAATAACTTTATGAATTTATTTTTGCGCGCACCCGAATGGCGTGGGTTTGAGCGGCAATTATGGCGCATTTGCCTTCAAATCAGCGCCCGATTCTAGCCGCGCAGGGGCGTTTCATGCGATAAGCGCGTTAAGAAAAGTAAAAAGAACAGGCAGCAGGGCAGGTTTTAGATCATGCGCAGCTTTGCAGTATATATGGGGGCGGTCTGTGCGATCTCGATTCTGGGCGCCTCTGCCGCCTTGGCCGATTTCAAGCGGGTGACACCGCCCAAACCCGGCAGCACGCAAAAACGCATCACCATCCAGATCGATCCGGTCGAACAGGCAGCGATTTTGTCCCGCTCGCCCAAGCCCTCCGAACGTGCGGCTCGGGTTGACGGAGGCGGCGAGACCAAAGCCGCCGCGCGCGCTGCGGTGCCGATGGGGCGCTATGCATGGTTTTGGGACAGTATTTCGCCGGAGCTCGCGCAAAGCGGGCCAGGACGGCTGCGCGGGGCGCTCGACAAGTTGGGCAATCCCCCGTCGGGCGAAAGCACGCCCAACCCGCGGCTCGCGTCCTTGGCACAGATCGCAGAGGCGCAAGGATCGGCGATTTTGCGAGCGACCATCGGCACCGAGGTCTCTCCGGCTTTGGCTTTGGCGGTGATCGCGGTCGAGTCGGCAGGGCGCGCCGATGCTGTGAGCGGGGCAGGGGCGCAAGGCTTGATGCAATTGATGCCCGATACGGCCAAGCGGTTTGGCGTAACGGATGCATTGGTCGCCGATGACAATATCAAAGGCGGTGTGGCGTTTCTTGATTTCCTGATGAAGAAATTCGAAGGCGACCCGATCTTGGTTCTGGCCGGATATAATGCAGGCGAGAATTCCCTCGGCAACCATGGCGGCGTGCCGCCCTATGCAGAGACCCGCGATTATGTGCCCAAAGTGCTGGCGGCGTTTAAGGTCGCGCGCGGATTGTGTTTGACGCCGCCGGAATTGGTCTCGGATGGCTGTGTCTTTGTGAAGGTCGGCGGATAAGCTGCCCGTCCCATCGGGCCGTATAGGGTGGCCGGGCGGGATGTGATGGGGAAGTATATCAAAGAAAAGGCGCCCCGAATGGAGCGCCTTTTGGGTCTTTATATATAGGCCGGCTTACCCGACGATGGTCGCCTCGGTCGCGGCGCGCAGCTCTTCTTCGGTGACGCCATCGGCCAGTTCGACGATTTTCAAACCGCCTTCGACCACGTCCAATACGCCCATGCCGGTGATGATCCGGTCGACAACGCCTTTACCCGTGAGCGGCAGGGTGCATTCTTTGAGAACCTTGCTCTCGCCATGTTTGTTGGCGTGATCCATGACCACAACCACGCGGCCCACGCCGGCAACCAGATCCATCGCGCCGCCCATGCCTTTGACCAGCTTGCCGGGGATCATCCAATTGGCCAGATCGCCGTTTTCGGCCACTTCCATCGCGCCAAGGATCGCCATGGCGATTTTGCCGCCGCGGATCATGCCAAACGACATGGAACTGTCGAAATAGGAGGTCTGGGGCAATTCGGTGATGGTCTGTTTGCCCGCATTGATCAAATCGGGGTCTTCTTCGCCCTCAAAGGGGAAGGGGCCCATGCCAAGCATGCCGTTCTCCGATTGCAGCGTCACTTCGATGCCGTCGGGGATGTAATTGCTGACCAGCGTCGGGATGCCGATGCCGAGGTTCACATACCATCCGTCTTGCAATTCGAGCGCCGCGCGGGCGGCCATTTGGTTCCGATCCCAAGCCATTATACGGCCTCCTTCTTACGCGTGGTGCGGTTTTCGATCCGCTTTTCGTGATCGCCTTGGATGATGCGGTGCACATAGACACCGGGCAGGTGGATGTGATCGGGGTCGAGCGAACCTGTCGGCACGATCTCTTCGACCTCGACAACGCACACCTTGCCGCTCATGGCGGCGGGCGGGTTGAAGTTGCGTGCGGTCTTGCGGAACACAAGGTTGCCCGTCTCGTCGGCCTTCCATGCTTTGACCACGGCCAGATCGGCAACAAGGCCGGTCTCAAGGATGTAATCCTGCCCGTTGAATTCTTTGACTTCCTTGCCTTCGGCGACTTGGGTGCCGACACCTGTTTTGGTGTAGAACCCCGGAATGCCGCAGCCGCCCGCGCGCAGGCGCTCTGCCAACGTGCCTTGGGGGTTGAATTCCAATTCCAATTCGCCCGACAGATATTGGCGCATGAATTCGGCGTTCTCGCCCACGTAGGAGGAGATCATTTTCTTGACCTGCTTGGTGTGCAGCAAGATGCCGATGCCGAAATCATCAACGCCCGCGTTGTTGGAGGCAAAGGTCAAATCCTTGGTGCCCGCCTCCTTGATCGCTTGCAGCAGCAATTCGGGCAAGCCGCAAAGGCCAAAGCCCCCCGAGGCAATGAACATACCGTCGAACAGCAGCCCGTCGAGCGCTTCGGTGGCAGAGCCGTAAATCTTTTTCATATCAGTCTCCCTAAGTGACGTCTTGGCGTTGGTATTGAGCGCGGTGAATGCGCCTGTCAATCAAATGCCGCTGCCATAGGGTTACTACGTATGTTTTTACGCATTTTGACCCGCGATGCGGGCCGTTTAACGTAAAGCGCCCTCCCCGATATGTCGGGAAGGGCGGGTGTGATGACGGGACGATAGGGTTTAGCTTTTGCGGCGCCGCAGGACGCCGAAGGCCCCCAATCCGGCCAGCAACAACGGCAGACCCGCGGGCAAAGGGACCGGCGCGGCGGTTGTCACGACGATGTTGTCCAAAACGGCATAGCTAAAACCAGGGTCTTGCCAGAAGATCGAACGAATGCCCGTTCCGCTCAAGGTGATGGGGCCGGCGGGCTCGCCGCTGCTGGTGGAGGCTTGGAAAAAGCTGTCCAAAACGCCGCCGATGGCGTCAAAGGCGGTGATGTCAAACACGCCAGAGTTGCCGCCATAGACAAAGCTGATCGAGGCGACGTCAAAATCAAACGACAGGGTTGCGGTTTCGGAGGAGTCGATGTCAAAGCAATTCCCACCTGCGCCCGCCGCGACGAATTCGTCATCGGTGCAATCGCTTCTGAATTCCCCGTCAAAGGAGACGGTGCCCAAAGGCGAGAGCCATGCGCCGCTGCTCAGGGACGAGCCGGTCGCCAGACTGTCCCCATCGATTGTGAGCGTCGCTGCGTGAAGGGGAGCCGCAATAACAAGAGCCGCGGCAGCGAATGAGAAAACGGATTTCATGGCAGGCTTCCTTTGATGATGTGATCTGATGCAATATGACGTAGGGTAAATCAATCGCCAGTTTTGAGCAACTGAATATAATTTTGCCCGATGCGACGCTGGGAGGGGACCGATTCAACGCTTGGACATGAATACGCCCACCCCCATAATTATGGAGGCGGGCGTCGGGATGCTTGGTGAGGCTCGATTTGCCGCCTTTGCTCAGGCCGCGCTCACTCGGAAGTTTTCTTGGCGGCAGGTTTTTTTGCAGCAGCCTTTTTGGCGGGGGCTTTCTTCTTGCCACCTTTGGCCGCTTTCTCCGCGATCCATTCGACGGCCATTTCCATGGTCACGTCCGCAGGTTCGGTGCCTTTGGGAATGGTGGCATTGACCTTTTCCCATTTGACATAAGGCCCATAGCGGCCCTCCATGACATTGACCGCGCCGCCGCCGTCGGGATGCTCGCCCAGTTCCTTCAAAGGTTTGGCCGCCGCACGCCCTGCGCCGCGGGTGGCGAGCTTTTGCGCCAAAACCTCGACCGCGCGGTTCATCCCGATGGTAAAGACCTCATCGACTTCCTTGAGGTTGGCGTAAAGCCGGCCGTGTTTGACAAAGGGACCGTAGCGCCCGATGCCCGCTTCGATCATCTCGCCATCTTCGGGGTGGGGGCCCACTTCGCGCGGCAGGCTGAGCAGTGTCAAAGCCTTTTCCAGATCCATATCATCGGGCGTCCAGCCCTTGGGCAAGGAGGCGCGCGGCGGTTTTTTGTTTTCCTCGGTCGGCTCGCCGCGCTGCACATAAGGGCCGAAGCGGCCCGATTTGAGCGAGATTTCGTCGCCATTGTCCTCGCCCAAAACGCGGTCGCCCGCATCATTGGTATCGCCATTGATCGGGCGCGTGTAGCGGCATTCGGGGTAGTTGCCACAGCCGACAAAGCCGCCAGTGCGCGAGGTCTTGAGGTGCAGTTGCCCCTCGCCGCATTTAGGGCAGATGCGCGGATCGGAGCCATCCTCGCGCGGCGGGTAGAGTTGCGGCGCAAGCGCATCGTCGAGCACATCGAGAACTTCGGTGATGCGCAATTCAGAGGTTTCCGCAATCGCGACGGAGAAATCGCGCCAGAAGTTCTGGAGCACGCTTTTGTAGTCGCGATCACCGGCAGAGACGTCATCAAGCTGCTCTTCGAGGTCCGCCGTGAAATCATATTCCACATAGCGTTTGAAGAAATTGAGCAAGAAAATCGTGACGATGCGGCCTTTGTCTTCGGGGAAAAGGCGGTTCTTGTCCTTGCGGACATATTCGCGGTCTTGGATCGTGGTGATCACCGACGCATAGGTCGATGGGCGGCCAATGCCGAGCTCTTCCATACGTTTGACCAAGGTCGCCTCGGTATAGCGGGGCGGGGGCTGGGTGTGGTGCTGCAGGCCCATGACGGCCTCACCCTCGGACAGAACCGCGCCGCTGTGCTTTTTCATGCCGCCACTGGCGGTAATGTCGGCGCCGTCGGCCTTGGCCTTGTCAAATTGCGGGGCCAAGGAGCCGGACAGCTTGGCTTTCTCGCCCTCCATGACTTGCGGCAGGCGGTTGTCATCTTCGCCCTCCGGCTCGTCGCGGCCCTCTTCATAGACGCGCAAGAAGCCGTCGAACATCACCACCTGACCTGTGGCGCGCAATTCGACTTCGCCGTCTTGGCTGGCGATATCGACGGTGGTGCGCTCCAGACGCGCGGCCTCCATCTGGCAGGCGATCGTGCGTTTCCAGATCAGATCGTAGAGCTTGCGCTGATCAGCCTCGGAGATTTTCAGCGCGGCGGCGTCTTTGGTCATTTCCGTCGGGCGAATACATTCGTGCGCTTCTTGGGCATTTTTGGCTTTGTTTTTATACATGCGCGGCGAGGCGGGGATGTACTCCTTGCCGTAGCGGTCGGTGATCGCATCGCGGGTGGCCATCACGGCCTCGGGGGCCATATCGATGCCGTCAGTCCGCATATAGGTGATGTGCCCCGCCTCATAGAGCCGCTGCGCCGCATTCATACATTGGCGCGCGCCCATGCCGAATTTGCGGCTGGCCTCTTGTTGCAAGGTCGAGGTCATGAAGGGCGCGGAGGGGTTGCGCGTCGCGGGTTTGGCTTCAACCGATTTGATATGCATGGCGCGCGAGGCGACGGCCTGCACCGCCAATTCGGCGGCGGTGGCATTGGCGATATCGAATTTTTCAAGCTTTTTGCCGCCCAGAACCGTGAGCCGCGCCTCGAAACCCTGACCGCGCGGGGTTTCGATCATGGCTTTGACGGACCAGTATTCTTGCGCGTTGAAGGCTTCGATCTCTATCTCGCGCTCGACGATGAGGCGCAGGCAGACCGATTGCACGCGGCCCGCAGAGCGCGCACCAGGCAATTTGCGCCACAAGACGGGCGAAAGGTTGAAGCCCACAAGGTAATCGAGCGCGCGGCGCGCCAGATAGGCATGCACCAAGGGCGCATCGACTTGGCGCGGGTTTTGCATCGCCTCGGTGACCGCTGCTTTGGTGATGGCGTTAAAGACCACGCGGCTGACCGGCGTGTCTTTCTTGATCACCTTGCGTTTGCGCAGGGCCTCTTCAAGGTGCCATGAGATGGCCTCGCCTTCGCGGTCGGGGTCGGTTGCGAGAATGAGATTGTTATCGTCGGCAAGCGCATCGGCGATAGCTTTGACGTGTTTGCGGCTGTCGGTGCCAATCTCCCATTTCATTTCGAAATCATGCTCGGTATCGACCGATCCGTCCTTGGCCGGAAGGTCGCGCACGTGACCGTAAGAGGCGAGAACGGTGTAATCCGAACCCAAATATTTGTTGATTGTCTTGGCCTTAGCGGGAGATTCAACAACGACAACGGGCATGGAAATCCTTTCGACTCGGCACCTGATATATGGCGGCGGACCATGTGGCGCATATAGGGCGCTTGTCAATGCGGCCAATATGGAGGGCCGCGATTTTCGGGCAAAATGCGAGGCGCCCTGCGAGCGCGCTCCGGACCGTGCTATATATAAGGAGTGGGATTGGGAAGGGAAGAGTGCGGGGAATTTGCCCCAATCTGCAGCGCTCTTGGCCTAGCGCAGGGCCAAAAGCCCGCCGCTTTGCCGTTCGATCCGCCCGTCCAGCTCCAGCTCCAGCAAAGCAGGGGCCACATCCGAAGGGGCGGCGCCCAGATCGCGGATCAATTGATCTTCGGCCAAGGGGGCAGGGCCGAGGCGGCCAAGGATCTGGCTGTGCAGGGCTGAGATTTCTTGCAAGCTGCGGGCGGCGGGTTTGGGGGCTGGCGGTGGCAAAGGCACAACGGATGCGTCGCCTACGGGGGCGGTGGGCGGTGCGGCGTGCGGCGCGGCAGAAATGGCGCGCAGATCATAGAGCTGCTGCTGGCGCGCGCGCGCGGCGGGTTTTTGGACTTCGGGCATCTCGGCAGGGGGGAGGGCTTCGATCACATCTTTGGCCGAGCGGACCAATATTGCGCCATCGCGGATCAACATATTGCAACCTGCGGCGCGGGCGTCGAACGGATGGCCGGGCACGGCCAAAACCTCGCGCCCTTGATCAAGCGCTGCGCGCGCGGTGATGAGCGAGCCGGATTTCGCCCCCGCTTCGATCACGACAAGCGCGCGGGAGAGGCCGGAAATAATACGGTTGCGTTTTGGGAAATGCTGGGCCCTCGGGGCCATGCCGATGGGTTGCTCGGACAGGCGCAGCCCGTTTTCGAGCATCTTTTCGGCCAATGCGGTGTTTTCTGCGGGGTAAACCACATCCACTCCGCCCGCGAGCACCGCGATAGAGCCGTTGTCGAGCGTTGCCTGATGCGCGGCGGTGTCGATGCCGCGCGCAAGCCCGGAGGTAATGCAATAGCCTTCGCTGTCCAACTGCTTGGCCAAAGCGGTCGACATGCGCAGCCCCAAGGAGGAGGCATTGCGCGCCCCCGCAATGGCGAGGCGCGGACGTTTGAGCGCGCCCATATTGCCAATTGCCCAAAGCAGTGGCGGCGGATCCGAGATGGCATAGAGGTCGGCGGGGTAATCATCCTCGCCGTAGCAGAGCATTTTCGCTCCGGCGGCGCGGGCAAGGATCATTTCCTTGATCGCGAGCGCCTCGGTGCAAGGTTGGTAGGTGGTCAGCCCCGAAGCACGCGCCATGTCCGGCAGGGCTTCGAGGGCTGCAGTGGCATTGCCATGTTTCTCCAAGAGGCGGAAAAACGTTTGTATTCCAATGCGATGAGAGCGCAATAGACGGAGCCACGACAGTCGATCATCTTCCGTGGTGGGTGGGAGTGGGGGGTGAGTGGAAGGATGTGAACACTCGGCCATCGTAGCTCCGCCTGCTTGCAACAACAGGTTTAGCCCTTGTGTGGTTAACGACAGGTGAATCGCACATGGTAAACGCGCAATTAAATCGGCGCTCCCTATAAGGTGTTGAAAAATTTAGCTTAAATTATCGCTTCTTTGAGGGGGAAAAGGCGCAAATCTTGCAAATAGGGCGAATCGCGTTCAGGCGTCGCGCCATTTTCCGCAGCTCAGCCCTTCAATGGAATGCTCGCCGATCGACACACGGATCAATCGAAGCGTGGGCAGGCCCACGGCGGCGGTCATCCGGCGCACCTGCCGGTTGCGCCCTTCGGTGAGCACCAATTCGATCCAATGGTCCGGCACGCTCTTGCGGTAGCGCACGGGCGGGGTGCGCGGCCAAAGCCAATCGGGCGCGGCCGTGAGGCGTGCCTGCGCGGGTCGGGTGGGGCCGTCTTTGAGGGGCACGCCCTTGCGCAATTGCGCCAAAGCGGCCTCATTGGGGGCGCCCTCGACCTGCGCCAGATAGGTTTTGGGGGCTTTGAATTTCGGGTCCGACAGCCGCGCTTGTAATTTGCCATCGTCGGTGAGCAACAAAAGCCCCTCACTGTCACGGTCAAGACGTCCGGCGGGGTAGACCGCTGGCACGTCGATATAATCCGAAAGCGTCTGGCGGCTGGAGGCCTCAAGGCTGCGGTCGGTGAATTGCGACAGCACATTGAAGGGTTTGTTGAAAAGGATCAGGCGGCTCATGCGGCCTTCATGCCCGAGGGCGCGCGGCGCATCAAGGGGCGGGCGGGCAGCTTGTGGTCATCGCAATGCGCGAGAAATTGCAAAATATGTATGTTGGATGCTACTTTTTTGCGACTTGGCGCTGGGACATCTTTGCGCCTGCAGCAATGTGCCATACTGTGGCGCGTGATTGATTTCGCGCGTCGGAGCGGGCGGAAGCTTGGGGTGGACAGATATGATCAATTCACAAACAGGGCCGGTGCGACCGGAAGAGGATGCGGGGGCCTTGCCGTTGCTGGACGGGCTGGGGGAGGGGTTTGCGCTTTCGGTGCTAGACAGCTCGCCCGATTGCATCAAACTGATCGAGCTGGACGGGCGGCTGAGCTTTATGAACCGCAACGGTCTTTGTGCTATGGAGATCGACGATTTTTGCACCATTGAGGGGCAGGCTTGGACGACGCTGTGGCCGGTGGAATCGCAAGCGATGTTGCATGAGGCGATGCGCGCCGCCGCAAGCGGGCAGACCACGAGTTTCGAGGCGTTTTGCCCCACTGCCAAAGGCTCCGAGCGGTGGTGGCAAGTGACGGTTTCGCCGATCTATGCAGGGGGTGGCGGCGTCGAGCGGATTTTGTCCACCTCGCGCGATGTCACCGAGCGGGTGGTTGCGCTGCGGCGGTTGAAAGAGCGCGACCTGGTGCTGCAAGAGACGGCGCGCCAGCTTCAAACCGAATTGGCGGAAAAAAATGCGCTGCTCGAGCGGCAAAAGGTGCTTTTGGGAGAGATTGACCACCGCGTGAAAAACTCATTCGCTTTGATCGCGGGGGTGCTTCGGCTGCAATTGGCCGAACTGACGTCAAAAGAGGCGCGCGAGGCGGTGCAAGACGCGGCCAACCGGATCGCCTCTTTGTCGAAGGTGCATGAGCAACTGCATATCAATCCCGAAGACCGGCATGTGGCGCTGGCTGATTATATGGCCTCGCTTCTGGCCGGATTGGAAAGCAGCGTCAGCCGCGGTGCGCCGAGCGATCCGATCATCCGCTTTAAAGGCACCGCCGCGATTCAAATTGCGGCGGATTCGGCGATTGCAATTGGCCTGCTCGTGACTGAACTGGTTGGCAATGCGCTCAAACATGGCGGCGACGGCGTTAAGGTGACGGTCGAAATTCTGCCCCATCCCGAGGACGAGGCGCGCCTGATGTGCCGTGTCACCGATACGGGGCGCGGTTTGGAGGCGGGCTTTGATCCGATGGCGCAAAGCGGATTGGGCATGAAAATTTGCAATGCCTATAGCGCACAGCTTGGCGGCAGGATCAAAACCGGAGTGGCCCCCGAAGGCGGCGCGATGTTCGCCTTCGGGTTTTTGCCCTAAAGGGCCTTGGGGGTCTTGCGCGCTGGGCGATGCTGTTCGCGCGGCAAGATCAGGTCGCCGCGCCGCCCACGGTCAGCCCGCCGATCAAAACTGTGGGCTGCCCGACGCCTACTGGCACCCATTGCCCTTGCTTGCCGCAATTGCCCATTCCGGGGTCGAGCGCCATATCATTGCCAAGCGCGCGGATATGTTTGAGCGCGGTGGCCCCGTCGCCGATCAGGGTCGCCCCTTTGACCGGCGCGCCGACTTTGCCGTTTTCGACGCGGTAGGCCTCGGTGCAGGAAAACACGAATTTGCCATTGGTGATATCCACCTGCCCGCCGCCAAATCCCACGGCATAGATGCCGTCCTTCAACTCGCCCAGAACCTCTTCGCGTGTCGCCTCACCGCCCAGCATATAGGTGTTGGTCATGCGCGGCATCGGCGCATGGGCATAGCTTTCGCGGCGGCCATTGCCCGTGGGAGCGACGCCCATCAGGCGCGCGTTCTGGCGGTCTTGCATATAGCCGGTCAAAACCCCGTCTTCGATCAATACATTTTTGGCCGATGGCGTGCCTTCGTCGTCGATCGAAATAGACCCGCGGCGATCGGGAATGGTGCCATCATCCAGAACCGTCACGCCCTTGGCGGCGATCTGTTGCCCCATCAGCCCCGCAAAGGCGGAGGAGCCTTTGCGGTTGAAATCGCCCTCGAGCCCGTGACCGATTGCCTCATGAAGCAAAATACCCGGCCAACCGGGGCCAAGCACCACATCCATGACGCCCGCAGGGGCGGGGACGGCTTTGAGGTTGACGGTCGCCACGCGCAGGGCTTCGCGGGCTTTGGCTTGCCAATCGGCAGGATCGATGAGGCCGCCGAGGCCGATCCGCCCGCCGCCGCCCGCCGTGCCGCTTTCGCGCCGTCCGTTCTCTTCGACGATGACCGAGACATTGACCCGCGTCATCGGACGAACATCGCGCACCGAATGGCCTTCGGGGCGCAAAATCTCTATTTCCTGATGCGAGGCGGCGATGGTGGCCGAGACCTGCACCACGCGTGGATCGAGATCACGCACATAGGCGTCGATTTCGCGCAATGTGTCGATTTTCACCGCAAAACTCGCGCCCGTGATGGGGTCTTCGTCGGTATAGAGCCGCGCATTGGTGTGCTGCGGTGCATCCGCCATGGTGCCGCCGCCGCTGCCCACTGCAAGGCGGGCGGTTTCGACCGCGCGTTTGATCGCGGATTCGGATATTTCGCTCGAATGGGCATATCCGGCCACTTCGCCGCGCACCGCGCGCAGGCCAAATCCGGTCGAGGCATCATATGAGGCGGTTTTCACCCGCCCGTCATCAAAGACCAAGGCTTCGGAGCGACGGCGTTCGAAGAACAACTCGCCATCATCCGCCCCCGCAACCGCCTCGCGCAGCAGGCCAAGCGCCGCCTCGCGGTCCAGCATGTCGTCAAGCGGGCGGAAAGGAGTATCTGTCATGCGTGTTATTCCGTTCTTTTCAGAGGAGTGTTTTTGATCTAAATCAAAAAAGCGACCGTTTGCCGCTGGCCGCATTCTTGTCACATGTGGAAGAATATGATTTCTAGCGGCGACAAAACAACCGAGATTCCCCCACAAAGGGTTAATTTCGTTCCGATTGAACTGAACCGCCGAAACCGATCAGGGTGACCCATGCGTAAATTCCTTAGCCTTCTGGCCCCCACGGCCGCCACTTTGGCCGCGACCACTGCACTTCCCGCATTTGCGCAGGAGGGTCTGGAGAGCGTCGGCAAGCCTCATGCTGGTGGCGTCGGCTTCCAACCTGCCGCGACCGAACTGGCGCGCGATCTGCAATGGCTCGACGGTATGATCCTCGCGATCATCACCATTGTCGTGATCTTCGTTTGTGTGCTGCTTGTCGCCGTTATCGTGCGCTACAACCGCCGCGCCAACCCGAACCCATCCTCCTTTACCCACAACACGCCGATCGAGGTGGCGTGGACCTTGGTGCCGATCCTGGTTTTGGTCGTGATCGGCTTTTTCTCCTTGCCGGTCCTGTTCAAGCAACAAGAGATTCCCGAAGGCGATATCACCATCAAGGTGACCGGATACCAGTGGTATTGGGGCTATGAGTATGTCGACGAAGGCTTTGCTTTTGATAGCTTTTTGCTCGCCAAAGACGAGTTGGCCGAAAACGGTTATGCCGAGGATGAGTATTTGCTCGCGACCGACACCGCCGTTGTCGTCCCCGTCGGAAAAACCATCGTGATGCAAGTTACTGGCGCCGATGTGATCCATTCGTGGACCATCCCTGCCTTCGGCGTGAAGCAAGACGCCGTACCGGGTCGTTTGGCGCAGCTTTGGTTCAACGCCGACCGCGAAGGTGTTTACTTCGGTCAGTGCTCCGAGCTGTGCGGCAAGGACCATGCCTACATGCCGATCACCGTCAAAGTTGTCAGCCAAGAGGCCTATGACGCATGGCTGGCTGGTGCCAAGGAAGAATATGCGGCTCTGAGCGCCGCACCCTATCAGGTGGCGCTCGCCGACTGAATTTGCCAAGGCCGCGCTGCCCGTACTGTCGGGCCGCAGCCGGTTGGCCGGTCGGAGAACCCGCACCGCATCAGGGCAGGGGCAATATGCCCCGATCCCTGCGCCATGATAGGACATGGCATTGGCAATCGGACGGGGCGCCAGAACGGCGCCTCGCACCACAATGACCCGAAGGCAGGGCATAAAGGCCCGCGCCCGAGAATAGCAAAAGCGCCCGCGTGACCCCGATCGGGGCTGCGTATGGGGGCAAAGCCAATCGCGCGAAAGCGCAGCCTCTAAGCGGGCAAAAGTTGAAAACGGAGCCAAAATGAGCGACGCGAGCCTCAACACCACCACACAAGAAGGCGATGCCGGTTTCGGCGATTTCTTCGCGCTTTTGAAGCCGCGGGTGATGTCGCTTGTGGTGTTTACCGCACTTGTGGGTCTGCTCGCCGCGCCAGTGCCGGTCAATCCCGTCGTCGCCTTTGCCTCGATTTTGTTTATTGCCGTGGGCGGCGGGGCTTCGGGCGCGCTGAACATGTGGTGGGATGCGGATATCGACCGGATCATGAAGCGCACCCAAAGCCGCCCGATCCCTTCGGGCCGCGTCACCGAGGGTGATGCTTTGGGCCTTGGCATGACCTTGTCGGTCTTTGCGGTTGTGATGCTGTTTTTGGCCTCGAACTACGTCGCGGCGGGGCTTTTGGCCTTTACCATCTTCTTTTATGTCGTGGTTTATACGATGTGGCTCAAACGCTGGACGCCGCAAAACATCGTCATCGGCGGCGCGGCGGGGGCGTTTCCTCCGATGATCGGCTGGGCCGTGGCAACCGGCGGCATTTCGGTCGAATCGGTGTTGATGTTCACGATCATCTTCATGTGGACGCCGCCGCATTTCTGGGCTCTCGCATTGTTTATGAAGTCCGATTACCGCGATGCGGGTGTGCCGATGCTCACCGTGACGCATGGGCGCAAATCGACCCGCAAACATATTCTTGTCTATACGCTGCTGTTGGCCCCTATCGCTATCGGGGCGGCCTTTACCTCGATTGGTGGGCCGGTCTATCTGGCGGCGGCTGTGGTGCTCAACGCGCTCTTTATCAAAGGGGCTTTTGCGATCTGGCGCCGTGATGAGACGCAGGCCGAGGCCGATAGCTACCGCGTCGAGAAGCGCTTCTTTGCGCTCTCCTTGGTCTATTTGTTCGCGCATTTCCTTGCCATTTTGGCCGAAGCGGGCCTTGGCCGGTTTGGTTTGGGGGGCTGGTCGTGAGCTTTGAAAAGGTCGAGCACGAATTGCACAAGCGGCGGATGAGCCGCAATATCGGCCTTGGCGCCGTGTTGATCGGCTTTGTGGGTTTGGTGTTTTTGCTCACCATTGCCAAGGTCGTGGATGAGGGCGATGCGCAGCGCGCCCAGCAAGAGTTGCGCGCCGAGCCGCCGAAAGCGAGCGAATGATGGCAGTGACGGGTCCACAAAAAACCGTGGTGAAACTGGTCGGCGTTGTGCTGGTGATGGGCGCGCTCAGCTGGGCTTCCGTGCCGTTCTACAGCTGGTTTTGCGCCGTTACGGGCTTTGGCGGGGTCACCAATACCGCCGAGGCGGGGTCCGACGTGATCCTCGATCAAACCATCACGATCCGCTTTGACGCCTCCAAAGAGCGGGGGATGCCGTGGCAATTCACGCCCGTGCAGCGCGAGATGGAGATCCGCATCGGCGAGACCGGTTTGGCCTTTTACGAGGCCTATAACCCGACCGACCGTCCCGTCGCGGGCCAAGCCAATTACAATGTCGCGCCCTATGCGGCGGGCAGCTTCTTTACCAAAATCGACTGCTTTTGTTTCACCGAACAGGTGCTACAGCCCGGCGAGCGGGTGCAAATGCCCGTGACCTTCTATGTCGACCCCGAAATCGTAACGGATCGTGAAGGAAAGTTTGTTCATACGATCACGCTGTCCTATACCTTCCATGAAATCGATCTGCCTGAGGCGCAAGCCGCTCTGGCGCAGGACGTGAAAACAAACCTAAACTAAGGCCTTCCAACGAGGGAAATTTAAATGGCGCACGAGAAAAACCACGATTACCACATTCTTCCCCCCTCCCTATGGCCCCTGCTTGGTGCCATTGCGGGGTTTGTCATGCTCTACGGTGCGGTGATGTATTTCGTCGATAAAGGCCCGTGGATGTTCCTCATCGGTCTGGTCGGCGTGCTTTACGTCATGTTCGGATGGTGGGCCGAAGTGGTGGCCGAAAGCGAAGTTGGCGATCACACGCCGGTTGTGCGTATCGGCCTGCGCTATGGCTTTGTGCTCTTTATCATGTCCGAGATCATGTTCTTTGCGGCTTGGTTCTGGAGCTTTTTCAAACACGCCATGTATCCGATGGGCCCGATGAGCCCGATCAAGGACGGCGTTTGGCCCCCCGCAGGGATCGAGACCTTTGACCCGTGGCACCTGCCGCTGATCAACACGCTGATCCTGCTTTGCTCGGGCGCGGCGGCGACATGGGCGCACCACGCGCTTGTGCATGAAAACAACCGCAAGGACATGGCCAACGGGTTGATCATCTCTGTTGTTCTCGGCCTGATCTTTACCGTGTTCCAAGCCTATGAATACAGCCATGCGGCCTTTGGCTTCTCGGGCAATATCTACGGCGCGAACTTCTTTATGGCGACCGGTTTCCACGGTTTCCACGTCATCGTCGGCACGATCTTCCTCTTCATCTGCTACCTGCGTTTGCGCCGCGGCCACTTCACGCCCGAGCGTCACGTCGGCTTCGAAGCGGCGGCTTGGTATTGGCACTTTGTTGACGTTGTCTGGCTCTTCCTCTTTGCCGCGGTCTACATCTGGGGCGGCTGAACCGGACTTGCCTGAGCTTTGGCCCGAAACGGGTTGAAGACGGGGGCAAAAACACATTATCACGGCGCGGGCGGCATTTATGCGCGCCCGCGTTTTTCATTCGCGGAGAGGGCCTTTGCGCCGGATCATCATCCCCCTTATTTTCGGCCTTGCCGGTGCGGCGATCCTGATCTCGCTCGGGACGTGGCAAGTGCGGCGTCTGGCGTGGAAAGAGGCGGTCTTGGCCGACATCGAGGCGCGCATTTCCGCCGCGCCCGTGGCTGTTCCCGCCGTGCCCGACCCCGAGGCGGACCGCTATCTGCCCGTTTTGGTGCGCGGCACCTATGGCGAGGGGCGCATTCGCGTGCTCTCCAGCCGCCAGCTATACGGCGCGGGCTACCGGATCATCGCGCCCTTCGAGACCGGCGGGCGCCGCATCTTGATCGACCGAGGATTTGTGCAAGAACGCGATGCCATTCCCGCCGCGCCGCAGGGAGAGGTGACGCTGACCGGTAATCTGCACTGGCCCTCGGAGACCGACAAATACACGCCCAGTCCCAATCTGGAAGCCGACATCTGGTTCGCCCGCGATGTGCCTGCGATGGCGACGCATCTGGGGACCGATCCGGTGCTGATGGTCCTGCGGAGCGGCGAGGGCGGGGGCGCCAAGATCACGCCTTTGCCCATCGACACATCGGGCATTCCGAACAACCACATGCAATATGCGTTCACTTGGTTCTCTTTGGCCTTTATCTGGCTGGTGATGACGGGTTATTTCATCTGGCGCATTCGCAACCCGCTGAAAGGCACATGACGTGAAATATATCTCGACCCGTGGCTCCGCGCCGATCCTGAGTTTTGAAGAAGCGATGTTGTCGGGGCTGGCCCGTGATGGCGGCCTTTACCTGCCCGAGAGCATCCCGACGCTCAGCCACGCAGACATCGCCGCCCTGTCGGGCCTGCCCTATGAAGAGGTGGCCTTTCGCATCATGCGCCCCTTCATCGGCGAGACCTTCACCGACGACGAATTTGCCGAGATCATCGCCAAAGCCTATGCCGGTTTCGGCCATGACGCGCGCGCGCCCATGGTGCAACTGGCGGAAAACCATTTCCTTTTGGAGCTGTTCCACGGGCCTACATTGGCGTTCAAAGATTTCGCAATGCAGCTCATCGGGCAATTGTTCCAAGCCTCGCTCAAGCGCTCCGGCAACCGCGTCACCATCGTCGGGGCCACATCGGGCGATACCGGATCGGCTGCCATCGAAGCCTTTCGCGGGCTGGATGCGGTGGATGTGTTTATCCTTTATCCCCATGGCCGTGTCTCCGAGGTGCAGCGCCGCCAGATGACCACCCCCAATGAGAGCAATGTGCATGCTTTGGCGATGGACGGGCATTTCGACGATTGCCAAGCGCGGGTCAAGGACATGTTCAACGACTTCGACTTCCGCGATGGCGTGCGCCTTGCGGGGGTCAATTCGATCAACTGGGCGCGGGTTCTGGCGCAGGTGGTCTATTATTTCTCCTCCGCCGTCAGCCTCGGTGCGCCGCACCGCAAGGTCAGCTTTACCGTCCCGACCGGCAATTTCGGCGATATCTTTGCGGGCTATATTGCCAAACGCATGGGGCTTCCGATCGAGCAACTCGTCGTGGCGACGAACCAGAACGACATTTTGCATCGCTGCCTTGCCACGGGCGAATACCGTCCGGACGGCGTGATCCCCTCGATCAGCCCCTCGATGGATATTCAGGTCTCCTCCAACTTCGAGCGCGCCTTGTTCTATGCCTATGGCGGCGACGGGGCGGCGATTTCGGCGCTTATGGAGGAGTTGCAGCAAGGTGGCTTCAACGTCAGCCAAGGCGCGCGAGAGGCATTGGCCGAAACCTTTAATTCGGGCCGCGTTTCCGAAGAGGATACATTGGCCACCATTCGCGATACATTCGCGCGCACCGGCGAATTGCTATGCCCCCATAGCGCCGTCGGCGTGCAGGTCGCCAATGCGCAGCGGATCGGCCATACCCCGATGATCACGCTGGCGACGGCCCATCCCGCCAAATTCCCCGATGCTGTGAAAACCGCCTCGGGGCAGCATCCCGCATTGCCCCTGCGCATGGCCGATCTGTTTGACCGCGAAGAGCGCGTCACCCGCATCGGCAATGACCTTGGCGCTATTGAAACCTTGATCCGCGAGCGTATTGCCCTTTGACCGTCGAACTTCACACCCTGTCCAATGGGTTCCGTATCGTTACCGAAACCATGCCGGGATTGGAGAGCGCATCAATTGGCATCTGGGTGACCGCAGGCGGGCGCGACGAGCGGGCCGAGCAAAACGGCGTGGCGCATTTCCTCGAACATATGGCGTTCAAGGGCACGGCGCGGCGCACGGCCTTGCAAATCGCCGAATCCATTGAGGATGTCGGCGGCTATATCAATGCCTACACCAGCCGCGAATCCACGGCCTATTACGCGCGGGTTCTGCGCGCCGATGTGCCGCTCGCTTTGGATGTGATTGCGGACATCTTGCGTAATCCGGCCTTTGACGAGGCCGAGATCGAGGTTGAGCGCAGCGTGATCTTGCAAGAGATCGGACAGGCACTTGATACGCCCGACGACGTGATTTTCGACTGGCTGCAAGAAGAAGCCTATGGCGATCATCCCATGGGCCGCACGATCCTTGGCCCCGCCGAGCGGGTGCGTGCCTTTGGCCGTTCTGATCTCGAAGGCTTCGTGGCGCAGCATTACGGCCCCGGAAATATGATCCTTGCGGCTGCGGGCGCGGTGGATCACGCGGCTTTGGTCGCCGAGGCAGAAAAGCTGTTTGGCGATATGACCCCCGTCGCGCCGCGCGCGCCCGAAACCGCGGTTTGGGTGGGCGGCGAGATGCGGCAGGAAAAAACCCTCGAGCAGACCCATTTCGCCCTGGGCGTCGAGGGGCCCGATTACCGCGACGAGATGATCTATACGGCGCAGATTTATTCCTCGGCACTGGGCGGCGGGATGTCCTCGCGCCTGTTTCAGGAAATCCGCGAGAAACGCGGGCTGTGCTACACGATTTTTGCCCAAACCGGCGCCTATTCCGATGGCGGGATGATGACCATCTATGCGGGCACCAGCCCCGAGATGATGGGCGAGTTGGCAAACATCACCATCGACGAGATGAAGCGCGCCGCCGATGACATGAGCGCGCCCGAAGTCGCCCGCGCCCGCGCACAGATGAAGGCGGGGATGCTGATGGGGCTTGAGGGCCCGTCGAACCGCGCCGAGCGTCTGGCGCGGATGATCCAGATCTGGAACCGCGTGCCGGAATTGTCCGAGATCGTCGAGCGGATCGACAATGTGACCACCGGAGATGTGAAGGCCTTTGCCGGCGAAATGGCGCAAAACGCCAAATTCGCCTTGGCGCAATACGGCCAGCTCAGCCACGCGGCGACATTGACCGATCTAGAAGCGCGGCGTCGCGGCTGATGGTGTTCGCGCGGCGTAAAATCCGCATCGAGACCGAGCGGCTGACGCTGCGCACACCGGTGCATGGCGATTTTCGCGCATGGGTCGAGGCGCGCCAAGACAGCCGCGATTTTTTGGCCCCTTGGGAGCCAGTGTGGGCCAAGGATCACCTGTCGCGTAAGGGGTTTACCAACCGCGTCTATTGGGCGCAGCGTTCGGTGGCCAGCGGCTCGGCTGTGCCGCTTTTCTTGCTGCGCCGCGAGGATCAGGCGCTGTTGGGGGCGATCACGCTCGACAATATCCGCCGTGGCCCCGCGCAGGCGGGGACATTGGGCTATTGGATATCGCAGGCGCATGCGCGCAAAGGCTATATGCGCGAGGCGCTGACCGCCGTGGTGCATCACGCCTTCACGCAGCTTGATTTGAGCCGTCTGGAGGCCGCCTGCCTGCCCGAAAACACGCCGTCGCGTGGCCTGCTCGAAAAATCCGGTTTCAAATACGAGGGCGTGGCGCAAAGCTATTTGCAGATCGACAACCGGTGGCGCACGCATGTTCTTTATGCCGCGCTGCGGATGGACCGGCGCGGGCGCACCGACGCGGGCTGAGCGCCGTTTTGGTTTGCTTGGGCTATGGCTTGCGGCGGTCGGTCGCGATAGGCTGCGCGAGAATGTGAGGAGCCTAGACCCATGATCGAGCCGCCCCTGTCCCCCGCAGACGCAAAATTTGTGGCGCAGTTGCGCGCGCTCTTGCCTGCGGAGTGTTTTCGCGATGTGAGCGCTGCCTATCTCGAAGAGCCGCGCGGGCGTTGGCAAGGCCAAGCGGGGGCCGTCGTGGCGCCGTCGACGGCGGCGCAGGTCTCCAGCTTGATGAAAGCCTGCCACGAGGCGCGCGTCGGGGTGGTGCCCTATGGCGGCGGCACGGGTTTGGTCGGCGGGCAAGTCATGCCGCAGGGCGGCGCAGAGCAGCCGCCCGCGCCGATTTTGCTCTCACTTGAGCGCATGCGCACGGTGCGCGCCATCTATGCCGAAGAAAACGTGATGGTGGTCGAAGCGGGCGCCATTTTGCAAGACATCCACGAGGCCGCCGAAGCCGTGGATCGGCTTTTTCCGCTCACGATTGCGGCCAAAGGATCGGCGCGGATCGGCGGCAATCTGGCGACCAATGCGGGGGGCGTGAATGTGCTGCGCTACGGCAATGCGCGCGATTTGTGTTTGGGGCTGGAGGTGGTTTTGGCCGACGGGCGCATTTGGAATGGGCTGAGCCGTCTGCGCAAGGATAACACCGGATATGATCTGCGCCATTTGATGATCGGCTCCGAGGGCAGCTTGGGGGTGATCACCGCCGCGGCGCTCAAGCTTGTACCGCGTCCGGCGGGCGAGGGCACGGCGCTTATGGCGGTGCACGATCCGGCGGCGGCTTTGGCCTTGCTGGGGTTGGCGCGCGACCAGATGGGCGAGGGGGTCAGCGCCTTTGAGTTGATCCACCGCGCGGGATTGGAGTTCTTGGCGCAAACCCTGCCTGACGTGCGATTGCCCTTTGCCGAGGTGCCGGAGTGGTTCGTGTTGGTCGATGTCGGATTGGCGGCAGGGCTGGAGCCGCAAGCGGCGCTGGAGGCGCTTTTTGTGGCGGGGATGGACGCGGGATTGGTCACGGACGGGCTTATCGCGCAAAGCGAGGCGCAGAGGCACGCCTTTTGGGAGGTGCGCGAGCAGATCCCCGAGGCCAACCGCCGCATCGGTGCGATTTCCAGCCATGATATTTCCCTGCCGCTCAGCGCGATTGCGTCTTTTATTCCGCAAGCGACGGCAGCCTTGGCGGAGCTTGGCGATTTTCGGATCAATTGCTTTGGTCATCTGGGCGACGGGAACCTGCATTTCAACGTCTTCCCGCCGCAAGGCGGTGATAAGTCCGATTCTGCGCATCTACGCGACCGGATCAAAACCTGCGTGCATGATATCGTGCACCAGATGGATGGGTCCGTCAGTGCAGAGCATGGTATCGGGCGGCTCAAGACCGGCGATCTGGCACGCTATGGTGATCCGGTGAAATTGGAGATGATGCTGGCGATCAAGAGGGCGCTTGATCCACGCGGTATTCTAAATCCGGGCGCGGTATTGCCGGTGGTTTGAACTTTGTGATTTTGGTGAAGAGCGCGCTTTAGTATTTTGTAATACATCAAAAAATTGCGCCTCGCCATGTAGGGGGGCGAGGCGCGATGTGATCCGAAGATCGTGCAAGCGGCCGATTCTGGATCGGCTGCTCTGTTATGGCGTGATAATGATTAACGCAGCGTAAGTATGAGGTCTAGGCGCCGCTGTAAGAGCATAGCGCTTCGATTTCGATCCCCATGGCTTCGAGCCGCGCCCGTCCGCCCAGATCGGGCAGGTCAATCACAAAGGCACAGCCGACGATCTCGCCGCCCAAGCGCTCGACCAATTTGATCCCCGCCTCGGCGGTGCCGCCCGTGGCCAAGAGATCATCCACGATCAAAACGCGCTCGCCGGCAGTGATCGCATCGTCATGCAGCTCTACCGTGGCTTCGCCATATTCCAATGTGTAGTCTTGCGAAATCACCTTGCCGGGCAGCTTTCCTGCCTTGCGCACGGGGACAAATCCGACAGACAATTGATGCGCGATGGCGCCGCCGAGGATAAACCCGCGTGCCTCCAGACCGACCACCTTGTCGATTGGGCGACCGGCATAGGGGTGCACCATCTGGTCCACCGCCATGCGAAAT
Organism: Paracoccaceae bacterium; assembly: GCA_050633545.1. Taxonomy (GTDB): domain Bacteria; phylum Pseudomonadota; class Alphaproteobacteria; order Rhodobacterales; family Rhodobacteraceae; genus Litorivita. Next base: position 419,353 of record JBOEGS010000004.1, read on the forward strand.
CCGCGTGGATCGGCGAAAAGCGTGGTCACATCGCGGAACATGATCCCCTTGTGTGGAAAATCCGGGATGGTGCGGATGTAGTCTTGGACGGATGCCATGTCGGGCCTTTCAACGTAAGATGCCCGATGTGGCTATCACGGGGCGAAAGCCCGCGACAAGGGCGAAGGGGGCTTCGCTGATGGTCGCGCGCCCCGTATTGCGCAGGCGGGCGACGGTACGGCCGAGCGCGGCCAACACCCGCGCCACGCAAGAGGCGGCCCATGTCATGTTCCGTTTTGTGCACAGATCGGCCGGTCAGGCGCGCAAGACGCGCCCCGCCACGGCGTCGAGTTTTGCCACCAAGGCCGGATCGCGGGCCTCGGGGCTGGTCATAATGCCGAATTCGAGGGCGCGGTCGCATCCGTGCGGGCAAGGCGCGCGCGCCGCGCCGAGGCGGGCGGGCATTTGCGCCACAAGATCGCGGGCCTTGGCGGCGTTTCCGGTCAGCGTGGCGATGATCTGGGCGATATCGACCTCTCCGTGATCGGGGTGCCAGCTGTCGTAATCGGTGATCATGGCGATGGATGCATAACAGATTTCCGCCTCGCGGGCCAATTTGGCCTCGGGCATATTTGTCATCCCGATGACATCCGCGCCCCAGACCTCGCGATACATTTTGCTTTCGGCGAGGGTGGAGAACTGCGGGCCTTCCATGGCAAGATATGTGCCGCCCATATGGACGTTGATATCGAGCGATTTCGCCGCCTCATGCGCGGCTTGTGACAGGCGAGGGCAGGTCGGATGCGCCAAGGATACATGGCCGACGCAGCCGGTGCCAAAGAAGCTTTTCTCGCGTGCGAAAGTGCGGTCAATGAATTGATCTACAATGACAAAATCACCTGGCGCCATGTCTTCGCGAAAGGAGCCGCAAGCCGAAACCGACAAGATATCGGTGACGCCAAGCCGTTTGAGCGCGTCGATATTGGCGCGGTAGGGCACGGTCGAGGGAGAATGCACATGGCCGCGCCCGTGGCGGGGCAAAAATGCCATTTTCACGCCGTCCAACGTGCCGGTCAGGATCGCATCCGACGCGGTGCCCCATGGGGTTTGCACCTCTTGCCATGCCGCGTTTTCTAACCCGTCGATCTCGTAAAGGCCGGAGCCGCCGATCACGCCGATCACGGTGTCTTGGGTCAAATCGGTGTTCGGGGGGGCGGCGGTCATGACATTTGCTCCTGTGCGGTTTGGCACAGTTTTGGCCGCGCAAGGCCCGATTGGCAACCGCGCGTTTGTGCTCTCACGCCAACTTGAGCGGCCCCCCTAGGCTTTTGCGCGTTCTTGAGCTACACGGCGGGCAAGCTAACAACCCCACACTGATAGGTGCCCTTTGAAACGAGCCATTCTGGCAAGCTTTGCCAACCGCCTCGCCCTTCCCGATTTGCGGCTGATGTCCGAAGAGAAGCTGACGCTGTCGCGTTTGCGGATCGAGGTCTTGTCGGGTCTGACTGTGGCCTTGGCCCTCGTGCCCGAAGCGGTGGCCTTTGCTTTTGTGGCGGGGGTGCATCCGCTTGTGGGGCTTTATGCCGCCTTTTTGGTGGGGTTGATCACGGCCTTGATCGGCGGGCGTCCGGGCATGATTTCGGGCGCGACCGGCGCTTTGGCGGTTGTGATGGTGGCTTTGGTGGCGCAACACGGGGTCGAATACCTCTTTGCCACGGTGGTTTTGATGGGGATCATTCAGATCGTTGCGGGGGTGATGCGCTGGGGCAAATTCATCCGGCTGGTGCCGCATCCTGTAATGCTCGGCTTTGTAAACGGTCTGGCGATTGTGATTTTCCTTGCGCAGCTCACGCAATTCAGGGTTCCGGGCACGGTGGTGCAGGGCGATCACGGCACCACGGGCGGCGTATGGCTGTCGGGCGGACCATTGCTCATGATGCTGGGGCTTGTGGGGGTGACCATGGCGATCATCTGGATCATGCCGAAAATCACCCGCGTGATCCCCGCGCCCTTGGCGGGCATCGGGATCACCGCGGCGATTGTGATCGGCTTTGGTCTTGATGTGCCGCGAGTTGGTGATCTGGCCTCGATCGAGGGCGGTTTGCCTGCGTTCCATATCCCGATGGTCGAGTTCTCTTGGGAGACATTCCAGATTATCTTGCCCTATGCGGTGATTTTGGCGGCGATCGGTTTGATCGAAAGCCTTTTGACGCTCAACCTTGTGGGCGAGATGACCGGCACACGCGGCGGGGCGAGCCAAGAATGCATTGCCCAAGGCACGGCCAATGTGGTCACCGGCTTCTTTGGCGGCATGGGCGGATGCGCCATGATCGGCCAGTCGATGATCAACGTGAAATCGGGCGGGCGCACGCGGGTTTCGGGGATCGTGGCGGCGCTGTTCTTGCTGCTGTTTATCGTCGTGGCCAGCCCCGCGATTGAGCAAATCCCGCTGGCGGCTTTGGTCGGCGTGATGTTCATGGTGGTGATCGGCACTTTCGCGTGGAACTCGCTGACCATTTTGCGCCGCGTGCCGCTCAATGATGCCTTTGTGATCATCTTGGTTACGGTTGTGACGGTCTATTCGGACCTTGCGATTGCCGTCGTCGTCGGGGTGATCGTATCGGCGCTAAACTACGCATGGAACAACGCCAGCCGCATCCACGCCAAGAGCTACACCACGCCCGAGGGTGCGCGGGTCTATCAAATCCAAGGGCCGCTGTTTTTCGGATCGGCCGAAGGGTTTAACGAACTGTTCGATGTCGCGGATGATCCGTCCACGGTGATCGTCGATTTTGCCGATAGCCGTGTGGTGGACCAATCGGCCTTGCAGGCCATTGAGGCCATGGCGGGCAAATACGAGGCCGCCGGCAAGCAGTTGCAGTTGCGCCATCTGAGCCGCGATTGCCATAAATTGCTGACCAAAGCGGGCCATCTTATGGTCGATAGCGATGATGATCCCGATTACGCGCTGGCGGTGAACTATTCGGTCAAGACAGGTATTTTGGGCGGACATTAACCCGCGCCTTCGCAGAAATCAAAAAGGCCCCGCAAGTCCGGTTGGACCTGCGGGGCCATTTTTTTATCGTGCGGCGCACAGTTTACCGATCGTCAGGGCGGATCAGCGAGAAAATCTCGCGGATCACCGAATAATCCTTATACCCCAACCGTGTGAGCGGGTTGAATTTGGTGACGTCAAACAACCCGTCGGTCAAACAATCGGGGCGGATATGCACGCCGACGACCTCGCCAAAGATCGCCCAGTTGTCCGCGCCCTTGAGCCGCAAAATCTCGGTGACGCGGCATTCGAGGCTGGCGGGGGCCGTGGCGACACGCGGGCAATCGATCACGCTGCATTCGGCTTTTTCGGCGCCCGCATGGGCGAACTCATCAACCTCGCGGGGCAGGGCTTCGGAGGAGGCGTTCATCACATGACGGGCGGAATATTCAACGACATTGGCACAAAAAACGCCGGTTTCGCGCAGGTTCTCAAGGCTGTCTTTGGCGTTGCCGGACGAAAACATCACCTGCGGCGGCACATAGGCGACAGCGTTGAAAAACGAATAGGGGGCGAGGTTGTCAAATCCGTCCTTGCTGCGGGTTGATATCCATCCGATCGGGCGCGGCGATACGATGGCATTGAAGGGGCTATGGGGCAGGCCGTGGCCGTCTTTGGGCTCATAGAACATGAATTTATCTGTCTTTCCGGTCGGTTGCATGGGGGACATGCCGTGATTGGACGGGCGCAGCGCGTGAAAACCACATGTATTGGCGCGACCTGATTGCCCCTCAACTAGCGCCGTGCTAGCCCTGTTTCTAGCGAAATCGTGAGGCATTTGCATTGTTTCAGCTTAAACCCGAGACCCCCGAAGACTGGTGGGAGGTCGAGGCCCTTTATGATTTGTGCTTCGCGCCCGGGCGCGAGGCGCTGTCGTCTTATCGCTTGCGCGACGGGGTGCCGCCGGTGGTGGGGCTATCGATGGTGGCGCGCGACGAGATGGGCATCATTGGCGGCGCGATCCGCTATTGGCCGGTTCGGGTGGATGGGCAAGCGGTGCTTTTGCTCGGTCCTGTGGCGGTGCACCCCGTGCACCAAGGCGCAGGGCTTGGCGCTTTGTTGATGCAAGCCAGTATGGAAAAGGCGGGCGAGCTTGGCTGGCAGCGCATTCTTTTGGTGGGCGACGAGCCGTATTACCGCCGGTTCGGGTATACCCGTATCGAAGGGGTCGAGATGCCTCCACCTACAAATCCCGAGCGTATTTTGGCCTATGAGGTCCAAGACGGCGCATGGGACGGTGTGCGCGGTAAGGTCGAAAAAGCGATGTGATCGCCATGATCGCGGGGCTTGCGGTTGAAAATAAACGGCTCCGCCCCGATCTTGAGTGCAGCTTATCCAACCGGTGATCGTTCAGGCAAAGGGCAATGTATGTTGATTGAAGAGGCTACAGGCACCGACCCCGTCGACGTCGACGCGCAAATCATAGCTTTGGCCAAACGGTATCGCGCCGCAGGCGGGGTTGGCATTCAGGTGCTCAACCTGATCGGCGGGCAGGCTGAAAGCCTGCTCGACCGTTTGCCTGGCAGCGTGCGCGAGCGTCTTGACGAGGCCACGCGCAGCGCCCTGAAGGTGGCGCTCAAGGCGGCCACCGGATCGCGCAAACACGTTTCTGACGGGCCAGCTTGGCTTAATACCGCAGCGGCGACGGCGATGGGGGCGGCGGGCGGTTTTGGCGGCCTGCCCGCCTCGATGGCCGAATTGCCAGTGACGGTTACGGTGCTTTTGCGCGCGATCCAAGGCGTTGCCGCCGAGCACGGGTTCGATCCCGATGAGCAAAGCGTGGCCTTTGATTGCCTCGAGGTTTTCGCCTCGGCCGGACCCTTGGCGCAAGACGACGGATCGGATGTGGCGTTTTTGGCGACGCGCGCGGCCCTGTCGGGGGCGGCGCTCAACACGCTTTTGGCGCGGATTGCGCCGCGACTGGCTGCCGTTCTGGGCCAAAAGCTGGCGGCGCAAACGGTGCCGGTTCTGGGGGCGGTGGCGGGGGCGGCCACGAATTATGCTTATACCTCCTATTACCAAGAGATGGCGCATGTGCATTTTGGCCTGCGCCGCTTGGCGATCGAGGGCGATGTCTCGCATGAGGCGCTGGTCGTGCAATTGGCGCAAACGCTCAAACGTCTGCCGCGCCGCGAGGCCTGACCAATGGCACGCGGTGCGGGGCGGCGCGCTCTTTACCGGCAAACGTAGGGATTGATCGGCAAGGATCCGCGCTTCTCGCTTCACGCGCCCGTCACGCGCAGTTGACCTTGCGCGATAGGCTTTGAGTTGCAGATATTTCTGCCTACATTAGGGTAAACATCAAGACTGGCGACCGCAGCGAGGTTGCTCCATCCGATCACACCAAAGAGGAGATACGGGCGTGAGAGTACAGGCATTGTCCATTCCAATAGAGACCCGCAATGCGGTGGCCCTGCGCGTGATGCGCGGCATGTGGTTGTCGCTTCTCGCGGTGCTGCTGCTTTTGGTTCAAAGCCTCAGCGCCGCCGCGCGGCCTGACAGCTTTGCCGATCTGGCCGAGAAAATCAGCCCCGCGGTGGTCAATATCACCACCTCGACGGTGGTTGAAACCAATGCGGGGCCGAACCCGATCGTCCCCGAAGGCAGCCCCTTCGAGGATTTCTTTCGCGAATTTCAGGACCGCAATCGCGGCGGTGACGGCGCCCCGCGCCCGCGCCGGTCTTCGGCGCTTGGATCGGGGTTTGTGATTTCCGAGGATGGCTACATTGTGACCAACAATCACGTCATCGAGGGTGCCGACGAGATCATCATCGAGTTTTTCTCCGGCAAAGAGCTGGAAGCCAAGATCATCGGCACCGATCCGACAACCGATATTGCCCTGCTCAAGGTCGAGGCCGACGGGCCGCTTGAATATGTCAGCTTCGGCGACAGCGATATCATGCGTGTGGGCGATTGGGTGGTGGCCATGGGCAACCCGCTCGGCCAAGGGTTTTCGGTCTCTGCCGGTATCGTTTCGGCCCGCAATCGCGCGCTGAGCGGCACCTATGACGACTATATCCAGACCGACGCTGCCATCAACCGCGGCAACTCGGGCGGGCCTTTGTTCAATCTGGATGGTCAGGTTGTCGGTGTGAATACGGCGATCCTGTCGCCCAATGGCGGCTCTATCGGCATCGGGTTTTCGATGGCGTCGAATGTGGTGACCCGCGTTGTGGCGCAATTGAAAGAGTTCGGCGAGACCCGCCGCGGCTGGCTTGGCGTGCGCATTCAGGACGTGACCCCCGATATGGCCGAGGCGATGGGGCTTGATAAAGCCTCGGGCGCGATGGTCACCGATGTGCCCGACGGCCCCTCCAAAGAGGCGGGGATCGAGGCGGGCGATGTGATCGTCTCTTTTGATGGCAAGGACGTTGAGGACACGCGCGGATTGGTCCGTCAGGTCGGCAATACCCAAGTCGGCAAAGCCGTGCGCATCGTGGTGTTCCGCGACGGGAAAACCCAGACTTTGAAGGTTACCCTTGGCCGCCGCGAGCAATCCGAAGGCGCCGTGCCCGCCGTGCAATCGGGCGAAGAACCCGCGCCCGAGGTCGAGCCGCAAGTTGTGCTCGGCTTGACGGTCAGCCCCGTCACAGACGATCTGCGCGAGCAGCTCAGCCTTGATGACACGATCACCGGTCTGGTCGTGATGGACGTGGACGAGGACGGCGATGCCTATGAAAAAGGCGTGCGCGCGGGCGATGTCATCACCGAAGCGGGCCAAAACAAGGTCGCAACCGTCGCTGATCTCGAAGAGCGGATTGCTTCGGTCAAAGAGGCGGGGCGCAAATCCTTGCTCCTCTTGGTTCGCCGCGGCGGCGAGCCGCGTTTCGTGGCGCTGTCGCTCGAAGACTGATCCTTGATGATATGATCAAAAAGGGCGTCCGTTTCGGGCGCCCTTTTTCATGGGCGCTACGGCCTCAGGGGCGCAGGCTGCGCAAACCGCCGTTGCGGTTAGCCCTCGCTGCGCGCCACGGCGATCAGCCCAAGCTTGCGCGCAGCCGCGAGAGACAGCACCGCGCTGTCGAGCCCCTGTGCGGCCTGATAGGCGCGGATCGCGCGCAGGGTCTTGGGGCTCATCTCGCCGCTGGCCGCGCCGCTGTAATGCCCGCGGGCGGCCAAGGCACGTTGCAGTGTTGCGATGAACTCGGGGGTCATCACATCGTCGCAGGGCCGCTCGAACCATGTCTCGCGCCGTTCGCGCAAAATCTGTTGGCGGGTCTCGGTTTTGAACACGGCGGGGGCCAGAACCGTGCCATCGCTCATCACCTCGGCTGGTTGCAGCATGATTTGCTCGGTCACGGTCTCGATGACGGCGGGCACGTCATGACGGCCCCAACAGGTGCCCGGTTTGGCACCGGGGGGCGCGGGGGCGAAGGCATAGTTCAACTGCGGCGCGGGTTGGGGAAGGCCCATTTGGCATCCGGCCAAGGCGCACACCGCCAAAGCCGCCGCGCCCGATCGCCGCGCCCGTTGTGCAAGGGCGGCGCCGCGCCGCATCGAGGCGCAAGGGGGTAGGGCGTGATGGGGCATTGCTCGGACCTCATGCGCGCGGGGCTTCGCCCGCTTTGCGCCGCACTCTACCTGTAAAACTGTTTTCAAGGAAGCATCCTTCGCCGCGCAGCCTTGCTCGCGCAAAAGAGACTGGAACAGGCGGGCCTGCGCGGGTAGGACTGCGGGCAAGAATTTTGGTTTAGGAGCACCGCAAAAATGGCAAAAATCACTTATGTCGAGCATAACGGCACCGAACATGTGGTCGATGTGGCCGCAGGTATGACCGTCATGGAAGGCGCGCGCGACAATAATATTCCCGGTATCGAAGCCGATTGCGGCGGGGCGTGCGCCTGCTCGACATGCCACGTTTATGTGGATCCGGCTTGGGTCGAGAAAATCCCCGCGATGGATGACATGGAAGAGGATATGCTCGATTTCGCCTTTGAGCCCGACCCTGCGCGCTCGCGTCTGACCTGCCAGATCAAGGTCACCGATGAATTGGACGGCTTGCGGGTCCAGATGCCCGAAAAGCAGATCTGATGGCAAAGGGCAGGCAGGCATTCGGTTTTCGCGCTCTGTGCACGCTGGTTTTCTTGGGGCCTGCGGTTGCTGCGGCCGAGCAGGGCGCAACGATCACATCGGCCACCTATGAGGGGCCAACGCGCGCCTATGATCACGGCATTTTGGGGGACGCGATCGAGTGGACGCAGCTTGCCCTGCGCCTGAGTGACGGGAGCAAACGGCGCATCCGTTTGCCGCAAAACCATGTGTTCGAGGACACCGCACCGCGTTTGGTTGATGTGGACGGGGATGGGGCCCCCGAAGTGATCACGGTGGAAACCCGCTTTGATCTTGGCGCGCGTTTGGCGATTTACGATGAAAACGGGCTTGTCGCGGCTGCGCCCTATATCGGGCGCACGCATCGCTGGCTCGCGCCGGTCGGGGCGGCGGATCTGGACGGCGACGGGGCGGTGGAAATCGCCTATATTGATCGGCCGCATCTGGCCAAGACCCTGCGCATCTGGCGCTATGAGGCGGGCGCGCTTGAGCTTATTGCCGAGGCGGGCGGGTTGACCAACCACCGGATTGGCGACGCGGGTATCGCTGGCGGTCTGCGCGATTGCGGCGCGGGGATCGAGATGGTCACGTTGAATGCCGATTGGTCGCGGATCATGATCAGCACCCTGTCGGGCGGACGTATTGCGCGCCGCGATGCGGGCGCGATGACGGGTGCACCAGCGATGGAAGCGGCGCTTGGATGTCGTTAATTTTTAATTAACATGAATAGGTTGCGATTTGAAGTTCATGTGATGCATGAGCTTTAGATGTCGAGAAATTCCTCGACCGATTTGCGCACCGATTGGTCGCCGCGATGGCGCGCATCGTGGATCACCTTGCGCAGTTTGCCAAGGTCGGTGCGGCGCAGCAGAGATTTCACCGGACCGATTGACGCGGGCCGCATCGACAAGGAGCGCAGTCCGATCGCGGCAAGGCAGGCCGCTTCGACGGGCCGCCCCGCATCCTCGCCGCAAAAGGACAAGGGTGTGTTGGTGTCGCCGCAGCGCTCCACGATCCGCTCCAAAAAGGTCAGGAAGCTGACGTTGAGCGTGTCATAGCGGCGGCGTACGCGCTCGTTCTCGCGGTCTGCGGCAAAGAAGAATTGTTTGAGATCATTGCCGCCAATCGACAAGAAACCGACCTCTTCAAAGAATTTGCGCGGGGCAAAGGCCAAAGACGGCGTCTCCAGCATGGCACCGACCTGCAAATCCTCGGGCACCGGATGGCCGAGCAAACGCTCGCGATGCTTGGCCTTTTCCAGCGCAAGGCAGGCTTGGGTATATTCCTCATATTGCGCCACAAAGGGGAACATGATCGACAAAGGGCGCCCATTCGCAGCGCGCAGGAGCGATTGCAATTGCATCCGCATCACCCCGGGTTTGTCGAGCCCGACGCGGATCGCACGCCAGCCGAGCGCAGGGTTTGGCTCGTCGTTGGGCTTCATATAGGGCAGCACCTTGTCCGAACCGATGTCGAGGGTACGAAAGACCACGCGCTTGCCCTTGGCGCTGTCGAGAACACGGCTGTAGAGCGCGGCCAACTCGCCGCGGCGCGGCATCTGGTTTCGCACCAGAAACTGCAATTCGGTGCGAAACAGGCCGACGCCTTCGGCGCCTGAGTTTTCGAGGCTGGGCAGATCGGCCATCAGCCCCGCATTCATCGTCAACTGGACGTGGTGGCCATCAAGGCTGAGCGCGGGTTTGTCGCGGATCGAGGCATAGCGTTCGACCGCTTCGGCCTGCATGGCGATTTTGTCTTGGAAGGCGGCGACGACGGTGTCATCGGGGCGCAGATGAACGATGCCTTGATCGCCATCAACCATGATGTGGTCGCCGTTGAGCGCCTCTGTCGTGATGCGCGCGGCGTGGATCACCAAAGGAATGGCAAGGGCGCGCGCGACGATGGCGGCATGCGATCCGACCGAGCCTTGTTCGAGCACGATCCCCTTGAGGGAGCGGCCATAATCGAGCAATTCCGCAGGGCCGATATTGCGCGCGACGAGGATCGGATCGGCGGGAATTTCCGCCCCTGTTTCAGAGCCTTGCCCCGTGAGGATGCGCAGCAGGCGGTTCGACAGATCATCCAGATCATGCAGCCGTTCGCGCAGATATTGGTCATTGACCGAGCTGAGCCGCGCGCGGGCGGTCGATTGTTCTTTCTCGACGGCGGCTTCGGCCGATAGCCCGCGCGAGATGTCTTCTTCCATCCGCCGCATCCAGCCTTTGGAATTGGCGAACATGCGGTAGGCTTCGAGCACTTCAAGCTGGTCGGTGTTCTCGCCTTTGGCGGCAGTGTCGAGCATACGGTCGACGCCGACGCGCAATTCCTCGACCGCCTCATGCAGGCGGGTGAGTTCCTTGTGCGGGTCTTCGGCGATCGGGTTGGTGACGACAACGCGCGGCTCGTGCAGCCACACATGGCCCGAGGCGGCGCCTTCTTGGGCGGTCGCCCCGCGAAACAGCACCGGATGCTGGTGACGGGCGGACAATGCGGCGCCTTCGCCGACAAAAACGCCCAATTCGGTCATCTCGGCCAAAACCATGGCGACCACTTCGAGGGCGTAGATTTCATCCTCGGAATATTGCCGCGCGGTTTTCGATTGCACCACCAATACGCCAAGCATCTCGCCAAGCCGCTGGATCGGGATGCCCGCGAAGGAGGAGTAAATTTCCTCGCCGGTTTCGGGCATATAGCGAAAGCCCTTTTCCGACGGGGCATCGGCGCTGTTGATGATCTTGCCGGTGCGGCCCACACGGCCCACGAGGCCCTCGCCAAGGCGCATGCGGGTTTCGTGGACAGCGGCGGCTTTCAACCCCTCGGTCGCGCAAAGTTCGAGCGTTTCTTCATCGCGGAACAGGTAGATCGAGCACACCTCGGTGCGCATTTCTTCGGCGATCAATTGCGTGATCTGGTCAAGCCGCGCTTGGCCCGCGCTCTCCACCGCCATGGCCTCGCGCAGGCGGCCCAGCATTTGCCGGCTATCGGTCTGAAAGTCCTGTGCCATTGCTGCGCGTGCCTGCCCTTTTGTGCTGTGGCCCGTCCGAATGTCTCCGCCCCTCGGTGGGGCGGGCCTTCGGTTTAGGCAGCTTTGTCCAGTTCAAACGCATCATGCAGGGCTTGAACCGCAAGTTCCATATATTTCCGGTCGATCAGCACGGAAATCTTTATCTCGGAGGTTGCAATAACCTTGATGTTGATCCCCTCGTCGGAGAGCGTTTTGAACATCTTGGCGGCGACGCCCGATTGGCTGCGCATGCCGATGCCGACGGCGGAGACCTTGCAAACATGGGTGTCGGCGACGAGATCGTGGAAGTTGATATCGCCTTTGGCTTTGGCATCATCCATAGCCTTTTGCGCGCGCGCGACCTGATCGGTCGGGCAAGAGAAGGTCATATCGGTGCGGCCTTCTTCGGAGATGTTTTGAATGATCATATCGACATTGATCCCCGCATCCGACAGCGGGCCAAAGATCGCGGCGGCGATGCCAGGGCGGTCGGCGACGCTGACCAAGGTCATTTTTGCTTCATCGCGGCTATAGGCGATCCCAGAGACGACATTGCTTTCCATGATTTCATCCTCATCGCAGACGAGCGTTCCGGCTTCGTCAGATTGTTCTTCAAAAGAGCTTAAGACCCGCAGTTTCACCTTGTAACGCATGGCCAGTTCGACCGAACGGGTTTGCAAGACTTTGGCGCCCAAAGAGGCCAGTTCAAGCATTTCTTCAAAGGCGATCTTGTCCATTTTGCGCGCCTTGTCGCACACGCGCGGATCGGTGGTGTAGACGCCGTCGACATCGGTGTAGATATCGCAGCGCTCGGCGTTGAAGGCGGCGGCAAAGGCCACGGCAGTGGTGTCCGATCCGCCGCGCCCCAATGTGGTGATACGGCCTTCGGGGCTAACCCCTTGGAACCCCGCGACAACGGCGACGCGCATGCCCTCGCCGAATTTGGCCATGATGTTTTCGGGCGGGATGTCTTCGATCCGCGCGGCGGAATGGGCCGATGTGGTTTTCACTGGCACTTGCCAGCCTTGCCAACTGCGCGCGGGCACGTCCATTTCCTGAAGCGTCAAGGCCATGAGGCCCGCCGTGACATTCTCGCCCGAAGAGACGACCGCATCATATTCACGCGCGTCGTAAAGCGGCGAAGTCTCGTTGACCCAGCCCACAAGCTCGTTGGTTTTGCCCGACATGGCCGAAACGATGACAATCACGTCATAGCCTTTGGCAACCTCAACACCCACGCGTTTTGCGGCGCGTTTGATGCGGTCGAGCGTGGCGACAGAGGTGCCGCCGAATTTCATTACGAGAACGGGCATATAGCTATCCCTTGCAGGCAGGTGTCTTGGCAGTGATCTTAGGTCGCGGGCGGTTTATGCGAGCAGGGGGCGCGTGGCAAGGGGCAAAGGGGCGCAGGGCGGCGCGCTTTGCCCTGCTTTGGCAGCGCTTCGCCTTGATACTCACTGCAGAGCGACGGAACGCTCGCGCCCCCTAGTAGGGATGCGCGCGCCCGTCCCATGTCTCGAAACAGCCCGTGGTTTCGAGGCTGAGCGCGTCAAAGCGTGCCCGCAATCCGCTGGCGGCCTCTTCGGGGGTGATTTCGGCAGCGACCCCGCCCATATCGGTTTGCACCCATCCAGGATGATAGATGCCCACCGCGATGCCGATCCCTTTGAGATCTGCCGCTAGGTTGCGCCCGAAATTGAGCGCAGCCGCCTTTGAGGCGCGATAGGCGTAGGAGCCACCCGGAGCGCGGGTGTCGCTGGCCATTTGTGACGAGATGATTGCAATTTTTGCGCCGCTTTGAATTTGCAAATTGGGCAGCAGATTGCGCACCGTCAAATAAACCCCCGTGACGTGTACGGCGAAAGATTGTGCAAATATATCAGGCGTATACTCGGGAAACTTCATGCCCTTATCCAGGTAGACACCTGCATTGCACACAAGCAACGACAGCGGCTTGGCGTCGAGTTTGGCGGCCAATTCAGCCTGCGCTGCCTCATCGGTGACATCCAGCGCCTTGAACGGATCAGCGCCCTCGCGCGAGGTGCCGATGACCGGTGTTTGTGCGGCTTCATATTGACGGTAAAGCTGATGGCCGATGCCGCGATTGGCGCCTGTAATGAGAACGGTCATGGAGAACTCCTGTCGAGATCACGGGCAATTGCGCCCGCGGATCAATTTGTCTTTCGGTCGCTGCGAAAAGGCAAGGGCGCGATCTCTATCCCCTCGTCGATCAACTTTTTTGCCTCGCTCAGAGAGGATTCGCCGTAGATCGGGCGCTCTGGGGCGGTGCCGTTCTGGATAGCGCGGGCCTCTTTGGCGAAATCCTCGCCGACATAATCGGAATTGGCTTCGATATGGGCGCGCAGAGCTTTGACCGCTTGTTCCGCCGCACTGGTGGGGGCGGAGAGGGGGCGCTCTTGAGAGGGCGGCGTAGGAAGATCATCCGCCTCGGCCGCTGTGGCACCTTCGCTGCGCGCCGTGCGAACACGCGGGGCCATTACGGCTTTTTCCACCTTCGTGCTGCCGCAAATAGCGCAAGTAACCATTTGCGACGCCAGCAATTTATCGAAGGCGGTTGCCGATTGAAACCAGCTGTCAAAACGGTGATCTGCAGCGCATTTGAGATCAAAACGTATCATGGTGTTTGCTCGGTTTTGGCGAAGGAGAGGGCGCAGATCGGCCTTGATGCGATATAGTCGACCTGAGCGGCGCGTGCAAATCAAGCTTTGGCGCACGCGGGCGCATTAAAGGCGGTCTTTGGGGCGGAAGCGCGCGATTAATGTCGCCAATTCCGGCTCGCGGACCTTGCGTGCGGCTTTTTTCGGGGTCATCCATTTGCGTTTGCGTTGTCCGGCCTCGGGGTAATCGAGTGCTTCGGTTTTCACACGCAAAGGATAGACGACGACAATGCATAGGTGCCGTTCGCCGCTGCTCATCAATTTCTCGTATGAATACAAACCGATGCTATGATCTGGCCCGCTGCCCTTGATGCCTGCTTCTTCCCATGCTTCACGCGCTGCGGCGCGCGCGGGGGTGCGGTCGTGCATCGGCCATCCTTTGGGCAAAATCCACCGACCGCTGCCGCGCGAGGTGATCATTAGCACCTGAAGCTTGCCGTCTTTTATACGGTAAGGGAGCGCCGCGAATTGCGTGCGAAATTCGCTCTTCTTTCCACCTTTGATCGACAGAGGAGGTTGCTTGGTTGTCAGTTGGTGCATCGGCCCGACGGGTCCTATCGAAGCGTGTTTGTTAGACCATAGCCAGCACAATGCGCGGTGGCCAGAGATAGCAGCATTTGCGCCCTGAAGCGGAGTATATCGCGGATCATTGGTCTGCTGCGGGTTGTCCATTCTCAGGCAAAAACATAATTTTATCCCCAGAAATTTCCAATAAACATTCTTTTTAGATCATTTTTCAGGCGTGCAATGACACGCGCCGATAGGGTTCCATTAGCGCGGGTGCAAAGAAGTTCGGATGATTTGATGCGCCGATGGGGTGCCGCTTTTACTCGCATTTCCGAATCGAATTTCGTCAGGTGCGATGCTGCGACGCGGCATCCTTGCGGGTAGCTCCCGATTTCATGTTTTATTTCTTGTGTTTATCGGGTCACTGTAAACGTGTTTGATATTTTTAACCGTTTAGTTCAATGGTGGGTGTGGGCGCGGCGCCCGTATTCAGCAGGAGGCAAGGCGATGAAAACCTCGATCGCGACGGTATCAATTTCGGGAAATCTGCAAGAAAAGCTGGAGGCGATCAGCGCAGCAGGCTTCGACGGGATCGAGATTTTTGAGCAGGATTTCATTGCGGACGCCGGAACGCCGCGCGAGATCGGCCAAATGATCCGCGATCACGGGCTGGCGATTGACCTGTTCCAACCCTTCCGCGATTTCGAAGGCCTGACCGGCGCCCAGCGTGACAAGGCATTCGATCGCGCCGAGCGAAAATTCGATCTGATGCAAGAGCTTGGCACCGATCTGATCCTGATTTGCTCTTCGGTTCACAAAGACGCGCGCGGCGGAATTGACCGCGCTGCCGAGGATTTCAACGCCCTTGGCGAACGCGCGGCGAAACGCGGTCTGCGGGTCGGTTACGAGGCTCTGGCTTGGGGACGCCATGTCAATGACCACCGCGATGCATGGGAAATCGTGCGCCGCGCCGATCATGCCAATGTCGGGATCATTCTCGATAGTTTTCATACGCTTGCGCGCAAGATCGACCCTGAAACCATTCGCCGGATTCCGGGCGACAAGATCTTCTTTGTCCAACTGGCTGATGCGCCCGCGATTGATATGGATCTGCTCTATTGGTCGCGCCATTTTCGCAATATGCCAGGCGAGGGGGATTTAGATATCACGGCCTTCATGCAGGCCGTTGCCGCTACGGGCTATGACGGTGTGATCAGCCTTGAAATCTTCAATGACCAGTTTCGCGGCGGCAATCCCAAAACGGTTTCGCGCGATGGCCATCGCAGCTTGATCAATCTGATGTCGGATGTGGTCGCGCGCGAGCCGGATGTGATGCAGGCCTATCCCGTATTGCCGCCGCGCGCCGATGTTTTGGGCGTTGAGTTTGTCGAATTCGCCAGCAAGGGCGTAGAGGCAGAGCGGCTTGAGAACGCATTGAAAACGATGGGATTTTCCAAGGCGGCGCATCATAAATCGAAACGGGTGAATGTCTGGCGCCAAGGCGATATTCGCATCGTGGTCAACACCGAAGAGACCGGCTTTGCCCATTCCGCCTTTGTCGCGCATGGCACCGGCGTGACGGATATCGGCCTCAAGGTGTCGGATGCGGTCGCCACGATCGAGCGGGCGCGCAAGCTGGGCGCAGAGCCTTTTTCGCAGCCCGTTGGCCCAGCTGAAATGGATATTCCGGCCATTCGCGGCGTGGGCGGCTCGCTCATGCGGTTCGTCGACGATGTCAGTGGATTGTCGCAGGTTTGGGACGTCGAGTTTGATGCGACCCCCGATGCGGGAACCCCTGCTGGGCTGACGCGTGTCGATCACGTGGCCGAAACGATGAACTATGACGAAATGCTCAGCTGGTCTTTGTTCTATACGGCGATTTTCAACATGCAGCGCGCGCCGATGGTCGATGTCGTCGATCCCGACGGGTTGGTGCGCTCGCAAGCGTTGCAGGCCCCGCGCGGCGGGGATACGCGCGCCTTGCGGATCACGCTCAACGGGGCGGAGAGCCACCGGACGCTGGCGGGGCATTTTCTGGCCGATAGTTTTGGCTCGGCGGTGCAACATGTTGCCTTTGCCTGCGACGATATTTTTGCCACGGCCGATGCCTTTGAGGCGCGCGGGTTCAAGGCGCTGCCGATGACCGAGAATTACTATGCCGATCTGGCCGCGCGCTTCACGCTTGGCGAGGCGGAGCTGGCAGCGATGAAGCGCCACAATATCCTCTATGATGAGGATGAAAACGGCCGCTTCTATCAGCTCTACAGCCAGCCGCTTGGTGACGGATTGTTCTTTGAAATCATTCAGCGGTCGGACGGATACGATGGTTATGGCGCGCCCAATGCTCCGTTCCGCACAGCGGCGCAAAAACGGCTGATCCGGCAGAAGGGCATGCCGCGGGTGTGAGGTAATATTTTTAAATCAACGCGTTACGGCGCGTTCTTGCCCGCAATGTTTTCTTTTGCCACTGAAACGGCCTTGAGCACGGCATAGACGTCTTGCCCTGCGGTCAGCCCGAGGGCGTTTATCGAACGGCGCGTCACGCGCGCCAAAAGCACGCTCTCGCCTGCGCTCAGTTGCACCAATGCGCCAGGGCCTTGGCCCATGCGAATGTCGCGGATTTTCACCGGCAGGACATTGAGTGCAGAGATGCCTTCGGGGCGGCGGGTGGCGATCATCACGTCTTGCGCCTCGACATGCACGCGCAGCGGCGCGCCAAGATCGCCGCTCACCCGCGGCACCCAAAGGCGCAGATCGCCGAGTGCCAATTCGGTCAGCCCGTCGCTGTCATGGCCTGCAATGCGCGTCTCGATCACGGCGCCTGCCGCGCGTGCGCCCATGGGTGTGACGCGCGGATCTCCCAAAACCTGCTCTGCCGCGCCCGCGCGCAAGACCTTGCCGTTCTCAAGCGCCACAACGGTTGTGGCCAATCGCGCCACTTCGCTGGGCGCATGGCTGACATAGAGGATCGGGATAGACAATTCGTCGCGCAGCCGCTCGAAATAGGGCAAAATCTCTTGCTTGCGCGCTTCGTCCAATGCGGCCAATGGTTCGTCCGCAAGGATCATGCGCGGCGCGGCCAGAAGCGCGCGGCCGATGGCAACGCGTTGGCGCTCGCCGCCCGACAGGCTGGCGGGGCGGCGCTCCAGCAAATGCCCGATGCCAAGCATGTCCACGATGTTGTCCATTTGGGCGGCGGGTTGCGATTTGGGGGCAAACCAGCGGCCATAGCGCAGGTTATGTTTGACCGATAGATGCGGGAAAAGCCGCGCGTCCTGAAAAATATAGCCAATGCGCCTGCGGTGGGGCGGCAAGTCAATGCCGTGCGCGGTGTCGCAAAGCGCTTCCTCACCGGCGTAGATCGCTGCATGGTCGGGGCGCAGCAATCCGGCCACCGCATTGATCAATGTTGTCTTTCCCGATCCTGATGGGCCGTAAAGCACCGTTAGGCCCTTTGGAGCTTCAAAGGCGACATCCAGCGTGAAATCGCCGAGCCGGTGGGTGAGAGAGACCGAAAGGCTCATTGACCTGCCACCCGTTTTGCCAGTCGCCGTGCGAGGACTTCGGAGGCAATGAGCGCGGCCATTGCAAGGGCGACCGAGATGATCACAAGGCGCAGGGCGGCGGTTTCGCCATCGGGGACCTGCAAGAAGCTGTAGATCGCCGAAGGCAGCGTTTGCGTTTGGCCAGGAATGTTCGACACAAAGGTGATGGTCGCGCCGAATTCCCCCATCGCTTTGGCAAAGGCGAGGATGGCCCCCGCCAAAAGCCCCGGCGCGATCAGCGGAAGGGTGACGGTGCAAAAGACCCATAATCTGGAGGCGCCCAAGGTGGCGGCGGCCTGTTCTAGCTTGGGGTCAACGGCCTCGATCGACAGGCGCAGAGCGCGCACCATCAAGGGAAAGCCCATTATGGCAGCGGCCAGCGCGGCCCCGCTCCAGCGAAAGGCGATGCTGATCCCGATCTCGCCGAGCAAGCGGCCGAAGGGACCATGCGGGCCAAAGCCGAGCAGGAGCAAATAGCCGGTGACGACGGGCGGCAAAATTAGCGGCAGGTGCACCAATCCGTTGAGCAGTTGTTTGCCCGCAAAATCCTTGCGCGCCAAAAGGTAGGCAACGGCAATCCCGAAGGGCAGCGATAGCAAGGTTGCCCAGAGCGAAACCTTCAGCGACAGCATCACGGCTTGCCATTCTTGGGGGCCGAGCCACGACATATCCTATTGCTCCGGCACGATAAAATCGTGCGATTCGAATATGGATCTGGCGACGGGCGCGCGCAGATAGGCCAAGAAAGCCAAGGTTTCGGCGCGGGTGTTGAGCGCGGCGGCAGGGTAGGTGATGGCGGGATGCGCGTCGGCGGGAAAGGTCGCGATGACACGCACACGCGGATCGGCGTGCGCATCTGTGGCATAGGTAATGCCAAGCGGGACCGCGCCCGTGGCGACCAATGCCAGCGCCGCGCGCACACTGTCGGTTTGCGCGACATGGGGCGCGATGCTCTGCCACAGGCCGAAGTGTTCCAACGCGGCTTTGCCGTAGATGCCTGCGGGCACGGCATCAACCAATGCCATTGCCAAGCGGCCCCCGTCAAGCAGGGCAGCGAGATCAAGCTCGGGTCCAAGGCGCACATCGGGATGCCCCGCCGCGCCAATCAGCACAAGGCGATTGCCCAAAAGGTCAAAGCGTTGGCCTTGGGCGATCAGCCCCTCGGTCTCGATGCGGTCCATCCATGCGGCATTGGCCGATATGAAAATATCCGCGGGAGCGCCGCGGCGGATTTGCTGTGCAAGTGTCGAGGATCCGGCGAGGGAGAGGGTGATATCCTCGCCGGTCTCATACTCATAGCGGGCGACCACCTCGTCAAGCGCGCTCATCAAGCTGGCGGCGGCAAAGACCGTCACCGGCGCGCTACCTGCGTTGCTGCGCGCTGCGCCGAGCGGCGCGAGCAGGCAGGCCGCGATCAGGGCGCGCGGCAGGTAGCGATAGAACAGGCGGAACATGAGCGTGGCTTGGCCTTTGATTTTATTCACCAAACATATCGCCGTGCGAAGGGCGCGGATGCAAGATATCTTTTCGGCTCATACAAACCAACTGGCCCACAAAGACCAGCGGTTGTGGTCGTGAGCGAAAGGGGCAGACGAAGCTTTCAAAGCCGAACACGGCATTGATGGGATCGAAACGCTTACCCAGCGGTCAGCATCGGGCGGCTGACGCTTTAGTTTTGATGCGGAATCCAGTGACCATTGACGTTGAGCGCCCCTTGCAAACCTTTGATACAGGCTGACGTGCGCGCGCTGCGGCTGGCATCATTCAAGCGTGGGTAATGGCGATAGAAGCGGGCGTGGACCCGTCGCAAGCATTGGCGCTGGTTGATTGGGATGGGTTGGTTTTTAAAGCTGGCCCTAGCCAAAGAAGCCCTTTGGTAATCCTCCCTAAAATTAGTGGTGTTCAAAAGTAGCATTTTCTCGGCAAGATATCTGAGGAGATTTTGAATGAAGAATGGACGATACAGCGACGCGCAGATCATGGCGGTGTTGAAACAGGCAGAGGGCGGCGTGCCGGTTTCTGAGCTTTGCCGCGAGCATGGGATGAGCAGCGCCAGCTTCTATAAATGGCGTGCGAAGTTTGGTGGCATGGATGCGTCGATGATTTCCGAGATGAAGGATATGGCGGAGGAGAACCGTCGTCTGAAGCGCATGTATGCTTCCTTGAGCATGCAGAACGACCTGCTCAAGGAAGCTCTTGGAAAGAAGCGTTAAGGCCGTCTCTGAGGCGAGAGATGGCCATGAACGCGGTCGCGGGGCACGGCGTCAGCGTTGCGTTGGCGTGCAGGACGTTCGAGATCAGCGAGACCTGCTACAGATACAGCCCTGTTTTGAGCGACGAGAACGAAGAGATTGCGGATTGGCTGGAACGTCCGACAGCCAACAAGCGCAACTGGGGCTTTGGCCTTTGTTTTCTGTATCTGCGCAACGTCCAAGACTATGGCTGGAACCATAAACGGGTCTACCCATTGGCTGACAGGCGATTGCAACGCAATCTGCCGAGAGGCGGATCTATTGTGAGCTGGAGCTCAATTTGCGGATCAAACCCAAGAAGCGCCTCAAACGGGACAAGCCAGAACCATTGGCTGTGCCTGAAAGACCCAACGAGACTTGTGAGGTGGATTTCATGGCGGATCAGTTGGCTGATGGCAGGTCGATTAGAACGTTGAACGTTTTGGATGACTTCAATCGCGAAGGTCTGGCTATTGAGGTCGACTTCTCGTTGCCTGCTGAACGTGTCGTTCGTGCGCTGGATCAGATCATTGAGTGGCGCGGAAAGCCCAAGGCTATTCGTGTCGACAACGGCCCGGAATACGTCAGTGGGAAGCTCATGGAATGGGCTGAGAAACGCAACGTGCGTCTCGAATATATCCAACCCGGCAGGCCCCAGCAGAACGCCTATATCGAACGCTACAACCGCACCGTTCGCGGCGAATGGTTGGGCCAATATATCTTTGAAACCATTGAGGAGGTACAGGACCAGGCAACTGAATGGCTCTGGACATACAACAACGAGCGACCCAACATGGGCATCGGCGGGATGACACCCGCCATGAAACTGAAAACAGCCGCGTAAATTCTACGGCTGAGCCCCATTAAAAATGGGGGGATTACCAAGCACCGGACTTTTCAGGGGAGCAGGTCATCGACTATCCAGTCGCTAACTCATTGATCTAGAATGAAATGGAGGCGAGTACCGGAATCGAACCGGTGTACACGGATTTGCAATCCGGAAAATTTCGTTGATTTCAAAGGGAAAAATTGTAAACGGACTTGTTTCGTTCAGGGTCACTTTTCAATAGGTTACGAAGCCCAAGTAAACGGTTTTTCACCGGCTTTTCCTCTGGTGAAAAGGCAAAGAAAAACCGCTGAGGGGGCGGCCACCCACCTCAACGGCATAGAAGAAAATTTCCGCCTCCAATCATATGGCATTTCCGGTCTGACCTCAACCCGATTGGCGGTGAGATCATGAGCTGGCGCATTGCAAATGAATGCGCCGAGCGCCGCTTTGGCAGCGCCGCGCGCAAGCAGATCATCATGTTCCTGGCCGACAAAGCGAGCGATGATGGCTCGGGCATCTGGTGCTCCAAGGGGACGATCCAGCGCCACACAGAGCTCAGCGAGAGCACGGTGAAACGCACCATCACCGACTTCCTGCGCGAAGGCATCT
Organism: Paracoccaceae bacterium; assembly: GCA_050633545.1. Classification (GTDB taxonomy): domain Bacteria; phylum Pseudomonadota; class Alphaproteobacteria; order Rhodobacterales; family Rhodobacteraceae; genus Litorivita. Next base: position 440,839 of record JBOEGS010000004.1, read on the forward strand.
TGATCGAGACGGGGCGGCGGCAGTGCAAGAACGGCTACACGGTCATTTACCGCATCGTTCTGGAGCGCGTGGCCGCGCTCGAACCCACGGCTGAGCCCGACATTGAGACGGGGGTCACTGTGAACCCCGTCCAGCCTGAACCCGGTACGGGGTCCACGGTGAACGGGGTACGGGGTTCACGGTGGACCCCAAACCATCCTAAAACCATCCATAAACCACCTACGCGCAAGCGCGAGGCGGCGGAGGAGGTTGAAGATCTTGAAGCTTACAAGATCCTGGCGGCCTATCCCGAGGACAGGATCCGAGACCGGCGAACCAGTCTGCGCCTGATCGCAGCAGCTGTGAAGGCCGGAGTGGAGCCCGATGACCTGCTTCAGGCGGTCAGAGCCTATGCCATGGAGAGCGAAGGCTACACGCGCAGCAAGGTCTGCTTCTCGGACAATTGGTTCAAGATGCGACGTTGGGAAAAGGGGCTGGCCCAGATACAGGCAGATCGTGAGAAAGCGCGAGAGGCCGAAGCCAAAGGGCGCGCCAGCCTCGCCGAGTGGATCCACGAGCGCCATCCCCTGTGCCGCCACATCACCAACCGGCAGATCGAGGATCTGATCGCTTCAAAGCTAGTGACGCCTGAGCAGGTTCGTGCGGCGGGGCTTCAGGCGTGAGTGTCGTTGTGCAATTTGAGATATGCCTTTCCTTATCTCAGAAACGGCATTTTTTCTTGAGTGAAGGCTGATGATGAGGTTTCGTATATGATGCTCAGATCATACCTTCCCTTTATGGCGCGGAGATCATATTGACAATTTATGACTTAGAGGTCATATGTGGCGGCAGGAGAACCGCCATGAAGCACCTCGTTCGTACATCAAAAAACTTGGGCCACGCAATTCGCGAAGCTCGAAAGGCAAAGAACCTTACCCAGAAGGAACTCGCCTCGATGAGCGGTGTCTGGCAAGAGACAATTTCCAAAATCGAGAACGGCAGTGGGGGCACCAAGCTGGAAACGGTATTTGATTTGATCGCGGCACTCGACCTCGAGATTACAGTGGCCGAGCGCAGCAAAGGCACATCAGACGGGCTAGAGGACATCTTCTGACATGGGCCGCAAGCGCAGCTACATACCGCTGAACGTTTTCCTGAACGCGCGGCTCGTGGGTCAATTGGTGCGTGAGCCCTCGGGCGGCGTCAGTTTCGCCTATGCACGTGACTGGCTCGAATGGGAGCACCGGATGCCAGTCTCTTTGTCGTTGCCATTGCAGGAGAACCGGTACAGCGGCGCACCTGTGATGGCCGTCTTTGACAACCTGTTGCCCGACAGTGACCTCATCCGTCGAAGGGTCGCGGAACGTGTTGGGGCCGAAGGCGTCGATGCCTTCAGCTTGCTGTCGCAAATCGGGCGCGATTGCATTGGTGCGCTGCAGTTTCTGCCTGATGGGCAAGAGCCCCAGCCAATGTCCGAGTTAACTGGAGAACCTGTTGACGAGGCGCAGATCGGGGCCATTTTGAGCGACCTCGACCTTGCGCCACTGGGTATCCGCCGCGAGAATGACTTCCGCATTTCTGTCGCTGGCGCGCAGGAAAAAACGGCTCTGCTTCGTAAAGACGGCCAGTGGATTGAGCCAACCGGCACTACGCCAACCACGCACATCATCAAGCCGCAAATTGGCAGACTGCCCAACGGCATGGACCTGTCCGACAGCGTTGAAAACGAATACTTGTGCCTGAAGCTGATAGAAGCGTTTGGGCTTAGAGCTGCAAATGTCGAGATGGCGCAATTCGGCGAAAAGAAAGCCTTGGTCGTTGAGCGTTTTGATCGGCGCTGGACGTCAGATGGCCGCTTGATCCGTTTGCCGCAGGAGGACTGCTGCCAAGCGCTATCTGTTGTGCCCACGCAAAAGTACCAGAACGAAGGAGGTCCAGGTATCTCAGATATCATGGAACTCTTGTTGGGGAGTGATGATCCCAACAAAGATCGGTACGATTTTTTCAAAGCGAATGTCCTGTTCTGGCTGCTGGGCGCGACAGACGGGCATGGTAAGAACTTCAGCGTCAGTCTTTTGCCCGGAGGGCGTTTTCACATGACGCCACTGTACGACGTTCTGACGGTGCAACCGACAGTCGACGCCCGGCAGATCGAGCGGAAATACTTCAAGCTCGCTATGAACTTCGGCAACTCGAACCACTACAAAGTGGCGAACATCCTGGGCCGCCACATCGTGGAGACCGGCGTGCAATCCGGCTTGTCCCGCGCAGTCGTGCAGGGCCTGTTCGAAGAACTACAGGAGACCTCGCACGCGATCGTTGAGGCCACGTTCAATCAGCTGCCAGAGGGTTTTTCAGAGACGTTGCTTGCCTCGATCGACGGGGCTTTGAAATCGAGGCTGCACCTGTTGAGTTAATGCTCACAAATAGGGTTGCGCCAAAATATCTACCTTAATCCATGCGTGAATCGCAGAGCAATATTGGGCACAGAAACGGCATGAACTGGGCGCATCGACGAACAGGTTGATGTTATCGCTTTTTCGGTGATCGATCTGTAGCATCAGCGCTTTACTCCTGCCTAAACCGAGCTCGTCCTTTGGTGAGAGGTTTCACCAATTTCGGAAGATCTTCATTTTATGAACGAACTGTTGGTTGCATTTACGTTTATTTCGATTATTTCGAGTAGGATGCAGGATCCCATCGCGTGAAAAGGAAAGAACCCATGATGATCCAAGCAAAAGAAACGTTCTCAGAACGTTTGCCGGATCAGGTCGAAATTGAAAATGCCGACAGTCTTCGCCGCATCCTTGCCTCGCAGGTGAAGGGTGATGAGGCGGTTGAGCTTCGGCTGGCATTTGGCGAGAAGCAGATTGAATCTGTGACGTTGGCCCCAGCCCTCGCGGCATCCTTGATGGAGTTGTTGCGGTTGGTTTCAAGCGGCAGAGGGTTCCGGATGATCCCTGTGGATGCAGAGCTGACGACCCAGCAAGCGGCCGATTTGTTGAACATGTCGCGCCCACACCTGGTGAAACTTCTAGAAGACGGGGAAATCGCCTTCTTCAAAACAGGTCGGCATCGTCGTGTGAAAGCAGCAGATCTGTTTGAATACAAAAAGAAACGCGACACTGATCGTTCTGACGCGCTGTCTGACCTCGCGGCGATGGACATGGAGGGCGATCTTTTGTGAGTGACTATGCCGACCGATTGCCCGATTTAAGCTGTTGTGAGTCCGACGTCAGCCGCCTTCCGAACAACTGTCCAGCTGGGGCAGGAGGCATGCTATTGGGTGATTTTTGAAAATAGTTCAATCGCCGATGCCTGAGCCGTCTTGGTCAAGTCTGAGAAATCCTCGCGAACAGTTAAGCCCGAAAGGATGCCCTGCGCGAGCGCAGGGCTCATCTGCTCAGCAACATTTTTTGCAAGCCCCACTTCCTTGGGAAAAGCTGAAAGAGCATTGACGACATAGTCGTCGCCGAAGACTTTCTGAACCGCTGCAATGTCGAACATATCACGTGGCTGCAGGTTCCACCCCCTGTGGAAAACTTTCTTGGCAATAATTTCGCTTGGGTTTTCAAGCAGAATTTGATGGCCGTTGACCTCGGTTGTGGTGGCATAGCCGTCGGTGAGCCAGCCGCAGCAAATGACATCGATCTCGCCGACCTCGTCAAAAACGATCTTTAGAGACTGCGTGCCGTCAGAGGCATAGCTGCTGGGACGCAGGTCGAGGGCGAAGTCTTGCGTTTCTGGGTTCATAAACGGCATGAGCTGAGGATCATCGACGAAGAGGTCGATGTCATGGCTTTCGCGGTGATCGATCTGTAGCATCAGAGCGGTACCCCCACCCAACGTCCAACGATCGATGATGAGTGCGTCTTTGTTTGCCTGTTCAATGATGGAAATGGCAATGTCGAAGAGATCGCTCCAGCGACTCGGGGAAGGCGCATTCATCTTGAGGTGCTTAAACTGCGAGAGGGATGGAGTTTGCGCACTGGGTCTGAAGATAGGCAGCGACAGTCTTCGCCCCATCTTCCACGCCCATCTCCTTCACAAAGTCCAACTGAAGGTCGGGCTTAACCTCTGTAAAGAAAGAAAAAACCGGGCCAAAAGCCTCTTTCATCGCGTCTAAGTTGGACACGCAGCTGGCGAGTTGATGCGCAGAAAGGTTCGCGCCATAAGGCGCGTTCACAGTTCCCAATACCTTGGAAGCCACTGCGGACACTTCTGCTTTCTCCTTTTCTCTGGCTATGTAGATAGCTGTTTTTCCCTAATTTTGCAATAAGGCAGAGCGCTCGCGCACAGTATGTGGTCTTAAGCGCGGCTTAGAAGCTTCTTTAAAGCAGGGCAGGCTGGGAGTGCTGCCATAAAGGCTTGTAACGCCTGAGCAGGTGCGCGCGGCGGGACTGCAGGCGTGACCTTCGAAAGAATGCACCGTGGCCGTTCCGCGCGAACAGAACCGCTGTGTGAGTGTGGTGAAGTGAGCCAGCAGGTGCAATAGAGTGACTGGGCAGCGTTTCGTAATGGTAACTTTAATGCGGTTAATGTTTTATTGAGATAACATAAATTTTGATTAGCGAGGGTGTTTGATAGGTGTGTTGGGTGGTAAAAATTGACACTAATGTCTTCTCAATGTAACATTTAGGGGCTTAGTGTCTCTTGGAGGTATCATTATGGCTGTTCCCATCAAAATGCCCAGAGCGGCGCGTAAGGAGCTCGTGACACTTGGGGAAAACATTCGTGTAGCGAGACTGCGCCGCAAATTGACCGCTGAGATTGTCGCGCAGCGCGCTGGCACAACCCGGCAGACCATCGCCAAGATCGAAAGCGGGAACCCTGCGGTCAAGATCGGCACTTACGTGGCCGTGTTACAGGCGCTCGGCCTTTTGAAAGGCTGGGGAGACCTCGATGATCCGGTTGGTGAGCAGATGGCCCTGGATGACCTCCCGCAACGTGCGAGACTGAAAAATGGTTGAAGTCTGGATCGACTGGAAGGGGCTGAAACGGGTTGGCACGCTCCACCGCACAGCGGGGCGCGGTCGAGAGCGGGTGTCTTTTACCTATCATGCCGACTGGCTTGCCGACGAAAACGCTTTCGGGCTTTCGCCGGACATGCCTCTCGTCAAAGGGCAATTCGTGCCTGAGGCTGGGCAGGACATGCTTGCACCGCTTGGGGATTCTGCCCCTGATACCTGGGGGCGAACGGTGATGCGGCGCTATGAGGGGCGCATGGCAGAGGCCGAGGGGCGACGTCCGAGAGTGCTGCAAGAAATCGACTACTTGCTTGGTGTGAATGATGAGACCCGTTTGGGGGCGCTACGCTTTAAGGTTGATGGGGATTTTCAAGCGCGCGACGGCATTGGCGTGCCTGCGCTCGGGAGCCTGGGGGATTTGCTTCATGCGTCTCAGCGCGTTCTGCGCGGGGGAGAGACCGCAGAGGACCTCAAAATACTGTTTGCTCCGGGAAGTTCTCTGGGCGGCGCTCGGCCAAAGGCCAGCATCCTTGACCAACACGGCCGTCTTTCTGTCGCCAAGTTTCCGAAAGAGACGGACACCTATTGCATGGAACGCTGGGAAGCCATCGCAATGGAGCTGGCAAGGCGCGCAGGAATCACGGTTTCGGATCACACGCTTGAGATGGCTGGCGACAAGCCGGTTTTCTTGTCCCATCGGTTTGATCGGAACGATGACGGCAGGATCCCGTTCATGTCGGCCATGGCCATGCTGGGCGGCAAAGACGGCGAAAGCTACAGCTACTTGGACCTGGCAGATATTATCACCTCAGAAAGCGTGACGCCTGACCAAGACCGAGAGGAGCTCTACCGGCGGGTTGCCTTTTCCATTCTCGCGACGAACCTCGATGACCATATGCGCAATCACGGATTTCTGCGTGGGCGTGGCGGCTGGCACCTCTCACCGGCCTACGACATCAATCCAGTGCCGAACCAACCGCGTGTGCTTAAAAGCTACGTTGATGACGACAATCCGGATGCCAGCATTGCCCTGCACCGCGCGCAACATGAATCCTATCTTCTCGAACGCAGCGAAGCAGATCGCATCATTGCAGAGGTGGCTGACGCGACTATGGGTTGGCGTGACGTTGCCCGTGCCTTGGGGGCTCCAGAGCGGGAGATCAGGGAGATGGCGACGGCCTTCGAACACGAGGAAGCGGATTTGGCGCG
>JBOEGS010000005.1:0-257104 GCA_050633545.1 Paracoccaceae bacterium
TACTGATTATACGATGTATTGACCGATATGCTGAACCGCGCGGCACATCACACTTTTAGCCCTCTTCCCGCGGTCGTCTGGTGATCTGGCGGATACGCGCATGGCGCGGCCGCCAGATGCAGATCATTGCGATATTGCGAGCGTGGTTATGAACTCATACATATCCGGTGCGATGGTGTTGTCCGCGGTGCCGATATGTTCCACAATCGATATATGGCTGTGGCCAGCGGCGGCGTTGATCACCGGCATGCGCCCGTCCCGCAGGGTCAGCGCTTCGATCAAGCGATGGGTTTGATCCATGATCACATCAGGTTCGTATTCGGCGTAACCGATCATCACTGGGATCTTGCGGCCGCTCACGGCATTGACCACCGATTGCGCCGCGCGGTCACCGTCGGTGCCGTAATAGAGCGCATCACGGTTCGGGTCCACCGGACGATTTTGCAAATCCGCCGTAGGCGTCGAGATCATGATCGCGCCAATGACGCCATCATTTTCGCGCTGCAACTCCTCGCGAAAGGTGTAATCGGCCACGTGCATCGCCCCTGCCGAATTGCCCGCCAGCACAATTTTTGACGGATCGCCGCCGTATTGCGCCACGTTTTGCGCCGCCCAAGCCAGCACGTTCTTGATGTCTTCGGCCCCTGCGGGCCACTGGGTTTCGGGTGCGAAACGGTAGTTGATGGCCAGCGTTACGATTCCATGTTGGGCGAACCATGCTCCGATATTTGCCGCGCCTTTCTTGTCGCCGCGCACGAACCCGCCGCCGTGAACAAAAACCATCACAGGGGCGTTTTTTGCGCCCTCGGGGGCATATATATCAAGGCTGTGGCGCTCATGCGCGCCATAGGGTTGATCGGCGGTCACGCTCACGCCATCGGTGTTTTGGGCCGCGTGCAGCGGCCCGTAGGCCTTGAAAGTGCCGCCGACCATTTCGCGCGACAGGTCGGGCCCCAAGGATTTGATCGTTGCGGCGATCTGTGGGGTATTGGCAACCTGCCCTATTGCGGGTGTCGCTGCTATCAGGGTCAGTGCGAGTAGGTGTAATTTCATGTCTCTATCTCCGCGAGATTGTTTCGCTATGAATTCTTGATTAACTTCATATGTTCAGAAGGTTACGTGCCGTTGTTGCGCAAATTTGGCTGCGTTCTTCGGCGCTCAAAGGCGCCGCCTCGATCCAGTCTCCGGCCTCTTCGGCACGTTCAAACGGGTAATCAACCGAGAACATGATCCGGTCCGCCCCTACCGTATCGATGGCGCAGCGCAACGGCGCATCAGCGCACATACCAGAGGTGGTCATCCAGATATTGCGCTTGAAATACTCCGACGGTTTCATCTCGAGTGCCATCTCGCCGCGGTTGGATATCTCCCAACGGCTATCGAGGCGCCACAACAGATAGGGCAGCGTTTCACCGAGGTGGCCGAGGATCAGTTTCGCGCCTTTATGGCGGTCAAAAAGCCCCGAGAAAACAAGGCGCAAGGCATGGGTGGCGGTTTCCACCGTCCAGGACCAGACAGGCCCCCAAAGCTCGGGGTGGCCGGAATACATATGCACCTGTTCGGGCGGATTGTTGGGGTGGATATAGATCGGCGCGCCCAAATCGGCGGCGCGTTCCCACAAGACCGAATAGCGGTCGTCATCAAGGTATGTGCCGCCCGTTTGCCCGTTGATCATCGCGCCTTGCATGCCCAAATCACGCATGCAGCGCTCCAATTCATCGGCGGCCGCCTTGGGGTCTTGCACCGCCAGATGGGCAAAGCCGCCGTAACGATCGGGACGTTTGGCCATCTCTTCGGCAAGAAAGTCATTGACCTTGCGCGATAATTTCACCGCAGTCTCGGTGCGCTTTTCCGCCTGCACCCCAGGTCCGGCGAGCGACAGGACGGATTTTTCCACCCCGATCACATCCATCGCGGCAAGGCGCTGTTCGCCGAAATCTTGCAAGGCCTCGCGGGCCTTGCCGAATAGCGCAGGGCTGATGTTGGGCGCGGTGGTGGCAAAATAGTCGATGAAATCGGGGTGCATGAAGTGCTCTTCAAGGGCGATTTTCGGCGTGAGGGTCATGTTGGAAGTCCTTAGATTTCAAAGATTTTCTTGGGGGTCTGGTGCAGGCATTCCCCTGCCCCGTCTGCCCCGATCAGATAGTTGTCACAGATCACCGCAAAGACGCGGCCATCGTCATATCCGGGGTGGACGGCGAAGTGCATCCCTTCGGCCAAGGGCATGTCCTCGTCGTGGCGGATCAGCGGGCGTTCGACCATTTCGCAACCCTGCCCGTGGGCATAAAGACGGGTTTCGGGCGGCAGGCCGCGCTGCGTCATCCATGTGTTATGTGCCGCGAGGATCTCGGCTGGTTTTGCGCCTGGCTTCATCAGCGATAGCGTGTGATCTTGCGCGGCGCGGACGTTTTCAAAGGCTTCGAGCAAGGCATCGTCGGCCTTGCCGAGCACCATTGTGCGCGCGATTTCAAGGTATTGGCCGCCGATTCCGTTCACTTCGATCAAAACCGACATGTGATCGCCTGCCTTGATCTCGCGGGTTTGAAACGGGCGGCCCATAAAGCGTGAAGGCTGGCCCATCGGGGCGGAGAGGCCCAAGATGATGCCTTGATCCGATCCCAACCGGCGCGCGACGGCCTCGGCATGGGCGGCGACATCTCGGTCGGTCACGCCCGCGCGGATAAAATCGCAAATTTCGTCGAAAACCCTATCCTGCAAGGCCGCAGTTTCGCGAATAAGGTGTTGTTCTTCCGCGCTTTTAACCGCTTTGATGCGATCAATCGGGTCGGTGGAATCCACAAGGTCGAATTCGCGCTCGAGCGCGCTTGCCATCCCGTGCGGCATGGCTTGCGGGACCAGCGCGCCGATGCGTTTGCAGCCCTTGAGCGCCTCGAGCACCAGCGCCGTGTCGTATTCCACCGTATAGCCGACCGAATGGAAGGACGGTGTGCCAAGCACGCGCCCGACCCCGCGTGTGGGTTTGGCGCGCGGATCGCAGGCGCGGTCGGTGCCAAAGGCGCCCATTTCCACCACCACCGCAGGACGATCGGCAAAAAAGATCACCGTGCGCGGATACCCGTTGCCCGCAGGCAGATCGGTGAGCCAGCGCACATAGCCGCCGATCCAATCCTCGCGGGCATGGGCGACCAGCGCCTCGATCCCCAGAACGCGCATCACGCTGCGGCACAGCGCCCAGCGGCGCTCCATTTCCTCCTCCGATATGGGCGAATTGGTCTCGATCATTGGATAGATCCTTTGAGGTTCCCGGCACCGCCTGCGGCGTAATCGGCCATGTTGGTCGTCACGATAGGCAAGGCTTGTTCGTGGTAGGTGTCGGCCATGCCGCCGATATGGGGTGTGATGATCAGGCGCGGGCAGTCCCATAGGGGGCTGCCATCGGGCAGCGGTTCTTGCTCGAACACATCCATCCCTGCCCCCGCCAGAGTTCCGGCGCGCAGGGCCGCCGCGACGGCATGCGCATCGACGCAGCCGCCGCGCGCAAGGTTGATCACATGTGCGGTGGGTTTCATGGCGTCCAGAAGAGCGGCATCGACAATGTGATGGGTGTCCGCAGTATAGGGGATCAGCACGACCATGAAATCCGCCTCGGCGGCGGCCTTGGTGATTTGCGCACGTGGATAGATTTTGTCGACGCTTGGCGCGGCAGCGCGGCCCGACACCCCTGTCACCCGCATCCCCATGGCGGCGGCCATAGGCGCAAGGGTCTCTGCGATGGAGCCCAGCCCGAGAATGCAAAGGGTTTTGCCTTGAAGCAGGGGCTGGGGCCAACGCTCCCATGCGCGGGCCTTTTGGTTATCGACCAGCTTGGCAAACTGCCGCGCCGAGGCGAGCATCAAAAGGATCGCCAGTTCGCTCATTTGCGGTCCGTGAAACCCGTTGCAATGGCTCAGCGCAACGTGTTTGGGCAAGGCGCCCTGCCCTGTCACAAGGTTGTCCACCCCCGTGGTCAGGGCCTGCACCCATTCAAGCGCTTTCGCGGCTTGCCATACCGGCGCGCTAAGACGCGGCGCCAGACCGACGATGGCCTGCGCATCGACCGCTTTGGCAATGGCGTCATCCTCGCGGGTGGCGGTCAGGTAGGTCAGCGACGGCACAGCGGCGCGCAGGGCGTCGGCGTAGAAGTCGGCCTTGGCATCATAGATTAGAACGGTTTTCATCTCGTGTCCTGGGGTTGCAACCTAATAAAGGATGGAAGGCAGCCAAAGCGCGATGGCGGGCCATGCAAAGAGCAAAGCCACAAGCGCCACAGGGGCCAACAGAAAGGGCAGAATGGCGCGGTAAAGCTGCGGCATGGAAATATCAGGGATTTGCGCCTTGATGATGAACAGGTTCATCCCCACCGGCGGCGTGATCAACCCCAGTTCGACCAATACCGCAACCAAGACGCCAAACCAGATCGGATCGTAGCCATAGCCTTGGACCACGGGCAAAAACACCGGAACGGTGATCAAGACCATGCCAATACCCTCCAGAAAACAGCCCAAGACCACATAGAGAAGCACAATCGCCGCCATCACCATCGCAGGCGATAGATGCGCCGCCTCCGCCGCGCCGAGGATCGTTTCTGGCAGGCGCGTTTGCACGATAAAATTGGCGAAAACCGTCGCGCCAAAGATAATCATGAAAAGCGCGCAAGACACCAGAACCGCCGCTTGGACGGCTTTGATCAATCCTGCCCATGACAGCGAGCGGCGTGCAAAGCCCAAGAGGATCGCGCCGCAGGCCCCGACCGAGGCGGCTTCATTGGGGCTGAACAATCCGGTGTAGATACCGCCGATGGTGAGCACGAACAAAAGCATGAATTGCCACGGGCCAAGCATGGCCTTGAGACGCTGGGCAAAGCTGGCCGAGGTTTCGTTCGGCACCGACCCGCCGCGCGCCATATAAAGGGCCACCGCCACATAGAGCAGCAAAAGCACCAATCCGGGGATCATCGAGGCCGCAAAAAGCCGCGCCACCGAGGTTTCGGTGATCGAGCCGTAGATCACCAAAATGATCGAGGGCGGAATGAGAATACCGAGCGATCCGCCCGCTGCCACCGACGAGGCGGCATAGCCTTCGTTGTAACCGGCGCGGCGCATTTCGGGCATGGCGATGCGGGTCATCGAGGCCGCCGTCGCCACCGAAGAGCCGCAGATCGCGCCAAAGGCCCCTGAGGCGGCCAGAGAGGCCACCGCAAGCCCGCCGCGCAGCCCCGACAGGACAATGCGCGCGGCATTGAACAATTCGGCGGACATACGTGACCCCGTGGCCACCTCGCCCATCAAAATGAACAGCGGGATCACCGACAGATTATAATTTGACGCGGTGTCGAAAACGGCAGTGCCGGTGACGAATTTTGCCATGGAAACCGAATTGAGCAAGGCGTTGCCGCCGATCCCGATCAAGGCCAGCACCAGCCAGACCGGTTGGCGCAAAAACAGCAAGACGAACAGTAATCCGATGCCCCAAAGGGCCAGCTCTGCGCCGCTCATAATCCGCCCTCCTCATCGGGCATATCTGCCGGTGTGCGCAGGCCCGCGCGCATTTGCAATGTCAATGCCCACAGGATGCCAACCAAGCCCGCGAAGGCCAAGGCCCACAGCACCCAGACCGGCAAACCCAATTCAAGCGAGCGGTCGCCGTAGCGGTAAGCATCGCGCGCCGGCCCCCACATGGACCAGCCGATAAACCCGAATACCCCAACCGACAAAAGCGTCGAGACAAGGCCAAGCCCTTGGAGGGCGCGGCGCGGCACCAAGGGGTCGATCAGGTCGATCAATATCTCTTTGCGCGCCGCAATCACCGGCGCGATGCCTGCAAAAACCATGATCAACAGCGCGATCGCCACCACGTCATAGGCGCCGCGCACGGGGTGGTTGAAGAGCGCGCGCAAGAGTACATCCCCGACCACCACGAGCATCATCACCACCAGCGCGAAGCTGGCTGTGCCGTGGCAAAATCGGATCATCGGATTGGTCGTCTCGTTGGTCTGTGTCATTTTCCCTGCCTTTGGATTTGTTGACCTGCGCCACATCGGGCGCAGGCCATGTGCCATTTTGGGATGGCTTACTTCTTATAGGCTTCGATAAAGGCCGAAGCGCGGGCTCCGGCTTTTTCGATCGCGCCGGTGACAATGGGGGCAAAGATATCCGCCAGTTTCGCCTGTTCGGCCTCATCCATCGTGATGATGGTGACGCCGCCTTTGGTCATATACTCGCGCCCGTGGGCCTCGCCCGCGTCCCACATGGCGCCAAAGGCTTCGGCGCGGTCGGGACCTGTGGTTTGTGTGATCGCGGCCTGTTGCTCCGGCGTCAGCCGGTTCCACGCTGCATCGCTGAGCACCAAAGCAAAGGTCGCCGAGGCCAATCCAGGTTCGAGCGAGTATTTACTCACCGGTGCCAGATCAAAGGGGATCGTTGCCTCGAAAGGAAAGGAGGCCCCGTCAACCACGCCTTTGCCCATGGCATCGGCGCTTTCGGCGGGCGGCACAGGCACGGGCGATGCGCCCAATGCTTCGATCATCTGTTGCCAAACCGTGCCCGCATAGCGAATGCGCGCACCTTTGAGCGCCTCAAGGCTGCTGGGCTCCAGCTTGGCAAAGTGCATCTTGAGCGGCGGCGTGACGCCAAACCACAAGATTTTCGTGCCCGCGTGCTCTGCGGCCAGAAAGTCGGGGGCCAATTCGGTCAAGCGGCGCGAGGTGATGGCGCTGTCTTGTCCGGCAGAGGGATGGACCAAGGGCAGGCCTGCCAATTCGGTCAGAGCAAAGCGCCCTGGCGTTGCGCCATGCAAGATCACGGCGATATCCGCGCCGCCCGAACGGACCAGATCAAACTGGCGCGGGGGCGGGCCAAGCTGTCCGGCGGGGAAAATCTCGACGTTGAGCGTGCCGCCGGTTTTGGCCGATAGCTCCTCGCCCCATGCCGCGATAGCGCGGTTCCACGTATGCTTGGGCGGCAAAAAGCTGGAGACTTTGAGCGTCTCCGCGAGGGCCGCGCCGCTCATCACCGTGGTGGCAATGGCCGCAAGGGCCGTGGTTTTCAATAGTGTTCCGAGTTTCATGTCATCCTCCCTGGATATATTTTTTGTATGAACGTCAATTGGTTGTGTTCAAAAGTTCACCTTGTCTCCTCCCTTGAGATCAAGGATTTCGCGCGCCTCATCGGGGGTCGCGACCTCGCAGCCCAGATCCTCGACGATGCGGCGGATTTTTTGCACCTGCTGGGCGTTGCTTTCGGCAAGCTTGCCGCGGCTGATAAACAGGCTGTCCTCAAGGCCGACGCGCACATTGCCGCCCATCTGGCTGGCGGTGCTGGCCATGGGAATTTGTGAGGCCCCTGCCGCTAGAATGGACCAGCGGTAATCGTCGCCGAACAGCTTGTCGGCGGTGTTTTTCATGAACACCAGAGTGTCGATATCCGCGCCGATGCCGCCCAGAATGCCCATCACGAACTGGATGAAGATCGGCGCCTTGAACAGCCCGATATCCATGCAGAATTTCAGGTTATAAAGATGGCCGACGTCATAGCATTCGTGTTCGAATTTGATGTCATGGGGCGCAAGGGTTTTCGCAGCCTCTTCAATGTCTTGGAAGGTGTTCCTAAAGATATTGCCCTTTGATCCGGCGACATATTCCTCTTCCCAATCGAATTTCCAATCCTTGTAGCGTCCCGCGAGCGGATGGAAGGAGAAATTCATCGATCCCATATTCATCGAGCACATTTCGGCGCTAAAGGTCGCGGCGGGTTTGATACGGTCTTGGATCGCGAGGGTCAAAGAGCCGCCCGTCGAGATATTGACCACCGCATCCGTGGCCTGTTTGACGCGGCCAAGGAAGGGTTTGAAATCTTCGGGATCGACCGAGGGCGCGCCGGTTTCATTGTCGCGCGCGTGCAGATGCAGGATCGATGCGCCCGCCTCTGCGGCCTCGATGGCTTGGCGGGCGATGTCGTCATAGGTGTAGGGCAAAGCGTCGGACATGGTGGGCGTATGGATCGCTCCGGTGACCGCGCAGGTAATAATTGTCTTTTGTTTGGCCATGGTTAGGCGTCCTTCTTGATAGTTTTATTGGCGTTAACGCGGCGTGAAAGCGGGAAGAGCTCGGTGCCGCGCTTGCCTCGGATAAGGCCCCAAAGCCCGCGCGGGGCCTTGAGCATGATGAGGATGGCCACAAGGCCGAGCGCGATCAGGTATAGGGTGCCCAGATCGGCCAAGGTCTCGCGCAGCAAAAAGAAGACCAGCGTGCCGATGATCGGTCCTTCGATGGTGCCGATGCCGCCGATCACCACGATAAAGATGACAAAGGCGGTCCAGTCATTGGCCGAAAACGCCGCATCGGGAGAGATGCGCAGCTTTTGCAGGAAAATCAGCGCGCCGATGAGGGTGGTGAGGGCGGCGGTGACCACATAGACGATGAATTTGCTGCGCCAGATGTCGATGCCAAGCGATTTGGCCGCCAGTTCGTTGTCGCGGATCGCCATCAGGGCCACGCCTTGGCGCGAGCGCAAGATCGCATAGACCGCCCCGATCACCAAAACCGCCGATCCCAGCGCCAGCCAATAGGCCAAGGCTTCGCGCGCGTCGCGCCCGTCGGCCATGGATTTGACGATCTTGGCGTTGAGCGAGATGCCCGAGCCGCCGCCCAAGGGGGTGATCTGCGCCGCCGTGAGGCGGAACACCTCGGCCATCACCCATGTGCCGATGGCAAAATAGGCCCCGCGCAGGCGGAAGATCAACACCGCCACAGGCGCCGCGATGAGCGCGCCAAAGACCATGGTCAGCGGCAGTGCCATCAGGGGCGGCACCCCGACCAGCATCGCCAGCCAGAAGAACACGTAGCCGCCAAGGCCGACATAGGCTTGCTGCCCGACCGAGACGAGGCCCGCGTAGCCCGCCAGCAGGTTCCATAGCGAGGCCAGCGACATGTAGAGGAACACTTCGCCCAAGAGGCGCAGATCCGCCCTGCCCGCCCACCACGGCGCGGCGGCCATGAGGATCAAGATCACCGCGAGGAGCGTCATGGAAATGCTGCTGAGCCGTGTGGCGCGGCTGACCGATTGAATTTGGGTCGAGGACATGGCGTTCTCCATCAATCCATCTTCGGAAACAGGCCGCGCGGGCGCAGGCCGAGGATCAGCAAAAACACGATGTGACCGGCGAGGATTTGAAAGCCGGGGTTGAGTTTGGCCCCTATAGTTTGCGCCACCCCGAGGATCACGCCGCCCGCCAAAGTGCCCCATAGATTGCCCAGACCGCCGATGATGACGGCCTCAAAGCCGAAGATCAGCCGCGCGCCGCCTGCGGCGGGATCGAAGGAGGTGCGAATGCCCAAAAACACCCCCGCCAAAGCCGTCACCGCCAATGCAATCGCCATGGCAAGGCCAAAGACATGGGCGCGGTTCAGGCCCATCAATTGGGCGATGTCTTGTAAATCCGAGGTGGCGCGAAAGGCGCGGCCAAGCGCCGTGTGGTAGAACATCCATTGCAGCAGCGCGATCACCGCCACGGCAGAGGCAAAGACGATGACCGGCAACACCCCAAGCGTCAGCGCCCCGACCTTGATGCTGGCGGTTTCGACTGCGCCCGCCTGCAATTTTTGCGGATCGGCGCTATAGCCAATCAGCAGGGTATTTTGCAAAATCACCGACAGGCCAAAGGTCACCAAAAGCGGCGGCAAGATATCCTCGCCCATCGTGCGATTGAGCACCAACCGCTGCAAAGCATAGCCAATCCCCGCCATGGTCGGCATGCCCAAGAGCAAAGCCAGCAAAGGGTGAAGGCCCAAAGAGACGGTCACCGTCAGCGCCAGATAGGCCGACAGAACGATCAAATCCCCATGGGCAATATTCACCAAACGCATGATCCCGAAAATCAGGCTTAGCCCCGCCGCAAACAGCGCATAAAGCCCGCCCAGCAAGGTGCCTTGAACAATGGCGTTGATCCAATCCATGCCTATACCCCGAAATATGCGCGGCTGATCTCGTCGCGCGAGACCTCGCCCGATGCGCCGCTGAGCGAGACGCGCCCTTCTTGCAAACAATAGACACGCGACGACACCGACAGCGCCTTGGCGATGTCTTGCTCGACCACCACTGCGGCGAGGCCTTCACCGACAATGCCGGGCAACACGTCATAGATGTTTTTGATGATCACCGGCGCAAGGCCGAGGCTGATCTCGTCCATGAGCAAAAGCTCGGGGTTGGACATCAGGGCGCGGCCGATGGCGACCATCTGTTGTTGCCCGCCAGATAGCGATGTTGCGGGCACGTCCTTGCGCTCTTCGAGGATCGGGAAAAGATCATACAAGCGGCGCAAATTCCACGGCCCCTTGCGGCCCAATTGCCCGCCGATGATCAGGTTTTCCTCGACGCTGAGCGACTTGAACAGCATGCGCCCTTCGGGCACCAAAGCGATGCCCATGGCCGCGATTTGATCGGCGCGCTGCGCCCCGATGGGCGCGCCCTGCCACGACACCATGGCGGCGTTGCTTTTGAGCAGGCCCGACACCGCGCGCATCAGCGTGGTCTTGCCCGCGCCATTGGCGCCGATGACGGCCACGACCTCGCCTTGGCCGATCTGCATATCGATGCCGTAAAGCGCTTGGAAGTCGCCGTAATGGGCGGTCAGCCCGTTGAGGGTCAAAATCGGATCAGGCATCGGCTTCGATCCCCAGATATATCTCGCGCACTTCGTCGCTTTGCATGATCGCATCGGGGGCGCCTTCGGCGATTTTCTTGCCGAAATCGATCACGATCAAACGGTCCACCACGGCCAGAAGCGCATGCACCACATGTTCGATCCATACGATCGACACCCCCGTGGCATGCAGCCCCTTGATGGTTTCGATGAGAGAGGCGCATTCATGTTCGGTCAGCCCGCCCGCGATCTCGTCCAGCAAGATCACCTTGGGGCGCGCGCACATGGCGCGGGCCAGCTCCAGCCGCTTGCGCTCCAAAAGCGTGAGCCCGCCCGCCAGTGCATTCGCCTTTGGCAACAAGCCGGTGCGCTCGAGCACATCAAGGCAAAGCTCTTCTGCCTCATGTTGATGCAGCCCCGCGCCTTGGGTCGCGGCGACAAAGGCGTTTTCGAAAATCGTCATGCCGCCAAAGGGTTGCGGCACTTGAAAGCTGCGCGCGATGCCTGCGCGGCAACGCTTTGCGGCGGACCGGTTCGAAATGTCCTGCCCGTCCAGAAACACTTGGCCGCTGTCTGCGGGCAAGGTGCCGGTCACAAGGTTGAACATCGAGGTTTTGCCCGCCCCGTTCGGTCCCAAAACGCCAAGCGCCTCGCCCTTGGACAGGCGCCAGCTTTGATCGTCGGCCACGGTGACGGCGCCGAATGACTTTTGCAGCGATTTGAGTTCGAGGATCGGGGTCATTGCGGCTCCGCAGGTGTCGGTTGAAGTGGGATCGCCCCGCGCCTATGGCGCGCGGGACGAACCCGAGAGGTTAGCCCAAAAGTTGCAAATCACCCGTCGTGGGGATTTGCGGCGCGGCGCCATTGGAGGTGATCTTGAGGTCGATTCCCTCGCCGTGTTTTTGCCACTGCCCCGCGACCAAAGGCGTTTTGGTGACGTTCTTCACAGGGCCTTTCGACCAATCGACAGGGCCGACAATTGTGTTCATCTGCGTCGAGGCGATGGCCGCGACGATGGCGGCCGGATCATCGAGATCCTCGGCGCGCGACACCACATTGGCGACCACTTCAAACAGCGCATGTTTAAAGCCGATGGGTTGGGTCCACGGACGGCCCGTTGCCGCCGTATAGCCGCCCGCCAGATCGCCCGCCGAGGCACCGGTGAGCGAGGATACAAAGGGATGCGAGGGCGACCACCAGACCTCGGAGGTCAGGCCGATGCCGCGCTCGCCCAGCCCCTCGATCACCGAAGGAAACAAGAGCGCCTTGCCGATGGTGACCACCTTGGGGGCAAAGCCCTGCTGCGCCGCCTGCGCCCAGAATGTCGCAAAATCGGGCGGGATCATATTGCCAGTGACAATCTCGCATCCGGCCTCTTTAAAGGTCGCGATCTGGTTGGAAAAATCATCCGACATCGGTTGATAGCGTCCCGCATCGATGAGCGTGTAGCCTGCCGCACCCAAGGGTTTGGGCAGGCCCAGCTCCGCATCCCCCCATGCATTGCCATCCGCGTCATTTGGGAAAAGCCCGCCGACGGTTTTGCCCACGCCCGCATTTCCCCACATGTCGAGGAACGCGGCGATGACATCTTCAAGGCCCCAGAAAAAATGGAACGTATTGTCAAAACCTTCCGCCGGATTGCCGCCGCGCCCAAAGAAATAAGGCTGCCAAGGGCAATCGGTGGTGATGCAGGGTACTTCGTTGATTTCGGCCTGATCGGCGACGGGGTTGACCGTGTCGGGGGTCGAGGCGGCGACGATAATATCCACCTCATCCGACAAGATCAGCTCCGATGCGACTTCGGCGGCGCGGTTGGGGTTGGACTGGCTGTCTTTCGAGATGACCTCGATATTCCACGCCTTGCCGTTGTTAGGGATGCCTACGCCGAATGTTTTGGTGATGGCGTCGAGAATATAGTCATCGGCTTCGGCAAAACCTGCCAAGGGGCCTGTGCGCGGGCTGACATGGCCGACCTTAAGGGTGGGCGTTGCCGCATAGGCGCGCGTGGCGCCAAGCAGCGCAGGTGCGGCCAAAGCGGCCCCCGCAGCGGCAATGAAACCGCGTCTTCCGAATGGTTTTGTCATTGTCTTCCTCCCAAAAATCCGGCGCTCCACCGCCGTGCCTGATGCGCCTTGTGCGCAGGGCCTAGTCGCCCAAAATGGTCTCCAGCTTTTGCAAATGCGTGGTCACGCGGTTGCGGGTTCTGGCGGCGTCCTGCTCTGTCCATTTGCGAAACCCCTGCCCCGTTTTCATGCCCAGCTTGCCCTCCTCGACAAGCCGTTCAAGGTAGGGCGATGGCGCGCCGCGGTCCTCGAGGTCGGCGAGAACCTGATTGTGGATGTCGAGGGTCAGATCGGTGCCGACCAGATCGGCGTTTTCCAGCGGGCCAAGCACCGACAGGCGGCGCCCGAAGCAGGATTTCACAACCGTATCAACGGCTTCAGCGTCGCAAATGCCGTTCTCGACAAGGCTGATCGCCTCGCGCCACAGGGCGTGTTGCATGCGATTGCCGATGAAACCGGGGACGTCTTTTTCCACCCGAACGGGGGTTTTGCCCGCGTCCGACAGCGCCTCCATCATGAAATCCATCGCCCCGTCATCGGTCCACTGGGTGCGGATCACCTCGACCAGCGGGATCATATGCGGCGGGTTCCACCAATGGGTGCCAAGCGCGCGCTGTTTGCCGCGCAGCTTCGACATGATCTGGGTGATCGGCATCACCGAAGTGTTGGACGCCAGAATGCAAGTGTCGGGCGCGTGGGCCTCGATCTCGGCAAAAATCCGTTGCTTGAGGTCCAGCTTTTCTGGCGCGGCTTCAAACACCGCCACGGCCTGTTTCACCGCGCCGGGGATGGCGTCGAAAATCTCGATCTTTTTGAGGATTTTGGCGATGCGCGTCTCATCCTCGCCCATCAGTTTCAGACTATCCGCGATGCGTTGCGCGACGCTGGCGCGGGCGGCTTCGACGGGATCGGTGATGGCGACATATTGGCCTGCGCGCGCAAGGGTCAGCGCAATGCCATGCCCCATAAGCCCCGCGCCGATCACTGCAAATTGTTGATTCTTTTGCATGATTTATCCCGCCGTATAGCCGCCATCGGCATAAAGAATATGGCCCGTGTAGAAATCCGACGCTTTGGAGGCGAGGAACAAGAGCGGCCCTGCAAGGTCTTCGGGCTCGCCCAAACGTCCCTTTGGAACGCGGGTCAAGAACCCGTTCCGCACCGCTTTGGCCTCATCGGTGTCCTCGAACATCCATGCGGTCAGCGGCGAGCGGAACACCGTGGGCGCGATGGCGTTGACGGTGATCCCGTCGGGGCCGACCTCGCATCCCAAGGCTTTGGTGATCCCGTCTACGGCTGCTTTCGAGGCACAGTAGGCGGTATAGCCTGCCGGATGCCCCAAAAGACCGCGTGCTGAGGACACCAGCACGATTTTGCCCCCGCTTCCTTGCGCCTTCATCTGCCGCGTGGCGGCGCGCGCCAAGAGCCAGCTTTGCGTGACATTGGCATCCATCACGCCGGTGAAGGTTTCGGGAGACATCTCTTCGATCTTGGCGACTTTGTTCATGCCCGAGGCGACGACCAGAATGTCGAGGCTGCCGTAGGCGGCGACCGCATCATCGATCATTTTCTCGCACGCGGCCTCATCGGAGGGGCGCGCGTTGATCTCGGTCACATCAGCGCCGTCCGCGCGGCATTCGTCGGCGATCTCGGCCAAGGCGTCCTTGCTGCCTGCGGCCAGAACGATCTTGCATCCTGCCCCTGCCAAAACGCGGGCGGCGACCATGCCAAAGGCGCCGGATGCTCCGGTGATCAGGGCGGTTTTGCCTTTGACATCAAACATATCGAGCGGGTTCTTAAGGGACATTATTTGGCCTCCGGCGGGTAGGGAATGACGACCAACATGGTGCAGGTCAGATTGCTGCGGTTCTCGATCTTGCGGATTTCGCCCGCGGGAATGGTGCAGCTGTCGTATTTGCGCAAAACCGTCTCTTGCCCGTCGATGATCACGGTCATCTCGCCCTCGAGCACGACGTAGACCTTTTCGAACGGGGTGCTGTCGGGGCCTGCGCCGCCTGCAGGCAAAAACTGCGACAGCCCGACCCATTGATTGGTCGGCCCGCCCTCTTCGAAGCCTTGCAAGCGCAGGCCCGTCACGCCGAAATGGTTCGGTGCGTCATAGGGCATTGCGTCTGTGAAGCGCTTGATATGCATGTGTTTTCCTCCTCCCGCGATTTTTGCGGCGGCCCCGTTATGGGAGATAGGGCCGCCGCGAAAGGATCAGAAGCTTTCGCCCGCTTCGATGCGATACTGCTGATCCTTGTCGATCATCGCCACGAGGCGGATGATGCAGCCGTCACCGCGATCCCAATTCCACGGGAAGAAGGCGAAGGTGCAGCGTTTTCCGGTCACCGCATCCAGATCGCCGCCGACATTCTCGATGCCGAGGATGCCGTTTTCAAAGAGCACTTGGTGCACCGGCTCCCAATCGGGGAAGTCGTCTTTCCAATCGTTGCCGCCGGACCATTCTTTGTATTCCTGTTCCAGATGCGGCAATAGCGGGCCATTGCGCTGCGGGCCGATGGCGGTGGCCAGCGGGTGGTCGTTGGCTTGGGTGTCATGGCCGACGACTTTGATGCCCTTTTCGACCATCCATTCGCCCGCCGATTTCACGAAACCGGGGCAATAGGCGAAATAATCGCCGTCTTCATATTGCTTGTGCCAGCCGGTGTTGATGATCAGAACATCGCCCTTGCGGATCACATGGCCGCAGGCCTCTTCCAGATCTTCGCGGGTGATCGGCTCCCATTTTTTCTTGGGCAACGACACGACAATCCCCGTGCCGAAGAAATGCGGCAGCGGCACTTCGTCGATGAAGGGCGTGCCTTGGACCACATGCGCAGGGGCGTCGATATGGGTTGTGGCGTGCATCGTGGTGGTGATGCGTTGGCTCAACACGCCGGATTTGGCCATATAGTGGATGCGCTCGATCTTCGTGTCTTCGAAATAGGGCCAGTTCGGGTTTTGAAACCCGAAACGGTGGCTCAGGTTGTAAAACTCGATTCCCATCGAATTGTTGGTGTTCTCTTCGAAATCGATCCCGCGAACCGTGATCATCAGGCAGTCCTCCTCTGTGCGCGGAAAAGCACATCTGCCCTCCGCGTCCTTGCTGTAAATTGTCTGGATGTACCTCCCATCCGTCTCGCATAGTGATGCACATGCATCGCAATGCGGTCAACAGTTTTATTTTCGCTGGGTCACGTGTATCACATTGTGGGATGTTTGGGCTGGAAAAATTCGCACATCCGTGGCAAAAGCAATGTTCCACACAGGCAATGAGGTATCAGGGTGCAGGTTCAAGACGAGGAAAACAACAAGTCCCGCAATGGGATACAGGTGATCGGCCGCGCGGCAGCAATCTTGCGCGCGCTCAAGGACGACGCCTCGGGCCTGTCATTGGGTCAAATCGCCGAACGGGTCGGGCTTGCCCGCTCTACGGTGCAGCGAATCGTTGCCGCGCTTCAAGAAGAGCGGTTGGTCATCACCATGGGCAATGGCGGTATCCGCCTTGGGCCCGAGGTGACGGCCTTGGCCTCGGCAGCACGGTTCAACGTCGTGGAAACCTGCCGCCTCGCCCTGTCCGAGCTCAGTCAGGAATTGGGCGAAACGGTCGATCTGTCGGTGCTGCGCGGCGCGGGAATGATCTTTTTGGATCAGGTGCCCGGAACCCATCGTTTGCGTGCGATCTCCTCTGTGGGCGAGGTGTTTCCCCTGACAAATACCGCCAACGGGCGGGCCGCATTGGCCAAACTCTCGCTCGACCGCGCGGAAACCTTGGCGCGTGAAGAATGGGCGCGGCGCGGGATGGACGGCGATTGGCCCGCCCTGCGAAGCCGCCTTGAGGATGTGCGCAGTGCCAATCTGGCGGTGGACCACGATGAGCATACTCAAGGGATTTCAGCCATCGGTGCGGCGTTTTTTGATCAGGCGGGCGAAGTGCACGCGCTTTCCGTGCCGATCCCCACCTCGCGGTTCGAGGAAAAACGCGGCGAGGTCGAAGCCGCCGTGCACCGCAAAATCGCGGTGATCGAAAAGCTGATCGACGCCGATACGGTCTAATTTCCTATCGTTGCAAAAGAGCGCTTGCGGCGGCGATGATGCCCTCGCGGCTGGGCAGGGTCGCGCCATAGGCAGGGCCGGTCGCGATAAAGCTGTCCTCGGCCGCATAGGTGGCGATGGGCACATCGAGATGCTGCGCAAAGAGCGCGGCCAAAGCTTCGCCCTGCCCGCCGGTCTTGCGACATTCATCGACGATGAGCACGCGTTTGCACCCGCTCACCGCCTCAAGCAGCGCGGTTTGCGCCAAAGGCGCCAGCCAGCGCAGATCGATCACCCGCAGGTCGGCCGCAATCTCGGGCCGCGCCTGTTCGCTCAGGTAGACACCATTGCCATAGGTGACGATGGCCAAATCCTCGCCCTGCCCCGAAATGCCCGGCGTGCCGAGCGGCGCGCTCTCGCCCGCTTCGGGATAAAGGCGCATCCATCCACCGTCGCCCTCACGGTGCAGATCGCGCATGGGATAAAGCGCAATCGGTTCGATCATCACAACAACGCGCTGCTCTTCGCGCGCCAGACGCAGCGCCTCGCGATACATTTTGACCGCCTCCGCGCCATCGCTGGGGCAGCCGATAATGACACCTGGAATATCGCGCAGAACGGCGAGCGAATTGTCATTGTGAAAATGCCCGCCAAAGCCTTTTTGATAGCCAAGCCCCGCGATGCGCAAAACCATCGGGTTGCTGAATTGCCCGTTTGAGAAAAACGGCAAGGTCGCGGCCTCGCCCCTGATCTGGTCTTCGGCATTGTGCAGATAGGCGAGAAACTGGATCTCGGGCATTGGAATAAACCCGTTGTGCGCCAATCCGATGGCAAGGCCGAGGATGCTTTGCTCGTCCAGCAGCGTGTCGATCATGCGCGCTTCGCCAAATCGCGCTTGCAGGCCTTTGGTGATGCCGTAGACGCCGCCTTTGCGGCCAATATCCTCGCCCGCCATGATGACTTCGGGATGCGAGAGCATCAGATCGGACAGGCCGAGGTTGATCAGCTTGTTCATCGGTTGCGGCGCCGCAAAGGCGCGCATATCGGCGGCGCCAAAGCTGGCTTCTCGCGCCTCATTTGAGGGCGCGTTCGGGCGCGGCGCCTCGCGTTTTGGCGGGACGATGGACGCCATGACTTGCGCTGCGGTGTGCAGGCGCGGGCGTTTGATCACCTCACTCGCCGCGCGTGAAGTTTGCTCTTCAATCTCTTGATATATATCAAGTATCTCACTTTTTGTCGCCGCACATTCACCCAAAAGCCGCGCCGCCGTATGAAGCAAGGGATCGTCGGCCTCGATGGCTTCGATCTCTGATTTGGGCCGGTAGGCCGCCTCGACATCCGGCCCCGCATGGCCGTAAAGCCGCACGCAGCGGCTGTGAAGCACCACAGGTTTTTTGCGCCCTCGCGCGATCTGTGCGGCCCGTGTGGTCGCAGCAAAGGTTTCGACAATATCGAGCCCGTTACAGGCGATATACTCCAGCCCGACCCGCGCGCTCAAATTGGCAGCGACCCATCCGGCGGGGGATTTGGTGGAAATTCCTATGCCATTGTCTTCGCACACAAATATCAACGGCAGCGGCACGTTTTGATAGGCGGTCCAAGCGGCGGTGTTGAGTGCGCCCTGCGCGGTCGAATGGTTGAGCGAGGCATCGCCGAAGCTGCACAAGACCGCCGCGTCCGGCGCATATTGAGCGCTCATCGGCGGAACGCGGCGCGCCAGCCCGATGGAATAGGCGGCGCCGACGGCCTTGGGCAGGTGGCTGGCAATGGTCGAGGTTTGCGGCGGGATGTTTAATGTCTTTGATCCCAATACCTTATGGCGTCCGCCGCTGATCGGGTCGTCCATGGCGCAGGCAAAGCTGAGCAGCATATCGGTGAGCGGGTCCTGGCCGTCGATCTGGCCTGCGCGGGCGATCTGAAAGGCCGCGTCGCGGTAGTGCAGGAATGCTGGATCGGAAGGCCGCAAGGCGGCGGCAATGGCGGCATTGCCCTCATGGCCGGAGGAGCCGATGGTGTAGAAGCCCTGCCCCTCGGCTTGCATTTTGCGCGAAATGCGGTCGAGCTGGCGGCTGAGAACCTGCGCGCGAAAAATCCGTATCAATGCGGCGTGATCAAGCCCTGCTTCGGCGGCTGTGAGCGCGCCGAGGGGGGGCAAATCGCCCTGCGCCACACCGGCCAAGAAATTTTGATGCACGATTTCGGCGCGGTCCATTGCGGGCCTCCCGCTTAACATGACGCGGCGCGGACCTGCCGCGCCGCCAATTTGCAAACCCCTCGCGGGGACAGTTTGCAAAGCCTTAGAAGAAGGCCTGCAAACCGGTTTGGGCACGGCCCAAGATCAAGGCATGCACATCATGCGCGCCCTCATAGGTGTTGACCGTTTCAAGGTTCACCATATGGCGAATGACTTGATATTCCAACGAAATCCCGTTGCCGCCATGCATGTCGCGCGAGAGGCGCGCAATGTCGAGCGCCTTGCCGCAATTGTTGCGTTTGACGATCGAAATCATCTCGGGCGCGGCCTTGGCCTCGTCCATCAAGCGGCCCACGCGCAGGCTGGCCTGCAGGCCGAGGCTGATCTCGGTTTGCATATCGGCGAGCTTCTTTTGGTAAAGCTGCGTTTGCGCCAAAGGACGGTTGAATTGGTGACGGTCGAGCCCGTATTGACGCGAGGCGTGCCAGCAGAATTCGGCCGAGCCAAGCACGCCCCAGCTGATCCCGTAGCGGGCACGGTTGAGGCAGCCAAAGGGCCCTTTGAGGCCTTCGACATGGGGCAGGAGCGCGTCCTCGCCGACCTCGACGTCATCCATGACAATCTCGCCGGTGATCGAGGCGCGCAGGCTCATCTTGCCTTCGATTTTCGGCGCCGACAGGCCTTTCATTCCCTTTTCGAGGATGAAGCCGCGAATTTTGCCGCCATGCGCTTCGGATTTTGCCCAAACGACGAAAACATCGGCGATGGGGCTGTTGGAAATCCACATTTTCGAGCCCTTGAGGCGATAGCCGCCTTCGGTTTTGATCGCGCGGGTTTTCATGCCAGCGGGGTCCGATCCGGCGTCCGGTTCGGTCAGGCCGAAGCAGCCGATATATTCGCCCGAGGACAGTTTGGGCAGATATTTCATCCGCTGTTCTTCGCTGCCATAGGCATAGATCGGATACATGACGAGGCTCGATTGAACCGACATCATCGAGCGATATCCGCTGTCTACGCGCTCAACCTCACGTGCCACGAGGCCATAAGAGACATAGCCCGCGCCTAGCCCGCCGTATTGCTCGGGCGTGGTGACGCCCAACAGGCCCATAGCGCCCATTTCGCGGAAAATCTCCGGATCGGTGGTCTCCTTGGCAAAGGCTTCGGTGACGCGGGTTTGCAGTTTTTCCTGCGCATAGGCGCGTGCGCTTTGCATCATCATGCGCTCGTCTTCGGTGAGCTGCTCTTCAAAGCGGAACGGGTCTTGCCAATCAAAACCGCCCAGATCGGGGGCATCTTTGGCGCGCAGATGGGGTTTGCTGTCGGTCATGGTCTCGCTCCCTAGCGGCGCATCGCGCCAATCATGAGTTTTCGTGAGGTGTTTTTCCTTGATTGCGGTGTAGCACGGGTGATAGGCGCATGAATATCGATATTCACGCATCACTTCATGAGGTTTTTGCATAAATGATTGCGCCGCGCCGGTTCCTGCCCTCGATTGCCTCCTTGCGGGCGCTGGAAGCGCTCGACCGTTTGGGCAGCGCCACGGCGGTGGCCGAGGAGTTGGACCTTACGCAAAGCGCGGTGAGCCGTCAGTTGCAGACCTTGGAGGCACAGATTGGCGTGCCGTTGATTTTGCGCGAACGCAAACGTATGCGATTGACCCCTGCGGCGGCGGCCTATGCCGGTGAGGTGCGCGATGCGCTTCAACAGATCGCACAGGCCTCGATCAAACTGACCCTCAATCCCAAGGGTGGCTCGCTCAATCTGGCGATCCTGCCGACCTTCGGGATGCGGTGGTTGGTGCCGCGGCTGGCACAGTTTGCAAAGCTCTACCCAGAGATCACCATCAATATGTCGACGCGGCTCAAACCTTTTAGCTTTGCGGCGGAACCCTTTGATGCCGCGATACATTTCGGGCGCGGCGACTGGCAGGGTGCCGAAGCGCTACAGCTCAAGGAAGAATATGTCATTCCGGTCTGCGCGCCGCAGCTTTTGCAAGATGTGCAAATTGCAAAGCCGTCGGATTTGTTGCAATTTCCGCTGCTGCATATCGAGACGCGGCCTGATGCTTGGGGGGAGTGGTTCGAGCGTCAGGACGGCGGCGGCGCGCATTTGCCCGCCCTGCCTTCGGGCACGCTTTACGATCAGTTTTCAACCATCACACAGGCGGCCATTCACGGGCTTGGTGTGGCGCTTTTGCCGGACTATCTGGTGGAGCAGGATCTGGCGGCGGGACGGCTCAAGGCCGCATATGGCGGGCCGACGCAAAGCCTTGGGGGCTATTACCTTGTCTGGCCGCGCGAGAAATCAAATCACGGGGCGCTTGAGGTCTTTCGCGACTGGTTGGCGACACAGGCCGAGGGCGAGGATGCGTTGCCGCGTTAGGCTTTGACTTTAAAAGTCTTATTTAGGCGCGGCGGGCAAGATCACGGTAAAGCTGCTGCCCTTGCCCAAGGTGCTGTCGATGCGCAGCCGCCCGCGGTGGCGGTTGATGATATGTTTGACAATGGCAAGGCCCAGCCCCGTGCCTCCCATCTCGCGGCTGCGGTGGCTGTCGACGCGGTAGAACCGCTCGGTCAGGCGCGGCAGGTGCAGCGGGTTGATGCCGGGGCCTTTGTCGGTGACGGTGATGCTGACGCCTGGGCCGCGCAGGGCGGATTCGCTGTCATTATGGCTCAAGGTGACGGTAACTTCGCCGCCTTGGCCGCCATATTTGATAGCGTTTTCAACGAGGTTTGACAGGACTTGGCGAAGCTGGTCGGGATCGCCGATGACGTCGGCATGCTCGATCGCGCCGTCGCGCGTGAGGCCTACGCCCGCCTCTTGGGCGAAATGGCTCAGCGTATGGAAGACCGATGCGGTAAGCGCCGCCATATCGACATGTTCGGTGGGGCGCATACGCTCGTCGGCCTCGACGCGGCTGAGCGACAAGAGATCCTTGACCAGCCGCTCCATACGGGCCGCTTCCTTGGCCATAATTCCTAAAAACCGCTCGCGGGCGGCCGCGTCATCGCGCGCGGGGCCGCGCAGGGTTTCGATAAAGCCGATCATCGCGGTCAGCGGCGTGCGCAGCTCATGGCTGACGTTGGCGACGAAATCGCGGCGGATTGCGCCCGCCTGCTCCACATGGGTGATATCCTCAAAGCACAGCAACACACCCTTGGCGATGCTCATGGTCAAGGCGCTGGCGCTGACGCGGTATGTGGTGTCGCGGCTGCCGTCATTGGTCAAAAAACGCGTCTCGCGCGGTTGCCCGTCGCGCATCACGCCCTCGACCGCATCCAGAACCCCGGGTTGGCGGATCGCGGTGATGAAATGGCGTCCGCGCAAATCGATCCCCAGCAGCGCCAAAGCCCGCGGATTGGCGCCCAGAATGCGCTCGTTCGGCGCGATCATGAGCGCCGCGAGCGGCAAAGCGCCGAGCATTGTGTCGATGTCCTGATCGCTCATGTGCCTTTACCGCCTAGGGCCCCTATGTGCCGTCCGATGTTACAGCGCCGTCATGTCGTCTTTGAACCTGCGCATGTTGCGCTGGTAGCCCAAGGCCGAAAGCGTCAGCTTTTGGATCGCCGCCTCGTCGAGGTTGCGCACGACTTTGGCCGGAGCGCCCATAACGAGGCTGCCGTCGGGGATTTCCTTGCCTTCGGTCACCAAGGCCCCTGCCCCGATCAGGCAATTGTTGCCGATCTTGGCGCCGTTCAAAACCGTGGCCCCCATGCCGATCAGGCTGTTGTCCCCGATGGTGCAGCCGTGCAGCATCGCCTTATGCCCGATGGTGCAGTTTTCCCCGATGGTCAAAGGATAGCCCATATCGGTGTGCATGACGGTGTTTTCCTGCACATTGCTGCCCTTGCCGATCACGATCTGTTCGTTGTCGCCGCGCAGGGTGACGCCGAACCAGATGCCCACGCCGCTTTCGATCACGATATTGCCGATTACATTGGCATCGGGCGCGACCCAAAAATCGCCATCCTCGGGGGTTTGGGGCGCGGCGCCGTCCAAAGCGTATAGTGTCATTGCATATCCTCGAATTCCTTGTTGAGCCGCCGCACGGTTTCCACCACATCGGGTTGTTGCGACAGGCGCAGGCGCTCGGCGCTGATGATGGTTTGCAATTTGGCCTCGGTCACGTCCAGATCGTCATTGACTAAGACATAATCATATTCCGGCCAATGGCTGATCTCGTCGCGGCTTTTGCGCATACGGTTCTCGATCACCTCGTCGCTGTCCTGGCCGCGGGTGCGCAGGCGGCGTTCCAGTTCGGGGATCGAGGGTGGCAGGATAAAGATCGACAGCACATGTTTGCCAAGCGCCGAATTACGCACCTGTTGGCCGCCTTGCCAGTCGATATCAAACAGCAAATCCTGCCCCGCGCCGATGGCCGCTTCGACGGGGCCGCGCGGGCTGCCGTAGAAAT
This sequence comes from Paracoccaceae bacterium, assembly GCA_050633545.1. Lineage (GTDB taxonomy): Bacteria > Pseudomonadota > Alphaproteobacteria > Rhodobacterales > Rhodobacteraceae > Litorivita. The sequence goes on from JBOEGS010000005.1 coordinate 23,348, forward strand.
TGCCGAAAACCTCGGCATGTTCGAGCATCTGGTCGCGGGCGACCAGCGTTTCGAATTCGCTGCGGTCGTGGAAATAGTAATCCACGCCGTCTACCTCGCCCGGGCGCGGTTTGCGCGTTGTGGCCGAGACGGAAAAGCGGATGCTGTCATCCCAGATACGCAAGCGTTTGGCCAAAGTGGATTTGCCCGCACCCGAGGGCGAGGACAGGATGATCAAAAGCCCGCGGCGGGCGGTATCAGCGGACATGGCCAGCTTACTCCATATTCTGAACTTGTTCGCGCAGCCGGTCGATCACCGCCTTGAGGTCCAACCCGATGCGGGTCAAATCCACCGCGCCAGCTTTGGAGCAAAGGGTATTGGCCTCGCGGTTGAACTCTTGGGTGAGGAAATCCAGCTTGCGCCCCACGGGACCGCTCTGGCCGAGCAGATCGCGCGCGGCAATGATATGCGCGCGCAGGCGGTCGATCTCTTCGGTGACGTCGGATTTGACCGCCAAGAGCGCCAGCTCTTGCGCCACGCGGGCCGGATCGGCGCCCTCGCTGTTGTCCATGACGGCGGCCAGATTGGCCTTGAGCGTTTCGGCAACCTGCGGCTGGCGGGCCTTGGCGGCGCTTTGGGCGGCCTCGGTCAGCGCTTCGATCTCGTCCAGTTGCCCGCGCAAAACCGCCTCCAAGGCTTGGCCTTCCTTGGCGCGCATCTCGATGAAACTGTCCAAAACGGGGGGGATGTCGCCAAGCAAAACCTGCAACAAAGCGGCGCTGTCGCTTTCGGGGGCGGCGGTTTCCAATACGCCGCGCAGCGCGACAATATCGGCGGCATTGGCGGGCGCCAGCGACAGGCCGCGCTCCATGGCTTGATGTTCGATCTCGGCCATGGCGCCGAGAACCGACGTGAGCTGCGCCGCGTTAAGCGCCATTGTGCCGCCTTCGTCGCTGCGCGAGAGGCGCAAATTCAAGGTGACATTGCCGCGCTGGAGCCGTTTACCGATTTGTGCGCGCAGCGCCGCTTCGAGCCCCTCGATCCAATCGGGTACGCGCAGGCGCAAGTCCAATCCCTTGGCATTGACCGAGCGGATTTCCCACGTCCAGCTATAGGCCCCATGCGCGCCTTTGGCGGCGGCAAATCCTGTCATTGACTGTCTCACGCGCGGGCTGCTCCCTTTTTGCTTCGGCGTCGGCTTGCGCAATGGCGGCCCCTCGCGGCACGAGCACATCACTATATATAGCGGCGCGCAGGACGATTATCGCGATCTGCCGCCATTTGTGCCTATGCCTAAGATAAACGCGCGCCGCTGTCCAATGCTGCGTGGCGGGCTTGCTGCGCCAAAGCGGGCGTTAACCATTGCCGGAAATTTAGCACCAATTTTCGATAACCTGTGCCATATTCATAGTTGGGTAAGAGATATTAGGAATGTGTTAACCCCCTGAGGGCGCAAACCTGATAGTTTCTCGGTGAGATATAAGGATGAACAACGTGCAACAGGACAGCAAAAACATCATCAGCATGGCGCGGTTTCAAAATGATCTGCGCTTTCCGGTGATTGCAGAAGTTGAAGCCTATTGGAACGGGTTGCGGGGCACGCGCCTGATGCCGCGCCGCTCCGAGATTGATCCGCGCGGTATCGAGCGGGCCTTGGAGTTTGCTTTTATCCTCGAACGTATCGCGCCTGGCATCGCGCGTTTGCGCATCGCAGGGTCGCATTTGACCGAATTGATGGGCATGGAAGTGCGCGGCATGCCGATTTCGGCGCTGTTCACCCCTGCGGCACGCAAAACCATTTCCGAGAAGATGGAAGACGTCTTCGACGGCCCCTCGATTGTCGAACTGGATGTTGTGGCCGAAGGCGGCATTGGCAAGCCCGCGATCGAAGGGCGGCTCTTGCTGTTGCCGCTCAAAAGCGATCTGGGTGATGTGACGCGGATTTTGGGATGTTTTGCGACCCGCGGCTCGGTTGGCCGCACCCCGCGCCGTTTCGACATCACCGGCACCCGCACCCGCGCCATTGGCGGGGCCAAAGGCGCCCATACGCCCGATGAAGGCGTTTTGCCCGAGATCGAGACCCCCGCCGCCGCCGCGCCGGTCAAGCCGCTCGGCTTCTCCGCGCCCAGCGAGGTGTTCAGCGCCGCAGATACGGACCAGCCGCAAGCGACGAGCTCCAAAGGCAATGTCACCTATTTGCGTTTGGTCAAATCGGGTGATTGATGCGGGCTTTATCCGCTGGCTGAGGCTGAATTGTCTGGGCCAAGTCTGCCTAGGCCTCCGCGCACTTACCCAAGAGAGACGCAGGGGCCGCAGACAAAAACGCGAGGCAAATGCCTCGCGTTTTTATTTTATTCAATGGATTGCGCGGCACTCTTAATGCCGCGAACCGGCGCTTAACCGGCTTTGACAGCCTCGGCGCTGCTGCGCCGGCTCGACAGCTCTTCGGCCACCAAAAACGCCAGCTCCAAAGATTGCGATGCGTTGAGGCGCGGATCGCAAGCGGTGTGATAGCGGTCCGAGAGGTTTTCTTCGCTCACGGCGCGCACGCCGCCGGTGCATTCGGTCACGTCCTGACCGGTCATCTCGAAATGCACGCCGCCGGGAACGGTGCCTTCGGCATTATGCACGCCAAAGAATTCACGCACCTCGCGCAGCACGCTTTCAAAGGGCCGCGTTTTGTAACCGGTCGAGGATTTGATCGTATTGCCATGCATCGGATCACAGGTCCAAAGCACATTGGCCCCCTCTTCTTGCACGGTTTTGATCAAACGCGGCAGATGTTCGCCGACGCTGCCTGCACCAAAACGCGCGATCAAGGTCAAGCGGCCCGCCTCGTTGTTGGGGTTGAGTTTCGCCATCAGCACCTTGAGGTCCTCGGCCGTCATCGAGGGGCCGCATTTGAGGCCAATCGGGTTGAGCACGCCGCGGCAATATTCCACATGGGCGCCGTCCGGTTGGCGGGTGCGATCACCGATCCAAACCATATGGCCCGAGCCCGCCAGCCAGTTGCCCGAGGTGCTGTCGAGCCGCGTCAGCGCCTCTTCATACTCCAAAAGCAGCGCCTCATGCGAGGTATAGAAGCTGACCGTATGCAGCGCCGAAGAGCTGGCCGAATCCACGCCCGCCGCCTTCATGAAATCCAGCGTGTCGGAGATGCGGTTCGCCATTTCGCGGTATTTCGCCGCCTTCTCGCCCTCGGTAAATCCGAGCGTCCAAGCGTGGACCTGATGCACATCGGCATACCCACCCGTCGAGAAAGCGCGCAGCAGGTTCAAGGTCGCCGCCGCCTGCGTATAGGCTTGCAGCATCTTTTTGGGGTCCGGAATGCGCGCCCCGGAGGTGAAATCCAACTCGTTGATGATATCGCCGCGATAGCTGGGCAATTCGATGCCATCGACAGTTTCGGTCGGGGCGCTGCGCGGTTTGGCGAATTGCCCCGCCATACGGCCGACTTTGACCACCGGCACCTTGGCCCCGAAGGTCAGAACCATCGCCATTTGCAACATCACCTTAAAGGTGTCGCGAATGCCATCGGCGCTGAACTGGTCAAAGCTCTCGGCGCAATCGCCGCCTTGCAGCAAAAACGCCTCGCCGCGCGCGGCCGCGCCCAATTGCGATTTCAAACGCCGTGCCTCGCCCGCAAAGACGAGCGGCGGATATTTGGACAGTTGGGCCTCCACGGCCTCCAGCGCGCCCTGATCCACATAATCCGGCATCTGAACCCGCGGTTTGGTCCGCCAGTCGGTTTTTTGCCATTCGCTCATCGTTTTTCTCCGGTCTCGCGCTGTATCTTGCGCGGCGTTCTCCCATGCTTCGGGCCGGAATGGTCCAAAGCGCTCGTTATGAAGCCCCACATATACAAAACCCCCCGCTAAGAGGCCATAGGGCAATTGCAGGGATTGACGCGCGCTAACATTTACGGCCTTCTGCAGTGCAATTTACGGCCCGCGCGTGCCCGATCCCACCGGCGGCGCCCCTTGGAAACAGACCGATGCCAGAGCCCCGCCCCCCTTTCGCCGCCGCGACCGAAGCGCCGCCCGCGCAGCGGTTCATCTTTGTGCTCCTCGACGAGTTTACATTGATGCCCTTTGCTTCGGCGCTCGAATGTCTGCGCGTGGCCAACCGGATGGCGGGCGCGCCGCTTTATGAATGGCGCTTGGCCAGCGAGGGTGGCGGTTTGGTCACCTCCTCGTCCGGCGCGGCGTTTCAATCGGATGATGATCTGACCGAACTGGAGCGCGGCGATACGGTTCTGATCTGCGGCGGCACCCATGTGCCGCGCGCGGCGAGCAAGAAAATGCTTGGCTGGCTGCGGCGTGAGGCGCGCAAGGGCGTGGTCATCGGCGGGCTGTGCACCGGTGCCTATGTGCTTGCAAAGGCGGGGCTTTTGGACGGAAAACGCGCCACGATCCATTGGGAGAACCAAGACAGTTTTGCCGAGGAATTCGAGGATGTGGACCTCACCCGTTCGGTCTTTGTGGTGGACGGCAATCGCATCACCTCGGCGGGAGGCACATCGTCGATTGATCTGATGCTGCGCCTGATCGGCACGCAGCATGGGGCGGGATTGGCCAATGATGTGGCGGATCAATTGATCTATTCCTCGATCCGCACCGATAGCGATACGCAACGCCTGTCGGTGCCGACGCGCATCGGGGTGCGGCATCCGAAACTGGCGGCGGTGATCTTGCGGATGGAGGGTAATATCGAAGAGCCGGTCAGCCCTGCGGAGCTGGCGAGCGATGTGGGCCTGTCGACACGGCAATTGGAGCGTCTGTTTCGCCGCTATCTCAACCGCAGCCCGAAACGCTATTACATGGAACTGCGTTTGCAAAAGGCGCGCAACCTGTTGATGCAAACCGATATGAGCGTGATCAATGTGGCCTTGGCTTGCGGGTTTACCTCGCCCTCGCATTTTTCCAAATGCTACCGCGCGCAATATGAAACCACGCCCTACCGCGAGCGGGGAATCAAAGGCCCGTCCGAAACCTAGGCTTTGGGGCTGGACCGGATGGTCTAACATCATCTGGCTCACATGGGGCCGCGCCTGCTGATTGCGCGTGCAGGTTGCGCCAAGGCGGCGAAATGTTTGAATTACTCCCGCCCCGCGCGAAGTGTAGTTTCCGCTACGCCCCCGTTTCACTCTGTGCTTTTCATTCCAAAATTTCCGCAATAGGCTCCGGATCGGACATATCGTTCCAACATGGGAGTTAGACATATGAAAAAGCTGCTTATGGCAAGCGCGGCAACCGCGCTGATCGCAGGGTCCGCATGGGCCGAGAGCCACGCAAATGAGGTCAAGCTGGGCGTTATCCTCGGCTTCACCGGCCCGATTGAATCGCTCACCCCCGCGATGGGCGCATCGGCGGAAATGGCGATGAAGGAAGTGTCGGACAGCGGCAAGCTGCTCGATGGCAAAACCGTCACCCCCGTGCGCGCCGACAGCACCTGCGTTGACGCGGCTGCTGCCACATCGGCGGCAGAGCGTTTGATCACATCGGATGGCGTCAAAGGCATCATGGGCGCCGATTGCTCGGGCGTGACCGGCGCGATCCTCGCTTCTGTGGCGATGCCCAACGGCGTTGTGATGATCTCGCCCTCGGCGACCTCGCCTGCCTTGTCGGACGCCGAAGACGGCGGCATGTTCTTCCGCACCGCGCCCTCCGATGCGCGTCAAGGTCAGGTTCTGGCAGAGCTTTTGATGGAAAAGGGCCTCAAATCCGTGGCCGTGACCTATACCAACAACGACTACGGCAAGGGTCTCGCCGATAGCTTTGCCTCGGCCTATGAAGCCATCGGCGGCACCGTCACCGGCACCGCCGCGCATGAAGACGGCAAGGCGGATTACTCGGCCGAGGTTGGCGCATTGGCCTCTGCGGGCGGTGATGCTCTTGTGGTTGCGGGCTATGTGGACCAAGGCGGCCCTGGTATCATCCGTGCCTCGCTCGACAGCGGCGCGTTTGACAAATTCGTCCTGCCCGACGGCATGATCGGCGCGGCGCTCGAAGAGACCTTTGGCGCGGATATCAACGGTTCGATCGGCACCGTTCCGGGCACCGAGAGCGAAGGCGCGGCGAAAATCCTCGACATGGCGACTGCGGCGGGCTTCAACGGCGAAGGCCCCTATGTGGGCGAAAGCTATGATGCGGCGGCATTGATCATGCTGGCGATGCAGGCGGCGGGTTCGGTCGAACCGGCTGATTATGCAGGCAAAATCATGGATGTTGCCAATGCTCCGGGCGAAAAAATCTATCCGGGTGAGTTGGCCAAGGCGCTGGAAATCATCGCCAATGGCGGCGAGGTCGACTATGTCGGCGCGACGGCGGTTGAATTGATCGGCGGCGGCGAAAGCGCCGGTTCCTACAAGGAACTTCTGGTCGAGGACGGCAAGCTGAACACAGTGGCCTACCGTTAATTTTGGCTTGAAAAACAAGACGGTCCGCCGCTGGCGGGCCGTTTTTTAACATCTAGGGCTGCGCGCGATGCGGCTTCGGGGACGGATATGATCAGGGTCGAAAACCTGCACAAACACTTTGGCGGATTTCATGCCGTCGATGGCGCGAGCCTTGAAATTGCCGAAGGATCGATCACCGGATTGATCGGACCGAACGGGGCGGGAAAAACCACTCTTTTCAATGTGATCGCGGGCGTTCTTGAACCCACGTCCGGCCGCGTGACCATGGGCGGCGAGGAGATCACCAGCCTGCCCCCGCATGCATTGTTCCACAAGGGGCTATTGCGCACCTTCCAGATCGCACATGAGTTTTCCTCGATGAGCTGCCGCGAGAACCTGATGATGGTGCCGGGCGGGCAAGCGGGCGAGGTGCTTTGGAACACATGGTTCGGGCGCAAACGCATCGCTGAAGAGGAACGCGCCCTGCGCGCCAAAGCCGACGAAGTGCTTGAATTCTTGACGATTTCCCATCTGGCCGAGCAAAAGGCCGGTCAGATTTCCGGCGGTCAGAAAAAGCTTTTGGAATTGGGTCGCACGATGATGGTGGATGCGAAGATCGTCTTTCTCGACGAGGTTGGCGCGGGGGTGAACCGCACGCTGCTCAACACGATTGGCGATGCGATTATCCGGCTCAACCGCGAGCGCGGCTATACATTTGTGGTCATCGAACACGACATGGATTTCATCGGACGGCTTTGTGATCCGGTGATCTGTATGGCCGAGGGCAAGGTTCTGGCGACCGGCACATTGGACGAGATCAAGGCCAATAGCCAAGTGATCGAAGCCTATCTTGGCACCGGTCTGAAGAATAAGGAAATGCTGTAATGGGCGGGTCGGTATTACGTCGGTATCACGTCGGTATCACGTCGGTGCAAACGGGAGGTGCGCGCCATGGCTAAGCCCTTTCTCATCGGCGAGAATATGACCGGAGGCTACGGTAAATCCGGCCCCGATATTTTGCACGATTGCACCATTGCCGTCGATCCGGGCGAGATTGCGGTCATCGTCGGCCCCAATGGCGCGGGCAAATCCACCGCGATGAAAGCGGTCTTCGGCATGCTCGACCTGCGCAAGGGTCGCGTGCTTTTGGACGGCGAGGACATCACGCGGCTCAGCCCGCAAGAACGCGTCGCCAAGGGCATGGGGTTCGTGCCGCAGACCAGCAATATTTTCACCTCGATGAGCGTCGAGGAGAACCTTGAAATGGGCGCCTTTATCCGGCGCGACGATTTTTCCGACACGATGGCACAGGTCTATGACCTCTTCCCGATCCTCAAGGACAAGCGCCGCCAACCGGCGGGGGAATTGTCGGGCGGGCAACGCCAACAGGTCGCCGTGGGCCGCGCCTTGATGACACAGCCCAAGGTTTTGATGCTGGACGAGCCGACCGCAGGGGTCAGCCCGATTGTCATGGACGAATTGTTCGACCGGATTATCGAGGTGGCGCGCACCGGACTGCCGGTGCTTATGGTCGAACAGAACGCCCGCCAAGCGCTTGAAATCGCTGACAAAGGCTATGTCCTTGTGCAGGGCGCAAATGCCCATACCGGCAGCGGCAAAGACCTGCTTGCGGACGAAGACGTGCGCAAATCTTTCTTGGGGGGCTAGGGGCATGGATTTTCTCAACGCGGTCGTGGCGCTGGCCAATTATGTTGTGGTGCCCGCCATGACCTACGGCAGCCAACTGGCGCTTGGCGCGCTTGGCGTGACCTTGATTTACGGCATCTTGCGGTTTTCGAATTTCGCCCATGGCGACACGATGGCCTTTGGCACCATGGCGGTGGTGCTGTTCACTTGGGCGTTCCAAGCCATGGGAATCTCCATCGCGCCCCTGCCCACGGCTTTGGTCGCCCTGCCCTTCGGGATCGCGGTTACGGCGGGCATGGTTTTGGGAACAGACCGATTGGTCTACCGCTTCTACCGCGTGCAAAAGGCCAAACCGGTGATCCTTGTCATCGTCTCCATGGGGGTGATGTTCGTGATGAACGGGCTGGTGCGATTTATCATCGGGGTTGATGATCAACGTTTCTCTGACGGCGCGCGGCTTTTGGTTTCTGCGCGTGATTTCAAAAAGATGACCGGACTGGACGAGGGATTGGTGATCAAGACCTCGCAAGGTTTGACGGTGCTGACGGCGGTGATCGTGGTGGCGTGGCTCTATTGGTTCTTGACCCATACGCGGTCGGGCAAATCGATGCGCGCCTATTCGGACAATGAGGATCTGGCGCTTTTGTCGGGGATCAATCCCGAGCGGGTGGTGATGATCACATGGATCATTGTGGCGGCTTTGGCGACCATCGCGGGCACGCTTTACGGGCTGGACAAATCCTTCAAACCCTTCACCTACTTCCAATTGCTCCTGCCGATCTTTGCCGCCGCGATTGTCGGCGGGCTCGGCTCGCCTTTGGGCGCGATTGCGGGGGGATTTGTCATCGCCTTTTCCGAGGTCACCGTGACCTATGCGTGGAAAAAAGTGCTCGGCTATCTCTTGCCCGAGGGGCTTGAGCCGAGCGGATTGGTGCAGCTTCTCTCCACCGATTACAAATTCGCGGTCAGCTTTGTGATCTTGCTGATCGTGCTTCTGTTCAAGCCTACGGGCCTATTTGCGGGGAAATCCGTATGAGCCGGATGTCGAAACTACGCGTGCCGTTTTTGTTCGGTCTGGTCGCTGTGGCGATCCTCGGGACCGGATTCTTGCAAAGCTGGAATTCGGCTTTACTGATCCTCAACATGGGGCTGATTTCGGCCATCATGGCGCTCGGGGTGAATTTGCAATGGGGCTTTGCGGGGCTGTTCAATGTCGGGGTTGTGGGGTTTTTGGCGCTTGGCGGTTTGGCCACGGTTCTGACCTCCATGCCGCCGGTGGCTGAGGCATGGAGCGCGGGCGGCCTGCGGGTGATGGCGGGGCTCGCGCTTGGCGCGGCAACATTAGCTTTGGCGGTTATGCTGTTCAAACGCATGTCAAAATCGCGCGCGCGCACGGCGGCGCTTTTGGCGGTACTGATCGGCGGATTCTTTGTGTTTCGCGCGGTCTTTGACGGCGGCGTGGCGGCGGTCGAGGCGGTCAATCCGGCGGCGACGGGCTATTTGGGCGGGCTGGGCCTGCCGGTTCTGCTGGCATGGCCGATGGGCGGGGTTCTGGCCGCGGGGGCGGCATGGCTGATCGGCAAAACCGCTCTGGGGCTGCGCTCCGATTATCTGGCCATTGCGACGCTCGGCATTGCCGAGATCATCATCGCGGTGATGAAGAACGAGGACTGGCTGGCGCGCGGGGTCAAGAACGTCATCGGCCTGCCCCGTCCGGTGCCCTATGAGGTGGATTTGCAAAGCGATGCAGGCTTTGTTGAAAAGGCCGCAGGCCTCGGGATCGACCCCATCACCGCCTCGACGCTCTATGTCAAACTGGGCTATATGGTGTTATTCACTGTCGTGTTGTTGATCCTGCTTTGGATGGCGCAACGCGCCCTGCACAGCCCTTGGGGCCGGATGATGCGGGCGATCCGCGACAATGAGGTTTCGGCCAATGCGATGGGCAAAGACGTCACCCGCCGCCACTTGCAGGTGTTCATCCTCGGCTCGGCGGTCTGCGGCATTGCGGGGGCGATGATGACCACGCTGGACGGGCAATTGACCCCCTCCTCCTACCAGCCGCTGCGCTATACGTTCTTGATCTGGGTGATGGTGATCGTCGGCGGATCGGGCAACAATCTTGGCGCGGTTCTGGGCGGGATGCTGATCTGGTTCCTGTGGGTGCAGGTGGAGCCGATGGGCCATCTGTTGCTCGGGCTGATCACCGCCGGAATGGCCGATGGATCGGCGCTCAAGGCGCATCTGTTGGACAGCGCGGCGCATATGCGGCTCTTGACCATGGGGTTGATTTTGCTGCTGGTTTTGCGGTTCAGCCCGCGCGGGTTGATCCCCGAAAAATAAGGCGCCCCGCCGCATGTAAAAACGCCCTCGCGCGATCTGCGCAAGGGCGTTTTTTATGGGTTTGGCTGGGAGGGCGCTGGCGCTAGACCGAACGGTCTAGCGCCCCGTCAACGGCCTTTGAAGAGGCTTCCCAAAATCCCGCGCACGATGCGCCGACCGGTGGTGCCGGTCAATTCCTTGACGATGCTTTTGCCAAGCTTCTCGCCAAAGGTATCGCCGCGCGAATTGCTGCGGGTGCTGCGCGAGGTGGATCTTTCCACGCGGTTGCCCGAATAGCGCCGTCCGGCGTTATATTCGCGCTCTGCGACTTCCATTTCTTCCTCTTTGGCCTCGGCGGCTTCGGCGGCTTTGGCGGCGGCTTCGGCCCGCTCGGCCAGCATTTCGGAGGCCGAACGCCGGTCGACCATCGCCTCGTATTTGCCCGACACCGGAGAGCCGTCCATCACGGATTTGCGCGTTGGCGCGTCAATCGGGCCAAGCTGCGAGCTGGGCGGGCGAATGAGGGTGCGCTCCACCACGCCTGGAATGCCCTTTTTCATCAGCATCGAGGTCACCGCCTCGCCGACGCCGACCTCGCGGATCGCCTCTTCGGTGTCAAAGCGCGGGTTGTCGCGGTAGGTTTCGGCGGCCATGCGCAATTCCTTGCGGTCCTTGGCGGTAAAGGCGCGCAGCGCGTGTTGCACGCGATTGCCAAGCTGCCCGAGGATGTCTTCGGGCACATCGGCGGGGTTTTGGGTGATGAAATAGACGCCGACGCCCTTGGAGCGGATCAGGCGCGCCACCTGCTCGACCTTATCGGTGAGCGCCTTGGGCGCATCCTCAAACAGCAAATGCGCCTCGTCAAAGAAGAAGACCAATCTGGGTTTGTCGGGGTCGCCGACCTCGGGCAATTCTTCGAAAAGCTCGGACAAAAGCCACAAAAGGAAGGTCGCATAGAGGCGCGGCGCGCCCATCAACTGATCGGCGGCGAGGATGTTGATATAGCCGCGCCCCGAGGCGTCGCATTGCATCATATCCTTGAGGTCCAGCGCAGGTTCGCCAAAGAGCTTGGCCCCGCCTTGGTTTTCGAGCACCAAAAGCCGCCGCTGGATCGCGCCGATCGATGCGACCGAAATATTGCCGTAGCGCAGGGACAGCTCATCACGGTTCTCGCCGGTCCAGACCAGAAGCGATTGCAGGTCTTTGAGATCAAGGAGCGGCAAGCCCTGTTCGTCCGAGAGGCGGAAGGCGATGTTCAAAATCCCCTCTTGCGCCTCGGAAAGCTCTAGCAGGCGCGACAGCAAAAGCGGGCCCATTTCGGCGACGGTGGTGCGCACCGGATGGCCCGATTGGCCGAACAGATCCCAAAAGGTCACCGGAAAACTGTCGTAATGATAATCGTCAAAGCCGATCTTGGCGGCGCGCTCCATGAAGGGCGCATGCAATTTGTGATCGGGGCTGCCCGCCGCGGCAAGGCCGGACAGATCGCCTTTGACGTCCGAGAGGAAGACCGGCACGCCAGCGGCGGAAAACCCTTCGGCAAGGATTTGCAGCGTCACGGTTTTGCCCGTCCCCGTGGCCCCCGCGATCAATCCGTGGCGGTTGGCGTATTTGAGGCTCAGCCCCTGTTTCTCGCCATATTCCGCTCCGCCGCCGCCGATAAAAATACTGTCTTCCACTGATCGTGCCCCTTTGATGCAATCGTCCTATCGCAGTGAAAATACAACCTTAACACTTTTACGCCAGTCTAAACCCTGTTCGAGGTCGCATGTCCTCCTGATCTCGGACAACTTCCTCCCTGTCAGACTGGCCGCGCCGCATATGGTGCGGCCTTTTTTTTGCCTGTTGCTTGGCTGTGGGGCGCGCAAGATGGGCGGCCAAAGGTTAAGGCCATCGGGGTGCCGGCATGGAAAACATGCGCAGGATTTAACCAATAAACCTGTTCTTTCGACGCGGCGTCACATTGGGCGCAATTGGGTGTTGACCGATGCGCATTTGGATCATAGCGTGGGGGCAATCATAAGTCGGCCGGTCCGACAGGGAACAGATGAAGAAGGAGCCTTGCGGCTCCTTTTTCTATGTCTGGCGAGGTGTTGGCGCGCGAAGCTGATGTGAAATGCGTGGCGCCGGACGTGATCGGCATGGCGCGCGCGGCGGCGGATGGCGCGGGCGCGGGCAAGATGCGCGAATTCCTGCCTTTGATCGCGCGGCGCGCGGTGTTTTGCCCCTGACACTCGTTTCATCGCGTGCTAGTAAGTGCGGGAAATTGATTAACAGATGGGGACATCTATGCCCAAACTTCTTACCAGTCTTTCTCTTGCCGCTTTGCTCGCTGCCTCAGCGGCTTTTGCGCAAAGCACCGATACCGCAGCCCCCGCTGATTCGAGCGCCGCCGCCGCGCCTGCCGCCGAAGAAAGCGCCGATGGCGGTTTGGTCGTGGGCCAAGAAGAGCGCCCCGCCGGTCCCTACAGCAAGGAAGAGGTTGGCGATTGGCGTTTGCAATGTTTCCCCACCTCCGGCGAGCCGTCGGATGCGGATCCGTGCCATATCTACCAATTGCTCAAGGACGAGACCGGCAATGCCGTGGCTGAAATCAGCCTCTTCCGGTTGCCCGATGGCGGCAAGGCCGTGGCAGGCGCGACCGTGGTTGTGCCGCTCGAAACCCTGCTGACCGCGCAATTGCGCATCTCCGTCGATGGCAGCAAGGCCAAGGTTTACCCCTATTCCTTTTGCAACAAGATCGGTTGCTACGCGCGCATCGGTTTGACCGCCGAGGATATTGCGCAGTTCAAGAAAGGCGCCAAGGCCACCGTCACTTTGGTGCCCTTCGTTGCGCCGGACCAGAAAATCGCGCTGGACCTGTCGCTCACCGGTTTCACCGCCGGTTTTGACAAGGCGTCGGTCGTCAAACAATAAGCGCGCCGCGCCGCAAGGAAAACCGCCGCGCCCGATATGGGGTGCGGCGGTTTTTTATTGTCTTGCCAAAGGTTTGCAGTGCGATGTTAAGGCGCCTTGCGCAGCGCCAGAACCGCGTTCAGCCCGCCAAAGGCAAAGGCATTGGACAAAGCCACATCGACCGAGGCCTCGCGCGCCTCGTTGGGCACCACGTCAAGGGCGCATTCGGGGTCCGGCTCTTGATAGCCGATGGTCGGCGCAATCACCCCGTCGCGCAGCGCCATGATACAGGCCAGAAGTTCGACCGCGCCGGTGCCGCCGATCAAATGCCCGTGCATGGATTTGGTCGAGGAGATCATCAGATTATCCGCATGCGGGCCAAAGGCATCGGCCACGGCGGCGCATTCGGTTTTGTCATTGGCCGCCGTGCCGGTGCCATGGGCATTGATATAGCCGACCTGCGAGGGGTTGATACCCGCGTCTTTCATCGCGCCCGAGATCGCCCGCGCCGCGCCCTGTTTGGAGGGCATCACAATGTCGGAGGCATCCGAGGACATGGAATATCCGATCACCTCGGCCAAAATCTCGGCGCCGCGTTTTTTGGCGTGGTCATAATCCTCGAATACGAAAATCCCCGCGCCCTCGCCTTGGACCATGCCGTTGCGATTGGCCGAGAACGGCCGGCAGGCATCGCGGCTCATCACGCGCAGCCCTTCCCATGCCTTGACCCCGCCAAAGCAGAGCATCGATTCCGACCCGCCGGTGACCATCGCAGGCGCCATGCCCGAGCGCACCATCATAAAGGCCTGCGCCATGGCGTGGTTGGAGCTGGCACAGGCGGTGGAGACCGTGAAGCTGGGGCCTTTGAGGTTGTATTCCATGCTGACGTGGCTGGCCGCCGCATTGTTCATCAATTTGGGCACTACGAAAGGATGCACGCGGTTTTTGCCCTCTTCATAGACGGCGCGGTAATTGTCGTCCCACGTAGAAACGCCGCCCCCCGCCGTGCCCAAAACCACGCCCGAGCGCGCCGCCAGATCGCCGACAAATTCCAAACCGGATTGGGTGATCGCCTCTTTGGCGGCCTCTAGGGTGAATTGGGTGAAGCGGTCATAAAGCGACATTTGCTGGCGGTTGAAGCGGCCCTCGGCCTCAAAGCCTTTGACCTGCCCGCCGATGGTGATGGCGAGCCGTTCGACATCGCGAAATTCCAGCGCCCCGATGCCGCAGCGCCCCTCGCGCATCGCCTCCAAGGTTTCGGGCACGTTATGGCCAAGCGCATTGATCGTGCCTGCGCCGGTAATGACGACGCGCTTCACGACTGCTCTTTCACCAGTTTTTCGATCCCTGCGATGATCGAGGCCACCGACGAGATGTCGAAATCGCTTTCCGAAGGCTCGTTGGCGTTAAAAGGAACCGTGATATCAAAGGCTTCCTCGATGGAGAAGATGCTTTCGACAAGGCCGAGGCTGTCGATGCCGAGGCTCTCCAACGTGCTGTCCATTTTGACATCGCTTGGCTCTAGAACCGCCTGCTCTGCGATGATCTCGATAACCTTGGTCTTGATATCCATTGTGGGGCCTCGATTGTGGGGTCCAAAGTGTCGCGCAAGATTTAATCGCTTGGCCCGTCCTTGGAAACCAATTTCTTAAGAGCCGCAAAATCGCGCATCATCCGCGGCAGGCGGCGCAGGGCTTTGTAGGTCTCGATATGGTTGTCCATTTTCATCGCCGGATAGCCAAGCATGACCCGCCCCGCCGGAATATTGGCCAAAACCTTGGTCGCGCCGCCGGTGACGGCGCCGTCGCCGATAAAGAGGTTGTCGGACACGCCGGTTTGCCCGCCCAGAACCACATTACGGCCAAGGCGCGTGGAGCCCGCGATGCCGACCTGCGCGCAGATCAGGCAATCATCGCCGATCACCACGTTATGGCCGATCTGGGCCAGATTGTCGATTT
The DNA here is from genome assembly GCA_050633545.1 of Paracoccaceae bacterium. GTDB lineage: Bacteria > Pseudomonadota > Alphaproteobacteria > Rhodobacterales > Rhodobacteraceae > Litorivita. Next base: position 38,547 of record JBOEGS010000005.1, read on the forward strand.
TGACGCCATTGCCAATGCGGGTGGCGCGCACGGTGCCGCTATCAACCGCCGCATTGGCCCCGATTTCGACGTCATCGCCGATCTCGACACTGCCGAGGCTGTGGATGCGCGCATAGCTTTGGCCCTTGGCGGCGCTGCTGCTTTCGTCTTTGCCAAGGCTGTCGCGCACGGTTTCGATATGGCTCGGCTCGGGCGTGACAAAGGAAAACCCGTCGCCGCCGATCCGCACACCCGGTTGGGCGATGAAACGCGCGCCGATGCGCACCCGCGCGCCGATGCTGACCTGTTCGCGCAGATAGGCGCCCTCGCCGATCTGTGCCTCCCATCCGATGTGGCATTGCGGCCCGATGACCGATCCCGCGCCGATCCGCGCGCCTTTGGCGATGACGCATAGCGGGCCGATGCGCACGTCTTCGCCGATCTCGGCCTCGGGGTCGATGATGGCCGAAGGGTGATGGCCTGCGCCAAACCCCTGCCCGCGGTCAAACATCGCCGACAGCCCCGCCATGGCAAAACGCGGGCGCGGTGCAATGATCGCCGCCTCCAGCCCGAGCGCGGCAAAATCCGCCCCCTCCCACAGCATCGCAGCGCGCGCCGTGGGGGCCAGAGATTGCGCGTATTTGGGGCTCATCGCGAGGGCCAGCGCCCCCTCCTTGCCCGCCTCTTGCGGCTCGGCGGTATGGGTGATGGACATATCGGCGGCGCCAAGGGCCTTCGCCCCGAGCGCCGCAGCAATCTGTCCGACCGTAAAGGATATCATCGGCTGCTCTCCCGCGTGTTGCGGAATGTTTAGCCGCCCACCGCGCGCAAGACCACCCCTTCACGCGCCAGCGCGTTCCAGATCGTCGCATCGCGCCCGTAGATATCGCGGCGGTATTCGATCCCGCCTTTGGCGGTGGTGAAGGCGGTGCGATAGATCAGATGCACCGGCACCGGCTCGTCCAATGGCACGACCGTCTCTTGACCGGTTTTCAAACGCGCATGGAACAGGCCCTTGGGATCATTGGTTTGTTTGGCCAAAAGCGCATAGGCGAAATCGAACGGATCCGCGAGGCGGATGCAGCCATGGCTAAAGGCGCGCACTTCGCGCTGGAACAGGCTCTTGGAGGGCGTGTCATGCAGGTAGATGTTGTATTTATTGGGGAACATGAACTTCACCAGACCCAAAGCATTGCCGTCCGAGGGGGGTTGCTTGAGGTTAAAGGGGAAGGTCTTTTCGGTGTAGGAATTGAAATTCACCGCGCCGCGGCTCACCGTGCGGCCACGGGCATCGACGATGCGCAAATGGCCCGCCGCATTGGCGTTGCGTTTGAGCATCGGCAGGTATTCTTTGACGGCGATCGAGCGCGGCACATTCCATGTCGGGTTGATCACCATGAATTCCATCACATCGGAAAATTCGGGGCTGCGCCGGTCGGCATCGGTGGCGCCGATCACCGAACGGGTGCGGAAGGTTTCGCGGTCGTTGTCGATGATGCGGGCGGTGAAATCGGTCAGATTGACAAGGATATGACGTTTGCCGCGCCCTTGCGGCAGGTTCATCCAGCGCTCGCGCTCCATCGCCACGATCACCGAGCGCAGGCGGTCATCCACATCCTTGTTGATCTCGGCCATGGTGCCCGCACCGGCAATGCCATCGGCCGAAAGCCCGTTGTCGCCTTGGAACTGTTGCACGGCCTTTTGCAATTCGGCGTCATAGGATTGCGAGGCGCTGCGGCGCATGTAACCCATGGCAATCAAACGATTGCGCAAGGCGACCACAGCATTTCCCGACGCCCCCGGTTTGAGCGATTTGGCGGGCACTTTGGCGCCATAGCCGCCTTTGCCAAGCTGGCGCTCGAGTGTCAGCTTCGCCTTCATCAGGCGGGTGAATTCGGGGCTTTTGGGCGGCAAGGCGCGAAAGAAGCCCGCGGGCGAGCTTTTGCCCAGATTGGTCAGATAGGAGGCGCGGTCGCGCAGGGGCGCATCGCGTTTGATTTCGGAAATCACGCGGTTCGGCACCAAAACACCGGTTTGCATCGAGGTCGCCAGATCAAGGAAACGGCGCGAGAACTCGACCTCCAAACGGCCGCGATCACGCGGGGTTTTGGCGGCTTTCACCATGCTTTTCAATTCATCGCCCTTATAGCGTTCGGAGGGCAATCCATAGTTATCGGCGCTCTCGATTGCCTTGAGCAATGCGTTGCGGCGCGAGGTGAAGCGCCCGCCATTGCCGATCCACAAGGGTTTGTAATCATTGGCTTTGTAATAGGCCGCCATGTCGCGATCGCGCGCTGCGGCTTCGGCGACGGCCTGCTTGAAGGCGGTGACTTGGGCCTTGGCGGGCGCACTGTGCAGGCACAATCCAATGATCAGTGCCAAACATGTGAATACCGTCCGGATTGCTCCGTTTTTTGGCGTCAACGACATACTCTATCCCCCAAGGTTTTTCTGCGCGCGAGTTACTATATATAGTGTGTGTTTCCGAAATCTGGCCGCAATTGTCCATTCACATTTTAGCGTTTTGCGAAACAACGGAGGCCATCGAGGCCGAAACCCCACGGATTTTGCCGAATTTTGGCACAATCACCGCCCTATGCGCAAGTTTTTGCCGAAATTGGCCGGTAAACTGAATTTGCCCCAAAACACGCTTTGCGCATGATTCTAACTATGCCATAAAACGCGTGCATCTGGGGATGAGATGGCAGGAACCGTGCAACGTCACGGTTTTCACAGGTAAGCGACGGGACTGGCGCAGACATATGACAGATTCAAGCTCCACGGGCATTTCGCGGCGTGCGCTTTTGGGCGCCTTTGCGGCAACAACTCTGGTTGCGGCCCCCACTTTTTCCAATGCAGCAGGTTTCTTGCGCGGCGCGGGCGATATTCGCCGCGTGCGCATGTTCTCCTCTCGGACCGGTGAAAAGATCGATATGATCTATTGGGTCGAGGGCGATTACATCAAAGATGCCGTTGACGAGATTTACCACTTCATGCGCGACTGGCGCACCGATCAGGTCAAGAAAATCGACCTGCGCACCATCGACATCATGGCGGCGGCGCATAATCTTCTGGATGTGAGCGAGCCTTACATGCTGCTCTCGGGCTATCGCAGCCCGCAAACCAATGCGATGCTGCGCTCGCGCTCGTCGGGCGTTGCGAAAAACTCGCTGCATATGAAGGGCCAAGCGGCCGATTTGCGCCTCGCCTCGCGCTCGGTCGGGCAAATGGCGCGGGCGGCTTCGGCGTGTCATGCGGGCGGCGTAGGCAGCTATTCGCGCTCGGATTTCGTGCATATGGATTGCGGTCCGGTGCGCAACTGGGGCCGGTAATATTCCTTTGATCTAAACGGCTTGCGCGCCTTAGTTGATGCGCTGGCCGCATGAGAATAGCGCGCCCCTCTAAAGGCGCGCTTTCGGGTTTTTGGGGCTGGCCTTTCGCCTAGTGGACCGAGGCGAACATGATCCCTTCGGCGGTGGCCTCGGCGGGCGAGAATTCCTCGACGATGCGCCCTTGGCGACACACCAAAATCCGGTCCGAGACCGAGAGGATTTCGGGCAGGTAGGAAGAGATCATCACCACTGCGATGCCCTGATCCGCCAGCCGCCCGATCAAAGCGTGGATTTCCGAGATCGCCCCCACATCCACCCCGCGCGTCGGTTCGTCAAAGATCACCAATTTGGGCTGTTGCACCAAGGATTTGGCGATCACCACCTTTTGCTGGTTGCCGCCCGACAATTCGATCACCTTGGCGTCGGTGTTGAGCTGGCGCATTTGCAAGGTCTTGCCCCATTCATCGGCCAGCGCGCGCATTTGCGACAGGTTCACCACGGGTTTCGAGGCGCTATTGCCCGCCAGAAAGCCGTTATAGATGTTTTCGGCCACGGACATATTCTCGAAAAACCCTTCGACCTTGCGGTCCTCGGTGACATAGACGATGCCGTCCTGGATCGCGGGGCGCGGCACGCGGTAGCGCACAGAGCGCCCGTCCAGCTTGACCTCGCCGCCGTGGAACATATTGCGTTTGACCACACCGGCGATGATTTTCGCCGTCTCGGTGCGCCCCGATCCGATCAATCCGAAAATCCCCGTCACCTGCCCTGCGAAAATCGAAAAGGAATTGTTGCGCACGATGCTTTGCATCGACAGGTTCTCGACGCTCAAAATCCGCGCGCCGCCCTTGCGGATGGTGCGGCTCTCGCCCGCTTTGCCGTAAAGCTCGTCGCTCAATTCGCGCCCGACCATCGCGGCCACCACGCTGTCGCGGTCAAAGCTGTCGGCGCGGTCGGTGGCGATATGTTGGCCGTCGCGCAAGATCGTGATGCGGTCGGCCTTTTGCAAGGCTTCTTCGAGGGCATGGGTGATAAAGACAATCCCGACGCCGCGCGCTTTGAGCCGGTCAAGCAGTTGAAAGAAGTGGTGTTTTTCTTCGGGCGTGAGGGTGGCGGTCGGTTCGTCGAAAATGATCACCTGCGCCTTTTGCACCACCGCGCGGGCGATCTCGACCATCTGTTTTTGCGCCGCGCCCAGCGTGCCGACAAGCATCGCCGGATCGACGCCGAAATTGAGCGATTGCAAGAATTGCTGCGCCTCGATGTAGAGGCCGCGCAGGCGGTTGAAGACCTTCTCGTTGCCCAAATAGAGGTTTTGAGCCACGGTCAGCGACGGCACCAGCGATGTCTCTTGATAGACCATCGCCACCCCCGCTTCGAGCGCATCGGCGGGGCATGTGAAACGGGCGGGCACGCCGCTGATTTCGACGCTGCCGTGGGTGGGATCAACCGCCCCTGCGAGGATTTTGCACAGGGTGGATTTACCCGCGCCATTCTCGCCGAGGAGCGCGTGGATCTCGCCCGCGCGCACGTCGAAATCCACACCGCTGATGGCTTTGACGCCGCGATATTCTTTGGTTGCGCCTTTGGCGGCGGCCAAGGGGGCCGCAGAATGTGCGAGGGGCGCGGTGGAGGACGGGCTCATGCTTTTGGCTCCTGTTTGGAGGATTTACGCGCGGGCTTTGCCGCCGGTTTCGCTTTGGACGTTGGTTTGGCCCCTGCTTTAGACGCTGCTTTGGCCTTCAGCGTGGCGGCGGGCGCAGTTGCTGCTTCGGGCATGCTCTCGGGGGCCAGAACGGCGGCGGGGTTCAGGCGTCCCAATTGCCCGTCGCCCCTGGCCGAGAAATAAAGCCCTGCCCCCGTCTCGCAGCATGACGTCACCCCGTGCATCGCCCCGTCGGCGCGGCTGTGGTAGCTTTTGAGCGGCAAATCATCCGCCCCCAACGCGATGATCAACCCGAAAGAGCGCGTCGGCGCCCAAGGTTTCAAAACGCCCAGTTGTTTGACCGATCCGGCCTGAAGCGGCTCCAAAAATGTGGTGCCCGAGCGCAGGCTCGGCGCGATCCAATATTGCGGATCGACCTCGTCGATCATCGCGCGGCGGTATTTATCCTCGCGCAGAACAAAGGCGAGCAATTGGCTGCGCGGGGCGAAGACCGTCACATAGGCCTGCCCGTCGTCCGCGCCCGCGCTGATGCGCCCCGGATATCCGGGAAGATTGCCCAAAACCTCGCGCGGTTTGCCGCCCTCGACGCCAATGCGCACCAGCCGCGCGCGCCAGCTTTCGGAGACCAGAAGATCATCGCCGCGCAGCGCGATCCCCGCAGGCCATTCGAGGCCCTGCGCCACGGGCTGCGCCGCGCCTTGGTCCAGATCGATGCGCCAGATCGAGCCGCTGGCACCTTTTTCGAGAAGATCGCGCGGCCATTCGCCCAGCGTGACATCTTTGGACCCGTTGGCGACATAAAGCCGGTTGTCCTCGCCAAGCGCGGCGGCGGTCGGGCATGTGATGTGATCGGGCATGGGCGGCAAAGGCACCTGCATCGCGTCGATCCCGATTTGCACCAATCCCCCGCCCGCCAGACCTGCGATCATCGCCTCGTTGCTGGGACGCGCGACCAAAAAGGCCACGTCATCGGCCAGCGTGGCGATGGGATCATCACGGCCAAGGCGGCGGATTTGCGCGCCGGTGCTATAGAAAACCGCATCGCCAAGCGCGCAGATATTGTCGAGTTTCTCGCCGCTGGCCAATCGCTCGGCGCGGTCGAGCGCCATATTGGGCCTCAAGGCCCCGTCAAGCGCGGGCACGGTGATGGCGTGAGTGCCGCGGCCGAAAAAGCCGTTCAGCATGCGCGATAGAAAGCTCATGACTTGTCCCCCCAATAGGATACGGGTCCGGTCCAATTGGCATTGGCGTCTTTCAATTTGAGCCGTCCAATGCGGTTGTTGGTGATGCCGCCAAGGTAGAGATAGCCCTTGTGCTCGCGCATCGAGGTGATCATCGGGTGGCTCTGCCCGCCTTGATCCCAAAGCGATTCCAATATGTTACCCGCATCATCAAAGCGCAGGATGCAGCCGGTGTTGATATTGGGGAAAAGCCATTCATCGGCGGCCACACGGCGCGCCATACGGCGGCGAAAGGACGGCATACGCATCGCCAGATCCTGCGTCGGGGTGCGGATACCGGCGAGAGCCAGCCAATAGGTGCCGTCCGAGGCGCGGTTGATATTGTCCGGAAATCCGGGAAGATTGGGGATCACATCTTCGATCTGTCCCTTTTTCGGCCCCTCCAGCCAATAGCGCGACACCCGCGCCGCCCATGTTTCGGCAAAGAGGAAGCTCTTGCCGTCATGGGCCATGCAAATCCCGTTGGGGAAAATGCGGTTGCGGATCAACGTATGGGTCTGGTCGGTCTTGGGATCATAGCAAATGATCCGCCCGTTGCCGCGCCCTTCAAGGCTGTCGACGGGCCATTCCTCCATCTCGTAGCGCACGGTGGCCTCGGAGAAATAGATTTTGCCATCCGGCGCGATATCAAGGTCATCGGCCAGTTTGAGGCGGCTGTCGTCGATCACCGACAGGCGCGTGCGCCCCGTCTCGTCGGTCAGCTTTTTAATCTCGCGCTCGGGCGTGACCGCATAAAGCCCCATGCCGCCGATACAGACCACAAGGTTGTCATCGGCATCAAAGGCCATGCCGAGCGGGCGCCCGCCGACATGGGCGAAAATCTCGTGTTGGGTGTAATCGGGAGCAAGGAAGCGCACGATATCGCCATGGCGCGAGCCGCAATAAAGGTGGTCATCGCGGTCAAGGATCACATCCTCGGGGCCTTCGATCTCGTCAAGCCCGATGGCCTCGACCCCGCGCAGCGCATCGTTGAGCGCATAGGCAGTGCCCGCGCCGCGATCGGTTTCGGGCGGCTCGGCCAGCTTGAGATAGGTCGGCGCCACATAGACCGAGGACAAAAGTTTGTGCCGGTTCTTTACCCAGCGCACGTCGATGGCCACGGCCAAAAGCAACACAAGGCCCAGCCCCACCGAAGAGGCCCCCGAAGGCAGGCCCATGCGCACCAATCCGTTGACCAAAAGCAAAACCGCCAGACCGCCGATCAACGCCTTGGCAATCGAGCCGCGCCCGCCGCCCAAGGAGTTGCCGCCCAGAACCGCCGCCGTCAGCGCCATGATCTCCAGCCCCATGCCGGTGTCCGATCCCGCCCCGCCCAAACGCGAGGCGAACAAAAGCCCCGCCAGCGCGGCCAGAAAGCCGGAGGTCACATAGGTCAGGCAGACGATGCGCGGCACCGCCAGTCCCATGTTATGGGCCGAGCGGCGCGAGCCGCCGACCGCCATGATGCGCCAACCGATGCGCAAACGGGTAAAGACGATATGCAGCGCCAAAGCGATGAGCGAGAGGATCAAGAAGCTGACCGGAAGGCCCATGACCGACCCCTCGCCCATGAAATACCACGGGTCGCTGTCGATAAAGCTGCCTGCGATGGCGACCGAATATTTGAGCAGCATCAGATCGACAATCGAGCGCAGGATGATCAGCGTCACCAATGTGGTCAAAAACGCGCGCAACTTGAAATAGCCGATCAATATCCCGTTCACGAGCCCCGCCGAGGCACCGATGGCAAGCACCGTCGGCACCACCGCCCAAAGCGGCCACTGCGCAATCCCGAGCAGCGCCAGCGCCGTCAGATTGGCCAAAGCATAGACCGAAGAGACGCTCAAATCGATGCCGCCGCCGACCAGAACCACCATCATCGCGATGGTCACAAGGCCGAACTCGCCATATTGGCGCGCCGTGTCCGAGATGTTCAGCGGGGTATAGAAATTGGCAACCAATTGCCCCAGAACCACGATCAGGATCAGCAGCAAAAAGAACGGAATGGCGTTGTCGGACCAGCGTTTGGTCAAGACCTCGCCCAGCAGATGGTCGGGGATCAAACGATAGCGCAGCTTGGTGGCGGCTTCGGAAAAGCTCATGAATAATGTCGTCCGCAATTCGAGTTCAGGGACAGCGCGCGCCGCAGACGGGCGCGGCGCGCGCTGCAATGTCCTAAGGCCCTGCCGCCAAAAGCTGCGGCAGGGCAAAGACGATTATTCCAAAGTGTCGATGGTCCAGCAGGAGGAGCCATTCATCGTCTTTTTGGTGATCGTCTTTGTCGGGCTGTAGAGCGCCACTTTGGTTTCGCCAGCGGGTGTTTTTTGCTGGATCAAGGTGCGGATCATGGTGTTGAGATCATTGCCTTGGGTCGGCACATCATAAGAGATCACTACGTCAAACAGGCCGGTTTCGATATTGTCACAGGCCATTTTCGCCCCGCCGCCCGAGGTGATCAGATGCACATCGGTTTTATCCGCTTCCTTGAGCGCCGCCGCCGTGCCGGTGTCCATCACGTCCCAAAACCCGATGGAGCCGCATAGATCGGGGTGCTGCTGGATGACGGTGGCGGTCACATTGCGCGCCTTGGTCGCGTCCCAATCAGCCGCCTGGTTCGAGACGACTTCGATTTCGGGATGCTGCGAGAGGACATTCTCGACGCCCTTCATCGTATAGGCCGAAGCCGCGGCAGTCAGAACGCCTTGGACGATCTGGATCTTCTTCGACGTGCCTTCACCGCACAGGGCCACGGCGGCGCGGGCCTGCTCTTCGCCGATGCCGACCCAATCGGCGCCGACATAGGCATCGGTGCTATAAGAAGATTTCATATTGACCTGAAGCACCTTGATGCCGGCCTTTTCGGCCTTTTTCAAAAGCCGCGCATAGGATTGCACATCGGGGTTATGCACGACCATCACGTCGGGCTTTTCGCCGATCAAGGAGGTGATCGCTTGCGAGCCGACATCAGAGGACCATTGCGCATCGCGGATGATGAAATCCATGCCCAGCTTGTCGGCCTCGCGCTTCATCATTTTCGCCCAACCTTCGGTCAGATCGATGCCCATGGAGGCGGGCACAAAGGCGATGGTCTTGCCTTTGAATTCGTCAAAATAGGCGGCGCGCGACGGATCGTCGATGCCTTGGGCCGATGCGCCAAAGGGCAACAGGGCCAGCGCCGCAGCGCCAATTGTTTTCAATGCTTTAGGTGTCATAGGTGGTCTCCTCCACTGGTGTAAATTGTCTGTTGGTTGATTGGCGCGCTCTTATGCGGCGCGCTCAGATGTCGCCTTGCTGCGCGGTTTGTTCGTCGCGCGGGTTCAAGAGGCTGTCGATCACAATCGCGGCCAAAAGCAGGCCGGATTTAACGATATTCTGGGTGGTGTATTGCACGTCGAGAATGGTCATGCCGTTGATCAGAATGCCGATCAAAAGCGTGCCGACGACCACATTGCGGATCGAGCCGCGCCCGCCCGACAGGCCGATGCCGCCGATGACCACCACGAGGATCACGTCATAGACCATGTTCGACAGGGCCATGCGGGTATTCATTTGCGCGACCGACGCGGCGGTGATCAATCCGGCGCCATAGCCGATGCAGGCGGAAATCAGATATTGCATGACAACCGTCGGGCGCACCGGAATGCCGGTGATGCGCGCCGCCGCAGGGTTGTCGCCGATCGAGAAAATGAACCACCCGCGCCGTGTTTTGCGCAAGAACAGATGGCCCAAGATGGCGACCAAGGCAAAGGCGATCACCGGCACCGGCACGCCCAACACCCGACCGCTTCCGAGCCAGCGCAGCGGCTCTGCGGCGGGCGGCATATAGACGACCTCGAGGTTGATCACCCCAAGCTTGACCGCACCGTAAGCCAGCGTCCCCATGGCCATGGTGGCAAAAAGCGCGGGAATTTCCACATAGGCGACCATCACGCCGCTGAGCAATCCGACCGTCAGCGCGCAGGCCAGCCCGATCATCAATCCGGTATAAAGGCTCGCCCCGTCGGCCACCGATTGCAGCATCCACGCCGAGGCCATGGCCAGCACCGTGACAATCGCCAAATCGATGCCCCGACCGATCACGACAATCGCCATGGCGACCCCCAAAATCCCCAAGGTCGACACCCCGCGCAGCAATGCCAGCACATTATCCGAGGTCAAGAACCCATTGGTCACAATAGAAAAAATGAAAAACAAAGCCACAGCAATGAGAAATACAATCTTCTCCTGCGTGAACCATCCCGCATGGCGTTTCATAAGTCGGTCTCCCCCCGTGCCTACCCTTGCATGGCCGCTCTTGTGCGGGCGGCCTCATGCAGCGTTGGCTGGCGAGTAGTGAGCGGATTTTTACCCGGCGCGTCTTGCGTGACAGTGCAGAGTTTTATCACGAGCGCGCAAAGCCCCGAATTAATCATTACAAATAGGCTTCCCTGCGCCGCTTTTTTATGGAAGGCTTTTGCGCAGGCCGAAACGCGGACCGCTTCTGGGGAGAAATGCGGGCGTTTTGAGCCAAAAATGGGGGGAGGAACCGGATGGAGGTTCTATTTGATACGGCGCATTTGGCCGGTGCCAAAAGAGGTGCGGGTTGGATCGAGGCGCTTTGCGGCAACTACGTCAATGTGGATGCAAAGCTTGATGCGCCGGACGATTATATCGGCTCGATCAAACAGGCCAGTTTTGGCACGGTGAACCTGTCGGAAACCTTGGGCGGACGGCAAAGGATTTCGCGCACCCGTCACCATTTGTGCCATATCGACAAGGATTGTTACTACTTCCAACTGCCCCATAATGGCGTGCTCGGTGTCCGACAGCATGGCGCGGAATACCCCAGCAGCGGCGCGATGGCCTGCCTCTATTCCGCCTCCGAACCTTACGAGCTTGATTGCACGGGGTTGATCCGCTCGAATTTCATCGAAATCTCGCGTAGCGCTCTTGAGGCGCGCCTCGACGGGACGCTTCCGGTCAATCGCGCCGTGGCCACCGGCACCGGCATGGGGCGGGTTCTGGCGGATTTCCTGCTCTCCACCGCCCGCGAAAGCAGCAATATGAGACAAGAGCAGCGCGACGAGATGGGGGATGATATTCTCAACCTTCTGGCGCTGGCCCTGCGTGCCGCCCCCGATGAGGCAGGCGAAGGCGAGCAGCATGCGCTGCAAACCACGCGGCTACGCACGATCAAGGCCTATATCGACGCGCACTCTCACGACCCCCTGCTCGGCCCGCGCCAGATTGCGGCGCAAAACGGCATTTCCCTGCGCTATCTGCACGGGCTGTTTGCGGGCGAGGATCAAACCGTCTGCGAGTATCTGTGGATGCGGCGCCTGCACAATTGCTATGCCGCGCTGGAACGCGCCGAGCGCAAGATAAGCCTCACCGAGCTGGCCTTTTCCAACGGATTCAACAGCTCGTCGCATTTTTCGTCGATGTTTCGCGCCAAATTCGGCCTCAAGCCCAGCGAGCTTTTACGTCGCAATTAGGCCATAGAGGGCTCAACACAGCGCGGTATCTTGCGATGTTCCAAATATTGAAGTGATTGGCGCACCCACCAGGATTCGAACCTGGGACCTCTGCCTTCGGAGGGCAGCGCTCTATCCAGCTGAGCTATGGGTGCCTGCGGCCTCTATATGGGAAGCCGCGAGGCTCTGCAAATGCTTTTGACAGACGATTTCGGGCGGCAGAGCATCGCTCTGTGACGTAACGGAAATCGGCTTGGAGATTGACGCGCCGGCCCCGCATGCGCAGCATTAGACCGATTGGTCTAGTGGCTTTAGGAGAGAGAAGATGCGCGAATATTCAGACCCCGTTATGGAAGCGCGACTTAGAAAAGCGTCGAAAGCCCAAGGGTTTAACCAATGGTTCGGGCTTGATTGCATTGCTGCGGGCGGCGGCGAGGTGGAATTGGAGGTCGATCTGCGCGAGGATCACAAACAGCACCACGGATATGTCCATGGCGGGGTCGTCTCTTCCATGGCTGATACCGCCGCCGCTTGGGCCGCCGCCACCTATCGCGGCGATGATGTGGTGACCTCGAATTTCACCTTTCATTTTCTCGCCCCTGCCGTCGGCGATAAGCTGCGCGCCCATGCGCGGGTTTTGCGCGGCGGGCGCAGCCAGATCACCGTCGAGGCACAGGTTTTCGCGCTGGATGGCGGTGGTGCGGAAAAACTTGTTGGGGCCGGACTTGCCGCCATCGCGGTTTTGCCGCAAAAATTGACCGATGATTGAACATTCCGCCTCCGCTGCGCCCCATGCGCCGCCCGCCGATACGCGCACGCGATTGCTGCGCGCGGCGGTGACCTTGTTTCAACAACGCGGGTATCACGCCGTCGGTTTGGCGCAAATTCTGGCCGAGGCCAAAGCGCCCAAAGGCTCGCTCTACCACCATTTTCCCGGCGGGAAGAAGGACCTTGGCCGCGCCGCGATTGACTGGTTGACGGATTCGATCCTGCGCCCGTTCAAACGCGCCAAGGAGAAGGACCTCGCCGCAAGGGTGTTTATCGCGCGGCTCTTTCACGGCACCGGAAGCTGGCTGGCCGCCGAGGATTTCGAGCAAGGCGCGATGTTGGCGATGCTGGCCCAAGGGGCGATGACCGAAGAGCCGGAATTGGCCGATGTCTTGGACCGAGCCTATACGCGGATCACCATGGCGATGGCCGATTTGCTGCGCGATGAGGGGATGGCGGCGCTGCGCGCCAACGAGATGGCATCGCTGATCCTTGCCGCTCTAGAGGGCAGCGTCACCCTTGCCCGCGCCCATCGCAGCACCATGCCCCTGCAACGGGCCAGCGCCGCGATCGACCGCGTGTTGGCGGGCGAAGGCCTTGAAAACGAACGATAAATTTGCAATGACGGGGCGCTAGACCAAACGGTCTAGCGCCTTGCTTTTTCCCTTAGCCCAAAAGCTCATGGGCCAGTTCGAGCGACTGGACCAAACGGTCTACTTCCTCGAAAGTGTTATACATCCCAAAGGACGCGCGGCAGGTGGCGCTGACCCCGTAAAACTCCATCAAGGGACCGGCGCAATGATGCCCCGCGCGCACGGCGACGCCCTTTTTGTCGAGGATGGTCGAGATGTCATGGGCATGGGCCGCCCCCGCCATGGTGAAGGAAAAGATCGCCGCCTTACCCTTGGCGCGCCCCTGCAGCGTCAGGAAATTGCGCCCTTCGAGTTGCTCGGAGGCATAGCGCGCCAATGCGGCTTCATGGGCGGCGATATTCTCCATGCCGATGCCCATCATATAGTCGAGCGCAACGCCCAAGCCGATGGTTTGCACGATCCCCGGCGTGCCCGCTTCGAATTTCATCGGCGGATCGGCATAGCTCACCGCTTCTTTGCCCACCTCGCGGATCATATCCCCGCCGCCCATAAAGGGACGCATCTGGGCCAGACGCTCTTTGCGCACATAGATCGCGCCGGATCCGGTCGGCCCGTAGAGCTTATGGCCGGTGATCGCATAGAAATCGCAACCGATGTCTTCGACATTGACCGGCATATGCACTGCGGCCTGACTGCCATCGACCAGAACCGCAATGCCGCGTTTGCGCGCCTCGGCGCAGACCGTTTTTACATCAACAACAGTTCCCAAGACATTGGAAAGATGGGTGATTGCGATCAGCTTGGTGCGCGGCGTGATGGCGTCGATGATCTTTTGTGCCTCCAGAGCACCATCCATCTCGCAGTCGACCCAGTTGAGCTTCACCCCTTGGCGTTCGCGCAAGAAATGCCAAGGCACGATATTGGCGTGGTGCTCCATCACGGTGAGCAAAATCTCGTCGCCTGCGGACAGGTTCGGCATGGCCCAGCTATAGGCGACCATATTGATGCCCTCGGTGGTGCCGGAATTGAGGATGATCTCCTCCTCGTCACGCACGCCCAAGAACCGCGCGATGGTGCCGCGCACGGATTCGTATTTCTCGGTCGCAACCGTGGACAGCGTGTGCAAGCCTCTGTGAACATTGGAATATTCATGCGAATAGGCATTGGTGATCGCGTCGATCACCACCTGCGGCTTTTGCGCCGAGGCGCCATTGTCGAGATAGGTCAGCGGTTGCCCGTTCACCTCGCGCGAGAGGATGGGAAAATCAGCGCGGATATCTTGGATATTCATCCTGCAAATCCTTTATAGAGCGATCCGATGACGGAGAGGAAAACGAGGGCCCCGAGGGCCACGCCGAAAATCGTCAGCAAAAAGGTCGCGAGGGCTTGGCCGATATGGTCAAACCGGTGCGCGACCTTGATAAAATGCAGCGTGATCCACAACGACAGCCCCCAAATGGCCAGCAGCGCAAGCTGTGCCAATGCGGGCGCGACATAGAGCAGCGCGATGACGATAAAGCGGCTGAGCAGGGTCAGGAATTGCAGCCATGTCAGCGCGGCGAGCATAACACCCAAATCGCCGCTGCCGCCGATTACCCGCCCGACCCATGTCAGCAGGAAAATCAGGACCACAAAGACGCCGCCCGAAACCAGCGTCATCAACAGCGGTGCGTTGAGCATGCGCATGATCTCTTGCAGCTCGGCCGGTTGTCCCGCCATGTCGGGTGGCGCGGGGGTGAGCAAGACCGCCGCCAAGACGTTCAAAACGATGATCAGGGCAAAGGCGCTCCAGAGTACATCGCGCGAGAGTTTGAACGCGAAAATCCGCGCCGCAGCGGCGGAAGGATCGGATAAGCTTTGCTTGATAAGACTTTGAATTAAAGCTCTATTCATGGGGTTTTGCCTCGGCCTCGATCAAGCCCATCAAATAGATGCGCAAAAACCCCAGCAAGGCGATCAGCCCGACGATGGTGGCGCCGGTGCCTGCGCCGATGAACCCGCTGACAAGGCCGTTGAGCAACAAGAGCGGCGCAGAGGCCAAGAGCGCCCAAAACAGCGCCAGCCGCGCCGAGAAGAAGCTGCCCTGCCCGCCAAAAGCACGCGCGATCACATGGCCAAGCGCCGCAAGCGCGTAAAGCAGGACCGGCGCGATGAACATCCATGCGACCCCTGCCCCCGTCAGCCGCCCGCCAAGCGGGATCGACGGGTCGAGATGGGCATCACGCGCCGCGACCGGCCAATGGGCGACCCAGACCATGAGGCAGCCAAGGATCAGCGTGACCAAAGCATGCACCTCATCGGCGCCGGTCAACCGCCGGCGCAGCACCGCGCGCGGGGCGCGGTAGCTGTCAAGGATATCGGGGATCAACGCCATCAGCCGCGGCGCCGTTCCAACCACGCCTCAAGGCGGGTGTTGACCTCTTCCGCCAAAGCCGGATCCTCGATTTCTTCGACCGCTTCGGCAAGGAAGGACAGGGTCAACAGATCGGTCGCCGGTCCTTCGGGGATGCCGCGCGAGCGCAGGTAAAACAGCGCGTCCTCGTCAATCGCGCCCGAGGTCGACCCGTGCGAACAGGCCACATCATCGGCGTAGATTTCCAATTCCGGCTTGGCGAGGAATTGGCTGTCACCATCGAGAAGCAAAGACTGGCTGATTTGATACCCGTCGGTCTTTTGCGCGTCCTTTTTGACCAAAATCTTGCCTTGGAAGACGCCAACGGCTCCGTTGCGCAGGACCTTTTTAAACACCTGACGGCTTTCGCAATTCACCGCATCATGGGTGATGAACACCGTGTCGTCATGGTGAAACTCGCCATCGCCAAGCGCCGCACCGGCGACATGGGCAAATGCATCATCGCCGGTCAATTCGATCACGCATTCATTGCGCGTCAGCACACCATTGGCGGTCAAGGTGAAGCTTTTGAAGGTGCTCTCGCGGCCCAGACGCGCGAAAATATGCGTGGCGGCGCGGCGGTCGTGATCGCGCCCTTGGGTGCGCACATGATGAAACCGCGCGGTGTCTGCGATATCGACCTCCAGCACCTTGTTAAAGCGCGCAGCGGCCGGACCATTTTCCAAAAGCGTCAGCTCGGCCCCCTCTTCAAGCTTCACAACATGGTGGAGGATCGCATCGGAAGCCTCTGATTCGTGTATATAAATCAGGCTGACGGGTTTAGAGGCCTTGCCGCTGACGCGGATCACCACGCCGTCGCTGGCAAAGGCCGAATTGAGCGCGGCGAGCGGGCGTTCAACGGGGTTTTGGCCGTTGCTTTCGAGCGCGCCATAGAGGTCTTTGGCCCAATGAATGTCGGTTTGCGCCACTTCGGCGAGGCGCTCGATGCTGACGCCCGCAAGTGTCAGCTCATCCGAGGCAGCCGCATCAAACACGCCGTCGCGAAACACGATTTTGACGCGGTCGAACCCGTCAAACATCGGCGTTTCATCTTGCACAAAGACTTTGGCAGGTACCGGAGCGGCATCGGTGAGCGTGTCGGGGCGCGTATATTTCCAATATTCGTCACGGCGCGCGGGCAATCCCATCGCGGTCAGCCGCGCAAGCGCATCCTTGCGCAGCGCCGTGATCCAATCGCTGCCCTCGGGCATATCAAGCACGGCAAGCCGCGCCTCGGTGGCGGTCTGTTTGGCGAGAGGCGCGGCCATTATGCGTGCTCCTCCAGAAGATCAGCGTAACCGTTTTGCTCGACTTCGAGCGCCAGTTCCGGACCGCCGGTTTTGATGATGCGGCCATTGGCCATGATATGCACGACATCGGGTTTGATGTGGTCGAGCAGGCGCTGGTAGTGGGTGATCACCAAAAAGCTGCGCCCTTCGGAGCGCAGGGCATTGACCCCTTCGGACACCAGCTTCATCGCATCGACGTCCAAACCGGAATCGGTCTCGTCGAGGATGCACATTTTCGGCTCCAGCATCGCCATCTGCAAGATTTCGTTGCGCTTTTTCTCGCCGCCGGAGAAACCGACATTGACCGGACGCTTGAGCATGTCAGCGTCGATCTTGAGGGTTTTGGCCTTCTCGCGGATCACTTTGAGAAACTCTGCGGCGCTCATTTCTTCTTCGCCGCGCGCTTTGCGCTGTGCGTTCACGGCGGTGCGCAGGAAGGTCATATTGCCCACGCCAGGGATTTCGACAGGATATTGGAAAGCCAAGAACAGCCCCGCCGCCGCGCGCTCTTCGGGTTCCATATCGAGCAGGTCCTCGCCATCAAGCGCGGCCTCGCCGCCCGTGACCTCATAGCCGTCCTTGCCCGACAGAACATAGGAGAGCGTCGATTTGCCCGACCCGTTCGGCCCCATGATGGCGTGCACTTCGCCCGCGCCGATTTCAAGATCGACACCTTTGAGGATCTGCTTGTCCTCGTCTTCAAGTTTGACTTGCAGGTTTTTGATTTCCAACATGTTTTCGTCCTTTGTCCTGTCTTGGGCGCGCGCCCGTGTCTGCGGGTCGGGGCCTTAGGGCCGCGACATCATTTCTACGATGTGGAGCAACCTGTCGGGCGGCACCGTCATCGGGGTGAGTTCGAACCGCGCCATACGGCCGGCATAGGTGGGGGCGCCGAAATACTCTTCGACGACATGGTATTGTTTGCGCCGCTTGTAATCATCAAACAGCAGTGTCACAGGTTTGGCCGTGCGAAACGCAGTGGCCAGCGCGCATCCGATGCGAAACCGGCCATCGACCAAAACCACATCAGGGCCGCGAAACTCCTTGAGGTCCCAAACCTGCAGCGGGTAGCGCGCATAGCGGTCCCAGCTTTTGGCATTGCGCGGGAAACCCCATTCTTTTGTCGGCCCGATATCGGACCAGATCACATCGACCTCGGTGCCCTTGGCGGGCGGGTTCTGCTCCAGATAGCTCCGCATCATCTGCGCCCACTCCAGATCGGATTCCACGGAAAACACCGTCTTATCCGTCAGTTCCGAGGCGAGGATGGTGCTTCCGCCCGATCCGTATTCCAAAATCACATCCGCCGCCGCATATTGCGCACGCACCAAATCCGCCTCTGCCTCGGGCAGGGTCAGTTCGGGGCGCGCAATGCGTTCTTGGGGGGCGGATTGGCTCATACGGCCTGCCTTGATCGGACGGACAAAAGCATCACGCGATCACCACCGCCGTGCCGGAGGCCGAGACCATCAACATCGAATTGCCGACGACTTCGTAATCCAGATCAATGCCCACAACCGCATTCGCGCCCAGTTCCGCCGCACGCTGCTGCAATTCTCCAAGCGCGGTCTTGCGCGCATCGGCCAGCTTGCTTTCATAGGCCCCCGAGCGCCCGCCGATGACATCGGTGATCCCCGCAAAGAGATCGCGCACCACATTGGCCCCCATGATGGCCTCGCCCACGACGATGCCTTTGTAATCGGTGATTTTATAGCCCTCGATGTTGGGCGTTGTTGTGGTGATCATCGCAGCCTCCGCTCGCTTAACCAAATCGCAATCGTTCAAGATCGGGGTTTAACCCACCGACCCTTCTAGAGAAATCGCAACCAACTGCTGCGCTTCCATAGCGAATTCCATCGGCAGGGCTTGCAAGACATCCTTGCAGAACCCGTTGACGACCAAGGCCACGGCCTCCTCTTCGTCCATCCCGCGGGCGCGGCAATAGAAGAGTTGTTCGTCGTCCACCTTCGAGGTCGTCGCCTCGTGCTCGACGCGGGCCGAATTGTTCTTCACCTCGATATAGGGCACCGTATGCGCCCCGCATTGATCGCCGATCAAAAGGCTGTCGCATTGGGTGTAATTGCGCGCGTTTTTCGCCTTGGGGTGCATCGAGACGAGGCCGCGATAGGTGTTTTGCGCCTTGCCCGCCGAAATCCCTTTCGACACGATGCGGCTTTTGGTGTCGCGGCCCAGATGGATCATCTTGGTGCCTGTGTCGGCCTGCTGCATATTGTTGGCGATGGCGATGGAGTAAAACTCGCCTTGGCTCTCATTGCCGCGCAAAATGCACGAGGGGTATTTCCACGTCACGGCCGAGCCGGTTTCGACCTGCGTCCACATCACCTTGGCGCGGTCGCCGCGGCAATCGGCGCGTTTGGTGACAAAGTTATAGATGCCGCCCTTGCCGTTCTCATCCCCGGGATACCAGTTTTGGACGGTGGAATATTTCACCTCGGCGTCTTCTTCGATGATGATTTCGACCACGGCAGCGTGAAGCTGCGCCGTGTCGCGTTTGGGCGCGGTGCAGCCTTCGAGGTAGCTCACATAGGACCCTTTGTCGGCGATGATCAAGGTGCGCTCGAACTGTCCGGTGTTTTCGGCGTTGATGCGGAAATAGGTCGACAATTCCATCGGGCAGCGCACGCCCGGCGGCACGTAAACGAAGGAGCCGTCCGAGAAGACCGCCGAGTTCAGCGTCGCATAGAAATTGTCCGACACGGGCACGACCGAGCCGAGGTATTTCTTCACCAACTCGGGATGCTCGCGGATCGCTTCGGAGATCGAGCAAAAGATCACGCCGGCTTTTTTCAATTCGGCCTGAAAGGTCGTGCCGACCGACACAGAGTCGAACACCGCGTCCACGGCAACCTTGCGGCCTTCGGCGGGGATGTCTTCGGCGCCCTCGACACCTGCCAAAATCATCTGCTCTTTCAAAGGGATGCCAAGCTTTTCGTAAGTCGCCAGCAATTTCGGGTCGACCTCGTCCAAGGATTTGGGCTTCACTTCCATGCTTTTGGGGCGGGCATAGTAATATTGCTTTTGGAAGTCGATTTGCGGGTAATCGACCATGGCCCAATCGGGCTCTTCCTTGGTGAGCCAGCGTTTGAACGCCTCAAGCCGCCATTCGGTCATCCATTCGGGCTCTTCGTTCTTCGAGGAGATCAGGCGCACGATATCCTCATTGAGGCCCATCGGCGCATATTCCATCTCGATGTCGGTTTCCCAACCGTATTTATAGGCGCCGCCCACCTCGCGCACGGCATCGACCGTCTCCTGATCAACGCCTTCTTTTACCTCTGGTTTGTCTTGAACGGTCATCTCGGTTTCCTGTTCGCATTCTGGCCCGATCTCATCGGCGGGCGGTGTCTTTGGGTGCGCCCGTTACGCGGGGCGCGCATTGATCTGTTATGGCCTACTTGGCGTTTGGGGACGCGCTCGGCAAGCCCCCTATTGGGTGTTACGCGGCGCGCGCGCGGTGTTTGTTGTGCGCGGTGACCCACGCGGCGGCAAAGGCGTCGACCTCGGCCTTTGTTGTTTGCGGCCCGAGCGAGACGCGGATGGCGCTGGCGGCTTCACTTGCGTCATGGCCCATGGACAAGAGCACGCGGCTGGCTTTGACCTTGCCGGAGGAGCAGGCGCTGCCTGCGCTGATGGCAAAACCGGCCAGATCCATTTGCATGACCTGCGTCTCGCCCTTCCATTGCGGGGTCATCAGGCAGGAGGTGTTGGGCAGGCGGTGGAGGCCCTTGCCGATGACGACCGTATCGGGGGCGGCGTCGCAAATCCGCGCCTCCAGCCGGTCGCGCAGGGCGGCAACGCCGTCCCAAACGCCCGCCTCCAGATCGCGCTGCGCCGCTTGAGCTGCGGCGGCGAAGCCCGCGATACCAATGATATTTTCCGTTCCGGAGCGTCGGCCCATCTCTTGCCCGCCGCCCTTGATTTGCGCGGCGATATCAGTGCCGCGCCGAACCACCAAAGCGCCGATCCCCTTGGGGCCGCCCAATTTATGCGCCGAAATCATCGCCATCTGGCACCCCGCCCAATTGAAGGCCAGCGGCAGTTTGCCAAACCCTTGCGTCATATCCGACAAAGCCAGTCCCTCGGGCAGGGTTTGCAAAATGCCGGTTTCGGAGTTTGCGATTTGCAAGGCAGAGTTTGCAGCTTCGCTCACCGCCACCTGCCCGTTGGAATCGCAAGGCAATTCCCCCTTGGACCAAGCCAGAACCGCATCATGCTCGACCCCCGCGGTTTGCAAGTCGCGCCCCGCCATGGCCAATGCGGCGGCCTCGGTCGCGCTGGAGGTAAAAATAACATCCTGCCCGTCGGCGCCAAAGGCGCTGGCGATCTGGCCGCGCGCCTTTTCGATCAAGGATTTCGCGGCGCGCCCCTCGGCATGGACCGAAGACGGGTTGCCGCAGAGGTCCATCGCCGCAATCATCGCGGCGCGTGCCTCATCCCTCAAAGGCGTAGTTGCGTTATGATCCAAATAGATACGGGTCATTCTTCATCCACGACATCAAAGAGGTTCGGCACCGCAGGACAGGGCACCAAACCGTTGCCGACCACATCGGACAGCCGTGTTTGATGCAAATAGACATAGACATGCGCCGAAAGCCCTTGCCACAACCGGTTGGTGACCGATTGTGCGCGGCTGCCCGACAGGGCGCCCGAGGCCCCCGCGCCCTTGTGCATGGCGTCAATCGACTCGTCGACGGCGCCCAAAACATCAACGACGCGAATCTCTGATGCGTGGCGCGCAAGGCGATACCCGCCCCCTGGACCGCGGACAGAGGCCACCAAACCGGCACGCCGCAGCTTGACGAAGAGCTGCTCAAGATAGGGCAAGGATATATCCTGCCGCTTGGAGATATCCCCAAGCGTAACAAGCGCATCGGCAGGTTGCAGCGCAATATCGGCCAGCGCAACCATCGCATAGCGGCCTTTGGTGCTCAATTTCATGCCGCCCCGCCCCCCTTTTCAAGCGTTGAATTGATTGACCTTTCAGACAGCAGGCCTTATCTGCCTACTCTCAGGCCGCTCGTGTCGGTCTATTTAGAATAGTTCTAAGGTGCCCTACTGAATTCGTCAAGAATTTAGAGGCTTCCAACGTTGGAGACAAGGACAGGCGATGCCCGAGGTGATTTTTCCCGGCCCCGAGGGGCGACTTGAAGGCCGTTATCACCCCCAAAAGGAAAAGGATGCGCCGATTGCGATCGTGCTGCATCCGCATCCGCAATTTGGCGGGACGATGAACAACAAGGTCGTCTACAACCTGCATTACGCCTTCTACAACATGGGCTTTACCGTGTTGCGGTTCAATTTCCGCGGTGTTGGTCGCAGCCAAGGCGAATATGATCAGGGCGTGGGCGAATTGTCCGATGCGGCCTCGGCGCTCGACTACCTGCAATCGATGAACAACAATTCGAAACATTGCTGGGTCGCGGGCTTTTCCTTTGGCGCTTGGATCGGCATGCAATTGCTGATGCGCCGCCCCGAAATCACCGGTTTTGTTTCGGTCAGCCCGCCTGCCAATATGTATGATTTTTCCTTCCTCGCGCCCTGCCCTGCGTCGGGTTTGGTGATCAACGGCACCGCCGACCGCGTCGCGCCGCCCGCCGATACCACCGCCCTCGTCAACAAGCTGCACGAGCAAAAAGGCATCACCATCACCCATCAGGAAATCGAAGGCTCCGGCCACTTCTTTGAAGAGCCGCACCTCGATACGATGATTGGCAATGTGTCCGATTACGTCAAACGCCGTTTGACCGAAAACAGCAGGTAAGCCCATGGACCGCCTACTGATTTTGGCTGATGATCTGGCCCAAGATGTGATCGAGGCCGCCGAGGCCATGGGCGACGACACGTTGATCGACCAGATCAACAAAATGCTCGAAGCCTCCTCGTCGACCATGCAAGAGGCCTATATGTCCTCGGTGCGTGCGCGCATCGCCGAGACCCGCGCGCGCAATTTCCTCGAAGGGCGGCTGCGCAAAGCGGCGGCCGATCTCGAAGCGCAAGCCAAATCCGAAGGATGAGCCTGCCGCCCGAGATCGCCGCGCGTCTGGACGCGCAGATGGCGTTTTTGAACGAGGTGGACAAACTCAAATCCGTCATGCGGGCGACCACGCTTTGCGATGGGACGCGGCGCGAAAATTCGGGCGAGCACAGCTGGCACATCGCGCTTTATGCAATGACATTGGCCGAACACGCTGGGCCCGATGTCGATATCTCGCGCGTGATCAAAATGCTGCTTGTACATGACATCGTCGAAATCGACAGCGGCGATAATCCGATTTACGGCACGGTCGATCAGGCGCAGGTAGAGGCCGAGGAGGATGCCGCAGCCTTGCGAATTTTCGGCCTTCTTCCCGACGAACAATGCCAAGAATTCATTGTGTTATGGCGCGAATTTGAAGCTGCAAACTCGCCTGATGCCATATTTGCAAAGTCTCTGGACCGGTTCCAGCCGCCCAATCAGAACCTCGCCTCCGGCGGCGGCAGCTGGGCGGAATATAACGTGCAGTTCGACACGATCGAGAGCCGCGTCGGCAGTAAGGTCGCGCGCGGTGCGCCGCGTCTTTGGGCCTATATCGCGCCTAAAATCCAAACCTGGTTCGCGCAAAACCGCTAGTCCCTATTTGGCTTTGCGCTTTTTCTCTTCCTTGACCTTCACGGCGAGATCGCGGGCGATGGAAAAGGCGCCTTTGATCTTGTCGCTCTCCTTGGCCCAATCACGGCGCACGACAATCTTGTTGTCTTTGACCTTGGCCATGCCGCGCTGGTCTTGGATGAATTCCACGAGGCCCTGAGGCGAGGCAAATTTATCATTGTGGAACTGGATCGTGGCCCCCTTTGGCCCGCCGTCCAGCTTCGCAATACCGGCGCGTTTGCACATTTCCTTGATGCGAACAATGAGCAGCAAGGTATTGACCTCTTTGGGCATTTTGCCAAATCTGTCGATAAGCTCGGCGGCAAAGCCTTCCATTTCGACCTTGCCCTGCAACCCCGACAAACGCCGGTAGAGCCCCAAACGTACATCCAGATCGGGCACGTATTTTTCGGGGATCATCACCGGCACATTGAGGTTGATGCTGGGCGACCACGTGTCGCTTTCATCGGTCAGCGCATCCATATCGCCCGCACGGATGCGCGCGATCATGTCTTCGAGCATGGACTGATACAGCTCGTAGCCCACATCGCGCATCTGCCCCGATTGTTCCTCGCCGAGCAGGTTGCCCGCGCCGCGAATATCAAGGTCCTGACTGGCCAATGTGAAACCCGCGCCCAGCGTGTCGAGGCTGCCCAGAACGCGCAGGCGTTTTTCTGCGGCGGGCGTCAGTTTTTGCCGCGGCTTGGTGGTTAGATAGGCATAGGCGCGGGTTTTCGAGCGCCCGACACGGCCACGGATTTGGTAAAGCTGGCTGAGCCCGAACATATCGGCGCGGTGCACCACCATTGTATTGGCCGTGGGAATATCGAGACCGGATTCGACGATGGTCGTCGCCAAAAGCACGTCATATTTGCCGTCGTAAAAGGCGTTCATCCGGTCATCAAGCTCGCCCGACGCCATCTGGCCATGGGCAACCACGACGCTGACCTCGGGCACATGCTCGCGCAAAAAGGCTTCGATTTCAGGCAGATCGGAGATGCGCGGCACCACATAAAAGCTTTGCCCACCGCGATAATGTTCGCGCAGCAGGGCCTCGCGGATGGTGACCGCGTCAAACTCGCTGACATAGGTGCGAATGGCCAATCGGTCGACGGGCGGCGTACCGATGATCGACAGATCGCGCACACCGGACAAGGACAATTGCAAGGTGCGCGGGATCGGCGTAGCAGTCAGGGTTAGCACATGAATGTCAGAGCGCATCTGTTTGAGCCGCTCTTTATGGGCGACGCCGAAATGCTGTTCTTCGTCGATGATCAATAGGCCAAGGTTTTCAAAGCGGATGGATTTTGCCAAAACCGCATGGGTGCCCACCACGATATCGACCTGTCCGCGCGCCAATCCCTCGCGGGTTTTCGACGCATCCTTTGCACTAACAAAGCGCGATAAGGGGCTGACATTGATGGGAAATCCGCGAAACCTTTCGGCGAAACTCTTATAGTGTTGGCGCGCCAGCAATGTCGTCGGCGCAATCACCGCGACCTGCACGCCGGTCATGGCGGCGGCAAAGGCGGCGCGCATCGCCACCTCGGTTTTGCCAAAGCCCACATCGCCGCAAATCAACCGGTCCATCGGGCGCCCGCTGGTCAGGTCCTCCATGACATCGTGAATGGCGCTGAGCTGGTCGTCGGTCTCGGTATAGGGGAAGCGCGCGGAAAACTCCTCCCATGCGTGATGCGGCGCCTCCAAAGCGGGCGCGCGGCGCAGGGCGCGTTCGGCCGCGACACGAATAAGCCGTTCGGCCATCTCGCGGATACGCTCTTTGAGACGGGCTTTTTTCGCCTGCCAAGCGCCGCCGCCGAGCTTGTCCAAAAGCCCCTCGTCATGGCCGTATTTCGACAGCAGTTCGATATTCTCGACCGGAAGGTAAAGCTTTGAACTTTCAGCATACTCAAGCGTCAGACACTCATGCGCCGCGCCGATGGCGGTGATCACATCAAGGCCCAGATAGCGGCCAATGCCGTGATCCACATGGACCACCAGATCACCGGGGCTGAGCGCTTGCGCTTCGGTGAGGAAATTCTCGGCGCGGCGCTTTTTGCGCGGCGCGCGTATCAACCGGTCGCCCAAGATGTCTTGCTCGGCGATGACGGTCAGCCCGTCGGCCTCGAAGCCTTGTTCGAGCGCCCAAACCCCCAGATGCAGCCCATGTTTGCAGATGCGCCCCGCATGTGCGACGGTGACCGCCCCCATGAGGCCTTCGTCTTCGAGCAGCCCTTCGAGCCGTTCGCGCGCGCCCTCGGAATAGGAGGCGAGCAGCACCGGACCCACCGCCATTTTTGCATCAATATGATCCTTCAAGGCCCCGAAAAGGCTCAGGTTTTCTTGAAGCCGCTCGGGCGCGAAGCTGCGCCCGATGCGCCCGCCCGCGTCGATGACATTGGGACCGGAGGCCTGCGGCAGCGGCGAGAAGCGCAAGATGCGGCGCTCCGCGACTTGGGCCTGCCATGCGGCGTCATCGAGATATAACAGCGCGGGCGGCACGGGTTTATAGACGCTATCGCCGCGCCGCTTGCCATCAAAGGCGATTTTGCGGGTCTCGTATTGGTCCGCCACGCTCTCCCATCGCGACACTCGGGCGGCGTCGAGTTGGTCATCGAGGGTGATGCTGGCGCGTGGCAGATAGTCAAACAGCGTCTCGAGCCGTTCGTGGAAAAACGGCAGCCAATGCTCGACGCCTTGATGTTTGCGCCCTGCCGAAACGGCCTCGTAGAGCGGATCATCGGTGCCCGCCGCGCCAAATTCGATCCGGTAGCTTTGACGAAAGCGCGTGATGGCGGCCTCGTCGAGGATCACCTCGGAGACGGGAGCCAATTCAATCGCGTCGAGCTTTTCTGTGGTGCGCTGGCTGACGGCATCAAAGCGGCGCGCGCCATCGAGCGTATCGCCAAAAAGATCAAGGCGCACCGGCCCCTGCTCTCCGGGGGCATAGATGTCGATGATCCCGCCGCGAATGGCATAATCGCCAGGTTCCAAGACGGTGGGTGCCTGAGAGAACCCCATACGGGCCAAGAAGTTACGCAAGGCGCCTTCGTCGATCCGGCTGCCGACACGGGCGGTAAAGGCGGACTCGCGCAAAACCTCGCGGGCGGGGATATATTGCGTGGCGGCGTTGAGCGTGGTGAGCAGGACAAACTGCGCTGGCATGGCATGGGTCAGCCCCGCCAGAACCGCCATCCGCGCCGCCGAAATATCGGCATTGGGCGAAACGCGATCATAGGGCAAACAATCCCATCCGGGAAATTCGAGCACCGGCATATCGGGGGCAAAAAACGCCAAAGCCGCGTGCATCGACGCCATACGTTTGTCATCGCGCGCGATATGGAGCACCGGCGCGCCGGTTTTCTCGATCTCGCGCAGGATCAACCGCGCGTCATAGCCTTCGGGCGCGCCGCCGACCTTGATATGTTGGGTCTCGCTCATCGGGGGTCTTTGCGGGCTGCGGCGGGTTAAATGGCGCCAAGGTTGAGGTTTTGCAGCATCCCAAATAGGGCGGTGACGAAAATGGCAACCATGCCGATGGCTTGGGTCGCAATCCGGTGCAGATGCAGGCGGCGGTAAAGGTCGGGTCCGGTCAGTTCGCGCAGGTGGATCGAGCGCGCGGTTTGCACCGAAAGCGCGCCCACGATGGTCACCGGAAAGGCCAATAAAAACACCGCTTGGGCAAATTCATTATCGTAGAAAAAGCCCAGCGTCGCGAGGGTCGTGAGGATGAAAAACACAAAGCCAGTGAGCAAAAGACCCGATATTTCAGAGATATAGAGGATGCGGTTCACGTTGATGCGCACCAAGGTTTCGAAATCAACCATCGCCGATCCGCCATGGCGGCGCGCCCGCATCACCAGATCCCAAGGCACGCCCAAAACATAATGGCTCGCCGAGGACCAAACCACGGCAAGCGCAATCCAATACCACAGATTGGAAAAGCTGCGCATATCGATCAGCTCGAAAACGGTTTGGTGCAGGTTCAATGCCTTGCCTTCATGCTCGCGCCGCTTGCCTGCGGCTATTTCACGCTTTTGCGTCTGCGGCGCCGGTTTTGGCCGCTTTGGAACCGTCATAGCGCCGCGCGCGCGCAATTCCTAGACTTGTGATGCGTGAAATTCCGTGGCACCTCTTGGCCTCGCAATATTGAGGAGCCTTTGCCATGCGCCCGACCCAAGCACCCTTCCCGCTCACCCGTTTGCGCCGCACGCGGCAAAGCCCTGCGGTGCGTGCCTTGGTGCGCGAGAATTACCTTTCGGCGCAGGATCTGATCTGGCCGGTCTTTGTGCGCGACGGCGAGAATATCGAAGAGCCGATCCCCTCGATGCCCGGCGTGATGCGCCGCTCGGTCGATCGCGTGGTCGAAGCGGCGAAAGAGGCCTATGATCTGGGCATCGGATGCATTTGCCTTTTTCCCTATACGGGCGCCGACAAACGCACCGCCGATTGCGCCGAAGCGTGGAACCCCGAGAACCTGTCGAACCGCGCCACCCGCGCGATCAAGGCGGCGCTGCCCGATATGGCGGTGATGACCGATGTGGCGCTCGACCCCTATTCGGACACGGGCCATGACGGGTTTGTGGTGGATGGCGAGATCATCAACGACGAAACCGTCGAGGCTTTGATCAAACAGGCCTTGGCGCAGGCCGAAGCGGGCGTCGATATCATCGGCCCGTCGGATATGATGGACGGGCGCATCGGCGCAATCCGCAATGCGTTGGAAAACGGCGGGCACCGCAATGTGATGCTGCTGAGCTATGCTGCGAAATATGCCTCGGCCTTTTACGGCCCGTTCCGCGATGCGGTGGGCGCATCAGGGGCGCTTAAGGGCGACAAGAAAACCTATCAAATGGATCCGGCCAACAGCGACGAGGCAATCCGTCTGGTCCAGCGCGACCTGTCGGAGGGCGCGGATATGGTCATGATCAAACCTGGCATGCCCTATCTGGACATCTGCCGCAGGGTCAAAGACGCCTTTGGCGCACCGACCTTTGCCTATCAGGTGTCGGGCGAATATGCGCAGATCATGGCCGCCGTGCAAAACGGATGGATCGACGAGGAGCGCGCGATGATGGAGAGCCTGATGTGCTTCAAACGCGCGGGATGCGACGGGGTTTTGACCTATTTTGCCCCCGCCGCCGCGCGGGTTTTGAACGGCGCATAGCGGGCGATTTTCCGCGCAAGGGTCAGGGCCTGTTTTGACTTAGTGACAGACCCGCGCCCCTGCGCTATAGTTATGCGCAATGACGCGCCCACAAGAGGCACGCAGCAACCCAAGACTTAGTTGAGGCACAGCAAAATGACACAACTCTCCAGACGCAGCTTTACGCTCGCCGCTCTTTCCGGCGTAGGCCTGACCGCTTGCGGCAATGGCGTTGGTTCCTCGGGGGCCGAAAAGGTCGACGCGCGGGTCGATGCGACCTTGAACCATATGTATAGCCGCTACCCCAACACCGTTGATTTGGCGAATAAATCCACCGGCATGTTGGTCATGCCCTTGGTCACAGAGGCCGGTTTCGGGATCGGCGGCGGCTACGGGCGCGGCGCGTTGCGCGTCGGCGGCGTGACAGTCGATTATTACTCGGCCACCAAAGGCAGCTTCGGGTTGCAAATCGGCGCGCAGCAATATGCCCATGTGCTGTTTTTCATGACCGATGATGCGCTGCTCAAATTCCGCCGCAGCCAAGGTTGGGCCGCAGGGGCGGATGTGGAATATGTCTTCAACGATCGCGGCGAAAACGTCAAAGCCGAGACGACCACCGCGCTCTCGCCGATTGTAGCCATCGTCTTTGGTCAGGCGGGCCTGCATGTGGGGGCCACGGTCGAGGGGATCAAATACACGAGGATCATCCCGTAAGCCACCGTTCCCATTCAGTTTTCAAAAGGCGCGAGCATGGCTTGCGCCTTTTTTGTGCACAGTGCCTCGATCCGGCTCAATGCAAGGTGAATTCGCCGACGACATTGCGCCATTCCCCAGGCGAGAGCATTTTGCGATGGTTGAAACGCACCGAATGCAGCGGGCCTTCGATCTCTGACTTCCAGAAATCGATGAATTTGAAAAGCCGCGGATGATCCGGCGCTATATCGTAGTCCTGCCAGATAAATGTATTTAAAACATGGGGATGGTCTGGCATGTGATAGAACATTTCGGCCACGGTCAGCCCATAGCCCTTTAGCATCAGTTCGGTTTCGGACATCTGCATTTGTCTCTCCTTTTGACTTGCTCTGCCTCCATGCTGCCACATGCAAATTACTTTTCAATAAAAACAGTATGTTACCACTGGTTCGCGGCGGCTGCTAATGGGGGGCGCCCTCAACCATTGCACCCTATATCCTGCCTCTGTTATAGTCGGGCCAACAAAATATAGTGACCTCGCAAAGAACGGGCCCGACACGTGAACGACACGCCGCAAACTCCTGAAAACGAAGACGAAAACCCGCCCCAGCGCCCGATCTATTCGGGGCCGAGCATTTCGATCACGCAGGAGATGAAAACCTCCTATCTCGATTATGCCATGTCGGTGATCGTCAGCCGTGCCATTCCCGACCTGCGTGACGGGCTCAAACCGGTGCACCGGCGGATTTTGTATGCGATGCATGAGGTCGGCAACAGCCACGACAAACCCTACCGCAAATCCGCCCGTCCCGTCGGCGATGTGATGGGTAAATACCACCCGCATGGCGACTCGGCGATATATGATGCTTTGGTGCGGATGGCGCAGGATTTTTCGATGTCTTTGCCGCTGCTCGACGGGCAAGGCAACTTTGGCTCCATGGACGGCGACCGCGCGGCGGCGATGCGCTACACCGAGGTCCGCATGGACAAGCCGTCGGCCTTCATGTTGCAAGATATCGACAAGGAAACCGTTGATTTCCAAGACAATTATGACGGAAAAGACCGCGAGCCGACGGTGTTGCCCGCGCGTTTCCCCAATATGCTGGTCAATGGTGCGGGCGGTATTGCCGTCGGTATGGCGACCAATATCCCGCCCCATAACCTTGGCGAAGTGGTGGATGCCACTCTGGCCTTGATGGAAGACCCTGACCTGTCCTCCGAGCAATTGATCGAATATATTCCCGGCCCTGATTTTCCCACTGGCGGCGTGATGCTTGGCCGCTCTGGCGCGCGCAAAGCCTATCTGGAGGGGCGCGGTTCGGTTGTGATCCGCGCGAAAACCCGCGTCGAGGAAATCCGCAAGGACCGCTATGCCATCATCGTGGACGAAATTCCCTATCAGGTGAACAAGGCCACGATGATCGAAAAGATCGCCGAGCAGGTGCGCGACAAAAAGATCGAAGGCGTCGCCCATGTGCAGGATGAAAGCGACCGTAACGGCGTGCGCGTGGTGGTCGAGCTCAAGCGCGACGCCACGCCCGATGTGGTGCTCAACCAGCTTTACCGCTTCACCCCGATGCAAACCTATTTCGGCTGCAACATGCTGGCGCTCAATGGCGGGCGCCCCGAGCAACTCACCCTGCGCCGCTTCCTGACCTGCTTTATTGATTTTCGCGAAGATGTGGTCGCGCGCCGCACGGCCTATTTGCTGCGCAAAGCCCGCGAGCGCAGCCATATCCTTTGCGGTCTGGCCGTGGCCGTCACCAATGTGGACGAGGTCGTCGCGACGATCCGTTCCTCGGCCGATGCCGCCGAGGCGCGCGAAAAGCTGATGACGCGCAACTGGCCCGCCGCCTCGATCGCCGAGTATATCCAGTTGATCGACGATCCGACCCACCGGATGAATGATGACGGCACCTATAACCTGTCCGAAACCCAAGCCCGCGCGATTTTGGAACTGCGCCTGCAACGCCTGACCCAGATCGGCGTCAAGGAAGTCACGGACGAGCTGCAGGATCTGGCCGCGAAAATCCGCGAGTATCTCGAAATCCTCGGCTCGCGCGAGCGGATCATGGGGATCATCGCCGACGAGCTCAAAGAAGTGCGCGATCTCTTTGCCGTGCCGCGCCG
Source organism: Paracoccaceae bacterium (assembly GCA_050633545.1). GTDB lineage: Bacteria > Pseudomonadota > Alphaproteobacteria > Rhodobacterales > Rhodobacteraceae > Litorivita. Next base: position 69,857 of record JBOEGS010000005.1, read on the forward strand.
CACCGAGATTGTCGATTGGTCCGGCGATATGGACGACGAGGACCTGATCGAGCGCGAAGATATGGTCGTGACGGTCACCTCAGGCGGCTATATCAAACGCACGCCTTTGGCCGATTTCCGCGCGCAGCGGCGCGGCGGTAAGGGGCTTGCAGGGATGCAAACCAAAGAAGAAGACGTGGTCACCACGCTCTTTGTCGCCAATACCCACACGCAATTGTTGTTCTTCACCACCGAAGGCATGGTCTACAAGCTCAAGACATGGCGTTTGCCGCTGGGCGGGCGGACCTCCAAAGGCAAGGCGGTGGTCAATATCCTGCCGATCCCGACCGGCGTTTCCGTCGCCGCCATTATGCCGATTGACGCGCCCGAAGCCGAATGGGCCGATCTTCAGGTGGTCTTTGCCACCACAGGCGGCGATGTGCGCCGCAATGCGCTGTCGGATTTCACCAATGTCAAATCCAACGGCAAAATCGCGATGAAGCTGCCCGAGGGTATCGAATTGGTCGATGTGCGCACCTGTAGCGAGGAAGACGACGTCATGCTGGTCACCGACAGCGGCCGCGCGATCCGTTTCTCGACCACCGATGTGCGCGTCTTCAAGGGGCGCGATTCGACCGGCGTGCGAGGTATCCGGCTCAACGGCGATGATCATGTGGTCTCGATGTCGGTGATCCGCCACTTTGACGCCAGCTCTGAAGAGCGGCAGGCCTATTTGAAAAAACGCCGTGCAATCGCGGGCTTGGCCGATGATGTTGATGTGTCTGATGATGACGATATCGCTTCGGATGCGAGCATTGATCAAGAGCGCTATGCCGAAATGTCGGCGGCGGAGAACCTGATCTTGACGATCACTGCGGGCGGTTCGGGCAAGCTGAGCTCTTCGCATGATTATCCGGTGCGCGGGCGCGGCGGCATGGGCGTGACGGCGATGGACAAGGCGATGCGCGGCGGTGCGCTGATCGCGTCCTTCCCTGTCGAGCTTGAAGACCAGATCATGCTCGCCACCTCCAAGGGCCAATCGATCCGCGTTCCGGTCGAGGGCATCTCCTTCCGCTCGCGCTCTGCTGGCGGGGTCAAGGTCTTCAACACCGGCAAGGGCGAAACCGTGGTTTCGGTCGCGCGCATCGCCGATCAAGAGGACGAGGATCAAGAGGCCGGCCCCGATGAAACGGGCGCAGATGACGCGGCCCCCGAAAGCTAAGGCCGCGCCTTACGCGCTCTAGAAAACATCCCCGCCGGAGGCGCGCGACCCGCGCCTTCGGCGGTTTCATTTGCGGCGGTGCGCGCGCAGCCCGTTTAACCGCGCCTCAATCCTTCTAGGCCATGCTGAGCGCATGTTTTGGGAGGAGACCCGCATCATGAACCTCTATACTTGTTCGATTGATTTGAAAGACGATGCCAAGGCCTTGGCCTTTTGCAACGCGCTGGACCAATGGATGACCTATTTGCAAGGCGAAGGCGGCATTCGCAGCTGGCGGCTGCTGCGCCGCAAGCTCAACCTCGCCTCGGACGCGCATCGCGATTTCCTGCTGGAGATCGAGGTCGATGACCTGACCCAGCTTGATCAGGCCTTTCGCATTTCCGGCCGTCAGGACGAGCAGATCGAAGCGCTGCACCGTGCGGTGTCGACCTTGATCGCAGAGGCGGATTTCGCGCTCTACCGCCCCTTCCCCGACCCCGAGCGGGCCGAACGGATGGCCCTGCTCTAACGGTTCTAAAGCCCGTAAATATCGGTAAATTTTGCCTCGAGATAGGCGAGAAGCGGCGCCTCGCTCGGCTCCATCCCTGCCGCTTTGGCGATTACGGCGCGCGGCGGCATCAATCCGCCGTGGCGTTGCAGGTTCTGCGCCAGCCATCCGGTCGCGCGGGTCAAATCGCCTTGGGCCACCTGCCTATCCAAATCCGGCAGCGCCGCGCGCAGCGCCTCGTTGAGGCAGCCGGCGTAGACATTGCCAAGGCTGTAGGTCGCAAAATAGCCAAACAGCCCGACGGACCAATGCACATCTTGCAAACATCCGTTCGAGGCGCGATCCACCGCATAGCCGAAATCCGCCTCGAACCGCGTGTTCCACGCCTCTTCAAGGTCCGCCACCACCAGATCCCCCGCGATCATCGCGCGTTCGAGATCAAATCGCAGCATGACATGGAGGTTATATTGCACCTCATCGGCCTCGGTGCGGATATAGCCACGCTCCAGCCGGTTCACCGCGCGATAAAAATCCTCGGCGCTGGCACAGCCAAAATCGCCAAAACTGTCGCGCATCCGGCCGTAAAGATATTCCGTAAAGGCGCGCGAGCGGCCGATCTGGTTCTCGTAAATCCGGCTCTGGCTTTCATGGACCCCCATCGACACACCTTGGCCCAAGGGCGTAAGGGCATAGGCGGCATCGATATTTTGCTCGTAACAGGCATGGCCGACCTCGTGGATCGTCGAATAGAGGCAGTTGAGCGGATCGTCCTCATGGGTGCGGGTGGTGATGCGCACATCATCGCCCGAGCCGGAAGAAAACGGATGCACCGCCTTGTCGAGCCGACCGCGTTTAAAATCATAGCCGAAGGTTTTTGCGATGCTGCGGGCAAGCTGCATCTGCTTGCTCTCGTCAAAGGCACCGCGCAAAGGCGCGGGTGCCTCGGCGGCCAAGGCGCGGGCCCGCAGGTCGATGAGCGCGGGGCGCAGCGCGTCAAACATGGCCGACAAGTCGGCCTCGCTCGCGCCTGGCTCATAATCATCAAGCAGCGCGTCATAGACATTGCCGCCCTCGGCCAGCGCCGCCCCCTCTTCGCGTTTGAGCGCGACAACCTCGCTTAGAACCGGCACGAAGGCTTTGAAATCATCATTGGCGCGGGCCTCGGCCCATTGCCCTTGGGCGCGCGAGGTCACTGTGGCGATCCGCTCGGCCAAAGCCGCCGGAACGCGGCTGGCGCGGGTATAGCTGCGCCGGATATGGCGCAGGTTCGCCGCCTCGACCTCGGTCAATTCGGCCCCGTCCAGCGCGGCCAGCCATTCGCCGACACGCGGATCGGTGCGCCTTGCGTGCAGCACGCTTTCCATGGCGCCGCTTTCCTCGGCCCGCTGATTTGCAGCGCCGCGCGGCATAACTGTCTCTTGGTCCCATCCAAGCCGCCCTGCCACCTGCGCCAAGGCTTGGCTGCTGCGCTCATGCGCCATCAACGCTTCATAGGCCGCTTTGGTGTTGCTCATGTGCTCAGGTCCCGCGAATGGAAGTTGTTTTCGGATAATGCGCCGCAAAGCGCGCGCGGATGATCAAGACCCAAACCGCCACTGCGAGCACTTGGTGCACAATGGCGACCTGCCACGGCGCGCCGGTCATGACGGTGTATATCCCCAAAACCACCTGCGCCAGAAGGGCGATAAAGGCGGCTTTGAAGGCGGCAGAGGTGCGCGGATGCGCCGAACGCAGCCCGCGGCGCAGCACAATTACGGAATAGATCAGCAACAGATAGCCGCTCACACGGTGGATAAATTGCACAAGGCCAGGGTTTTCGAAGAAATTGCGCCACCACGGCTCGATCATCATCGCATCGGGCGGAAACACCTGACCGCCCATGAGCGGCCAATCGGTATAGGAGCGCCCCGCGTCGATCCCCGCCACCAAAGCGCCAAGAAGAATTTGCAAGAAAGCGAAATGCATCCACCCCGTTGCCATGCCGAACAGCTTGGCCTCTTTGGCACGGCGGGCCTGCATCAAATCACGTTCCTCGCGCCCCAGCATGAACATATACCACGCGATGAAACCCAAGATAATGAAGGCGAGCCCAAGATGCGTCGCAAGCCGGTAGGAGGCGACATCGGTCATGGCACCCGACAGGCCCGAATGCACCATCCACCACCCGACGGCCCCTTGCAAACCGCCCAAGACGCCAATGCCCAAAAGCCGTCCGGTCCATCCGGTCGGGATTTTGCGCGCCGCCAGAAAACCGACAAAGCCGAGCGCCCAAACAAGGCCGATCACACGGCCCAGCTGCCGGTGGCCCCATTCCCACCAGTAAATCTGTTTGAAATCTGATAGTTCCATCCAAGAGTTCTGCATCTGGAACTCGGGGATCTGTTTGTATTTGTCGAACTCGGATTGCCAATCTGCGGCACTCATCGGCGGCAAGGCCCCCGTGAGGGGGCGCCATTCTGTGATCGACAACCCGCTGTCCGTCAGCCGCGTCAAACCGCCCACCGCAATCATCAAAGCCACAAGCGCGAAAAGCACCAAGAGCCATGCCCGAATGGCCCCGCGCGCACCGCGATGGCCGCGATCAATGATGCCGGAGGCGGGCGCGGCGGCCTGTTGCTGCGCGGCGTCGGTGACTTCTTCGAATATGCTGCGTTTTTGGCTCATGGTTCTGCCTTCGCCCTTCTCTACGTCCCCAGTGGCGCACAGATTAGGGCGCGCGCCCTGCCCCTTCAAGTGGCGCTTAGCCGCGGGTTTTCCACCGGACCATCTGCCGCAGCACGCCGTGCAGCATCTGCACATCGGCGCGGGTCAGTGGCATGCGGCTCCACAGGTTGCGCAGGTTGATTTTCATGCCCTCCGATTTCTCTTCGGGAAAGAAAAACCCCGCCTCGGTCAGCTGCGTCTCGTAATGTTCGGCGAGTTTTTCCACATCCATCGCGCTGGCCCATTCGGTTTTGGCCATCTCGTCGGTGTGATGCACGATCTGCCCGCGCGCGCGTTGCCACTCATAGGCGGTCAAAAGCACGCATTGCGCAAGGTTGAGCGAGGCAAATTCGGGGTTCACCGGCACCGAAATAATCGCATTGGCGCGGGCGATATCGTCGTTTTCCAATCCGGCGCGCTCCGGCCCGAAAAGCACCGCAACCTTTTGGCCCTCGGCAATTTTTTCGGCGGCCATCTGCATCGCGCGCTCGGGGCTGACGATGGGTTTGGTCAATCCGCGCTGGCGGGCCGTAGTGGCAAAGACATAGGTGCAATCTTCCAAGGCCTGCGCCGTATCCTCGAACAATCCCGCCTCGTCCAAAAGCCGTCCTGCGCCGCTGGCCATGGCCACGGCGCGCCCGTTGGGCCATCCGTCCCGCGGCGCGACAATGCGCATCCGGTCTAGGCCGAAATTCCACATGGCGCGGGCGGCCCCGCCGATGTTTTCGCCCATCTGCGGACGGATCAGGACAAATGCGGGTTGCGGCGCGGGGCTGGGCTTGGGTCGGGGCATATAACAAGGCTTCCTGTGTCGATGCCGCCTGATACGCGGTTGCACCATGCGGGGCAAGCATCTGCGGCACGCTCTCGCACTGTTGTCGCTGGCCCCGCGCGCAAGGCTGCGTTATAGCAAAGGCCAAGATCAAGATCAGGAGCCGCATCATGGCCGATACCGAGCAACCACAGCTTTACCTTATCACACCGCCGGAATTTGAATTGTCTATTTTTCCCGACGTGTTAGCGCGCGTTCTTGATGCACAGGACATCGCCTGTGTGCGCCTTGCCCTAGCCAGTCAGGATGAAGACGTGATTTGCCGCGCGGCCGATGCCTGCCGCGAGGTGACCCATGCGCGCGACGTGGCATTGGTGGTGGAACGCCATGTGATGCTGGTCGAACGTCTGGGCCTTGACGGGGTGCATTTGGTAGATGGTGCGCGCACCGTGCGCCATGCTCGCAAGGAGCTGGGCGAGGATGCGATCATCGGCGCCTTTTGCGGCACCTCGCGCCATGACGGGATGAACGCCGGCGAAGCGGGTGCCGATTACGTCAGCTTTGGCCCCGTAGGGCAAACGCATTTGGGCACTGGCGATGTTGTGGACCGCGAGGTTTTCACATGGTGGTCGCAGGTGATCGAATTGCCCGTGGTGGCCGAGGGCGCATTGAGCGCCGATATCATCACCAGCCTCGCGCCCGAAACCGACTTTTTTGGAATAGGCGAAGAGATTTGGGGCAAAGATGATCCGGTTGCCGCATTGGCCGCGCTCACGGCGGCGCTGCGTTAAACACAGCATTTCTTAGATGATTTGCCGCTCTGGTGGCATGCCAGCGCGCACTTGCTCTTCGCAGGCTTGGGCCAAGGACTTGCGACCCGTGTAATCCGACACTTTGAGCGGCGCGTGATAGTGGATGTCTACGCTGCCTTGACGCGGTGCGGCCAATGTTTGCAGCAGATGCGGGCCAAACTCCATATCGCCCCACCAGCCATAAAACCGCGCGTCGACACCCGTAGGGGCGCGGTAGACCACCGAGACCGGCTGCACATAGAGCACATCGCGCAGCTCTGGCGTAAAGAACGCCTCAAAGAGCGTTGATTTAAATGGCAAAACCCGCATCCCGTCGGTGGAGGTGCCTTCGGGAAAGAACAGCAGCTTGTGACCGGCCAGCAGGCGGTTTTCAAATAGCTCTTGTTGCGCTTTGGCATGTTTGCGATCGCGGGTGATAAACACGGTGCCCGTCGCGCGTGCGAGCCATCCGATGCCTGGCCAATTGGCGACTTCGGATTTGGAGACGAAATAGATCCGTTTGCGCGCGTTGAGGGCGAATATATCGAGCCATGTCGTATGGTTGGCCACCACCGCGCCGCGCTCTTCCATCCGCGCGCCGTGAATGCGGTGACGAATGCCCAAGATGACAAAGGCCCCGCGGCAAACCACCTGCGTGATCCAAGGCGTCCAAGGGCGGTGAAGCCCGTGCAGCGGCCGCTCGACCAGCCGCAAAGCCAAGAGAATGAGCAGCCCGCCAAAGACCAACAGCGCCAAGAGCAGCCCCCGAATGACAACCAAAGCCCAGCCCGGAGCGGTGATTTCAATCGGTTCTGGCTCCTGCTCGGGATGCCACAGATAGGTCATTTTGCGGTGTCTTTCGCGTAGAGGTTTCTTTGCTTGTCGCTGAGCAGGTCCATATCGACCACAAGGCAGACATCGACCGTATTGAACGCATGATCGATAAAGGCGCCTTCGCCGATATACCCGCCCAAACGCAGATAGGATTTGATCAAAGGCGGCACCATGCGCATGGTCGCGGCGCGGTCCAGCTGCGCCTCAAGGATCAGGTCCATTCGTTGAAAATGTGCCTCCTGCGCGCGCACGCGGAGGGCTTCGGGCGCCAAATGGCGATGGTGAAGCAAGGACAAAACCGGAGCGAGCGCCTCGATATCGGTGCCATGAAAGCTGGCCACGCCAAAAAGAATTTCAATCTCATGGGCAAGCACAAAATCGGCCAGCCCGCTCCACAGCTTGAATAGCGCCAGACCGCCGCGAAAATCGGGATGCACGCAGGAACGCCCAAGCTCCAACAGCTTGCGCCCAGAGTCTTTAAGCACCGAGATGTCATATTCATCTTCGGAGTAATATTGCCCCGCCGCCTCGGCCTGTTCGGCGCGCAGCAAACGATAGACGCCCACAACATGATCAAGGCTTTGCGCATCGCGCGAGGGATCAATCAAGATCAGATGATCAAAGAAGGGATCAAAGCGGTCCTTCTCAAGGCGGGCCTCATGGTCGACCATTTCGCCGCCGCCGCCCAATTCTTCGACAAACACGTGATACCGCAGACGTTGCGCAGCACGCAGTTCGTCCTCGGTTTCAGCCAGTTTGACCTGAAGCTGTGGGGTTTCGACGCGCATCCAACCTGTCCATTTGGCAAAGTGTTATGCCTTCTAGGCATGCAGCCCCCGCGAGGCAAGCGCAGATACCGAGAGGCAGGGGGCCGATATGTGCCTGTTGTCGCCATGCCGCATCGACGTTAACCTTTCGGTAACCTCAATCACGGATCAAAGACGGGACACAATGCAATACGAGACCCCTCAATGACGACCTTGCCAGCTTCGGGAAAATTGACAGTGATTTTTCCACCAATGTTGGATTGCACCTGCCCGATCCCCCAATCTGGCTGCGTCGGGTGCGTCACGCGCATGCCCGGCTCTAAAAATGCATTCAAGTCATTCATATTATTCAAGTCCCGCTCGGAGGTCATTTCATGAGCCACTCTAATATCGAACTTGCCTCATTGATAGGCTCGCGTATCTGCCACGACCTCATCAGCCCCGTCGGCGCGATCAGCAACGGGCTTGAGCTTTTGGCAATGGGCAGCGGGGTTGGCACTTCGCCCGAAATGGCCTTGATCGCCGAAAGCGTCGAGAACGCCAATGCCCGCATCCGGTTTTTCCGCGTTGCCTACGGCATGTCGAGCGAGGGCCAGATGATCGGCAAGAACGAGGTCTGCTCGATCTTGGCGGGCATCGCCAAGGGCGCGCGGGTCGAATTTGATTGGGATCCGCAAAGCGATCTGGCCCGCCAAGAGGCGCAGGCGGTGTTTTTGGCCATTCAATGTCTGGAAACCTCGATGCCCTTTGGCGGCACGATCCGCGTTACCGAACGCAGCCCCGGATGGGCCGTGGTCGGCAGCGCGCCGAAACTTCGCCAAGAGGACGTGCCGTGGGAGGCGCTGGAAACCGACAGCGGGGCCGAGGTCATTCCCGCTCAGGTTCAATTCGCGCTCTTACCCTTGGTGCTGAGCACCTTGGGGAAACGGCTCACTCTCGAACGCGAAGAAGGTGAAATAAGGATTGTTTTCTGATCCTTACGAGGCGAATTTAATGCAAAAAGGCGGGAGATCATCCCGCCTTTTTCGTTTTACCTTCGCGGCAGCCAGCTTTAGGCGCGCAGGGTGCCATCGCCAACAACGATATATTTGAACGAGGTCAGCTGCGCCGCGCCAACGGGGCCGCGCGCGTGCATCTTGCCCGTGGCGATGCCGATCTCGGCCCCCATGCCAAATTCGCCGCCATCGGCAAATTGTGTCGAGGCATTGCGCATCAAAATCGCGCTATCGAGCCGCTCGAAGAACCGCGCCGCAGCGGCGTCATTCTCGGTGAGGATACAATCGGTGTGGTTTGATCCATATTGGCGGATATGGGCGATGGCCCCGTCGACGTCATCGACGGTTTTGGCGGCAATATCCATATCGAGATATTCGTGCCCCCAATCCTCCTCTGTGGCCTCGACCGTGCCCGCGATCGCATCCAATCCCGCCCCAGCATGCACACGCACGCCCGCTTGGATCAGCATTTCGATCAACGCCGTGCCAAGGCTGGCGGCGATATCCTTGTGGATCAGCAGGCACTCTGCCGCGCCGCAAATACCGGTGCGGCGGGTTTTGGCGTTCAACACCACATCGAGCGCCTTTTGCGGGTCGGCATCCTTATCGACATAGATATGGACGATGCCCTCAAGATGGGCAAACACCGGCACACGGGCCTCGCGTTGCACCAATCCGACCAGCCCCTTACCGCCGCGCGGGATGATCACATCGATGGTATCGGTCATGGTCAACATCTCTTGCACAGCCGCGCGGTCGCGGGTGGGCACCAATTGCACCGCCGCCTCGGGCAGTCCCGCAGCACGCAGACCTTCCAAGATGCAAGCGTGCAGCAAAGTGGCCGAGTTGAAGCTTTCGGAGCCGCCGCGCAAAATCACCGCATTGCCCGCCTTAAGGCAGAGCGCCGCCGCATCCGCCGTCACATTCGGGCGGCTTTCATAGATCACACCGATCACCCCGAGCGGGGTGCGCTGACGTTTGATGTGCAGACCCGAGGGCATGTCCCATTCGGTCAAAACCTCGCCCACGGGATCGTCTTGGCCCGCCACGGCGCGCAGGCTGTCGCAAATGCCTTGAATGCGCGGCTCGTCCAGCATGAGCCGGTCCATCATCGCGGGGCTGAGGCCTTTGTCGCGACCAAATGCGAGGTCTTTTTCATTGGCGGCAATGATCTCGGCGCGGCGCGCCCAAACCTGATCGGCAGCCAAGGTGAGCGCTTTGGCTTTGGCCTCGGCGCTGGCATAGGCCAATTGGGCCGCTGCCGCTTTGGCCCGCGCGCCCAGTGCTTCCATCATGGAATGAATATCTACGTTATCTTTCATAGGCTTGTCTTTCAAACTTCGCGTGCTGCTCTAAGATTTATGACCAGCATCTTAACACAGGTCACCGCGCCAAGATATGCGCCTTATAGCGCCATGTCATCGCGGTGGATCAAAACCGACCGGCCAGGATATCCCAGCAGCGCTTCAATCGCATCGGTGCGCAACCCTTTGGTTTGGCGCGCTTCTTCGGCGGTGTAGCGGGTCAGCCCTTGGGCGATCTTATGCCCGTCCGGCGTGCAGATCGCCACTGGGTCACCGCGGCCGAAACGGCCGCTGATCTCCGTGACCCCTGCGGGGAGAAGGGATTTTCCTGATTGCAGCGCCTTGACGGCCCCCGCATCGAGGCGCACTTCGCCCTTGGGTTTCATCGCCGCGATCCAGCGTTTGCGCGCCGCTTGCGGATCATCCTCGGCCAAAAACCAAGTGGCATTGGCGCCCTCTTGAAGCGCCCGCAAAGGCCGCAGTTGCGAGCCTTCTGCAATCGCCATCGCGCAGCCGCCCGCCGTAGCCGTTTGCGCCGCCAGCAGCTTGGTTTTCATCCCCCCCTTGCTCAGGCCGGAGGCGGCATCACCCGCCATCGCCTCGATCTCGGGTGTGATTTTTTCAACGATATCAAAACGTTTTGCACCCGCATCGGTTTGCGGATTGGCGGTATAAAGCCCGTCGACATCCGAGAGCAGCACCAAGCGATCCGCACCGATGGTCACGGCAACCTGCGCCGCGAGGCGGTCATTGTCGCCATAGCGGATTTCATCGGTGGCAATCGTGTCGTTTTCATTGACGATGGGCACCGCACCGAGCGAGAGCAACGTTTCCAAGGTCGCGCGGCTGTTGAGATAGCGGCGGCGGTCGGCGCTGTCTTCGAGCGTCACGAGCACCTGCGCGGCGGTGATCCGATGCGGGGCAAGCGCCTCTTCATAGGCGCGGGCAAGACGGATTTGACCCACCGCCGCAGCGGCTTGGCTTTGCTCAAGCAGCAAGGCGCCAGCGGGCAAATTCAACGCCCCGCGCCCCAAGGCGATGGAGCCGGAGGACACAAGGATCACATCCGCGCCCTGCCCTTTGAGCATGGCGACATCTTCGGCCAGCGCGCGCAACCAATCGGCGCGCAAAGCGCCGCTTGTGCGGTCCACCAAAAGCGCCGAGCCGATTTTTACAATAATACGTTTTGCACCGGTCAGGGACGCCACGGTTCGGGCTCCTCCTGCGATTTGGCTTGGCGGATGCGGTCATCGGTAATTTGCGCCCGCACGGCGCGCAGCACCTCTTTGAGCCCCTCTCCGCTCACGCCCGACATCATCAAAACCGGCGCGCCAGCAGCCTCTTCGAGGGCCGCTTTTGCTTCTGCGCGCTCTTCGTCGTCCAGCGCATCGACCTTGTTGAGCGCGGTGATGCGCGGCTTGTCCGCCAGATGACCGCCGTAGGCTTCCAGCTCGCCAATGATTTCGCGGTAATCCTCGGCAATCGTCTCGGAGGTGCCATCGATGAGATGCAACAGCACCGCGCAGCGCTCCACATGCCCCAAGAAACGATCGCCAAGCCCGCGCCCCTCGGAGGCGCCGGAAATCAGTCCGGGAATATCGGCAATGACAAATTCGGCCCCGTCAATGCCCACAACTCCCAGATTGGGGTGCAATGTGGTGAACGGGTAATCGGCAATTTTGGGCCGCGCATTCGAAGTCGCCGACAAAAACGTCGATTTGCCCGCATTGGGCAGCCCCAGCAAACCGGCATCGGCGATCAGCTTTAGCCGCAGCCAAAGCGTGCGCTCGACCCCCTCTTGGCCGGGGTTCTTGCGGCGCGGGGCTTGGTTGGTCGCGGATTTGAAATGCAGGTTGCCAAAGCCGCCATTGCCGCCCTTGGCCAAAAGCACCCGCTGGCCCAGTTCGGTCATATCGGCGATGACGGTTTCTTGGTCTTCGTCTAGAATTTCGGTGCCGACCGGCACGCGCAGCACGATATCGTCGCCCGAAGCGCCGGTGCGTTGGTTGCCCATTCCCGGCTGGCCGTTTTTGGCGAAAAAGTGCTGCTGATAGCGAAAATCGATCAGCGTGTTCAGCCCGTCGACCGCCTCGACCCAGACATAGCCGCCATTGCCGCCGTCGCCGCCGTCAGGGCCGCCATATTCGATATACTTCTCGCGCCGAAAGCTGATACAGCCGCCGCCGCCCGAACCGGAGCGGATATAGACCTTTGCAAGATCAAGAAACTTCATAACGTTCTCCTATGCAAAGGTCGGGGGCCGATCAACCGAAGTTTCGGCTGTAGGTCCAGGTCGCGACCTTCGCGTTTCGAGCGACCGAAAAGGTTTCGGCATCGCCCAGATATTCAAACCCGCAGTTGGTCAACACGCGGGCCGATGCGGCATTATCCTGAAACACCGCCGCAAAACAGGTGCGGCATTTCAAAGGGTTGGCGGCCAACAGCGCGGTGACCGCACGACTGGCAACGCCGGTATTCCAAAACGCGGGCGCGACCCAATATCCGATCTCGCATTGATCCTTGTCGACCCGTTCGAGCGAAATCAAACCTTTAAGCTCGGCCCCGCCGGATTTCGTCGCATCCATGACCCAAACATCCTCGCTCCGGTTGGGCGACAAACTACGGGCGATAAAGGCCTCGGTCGATCCGGGCGGCAACGGGTGCGGCACCCGCGTAGTGTTCATTGCAACCCGTTCGTCAGATGCGTGAAGCTCGACCAATCCCTTATCCGACAAACGCAACGGACGCAGAACGCAACGCTCCGCCTCGATCACGGGTTGATCGGTAATATTCGATATCATCATGCGCTCTTCTCCTCCAAGAGTTCACGCCCCCTATTTTGCGGCCAACACATCCCAAATAGGACCGCCGCTAGAACAAAGAAAGGGGACCGGCGATTTTGCCGATCCCCTTAAACTATAAACGTTTAGGTCGGCTTATTCAGCGGCCTCCGCCACTGGCAGAACCGAAATAAACGTGCGGCCTTTGAGACCGGTGTGGAACTTCACAGCGCCTTCGACAGTTGCAAAGATCGTGTGATCCTTGCCCATGCCAACGCCCGCGCCCGGCCAAAACTTGGTGCCGCGCTGACGTGCGAGGATGTTGCCCGGAATGACGGCTTCGCCACCGTATTTTTTGATACCAAGGCGGCGACCGGCAGAGTCGCGACCGTTACGGGAGGAACCGCCTGCTTTTTTGTGTGCCATGGGGTGTTACTCCTGTTCTGCGGCGAGTGTTTTCGCCTGTTCGATCCAGCCTTCGCGCTCGATACGGCCTTTGAACGAGAGCTTCTCGTCCATCGCGGCAACATCGTCTGCGTTCCATGCGGCGATTTGAGCAAAGGTGGTCACGCCAGCTTCGAGCAATTTCTTCTCGAGAGCGGGGCCAACACCGGAGAGCTTTTTCAAGTCGTCCGAACCGGCTGCGGCGGCTGCGGCTTTCGGCGCGGCTTTGGCGGCAGGTTTCTTTGCAGCGGCTTTTTTCGGTGCGGCGGCTTTGGGCGCGGCGTCCACAGCGGCCAAAGCCGAAGCAGAAACGGAACCCGCGCCAACGGCGGCTTTGACGCCCGATTTATCCGCGCCCGACGCCAAAATGTCGGTCACACGGATCAAGGTCAGCTTTTGACGGTGACCCACGGTGCGCTTGGACGAGTGCTTACGGCGGCGTTTGACGAAGTTGATGACCTTGTCACCTTTGATCTGGTCGATCACTTCGGCCTGAACGCCTGCGCCCGCGATGAGCGGCGCGCCAACAACGGTTTTGTCACCGCCGAGCATCAGAATGTCGTTGAATTGGATGGTTTCGCCAGCTGCAGCAGCAAGTTTCTCGACGCGGAGCGTGTCGCCCGCTTGAACTTTATACTGCTTGCCGCCAGTCTTGAGGACCGCAAACATGCGTCTTTCCTTTTCATTGTCGCGTTCTGTGGCCCCGTCCGGATCACGATCCATCTGGCGTTGTGGCATCTGCCGCCGCGAACAGCGCGCCTCCATTGAGGCGTCATGTCAATATCACCCGAAACAAGGATCACCCTTGCCGAGATGGCGGCTTATCCCCGCATCACGCCCGCAAGTCAAGGGGGTTTTGGCACGGCCTAGGGATTGTTTTCAGTCTTGATTATGCCCAGCGAAGACGGCGCGCTCAAAGCTCCTGCCCCGCCTCCAGTCCGGCCATTTCACCGGCAAGCACCTCAAAGCGCTGCGCCATGATCTCGTATTGCACCGCGTTCATCAAATCATAGACGGTTTTCATCCGCTCATCCTCCAAGGCCTCGGTATAGGTGAGCACCTCGGCATCGGTGAAATCGCGGTAGACATAGGCGGTGTTGATCAGCGAATTCATCTGCATATCGCGGCGCATCTGGCCTTCGTCGGCCTTGAGCGCGGCGCGCAGGTCCGGCTCGTCCATGGTCATGTCGATCACCCCCGCCGCTGCCGCTGCCATCAAGAACCGCACTTGGATTTCTTGGACCGCGCGCACGGAGGTATCCGAACTGTCGATCGCGGCATTCATCCGTTTGAAATAGGTGATGCGCTCGGATCCGCCTTGCACCAGATCGGCAAAGATTTTCTGCCCCTCCTCATAGGGTTTGCCGCTGTCGTCGAGATGCGAGGCGTTTTCCGTCTCCACAAGGCGCAGGCCCAAGGGTGAGGCATAGAACCCCGCCGCATGGGCCAAAAGATCATCCTCAAGCGTCGCCGCGAGGATTTCGATCGCCGTTTCGCGCATCAATTCGGTGTCGAAGACTTTTTGCGCCGTGCTGGTCCAGCTTGACCCGAAAGCGTCCTTTTCCAAGCCCAGCATCGCAGGCGCGTCGCTGGCCGATAGGGCGATGCTGTCCAGAGCGACGCCAAAACCGGTGACCTCCAAAAAGGCCTCAAGCTTGGCGCGATCCGCGGCCTGCACAGGCACGGCGCAGAGCAAAGCGCCGAGGCACAGCACAAACATCATAGCAAACGCGCGCCGCACGAATGCCGCGCCGTTGCGGCCCGCTGTTTGAGCCAGATGCGCGGGGCGGTAAGGATTTGGGCTATGGCTCATGTAACGTTCATTCCTGTATTGTCGCCGTCGCGCGGCCTAACGGCGCAAAACGCCGGTCCCGCATGTATAACGAAAGCCTATCGCAAATCGGCTCACAGGCAACGAAAATTGCCGTGAAGAGCAAATGCGGCAAGCAGATGCAAAATTGATTGCAAAACGCTCTTGCCATGGATTGCGACAGCCTTTAAACGGCCCAGCGTAGACCCCCGCGGAGAGGTGCCGGAGTGGTCGAACGGGACGGTTTCGAAAACCGTTGAGCCTGCAAGGGTTCCCAGGGTTCGAATCCCTGTCTCTCCGCCACTACCCCCAATTTTCATTGTTTTTCGTGGCTTGTGACCCTTTCGGGGAGTCGCATATTTTGCTTTGGGCATTTGGTTTTATGCCCTTGGGATCCGGCGGTTCTTGAAACACAAAGGGCGCGAGGTTTCCCCCGCGCCCCTCGACGTGCTCATTGAACGTTTGGTTTAGCTGCGGGCCTTGCGGCGCCGCGCCATCGCAAAGGCAGCCAGTCCGCCGAGCAACAAGGGCGCCCCTGCGGGGAGAGGCACGGGCGCAGGCATCACCGTGGTGCGCAGGGTAAAGGACGTCGCCCCGCCCATATCACCCAAGGCAATGCCGTAGTTCAGGTTAAGATTGGCCAGATCCTCGATCGCGCCGACATCCAAGGCCGACGGGTCAAGCCCCAAGGCCAGATAGAGCGCGCCCAGATCGAGACCGCTGACATAGCTGTCCAAGGTCGAGGCGGGCGTGCAGAAGCTCGGATCGACGAGGTCACAAAATCCGACGGCCTCGCGGCGCAATTCCCACAGGCCGGGTTCATATTCCCACGCCATGAGCAGCGCATCGGTGCTGTCATCATCGTCGAAATCCCAAAACAGGCCCGTCGGCGTGTCTGATTGGGTCATCCAATCGCCAAAGAGCGACGCATAGGGACCATAGATTTCAGCGCTGCTCAGGCTGGTCGCGCTTTGCTCAAGCTCAAATCCGGTGCGTTCAGACGAAAAAAATCCGTCGATCAGGAAATTGGGGTTGGTCGAGGCATCGCCAAAAAGGCCAAAGGGGTTTTGCGAGCTGGACGAGCCGCTGCCCGTCGGGCGGGCGGCGAAATCGGTGGAGAAACTGATCCCGTCGGTGGCATCTGCCGCGACAAAATCGTCACCCACCCCAAAGCCGAGCTCGATCGTAAAGCCCGACAAGGCCTGTCCGGTCACGTTGATCAGGCGGCCAAAGACTTGATAGAGCGACTCTTCGGTGCTGTCATCGACATCAAACACCAAATCCACAGGGCCGAGGCCGGTGATCTGCTCTTTGAAGCGTTTGCCCGACTGGAACTCGCTGGTGCACACGGCGCTCGGGTTCGAGGTCATGATGCAGCCATCGATATCGGCGCCGTCCGGCCCGCTTTGCGTGTAGGTTTCCGGCTCGATCTGAATACCGGGAGAGATCGCCTCTGGCGGAGCAAATGTAATCTGGCCGCTGCTGGTGGATGTCGGGTCACTGGGATCGCCGTCATAGACCACGCTCGCTCCGACCTCGCCCTCTGCGGGCGTCGGGGCGACGGCGACATTGTCGGTGTTCCATCCGGTAATCGTCGCCGCGCTGGCAGCGCTCGGCAGAACGGACATAAGCCCAAGGCAAATCGGCAGCGCGCTGGTGCTTAGCAAGTTTCTCATAGTAAACTCCTTTGATGCTTCAAAAAATTTCGTTATCTCGGAGTGCGTTTTCGCCACTTCCCCCATGGCACCCGTCCCTATGGACCGAGCACCAACAAATATAAGGTAAATGGAATGTGAATTGACGCAATATGTATTTCACACACACCTTCCACTAACCGGAGGCTTTGTGAAAAATCTGGAGCGATAGCCCGCCAAGAATATGATTCTTATGAGATTTTATAAATTGACGCCTGAGACATCAGGTCGCGGCCACACAACGCCTAAGGCGCCGGCGCGCGCAGGTTTCGCGCACAAACCATGCTCGCGAAAAGCATGATACTCGCCACAAACAGGCACAAGGACACGCCGCCCAACTGATAGCTCAGGCCTGACAAAAGCGTGCCGATCAAGCGACCGGAGGCATTGGCCATATAGTAAAACCCGACGTCGAGGCTGACCCGCCCGTGGCTGGTGGCCGCGAGGATCAGGTAGCTGTGCAGCGCGGAGTTGACCGCGAAGACCGCACCGAAGACCAAAAGCCCGATAATCAAGGCGGCCGTCAACCACGGGGTCGGCGCACCCGCGGCCCAAACCAATGCACCAAGCGCCAAGGGGATCATGGCCAAGCCCCCTGCCCATGCGGCCGCCGCATGGCGCAGCGCCTCATCTTCGCGCGTGGCAGCGCCCAAAATCTTGGGCGCAAATCCCTGCACCGCGCCGTATAGAATGGTCCATAGCGCCATAAAGCTGCCAATGGTGAAAAACGCCGTGCGGTTGCCAGCCTGCGTTCCGTCGGACAGCACAGCGTAAAAATAGATCGGAATGCCGACGACGAACCAGACATCGCGCGCGCCGAACAAAAACACCCGCGCCGCGCTGAGCCAGTTGACCTGTGGGTTCTTGGAAAACACTTCGGTGAATTTCGCGCCCTTGCGCCCCTGTGGCAAGCCGCGCGGCATGCCGATCACCACGGCGGCAAAGATCACCGCAAGGACCGCCGCCATGCCAAGCACCGCCGCCGTGAACCCCGCATAGATCAACAGCAGCGCGCCGAGCAAAAAGCCGACGCCTTTGACGGCGTTCTTTGATCCGGTCAGCAAGGCCACCCAACGAAACAGCCCTCCCGCCCCCGACGGCGCAAGCAGTTTCACCGCGGATTTGCTGCTCATCTTGGCCAGATCTTTTGCCACGCCCGACAGGCCCTGCACGCACATCACATAGATCACCGAGGCCGAAAGCGCCCATTCGGGATCGAGCCGCGCCAGCGCCAGCAAAGCGCAAATTTGCAAAGCCAAGCCTGCAAAGAGCGTCGACGTCAGGCCAAAGCGCGCCGCGATCCACCCCGCCGAGAGGTTGGTCACCACCCCTGCGATCTCATATAAAACAAAGAGATAGGCCAGTTGCACGGGCGTAAACCCGATATGATGAAAGTGCAAAAGCACCAACATCCGCAGCGCGCCATCCGTCAGCATAAACGCCCAATAGGAAGCCGTCACCGCGATATAGGCGCCGATCCCTTGGGCAGGCTTTGCCGGCGCCGTGCTCACAGCGACGCGCCCACCATCAAGGCGACATCAACGAGCCGCTGCGCATAGCCCCATTCATTGTCATACCAGGCATAGGTTTTGACCTGTGTGCCGTTCACCACCATCGTCGAGGGCGCATCAATGATCGAAGAGCGCGGATCGTTGGTGTAATCGCAAGAGACCAAGGGACGGGTCTCATAGCCCAAGATCCCTTTGAGCGGCCCCGCCTCGGACGCAGCTTTGAACAGGGCGTTGACCTCCTCGGCGCTGGTCTCGCGTGCCATCTCGAAGACGCAATCGGTCAGCGAGGCATTGAGCAGCGGCACGCGCACCGCATGGCCGTTCAACCGCCCTTTGAGGTCGGGGAAGATTTGCGTGATCGCCGTGGCGGAACCGGTGGTCGTGGGGATCAGATTGGTCAAAGCCGAGCGCGCGCGGCGCAGGTCTTTGGCGGGGCGATCCACGATGGTTTGGGTATTGGTCACGTCATGGATCGTGGTGATCGATCCGTGACGGATACCGATGCTCTCGTGCAAGACCTTGACCACCGGCGCGAGGCAATTGGTGGTGCAGCTCGCCGCCGTGATAATTTGGTGCAACTTCGGGTCATAAGCCTCTGTATTCACGCCATAAACGATATTCGCGGTCGGCCCGTCCTTGACCGGAGCCGAGACCACGACCTTTTGTACGCCAGCGGCAAAATAGGGCGCGAGCTTGGCTTCGGTCTTGAAGGCGCCGGTGCAATCGATGACCACATCCACCCCCTTGAGGGGCAATGCGGTAAGATCGCGCGTGCCATGCACGGGGATACGGGTGCCGTCGATGGTGATGCTTGTCTCGTCATGGGAAAACGCGGCGGGCCAGCGGCCATGGACGCTGTCAAACTCCAGCAGATGCGCATGCATCATCGCATCGCCCACCGCGTCGTTGATCCATGCCACTTTTGCACCGCTCTCGAGCAGCGGGCGCAGCGCAAGCTTGCCGATCCGGCCAAGCCCGTTGATTGCATATGTCGTCATCTCATTCCCCACATATCTTTGCCTGACTCGATCCGGTCACGGGCAGCCTCGAGGTATGAAATATTAGAAACCCGCGCAGCGAGCGAGAGAAAATGAGGGCTGTTGCAAAAACTTCACAAAAGAGCGCGAGCCGGCAATCGTGCCCTGCCCCCTTTTCCAACCGCCCCTATTTAAACTTGAAGTCCGGCAATTTTTGGAAGGCATTGCGCAAGGCCACGCCCCACCCATGGGAAATCTCGTGGAAATAGGCGTCATCTGGCTCGACGCGCAATTCGTGATGAGGCGCAAATCCGCCCTCGGCGTAGGTTTTCACATCGAGCGGCAGCGAGACCGAAAGGTTGGCTTTGATCGTGCTGTCGAAGGAAACGAGCAAAAGCTTCACCGCTTCCTCGAAGCCCATCGTGCGATCATAAGCGCGTAGCAAAATCGGACGGCCGTATTTGGTCTCGCCGATCTGGAAGAAGGGCGTGTCTTCGCTGGCCTCGATGAAATTCCCCTCGGGATAGACCATAAAGAGGCAAGGCTTGCCGCCTTTGATCTGCCCGCCAAGGATCACGGTGGCATTAAAGGCCGCATCGGCGCGCTGGCCGCTATCGGCATGGCGCGAAATCACCTCGCGCAAGGTTTCTCCCACCAGCCGCGCAACCTGAAACATCGTCGGGGCGGTCAAAATATCGGGGTCGCGTTCACTATGCTCAAAGCGGCGCTCTTCGAGCAGGCTGATCAATGCCTGCGTCGTGGCCAGATTGCCCGCCGTCATCAAGGTGATGTCGCGCTCGCCTTCGACATTGAAGGAAAACATTTTCCGGAAGGTCGAAATATTATCGACGCCGGAGTTTGTGCGTGTATCGGACATGAACACGAGGCCCTTATCCAACATCAGTCCTACGCAATAGGTCATGGCTTGTCTGTCCTTGGGCGCGCCGCGCGCCAGCGATGTATTTACGCTCTATTGCTGCACTTGCAAGCGCACATGCAAATCTTCGTTACCTGTCCCCAAACGTAATCCGTGAATGGGTGCGGCATCAAAGTAATCGCGCCCCGTGGCGACGCGCACATAGCGCTCGTCGGGGGAAATGCCGTTGGAGACGTCATAGCCGACCCAGCCGAGCCCATCGACAAAGACCTCGCACCACGCGTGGGTGGCTTCTTGCTCGCTGACGCCTTCCATCATCAGATAACCGCTGACATAGCGCGCCGGAAGCCCCATGAGCCGCGCGGCGGTGATCATGATATGAGCATGGTCTTGGCACACGCCGTGCCCTGAGGCCCAAGCCTCATCGGCTGTGGTCGCGGCGTCGGTGCGTCCGGTGGTATAGGCCACGTGATCCAAAATTTCGGCCGACAAGGCGTGCAATTCGCTGATCAAGGCGCCGCCTTCATTGCCCGATTTGCCATAGCCGCGCGCCAGTTTGCGCAAACCCGCATCGGGCGTCGTCGGCACCGTGGTTTCTTGGTAGAGCCACAGCGGCGCATAGCCACGGTGCGGTCCCACAATGCCGGCGCGGTCCTCGGTCAAAACCACGCCTTCGCATGTGATGGCGATGTCTTGAGCGCCCGCATCCATCAGCACCAGATCGACATGATTGCCGAAATGATCATCAAAGCTGACCTGCGCGGTGCCGCCGGTAATACGCGCGTTCCAGCTTTCAATGGTCTGGCCGTGATCGCTGCGCGGGGTGAGGCGCAATTGTTGCAGCGCATAATGCACCGGCGCGTCATAGCTGTAGGTCGTCGTATGTGAAATCTTTAGCCGCATTGTGCCCCCTAACCGTAAAAGCCGAAATCGGCCTCGATTTGCTGTGCCAGATCACCGGTGCGGGCGATGGAGCGTTCCAAAAATTCGTGCAGGCCCTCGTCAAAGATCATATCGATATCGCGCCCGTGGTAGCGCGCATTATGCTGGCGCACGAGGTCGAGAGATTGCGGCTCCTTGCCATACTCGGCCGACAGGCGAGACAGGTTCTCTTCGATCTTCTCATAGCAAAACGCCAAGGAGCGCGGCAAACGGCGATCAAGGATCAGGAAATCGGCAATATCGCGCGGATTGGTCTCGTCGCCCTTGATCCAGCGATACGAGCGATCGGCAGAGACCGAGCGCAAGATCGTCTCCCATTGGGTGTTGTCGATGGAGGATCCGACAAAGGCCGCCGTGGGCAGCAGCACATAGTATTTCATATCCAAGATACGCGCCGTGTTATCGGCCCGCTCGACAAAGGTGCCAAGGCGCGAAAACCAAAAGGTGTCGTTGCGCAGCATCGTGCCATGCAAGGCCCCGCGCACAACCGCGCTGCGAAACCGGATCGCGGCGAGGGTTTCGGCCAAAGACCGGTCCGACACCGGACGTTTGAGCAAGGTGTTGATATCCATCCAGCATTCATTCACCGCCTCCCACACTTCGGAGGTCAGCGCCGTGCGCACCATGCGCGCGTTCGAGCGCGCCGCATTGATCGAGGCACGCACCGATGAGGGGGATTCCTTGTCGCGCAGCAGGAAGTTGATCACGGCCGAGCCGTCAAAATCGTCGTGATTTTCCAGATAGGCCGTGCGAAGCCCTGCCGTGTTTAGAACGGATTCCCATTCGGCGGCGGCTGCATTTTGCCGCGTCAGCGCAATGCGCCAACCGGTTTCAACCAATCGCGCGGTATTTTCCGCCCGCTCCAGAAAACGAAACAGCCAAAACAGCCCGCCTGCGGTTTTACCTAGCATATTCTTGTGCCTCCCGCATCAATCGCCCAAGACCCAAGTGTCCTTGGTGCCGCCGCCTTGTGACGAGTTCACCACAAGGCTGCCCTCTTTGAGCGCGACGCGCGTCAATCCGCCCGGTGTGATCTCGACCTGCCCCGGCGAGCACAACACAAAGGGGCGCAAATCCACATGGCGCGGCGCAAGACCCTTTTTGGTCAAGATCGGCACTGTCGAGAGCGCCAATGTGGGCTGCGCGATGTAATTGGCGGGCCGCGCCCGCAGCTTTTTCTCGAAAGCCTTGAGTTCGCGTTTGGAGGCTGCAGGCCCCACCAACATGCCGTAGCCGCCCGATCCGTGGACCTCTTTGACCACCAGTTCAGGCAGGTGATCGAGCACATAGGCAAGGCTGTCGGCTTCCGAGCAGCGCCATGTCGGCACGTTTTTCAAAATCGCGGTCTCGCCGGTATAAAACTCGACGATGTCGGGCATATAGCTATAGAGCGCCTTATCATCCGCGATCCCCGTGCCCGGAGCATTGGCGATGGTGATCCGCCCCGCGCGGTAGATATCCATAATTCCAGGCACACCGAGCAAGGAATCGGGGTTGAAATTCAGCGGGTCCAAATAATCGTCGTCGACACGGCGATAGATCACGTCCACCGGTTGGTAGCCTTGGGTGGTTCGCATCGCCACCCGACCATCGCGGATGGTCAAATCATGGCTTTCGACCAGCTCGACTCCCATTTGATCGGCCAAAAACGCATGTTCGAAATACGCCGAATTGTGAATCCCCGGTGTCAGGACCGCGATCACGGGCTTGTCCGAGCCGCGATCTTGCGGGGCAGAGGCGGCCAAAGAGCGGCGCAATTGCTGCGGATAGCTGCTGACGGGCCGCACGTTCAAACCGTTGAACAGTTCGGGGAACATTTGCAACATCGTCTCGCGGTTCTCGAGCATATAGGACACGCCCGACGGCGTGCGCGCATTGTCCTCAAGCACGAAGAATTCGTCCTCTCCCGTGCGCACCAGATCGACGCCCAGAATATGGCTATAGATTCCGCCCGGGGGCGTGACGCCGATCATTTGCGGCAAGAAGGCGGCGTTGCCAGTGATGATCTCGGCGGGGATACGGCCCGCGCGCAAAATCTCCTGCCGGTGATAGATATCGTGCAAAAAGGCGTTGATGGCGCGCACGCGCTGCTCGATGCCCTTCTCCAGCCTGCTCCACTCGCGCCCTGATATAATGCGCGGAACGATGTCGAAGGGGATCAACCGCTCGTCGGCCTCGTCCTGCCCGTAGACGTTGAAGGTGATCCCGACACGGCGGAAAAACGCTTCGGCCTCTACCGATTTCTTACGCAGGTGACGGGCGTCTTCTTGATCGAACCAGCGTTGATATTGCGCGTATGCGTCGCGGGGCGTGCCGTCTGACGCAAACATCTCGTCAAAGAATTGAGGTATGTCATTCATGGATCTATTTGGCGTTGCCGCACCCAAAGGTACAAGCATATTTGTGATCGCCTGCGCGGCTTTGCACCCCGAAAAGCGCCGCGAACCCAATATGAGCGCCCAGCAGTTATGCGAATGCACAATATTTGGGCCGGACACGGCCTAGGCCTGTATGCTCACCTCCGACAGGCCGCCGCTGTCCCAGATCGGCTCGTAGATCACAAGCCGCGCGCGCCCCTGTTCCTTGGCGCGGTAAAGCGCTTTATCCGCGCAGTAAAACTGTTGGTTGAGCGATTGGTCCGCCTCCGGCATCGCGCCGCCCACAGAAAGCGTCAAAACGATCGTGCCGTCTGCGAGCGTGCCGGTTGGCCCGATCTCTTGCAGCGCATTATCAGTGTCCTGCAAAACTGTTTTGGTGGGCACTTCAATGGCTTGTGTCAATCGCTCACCGATCGCACGCGCTTCTGCAAGGCTGGCGTTGGGCAAAAAGACGGCGAATTCCTCGCCGCCATAACGTCCGACGATTTTCTCGTCCTGCAAAACACGGCGCAGGTGCCGCCCGATGGCACGCAGGCATTCATCGCCGACGCTATGTCCATAGGTGTCGTTGATCGATTTGAAATAATCGGCGTCGAGCAACAAAAGCGTGCCCTGCTCGCCCTGCGCGTCAAGCTGCGTGACGGCATTGAGGAATGCGCGCCGGTTGGGCAATCCGGTCAGAACATCCGTGGTGGCCAGTTCGGCAAGGCTTTTTTGCAAAAGATAAAGGTAGCGCGTGACCATGAAGGTGAAGAGCATGAACGGCAGGCTGACAATCGCCGTCAGCAAAGCAACATTTACAAAGGAGCCAACCAATTCGCCAAACAGGCTCACCTGCACCAGCAGGCTGAAGCTGGTGATCAGGCATAGGGTCGTGGCCAGTTTGATCGCACCATCGACCCAGCCGCGCGGCGCCATATAGGACACGACCCCCCGCATAAACGGGGGCCAGTTGGAGCCACGGCTTTGCCCTGATGTGTCGTTTTGGTGAATCATGGCACCGATTATATCCATTCTTTCTTTCCACGAGGTTGCTCTTAACGGTCGCGTTTTAGGTAAATCCTTGCAATCGCCGTCGAATTTTCCTCAAAACCGCGCGAAATAGCGCCGATTGCGCAAGACTATCGCCATATTTGCATGGCAGGACATTGGAGGAATTGTGCTTTGTGTTCGGCGTGGGGCCGTATGAGAGGTGTTTTATGGGTGAATTGGAACAGACCAAACAAGCAAAGAGACCTTCATCCGATGCGCCCCGCGGCGCGCGTCACGCACAGCTCTTTGCGCTGCTGCGTCAGGGAACTTTGGAGGCCGGCGGCCGAGCAAAAGCGGATATGGCCGTGGGCGCGGCTTCGCTGGCCGATGATGCTCAAACGGGCAGTGCCTACGCACCGGAGCCGCGCGCCCTTGCCCAATCTATGCTTCCACACACGGCATTTATGAACCAAGCGGCACAGAGTTTTGATACGGGGCCTCAGCGGGATATGGCGGCAGGCAAATCCCAAATGCGCCCGCCCCACCCCGCAACGACGGGCAAAGGTATCCTTAAACGTCTTTACCCAAACAAGCTGGCCCGCGCGGCGCGCGACCCAGGTCGCGAGGCCGGTTAAACCGCGTCTTCGCCCTCTGGACGCCGATAGCCCATGGCGACCACAAACTTTTCCGAACTGTCCGAGCGCGAGGATGGCGGCTTGACGTGGTGGACCTTGTCAAACCGCTGCTTGAGCAGCTTTTGCAATTCGCCCTCGGCGCCGCCCGCCAGAACCTTGGCGACAAATGTGCCGCCTTCGTCAAGCACATCAAAGGCGAAATAGGCCGCCGCCTCGCACAGCGCGATAATGCGCAGGTGGTCGGTTTGTTTGTGACCCGAGGAAGAGGCCGCCATATCCGACATGACCACATCGGCCTTGCCGCCCAGCCACCCTTTGACCTTCAGGTCCGCGTCGTCTTCCATGAAATCCAACTGGTGGATCTCGCAGCCCGCCAAAGGTTCGACCTCTTGCAGATCGACCCCCAAGATGGTGCCGACGGATTTGCCGCTTTTCTCGCCCAGAACGTTGCAGCGTTTGACCGCCACCTGAAGCCAGCCGCCCGGTGCGCAGCCAAGATCAACCACCCGCGCACCCGGCACGAGGAAGCGGAATTTATCGTCAAGCTCCATAATCTTATAGGCCGCGCGCCCGCGATAGCCTTCGGCTTGGGCGCGTTTGACATAGGGATCGTTGAGTTGGCGTTGCAGCCATCGGGTCGAGCTAAGCGTGCGCCCGCGCGCGGTTTTGACCTTGACGGTCAGCTCGCGTTGCCCGCGGCCGGAGGTGTTTTTTCCGGTGGGCGTCTTTGTTTTGCGCGCGCCGGAGGGGCCTTTTTTGGGGCCGCCCTTCGCGCTGCCTTTGCCGCCGTCTTTACCGCCGCCATTGCCCGCGCCCGTGGTCGAATTTGTCATCAAAATGGTCCGTCTTCGAGAACGCCATTGGCGCTCATTTGTGCATAAAGCAGCCCCTCGCGCAGACCGCGATCAGCCACAGAGAGCCGGTCGGTCGGCCAGCAGCGCATGAGGGCCTGCAAGATCGCCGAGCCCGACATGATCAGCGCCTGCCGGTCCATGCCGATACGCGGATCGGCGCGCCGTCCTGCCGCGCCAAGGTCAAGATAGCCGCGGATCACGCGGTCGATCTGGTCCGAGGTCATCCGCAGCCCGTCAACTTTGGTCCGGTCATAGCGCTTGAGCCCCAAATGAGAGGCGGCCACCGTGGTGACCGTGCCGGAGGTGCCGATGATCTGGAACCCCTCGCGCTCCTGCTCGTCCTTATAGGGCGCAAATTCCGACAGGTTTTCCTCGAAAAACCAGCTCATCAACGCAAAGCGGGCGGCGTCGTCTTCGACGTCGGAGAATTGATCGCGCAATGTGGCGACCCCCAAAGGCACGGAAATCCAATCCACCACTTTGGCGGCGGGAAACGGGCTTTCGGGCGGATGGAACCCTGCGTGCAACCGCATAATGGCGCGCGGGCGCTCGCGCGGGGGCACCGAGGACAGGTCGATCCAGACCAATTCGGTCGAGCCGCCACCGATATCGACGACCAAAAGCTGTTCGGTTTTGGTCGAGACCAGCGGCGCGCAGGAAATCACCGCCAGACGCGCTTCTTCCTCGGGTTTGATGATGTCGAGCTGCAGCCCCGTTTCGCGCCGCACCTGCCGGATGAATTCGCGCGAGTTCTTGGCGCGCCGGCAGGCCTCGGTGGTCACAAGGCGCATATGTTTGACTTTATGGCGTTTGAGCTTTTGCTGACAAATGCGCAAAGCCTGAATGGTGCGCGCCATGGAAGAGCGCGACAGACGGCCAGACTTCTCCAGACCCGCACCAAGTTGCACGGATTTCGAGAAGCTATCGACCACATGGAATTGGCTGCCTTTCGGCTGCGCAACCAACATGCGGCAACTGTTCGTGCCAAGGTCCAGCGCAGCATAAAGCTCCGACGGATCAGGCGGTTTCGGCGCGGGGCTCTCAACCGGTATCGGGAATGCGCCCGCACCTTCGGGACGCTTGGGCGCCATGGGTAACGCCCTCCATTTTCGAGTTATCCCCAAGGTAGTCCTAATCGCCTCTTCGCGCAAGCGCCGCCACGCGTCATTCATAACGATCTTTAGGATTTTTCCGATGCTGCGCCGTAGCATTGCCATGGCGATCCGCGCTACATCAAAGGCGCGCCTGCCGCCTGCTTGCGCCGCGTCGCCAATGCGCGCCCTTGTGTCGAGTTTGACGCAAAGCGCGGGGACGATGCGCCCTATCAATAAGAGACCGCAGTGAAGGAATCACCCATGCCCGAAGTCACAATCGTTTATTGGCGCGACATCCCCGCGCAGGTGATTGTCGGCAAAGGCCGCCGCGCCGCCAAGATCCAGTTGCCCGAACGTTTCGAGCAGGCGATCGACCGCGCCGCGATGAAAGTGGGGGCGAAGGACGCCGATGCCTATCTCGCCGAATGGCGAAAGGTGCCCTTTGGTTCGGTGGAGGGAGAGCCCTCCGAGTTGGCCGAAGCGCAAGCGCAGCGGCTGGAGCAGGAATTCGATCAGGCGCGGATCAAAGCGCTGATCGATGGGGACGGTTGGGACACACAGTGATCCCAAGCCGCATTTTGGAGGCCGCGATGGCATTGTTTAACTTCAAGAAGAGCGCAAGCAAGACGACCGGCAATGTGATGGGTGCCGATGCGCGCGCCCTGATGGCCGGATATTCGATCGAGGTCATGCCGCGCACCGCCGCCAAAATCGACAGTTTTGCCGACATTCTGCCCAAGGGCACGCGGGTCTATGTCGCCCATATCGACGGCACACCGATCGAGGATATGATCGCCACGGCCAAACGCATCGCGCATGAAGGTTTTGCGGTCATGCCGCATATTCCGGCCCGCTCTGTGCCGTCGCGCGATGCGCTCAATGACTGGATCGCCCGTTATCAAGGCGAGGCCGATGTGCGTCAGGCGCTACTTCTGGCGGGCGGCATTGCACAAGCGCGCGGGCCGTTCGACAATTCGATGGACCTGATCGAGAGCGGCGTCTTTGATGCCAACGGCTTCGAGCGGCTGCACGTGGCGGGCCACCCCGAAGGCAGCCGCGATATCGACCCTGCGGGCGGGCGGGCCAATGTCGATGCGGCTTTGGCGTTCAAACAGGCCTACGCCGAGCGCACCGATGCAGATATGGCCATTGTCACGCAATTCGCCTTTGAGGCCGCGCCGCTGATTGCTTGGGCCGAGAGCCTTGCGCAGGCGGGGATCACCATGCCGATCCATCTCGGCCTCGCCGCCCCTGCCAAATTGCAAACCCTCATCACCTTTGCGATGTCTTGCGGCGTTGGTCCCTCTTTGAAGGTTTTGCAAAAGCGCGCGATGGATGTCAGCAAGCTGCTTTTGCCCTATACGCCCGACACGATTTTGGCCGATCTGGCCGCCTATAAGGCCGCCAATCCGCAAAGCCTGATCGAGGGGGTGCATTTCTTCCCGCTCGGCGGTATCAAAACCGCAACAACCTGGACCGCAGAGCATGGCCACGGCCCTGCCCTCGCGCCTGCTTCGCGCGCAGCCTCGGCCCGATAGGCTGCGCGCGCCACACAGACAGACGCATTTCGCGTCATAGATAAGGACGACACATGACCCGCACCATCCTAGAGAGCAAAACCAAGACCGTTGTGATGGGCTTTGACGAGCCGTTTTGCGTCATTGGCGAGCGGATCAACCCCACGGGGCGCAAAAAGCTGGCCGCCGAATTGGAAGCGGGTGATTTTTCGACCGTAGAGAAAGACGCATTGGCGCAGGTTCTGGCCGGCGCGGCGGTTCTCGATATCAACGCGGGCGTGGTCTACAACTCCAACCCCAACCCCAACGAGACCGAGCCGCCCTTGATGCGCAAGGTCGTCGAGATGGTGCAAGCGCTCGTCGATGTGCCTTTGTGCATCGACAGCTCGGTGCCAGGTGCCTTGGAGGCGGGACTGGAGATTGCCGAGGGCCGTCCCTTGCTCAATTCGGTGACCGGCGAAGAGGACCGTTTGGAATTGGTCCTGCCGTTGGTGAAGAAATACAACGTGCCGGTTGTGGCGATTTCCAACGATGACACCGGCATTTCCGAAGACCCCGATGTGCGCTTTGCCGTGGCCAAGAAGATCGTCGAGCGCGCCGCGGATTTCGGCATTCCCGCCCATGATATCGTGGTCGACCCGTTGGTCATGCCGATCGGCGCGATGGCGACCGCAGGGCAACAGGTTTTTGCCTTGTTGCGCCGTCTGCGCGAGGAATTGGGCGTGAACACCACCTGCGGCGCGTCGAATATCTCCTTCGGTCTGCCCAACCGCCACGGCATCAACAATGCGTTTTTGCCCATGGCAATGGGCGCGGGCATGACCTCGGCGATCATGAACCCCGTCGCCATGCCGGTCAGCCAAGCCAAGTTGCAAGCCAAACGCGACGAGTTGCAAGCGGCTGGCATCATCTTGCCCGAGGGTATGGACGATGCGCTTTTGGCGAAACTCACCGGTTTGGGCGTGCTCACCGCGACGGCGGGTTCGGAGATGCAAGCGATCATGGCGGCGAACCTGCTGAGCAACCAAGACCCGCATGGCGCGGCATGGATTGCAGCCAACAAGACCCCGACCGCCGCCGAAACCGCCGGCGCACGCGGCGGGCGGCGGCGGCGGCGCGGATAAATAGCGCGGCCTGCAATCAGTTAAAAACCTCAAAACCCCGCTCTGAGGCGGGGTTTTTCTTTGCGATGTTTCCACGAAGTTCGATCAATATTGAATGATCCGCCGTTTGGCATGCCGCGTTGAATCGTCCTGAGCCTACCACGGCGCAAAACCCCAATGATGTCGGCAGACCTCTCTGCTTCACCGCGATTGCCGCGTTACAAATTGCTCGAACGCCCCCTCGCCGATGTCCAGAATTTCGCTGCCCCTCTTCGGATAGGATAGGCCCAGAGTGTCACGGACCCGATCCTGCGCCAAAACCGGCTCCGGCCACGGCTGTGA
The DNA here is from genome assembly GCA_050633545.1 of Paracoccaceae bacterium. Taxonomy (GTDB): domain Bacteria; phylum Pseudomonadota; class Alphaproteobacteria; order Rhodobacterales; family Rhodobacteraceae; genus Litorivita. The sequence goes on from JBOEGS010000005.1 coordinate 99,641, forward strand.
ATTATATTCGACAAAGTTCTCTTCGGGCCGAAGAGAAAATGTTCTCTTATCCTCAATGCTGAAATATCCCATTGTAATCAGCATAATGAAACAGCGCACATCCGTTGTGACCTGAAACGCCTCCCCTTCCGAGCCAAGAAAAACATATCGGTCCTGACCGCCCTCTTTCCAGACCGCCAGATGGCATCCATCTGCGCCGCATTTCACGAGCGGGACCAGACGGCTTTCAAGACCGCGCCGGCCAAACCAATGGCTGATCAAATCCGGTTCGATGACAAAAGCCAGATGCGACCAAAGCGCGTCGACATTCGCAACCGGTGTCGTCGGGACAAACAGGTCTTGCGTATTTCGCGTTTTAAAAACCTGTTCTTGGCGCTCCAGCCAACGAATGTAGCGCCACAGCCTGTCATCGAGATCAAAGCCCGCCGGAAAGGATGTCCGCAGGGCCGTTTCAAACGCGTGTTTCTCGCCAAACTCCACCATCACCATCCTTGGAGGTCCCGAACGTAAATGCCCCTTCGGCGCCGACATGCCTTAGGTAGGGGCGTCAGCGGATGCCTGTCCATGCAAAGCGGTTTTTTGATGCGCGCCCTGTCGCACCATTGGCAAGGCTGCTTTCCTTTGCCCTAAACCTGATGCCCCACTGTTGAATGTCACTGAGAACTGACCCGGTATTGTCACCGAGATTTGACCCGCTCGTCGTTATGTATCGGTAGCTATGCTTTGGTCAATATGTTGGCCTCCTTTGTGGTTTTCTTTGCAGCTTCTGAACTGGCCTTGAAGCGGTAGCTGTTGTTTCCAGTCTCCAGGATGTGGCAGCGGTGTGTTAGCCGGTCGAGGAGTGCTGTTGTCATCTTTGCATCGCCGAAGACCTGCGCCCATTCACTGAAGCTGAGGTTGGTCGTGATCACTGCCCGTCAGTGCATTGCATGGCAATGTCACGAGAGGGACGACGCTGGTGCGCTCATAGAGCTTGCTAAGAAGGTGGAACAGCAACGCACCGCCTGACGGGCTGAACGGTAGGTAACCGAGCTCGTCAAGGATGACCAAATCGATCTTTGTGAGCATCTCAATCATTCACTGACCGGCAGGGTATTGCGCAGCAATGTCCCGAGAGGTTTCCCGGCTTTCCCAAGGGCCTTTTCCTGCTCTAATGCGTTGACCAGTTCGACGGTCGAGTAGAAGCGTACCTTGCGTCTGTGATACTCGATGGCCTGGACGCCGATAGTCACGCCAAAGGCGTGCTTTCAGCACGACGGCGACATGGCTTTTGCCAGTGCCGGGCCCACCGATCAGAACGACGTTTTCCGCATTCTCTATGAACTCACCGCGATGGAGTTTCCGGATCGTGGCCTCATTGATGTCGCTCGACGCGAAGTCAAAACCCGTGAGGTCCTTGTAGGATGGGAAGCGTGCGACCTTCGTGTGATAGGCAATCGATCGCACTTCCCGTTCGGCCATTTCCGCCTTGAGCAGTTGGGGCAACATCGGGGTTGCCGCCTCAAATGCTGGAACACCTTGTGTAACCAGATCGTCAACCGCATGCGCCATGTCGCACCTCAGGTGCGCGATTATAGATGCTCGCCTTTGGCGAGATGCAGCTTGAGACTGCGCAGCATGATGATAATGGAAGCTCCTGCGGGATCATGACGCATTGCGGCTCTCCCTTGTCTGTCTGAGATCGTCATAGCGATCCACATTTGCCTTTGGTGCCGTTTCCAAGGCGAGAGCATCTGGTGGATCGACCTCTGGATGATCTGTCTGCTTTGGATCGATTGGCCGATGCAGCAGGTTCAGGATATGCGTCTTGGTTGGCACCCCGGCTTCCAACGCCAGTTCGACGGCCCGTAGAACAGCGCCCTCGTCGTGGTGTAAAACCAAGGACAGGATATCAACCATCTCGCGATCTCCGCCTTCTTTGCGCAGCATGTGATCTTGCAGCCGACGGAAGATGTCAGGCATCGCGGTAAACGGTGCACCATTGCGTAATGCTCCTGGTTTGCGTTGAATGACCGCTAGATAATGGCGCCAATCATAGATGACCCTGCCAGGCTTGCGGTGGGATCGATCAATGATCCGTTCATGTGTGCAGACGGTTTGTCCCTCTGCAACAAAGACCAACCGGTCCGGGTAAACACGAAGACTGACAGGGCGGTTCGCAAAACTTGCAGGGACGCTGTAGCGGTTGCGCTCGAAAGTAATCAAACACGTTGGAAACACGCGCTTGCTGTGTTCTACAAATCCGTCGAAGGCTGGTGGTAAAACCATCAGCAATATCTTCTCAGCTTCCCAAGCATCAGCGACTGAACCCGCCAATTCTCGGTGCGTTATCTCCGACCAAAGCGCGATGCAACGATCCTCAAGCCATTGGCTCAACTCTTCTAGGTCCTTGAAGACTGGCATGACCTGCCACAGACGGTTGCGCGCATCCCGGACGTTCTTCTCAACCTGACCCTTTTCCCAGCCTGCGGCTGGATTGCAGAACTCAGGCTCAAAAACATAGTGGCTGGCCATGGATTGGAAGCGTGCATTGACATCGCGCTGCTTGCCCCGTCCAACACGGTCCACCGCTGTCTTCGCGTCCATTGTCCTCGGACCAATGGCGGACAATTCCCGCTGTCGTAAGTCCCACGCCCTGGAACACCGCCGAACACGCGGAACGCATGCCAGTGGGCGTCGAACAACATCTCGTGCGTTTGAAGAGGATAGGCCCGGACAATAAAGGCACGGCTGTGTGAGAGCTTAGTGTGCGCAACCTGCAGTTTGCGCGTTCGCCGCCAATCGCGGCCCAGTCTTCGCTCCAGTCGAACTGGAACGCTTCACCGGGTTGGAACACCAAAGGCACAAACGTGCCGCGTCCTGTCGTTTGCTCTGCATGATGCCGATCAGCACGCCACGCGCGCGCAAAGGCTGCGACCCGCTCGTAGGACCCATCATAGCCGAGCTTGACCGATTCCTCATGCATCAGCTTGACGTTGCGCCGCTCTTTACGGGAGTTACGCGTCTGGGCCAAAAGCCACGCCGACAACCGATCCGCGTATGGATCCAACTTGCTTGGACGCGACGGCGTTTTGAACCTCGGTTCTACAGCATCTTCACGAAGATACTTTTTGATGGTGTTGCGAGACAGCCCAGTACGTCGGGCGATCTCACGTATTGGCATTTTGTCACGCAATGCCCAGCGTCGAATAACACTCAAAAATCCCATGTCTATCACTCCATGTCTCCCCGACCAAAACCGTCAGGGTAATGTGTTCACATGGGTCAGCTCTCAGTGACAATTTATGGGGCTACCGGGTCAGTTCTCAGTGACATTCAACAGGCCCACGCCCCCTTGCGCATCGCCGCGCCGCGCAGGCGGCATGTTTTCATCTCGCCCCAGTGCACATGTGGCGCGGGCCTTCGGTCGTCGGACGAGATGAAATTTGTGTTTGATTTATGTGCGTTGCAGATCGAGACGCGGCCTGTCCGTGCGCAGTTCGACCCAAACTGTTTCAAAATGGGGCAAATTGGCAATTGTCCGTAACCCCGTTTTAACCGCCCGCCCCATAGAACCGTCAGGAACCGGAACGGAATTATGGGAGGTTGGCAATGCCGAACCAGCGTATTGCGCCCAAGGCAGGTGGCTATGAGTGAGCCGCTTGTTCTTCAGTCCAAACTAGATCTGCCCGCGGCAGAGCCCTTGGCGTCCAGCCTCAAAGAGCGGCTGGATGGCGACATCACCGTCGATGCAGGCCCCGTGGCCAATATCGGCGCGCTGTGTTTGCAGGTGCTTTTGTCTGCGGCCACATCGCTTCAGGCAAAGGGTCACAAGATGAGCATCATTAATGCCTCGGACCGTCTCATTGAGCAGATGCACCAAATGGGTTTCACCCCTGAATCGATCTCGGAGGGCAAACCATGAGCCTGAATATTCTCGCAGTTGATGACAGTCGCACCATGCGCGACATGATCCGTATGGCGCTTACACCGGCGGGCTTTACCGTGCATCTGGCCGATGACGGCGTGCACGGGCTTGAGGTGCTTGGCGGGCTGGAACCCGATGTGATCATCACCGATATCAACATGCCGCGCATGGATGGTTTCGGGTTTATCGACGCGGTGCGCGATCAGGAAAGTCATCGCGCCACACCGATCCTTGTGCTGACAACCGAAAGCTCGCCCGAATTGAAAATGCGCGCCCGTAACGCCGGTGCAACCGGATGGATCGTAAAGCCCTTCGATCCGGTGAAATTGGTCAAAGCACTGCAAATGGTCGCAGGCTAGGAGAACGGATATGAGTGACGCAAATGATCCTATGGCGGAAATCCGCGCCTCTTTCTTCATTGAGTGTGAAGAGCTTATGGAGGCCTTGCAAGACGGGTTGACCACGCTTGACGAGGGTGATGACGATCCCGAAACAATCAATGTTGTTTTCCGCGCGGTGCATTCCATCAAAGGCGGCGCAGGTGCCTTCGGGCTCGAAGCGATGGTTCGCTTTGCCCACCGCTACGAGACAGCTCTTGATGATGTGCGCTCCAATAAATTTACGCCCGATGCCGACGCAATGCGCCTGTTTTTCGCCTGCGCCGATCACCTGTCCGATCTGATCCGCGTGTGCCGCGATGACGAACCTATGCCAGACGAGCGCAGCGCCGAGCTTTTGGCGCAGCTTGATAACCTTTTGGGCGGTCCCGAGGAAGAGGAAGAAGAGGTTTCGGCCGATGATTTCGAGCCGATGGGCGTTTCGATGTCGCTCGATCTCGACGGGTTGCCGCCGCTTCCCGATCTGCCGGACCTCGATGCATCCGATGCTCCCGCCGCCGCTGGAAATGACGGCGCAAAGATCCACTACATCCGCTTCAAACCCCAACAGGATATGTTTGAAACCGGCAATGAGCCGCAGATGCTGTTGCGCAATCTGGGCGCCTTGGGCAAAGCGCGTGTCGAATGCGACATGAGCGAATTGCCCGCGCTTGACACTTTGGCGGCAGAAACGCCCTATCTGGCGTGGAATATCACCTTGGAAGCCGATGTCGACGAGGCCGAAATTCGCGAGATTTTCGAATTTGTCGAGGGGCTTTGCGAGCTGTCGGTCAGCACCACCCCTTTCGGTGAAGACGAGCCTGAACCCGCCCCTGCCCCGCAACAAAGCGCTGCGATCGAAGCGCTGCCCGAACCGCCGGCAACCATGCCTGACGACGCGCTCGAAGAGGCGCCCGCAGCAGCCGCGCCCGCGAAACTGGAAATAGCAAAAGCCCCCAAAAAGGCCGCGCAGCCCCCTGCCCCGAGCGCAGCAGCCGAGGAGAGTGCTGGGCGCAAACCTGCGGGAAAACCGGCTGGAGCGGCGGCAAATACACCCAAATCGGTGGTGCGCGTCGATCTGGAACGGATCGAGCGCTTGGTCAATCTGGTCGGCGAATTGGTAATCAACCAAGCCATGCTCTCGCAAAGCCTCGAGCAAGCGGGCCTGTCGCCGCATTCCGATGCGATGAACGGGCTCGAGGAATTCCAACGCCTGACCCGCGACATTCAGGATTCGGTGATGATGATCCGCGCGCAGCCGGTCAAATCGCTCTTCCAACGCATGAGCCGGATTATCCGCGAGGCCTCGGCTGCGGTCGGCAAGAATGTGCGCCTTGTCACTGATGGCGAAGGCACCGAAGTCGACAAGACCGTGATCGAACGGCTCGCCGATCCTTTGACCCATATGATCCGCAACGCGGTGGACCACGGGCTTGAAAGCAAAGACGACCGGATCGCTGCGGGCAAATCGCCCGAAGGGATCGTGACCCTGTCGGCAGCGCACCGTTCGGGGCGCGTGGTGATTGAAATCTCCGATGACGGCGCGGGGATCAACCGCAAGCGAGTGCTTGAGATCGCGATCAAAAAGGGCCTCGTCCCTGCCGATGCGAACCTGAGCGATAGTGACATCGACAATCTTCTCTTTGCCCCCGGCTTTTCGACGGCCAGCCAGATTTCCGACCTGTCCGGTCGCGGCGTGGGGATGGATGTGGTGAAAACCGCCATCCAGGCCTTGGGCGGTCGGATCACAATCACCTCCGAGGCGGGCAAAGGCACGAAATTCTCGATCTCCTTGCCCCTGACCCTCGCGGTTCTGGACGGGATGGTCGTCAATGTCGCCGACGAAACGCTTGTCGTGCCACTCAATGTTGTGGTCGAAACCCTGTCCTTGGGCGAGGCCGACGTCGAGATGCTGCGCCCGGGCAAACACATCGTGAGGGTGCGCGGCGAATTTGTCCCGCTCTTCGATCTTGGTGTCGAGCTGGGCTACAGACCGGCAAGAGACAGCTACGTTGGCGCGATTGTTCTGCTGATTGCCTACGAAGACGGGGCGCGCGCCGCGCTGATCATCGACGGCATCCAAGACCAACGCCAAGTGGTGATCAAAGGGCTCGATGACAGTTTCTTCCGCGCCCCCGGCATCGCCGCCGCAACCATTCTCGGGGACGGGCAGATCGCCCTCATCCTCGACCCCGCCGACATCATCGCAGAGGCCTCGGGCGCGTCCCGGACCGAAGCTTTGAGCGCATAATAAGGAGCATCGTTATGAGTGACCCCAATCAAGCAACAGATCTTGAATTGCTCACCTTCAAAGTGGCGGATCAAGAATATTCCCTCGACATCATGTCGGTTCGCGAAATTCGCGGCTGGACGCGCACAACACCCATGCCGCATGCGCCGGACTATATGCGCGGGGTCATCAACCTGCGCGGCACGGTTCTGCCAGTGATGGATCTGGCCCGCCGGCTGTGTTTGCCGGTCCAAGAAACAAGCGATCGCAACGTCATCATTGTGGTCAACCTTGGCGGCACGCTCACCGGCCTGCTCGTCGATGCGGTCTCGGACATCGTTGCAATGACCGAAAGCGATTTGCAGCCGCCGCCCGAAATGTCGTCGGAGCCGCATATGTCGGTGGTCCGTGCACTCACATTGATCGACGACCGGATGATCCGCGTGCTTGATCTCGCGGCTGTCGTCCCAGCGACGGCGGATGAAGCTGCATGAGCGACATGAGCGGAAACCCCGGGGCAAGCGCAAACTTGAGCCCCAAAGCGTTCGAGGTGATCGCGAGCCTTGCCAAAAGCGAGGCCGGGATCATCTTGACGCCGGCCAAAACCACAATGGTGCAATCGCGCCTGCGCGGCCGAATTCGCGCCGTGGGCCATTCGGGGTTTGACGAATACGCCAAATTTGTCTCGTCCGAGCAAGGCTTGGCCGAACGGCGCGAAATGATTTCGGCCTTGACCACCAATGTGTCGCATTTCTTTCGCGAGCCGCATCACTTCGACATGCTACGCGATCAGGCCTTGCCGATCCTGCGCGAGCGTGCCCGCAATGGCGAGCGGGTTCGGATCTGGTCCGCGGGGTGTTCCAGCGGGCAAGAACCCTATTCCATCGCCATGACGCTATTGGAACATGCCCCGGAAATGGCACAAAAGGATGTGCTCATTCTGGCCTCTGATATCGATCCGCAAATCTTGGCCAAGGCCAAAGCGGGCGCCTATTCGGAGCAGCAGATCGGCGGCATCCCCGAGGCTTACCTCAAGAAATACATGCATAAATCGGGCTCCGGTTTTGATGTGAAATACGAGGTTGATCCGGCATTGAAGAAACTGGTGCGGTTTCGGGAGCTGAACCTGCTGCGCGACTGGCCCATGTCAGGCGGCTTTGATGTGGTGTTTTGCCGGAACGTGGTCATTTACTTTGATGCGCCGACACAGGCATCGCTTTGGCCAAGGTTCCACAAAATGCTTGGCAAGGACGCGTGGTTCTTTTTGGGACATTCGGAACGGATTTCCGATTGCGCCCAACCCCTTTTTAAATCAATCGGCTTGACCGCCTATCACCCTGCCGCATAGCGGCAACAACTCCAGGAGGACTGGTCTATGGCTCTGCGAGACCAATTGAGAGTTATGGTTGTCGACGATATGTCTACCAGCCGCGGCTTGATCACACAGGCACTCGACGGCTTCGGCATTCGCAACGTGGCGAGCACCGACAACGGTGCAACCGCGCTCAAAGCGCTCGAAAGCGCGCCGGTGCACCTTGTGATTTCTGACTACAACATGCCGGAAATGGACGGATTGAAGCTTTTGCATCAATTGCGCTCGGCGCCGAAAACCAAAGGCGTTGGATTTATCTTGATCACCGGACGTGCGGAAAAACAGATCATCGAATATGGCAAGAAATTGGGAATGAACAACTTTCTCAAAAAGCCATTCGAGCCTGACGAGCTGCGCAAATGTATCGAAGCGGTGGTGGGACGGCTGTAATGCACACGGCAAAGACGACACAGGAAGCATCCTCTATGGCAGGTGACAAAGACGAAATCGTCAACATCACCGCCTCGAGCATGATCGAGGTGCTCGCGGGGCAAGTCAAAACCCTGCGCACCATCACAATCGCGCTCGAGAACGCGCTTTCTACGTCTCTTTGCAACTGCAACCCGCTGGACGGCGAGGCCTTGCAAAGCTTTCAACGGGTGGACTTCCTGCGCCAGTCCTTGCAGGACATCGAGGCGATCTTGCTTTATGTCAGCGAGCATATGAGCTGGCACGCAGACAGTTCGGTGACCGTCGACGGGTTGCTACGTTCGGTGCATATGCGCGACAGCCTCAAAGACATTGTCCACTCTTTGCCAGAGGACGCCAAACATGGCTGCTCGGATGCCGATTTGTTTCTAGAGGACGGGTTGGACTCCCCCTCCGCATCAGATGACGACGACGACATCTGGCTGTGACGATTGTCAAACTTGGCTCAAAATGCCCGCTCGGCTTGGTCCGCAGCGGGCATTTTTGTGCACATCGGATCAACCTGCGCGCAAGGACAAGGCCAGCGCGCCGTCCCATGCACCGCCTCAGATGTTCGGCGCGGCGCGTGAAGTGACGGATCGAGGAATACTCAGCGCTGCGAAGAACACAGCCGGCACCTGCGCCCCCAAAGGCAACGGGCACTCCCCACAATCCTTGGCTGGGCGCAGACCACAAGCACACTAAAAACGTTTCGGTAACAATTTAGACGATTAGGAACACCTTGAATAAAATTGCTCTCGGCCTCGTCGCCGCAATCGCTTTGTCTGGCTGAACACTCGCCCCCGTGGCCGCCACCTCTACCCCCGTAGCGGCATCCATGAAGCGCGGGCTGGATACCGGCAAGGTCGCGAAGGGCACCACAAAAACAACGGTGCGCGCCTATACCGCCAGTCCAGATGGAAAGAAAACCAATGAGGTGGTCGGGGCGAAATGCAAGATCGATGCCGATGAGCTTCTCGCGGAGGTGGTGACGCCGCAAGTCGTCGTTCTTCCCAAGTTCATACAACGCGCCGAATTGAACAATCGCGGCTTACCCAGTTCGCTCATCGTAACCTGTAAGGCCGATAAGGTGAGCGGCACGGCTTCGGTCTCATCGCAGGAAAAAGCCGTCGGCACCACGGTTGGCGGCGGATTGGCGGCCGCGTTGATCACCGTGGCCGTCACGGCCGCTATGGCAACCTCGACGCCTTGGGCCTATCCTTGGGGCATTAGCGGCGGCCTTTCCGTGGAGTTAAAGTAGTCGGTCATTGTGCGGCCAATCGGCAATGAGCTGACTTGAAATATAAAAAGCGCCCTGACCAATCAGGGCGCTTTTTATTCTTATCCATGGTCGCCCGCCGCGGTCTAGAACAGCTCCAGATCGTTGCCTCCGGCCGGTTCGACCTTGGGGCGCGGCGGCGGCGGTGGCGGGACGGCGGCGCCTGCGATCGATTTTTGCAGCACCCGTCCTTCGCCCGCATAAAAGCGGATTTGCCGCGCGAGGGTTCCGCCAAGGCTCTTTCCGACACAGGGGATGTTCTCGCGCTCGAGATATTCCACCACAAAAACCCCGTTGACTTGCCCGATATCCGACAGGCCCTCGATCATCTTGGCACCTCCAAACACCTTGGCCTGCAGGTTTTCGCGCTTTGCCCCGCGGCGGATCAATCCGTTGATGACCAATTCCATCGCGTTCACGCCTGCAAAATCATTCCGGCTTGCTCCGCTGCCCGATTGCGCCACGAGAATGTGGTTCATTCCGCCGACACCCGCCATGGGATCCCAAATGCATGTGGCCACGCAGGAGCCCAAGATGGTCGTGATGACCCCATCTGGTTCCGACATGCAGGCAAACTCGCCTTGTGTAATATTCACGGATTTACCCGCAACGCTCGCATCTCTCAATTTTTGGTCCCTTCCTTTCAGGATGGCTTATGTTTCGGGCGCGGCGACACCATTGTATTGCCACTGCCGTTCACAAGTCCTTTACAGCTTGGCGCGCACCGGCTGGCAGACAAGGCTGCTGATCTCTTCGAGGGGCACCTGCGCATCGACAGCCCCGATTTCGACCGCCGCGCGCGGCATCCCGTAGACGACACAGCTTTCACGATCTTGCGCCACGCAATTGGCCCCGCCGTCGTGCAAAGCCTTCATGCCTTCCGCGCCGTCGCGGCCCAATCCGGTCAAGATCACCGCATGGACCCGCGAGGCAAACTCTTGCGCCGAGAAGAACAACTCATCGACCGAGGGACAATGACCGTTGCGTTTGGGCTTGTCGATCAGGCTGCAATAGACCTTGGCGCCGCGCAGGGCGACGCCGGTATGTAATGCGCCTCCCGGCGAGACGTAGACATTTCCGGGTTTGAGCTCGAGCCCATCGGCGGCCAATTGGACATCATGTGGGAAAATCTGTGCCAAACGTCCGCAAAAGCTGCTCAGGAAGGCCTCGGGCATATGTTGTGACAAAACAATCGGAGGGGCGTTGCGCGGCATCGTCGATAGAACTTTTTCAACTGCGGCCACACCGCCCGTCGAAGCACCGATCAAGATGACCTCGCCGCCCCATTTGCGCGCCATATCGGGCACAGAGTGCGCGACGGGCGTGCCTTTGCTTGGCTGCCAAGTATCGCGCTTGGACGAGGCGTTGTTCACGACCGCGCTTGCAACCGCATCGCGAAGGCTGAGCAAATCGGCCTTACTTATACCGCTCAACGGTTTGGGCAACACATCAAAGGCACCAAGCGAGAGCGCCCGCACGGCATTGTCGCTGCCTGCTTGCGTGACCGATGAAAACATCACCACAGGCATCGGGCGCAAGCGCATCAAACGTTCAAGAAAATCGAGCCCTGACATACGCGGCATTTCAACATCAAGAGTGATCACATCGGGATTGAGGCTCTTGATCAAGCCGCGGGCCTCATAGGCATCCGATGCCTCGCCGACCACTTCGAGGCGCGGATCATTGCTAAGCGCGTGAGCGAGCACCGCACGGATGGCCGGCGAGTCGTCCACGATCAAGACACGGCGCGGGACTGTCATATCATTTGCATGTTTCATTAAAACTCTTCCCATGACTCTTCAATGTTGTCTTCGGTTGCGGCGAGAACGGCACCCGAGCGCCGGTCGATGACCACGCGGCGGCTCTGCGTGCGCCGCTCGGTCGCCCAACCGTCCTGTGATGGTTTGGCACGATTGGGCGCGGTCGATTTTGGGGCCGCAACGGGCGCGGGCTTGCGCGCGGACACAGGCGCAGGTGCTGCCGCAGCGGGTTTCTGCGCGGGCGGCGCAATCGCCGGCCGCATGTCCTGGCCCAATTTGAAACCGCTCAGGCTTCGCGCCAATACATCTGCGCGCCGCGCAAGTGCGTTGCTGGCCGAGGATGTTTCCTCAAACATAGCTGCATTTTGTTGCGTGGTTTGGTCAATTTCCATCACAGCAGCATTGATCTGTTGCAGACCCGTCGATTGTTCGCGCCCCGATTTGGCGATGTCGCCAATGTAACCGGAAATCTCCGACACAGATTCCATGATGTGTTTGAGCGCATCGCCGGTTTCTCCCACCAAGGTCACGCCCTTATCCACATGCTCGCCCGATTTCCGCAAAAGGGTGTTAATCTCTCCGGCTGCGTCCGAGCAGCGCTGCGCGAGCGCGCGCACCTCGGTTGCAACAACTGCAAAGCCGCGCCCCGCCTCGCCCGCACGCGCCGCTTCGACGCCAGCGTTGAGCGCCAATAGGTTGGTTTGAAACGCAATCTCATCGATAACGCTGATCACCTTAACGATTTCCTGACTTGAGGCTTCGATCTCGGACATGGCCCCGACGGCCTCGCCAACCACTTGCTCGCTACGTTCGGCGCGGGTGCGCGCTTCTCTGACGACGGTTTCGGTGCGTGCCGCGCCCTCCGCCGCGCTATGGACATTGGTTGTCATCTCATCCAGCGCATTGGCGGTGTCGCGCAATGTCGCGGCCTGGCGCTCCGAGCGGATTGCCATATCTTCGGCCGCATTCGAAATTTCGGCGCTTTCACTTCGCATGTTCAGCGACTCTTCGGCTGCCACCTCAAGCGCCCGCGCCAGATCTGCGACCGCGGCGTTGAAATCTCCACGCAATTGCTCGTATTCGGGTGCAAATTCCGCATCAAGGCGCGTTGTAAGATCCCCCTGCGCAAGGCTTTGCATACCGATGCGAATTTGCTCGACCATATGCGTTTGCGCGGCTTCCATTGCGGCGCGTTTGGCCTCGGCCTTGCTCAAATGCGCGTGATCGACGGTAATATCATTGCCGATCAAAACATAACCGACCAAAGACCCAACACGCGTGCGGATCGGAGAGAAGCTCCCTTCAAGGATCGATTCTTTGGCATCAGGCGCGTCCGGCTTGAGCACAAAACGGCCGCTGACCGTATCGCCCTCAAGCAGTTTGGCATGGGTTTCGTCGCATCCTTGCTGCGCGCGATTGTCGTCCGCGCAACCGGAGAACATGTCGAGCATTTTAACGCCTCGCAACGCGTCTAGCGACAGGTTGCAGCATTCAAAGAATCCGGTATTCGCATATTTCAACCGACCATCGTCATCGAATTCGGCAAAAACCTGACTAGAATCAATGGCCTGTATGATGGCATTGCGGCGGGTTTCTTCGGTTGCATCCGACCACTCCACAACCGAGCCAAGCAATTCGCCATCGTCGTCGAAAAAGGGCTGCACATCGATCGCAAGACGGATATCGCCAAGCGGGATCGCTGCCGTAAAGCGTTGTCCCGCAGCGGCGCCAACCCGTTTGCGGATCGCCTCTGGTGCACGGTGAAACACATCCATGTTCATACCGATACAGCCGTCAGGATCAAAGTCGGGCGCGACTTTGCGAATATCATCGGCATAGGTGCGCACGAGCTTGCGGATCGATTGGTTCATATGCGTGACGCAGAAGTTTGCATCCGTCATCATCAGGGCCGCCGAAGTTGCCCCGACGGCGGCACTTTGGAATTTACTGTCGGCATTAATGGCTTCGGCTTCGACCAATTCGGTTTGAAGCGCGGCCAAAGCTTTGCCGATTGACCCGATCTCATCGCCGCGATCCACGCCGGGCACCGTGACACCATAATCACCATGGCGAATGGCGCTGATGGCATTTGACAGATCTTTGAGCGGGCGGCTCAAACCGCGGCCCAAGATAATACCAGCCAGCCCGAAAAGAGCCATAAGCACGAGACCTTGCATAAGCTGGTCACGGCGCAGTTTATTTGCCAGATTAAAGACGTCAGCTTGTGCGGTCTCGACAACGGCCACCCAAGACACCCCATCGATCATGACCGGCTGAAACCCCGACAAAAGCGGAACATCGCGCTGGGTTCGAGAGACATTCGCCCCCCCCGCCAGTGCGATGTTCAAAGGTGCCGGATCACGCAGCGGAGCGAGATCGATGACCGCTGCATCCGATGACAAAATGCCCTGCTCTGCATCAAGCAGAAAGGCATTGCCCTGCGCGCCGTTACCAGCGGTTCGCGCCATGATCTGCTCGACAGGTGCGGTGGACAAGCGTACGGCAAAGACCCCGTCGGGAGCGCCATTCGCCCCTTTGACCAATTGCAAAGCAAAGGCCGAAAGCGCCCCGCCTACGGGCGCATATGGGGCGAAATTTACGAATGTGACCGTCTCGCCCTCGCCGCCGCCATTTTCGAAAAGCGATTGCACGGCTTTGGACAGCGCAGTTTGCGGTGTTTGCGCGATGCTGGAGGCAAAGTCGTCGCGCTTTTCGACCGAATAGACCAAGTTGCCGAACTTATCGAAAAGAAACACATCGGCAAAACCGGCACGTTCGGCCAAACCGCGATAAAATGGATGGTAGCGCTTATGCCCGCGGCTATAGGCCGAGCGCATTTCAGGATTGTCCAATGCGGCACGTTCGCCTTCGGGGTTGGGATTGTCGGTGATAAATGCACGGGTCAATTCCGCCTGCGCCGCGCCGTCAAAGGCTTTCCAGCCTGCCCCGAAGACACGCAGGGCCGTGGCAGTGTTTGGGCTGCTGGCTTGAAACGCGACCTCGGCTTCAACCTGTGCAAACCAAGTTTCGATTTCGGAGGCGCGCCGTTTGCTCATCGCACCGATGCTATCGTGCGATTCGTCCAAAAGCAGCGCCCGCGCACCATAGTATGACGAGGCGCCCATCATGCCTAAAGCACTCAAGCTCAAGGCAAAGAACATGGCCGGTAGCACCAATGCGATGGGAATATTCCGAAGCAACTTCATACGCAACTCGGCGAACCGCCGTCCCTAGGTTTGAGTTCTAGCTCAGCCCTTATCGGTGCGAACGGTGAAGATGACTTTAATCGGGGCGGTTTTGGACCGTGACCGGGCGAGAATATTTGCTCAAATAGAAGGAATAATTGCACAAGTTGCCACGCGCGGAGCGGTACATCGCAATCTAAACAGCCTGCGGTTTTTTGCCCCCCTTCGACGGTGTCAAACTGCGCGCACTCCGAGCGGCCGCGGCCGCACAGCGCCGGTCAATCAAGCGAGAAACCAAACGGTTTAAACGAGATCCAGATCGCGCCCAATCATCGCCGCATGGGTGCGATTGCGCGCATCCAGCTTGCGGCTAAGGGTCTTTACATGAAGCTTGATCGTGACTTCCTGCACTCCCAAATCGCGGGCGATTTCTTTGTTGGATTTACCCTCGCAAATTCCGTTAAGAACATCGCGTTCGCGCGGCGTGAGTTTGACCGAAAGCGCCTCGGCCTCTTGCGACAAAAATTGCAGCGGACGGTAGACCTCTCCGGCGAGGATATGTTGAACCGCGCTCAGCAGCGTGTCCGGCGACAAGGTTTTGGGCAGAAATCCTGCCGCTCCAGCCTCCAGCGCGCGGCGCGCCACATCAGGAGACGCCGTGCCCGACATCACCGCGACCGCACCGGAATTTGGCAATGCCAAGAGTTTGCGAAGACCGTCCAATCCGCCCATCCCGGGCATCGTGTAGTCCAATACGACCAAATCGAACGGGCCAGAGGTTTGCATAATTTCAAGCGCTTGCATGAAATCAGCGGCTTGCACAACGCGAATATCGCTGCTCGCCTCAAGATAGGCCGCAATCGTATCGCGCACCAATTCATGATCGTCGGCAAGTAGGATTTCGCTCATTTTTTATCGCTCTTTCACACAATGTCCTGCGCATCGGCGGCATTTGAAGGCCGCGCAGGGGATACTCTCGCAAAGCCAGTATCGCCCGTAAAGAGTGAAACAAATCTAAAGGCCGCTCCGGTTTCCTATTCTGTCGGATAGGGGTGTAGACGTGGGCCACCATAGAGACGAAAGTGGAACTGGTGAGTATCGTTAAACTTGTATCACAAATCGCAGCGGCTGACCAAATCGGGTTGGTTGTGTGCGCTTTTTCCCGCCTATTGTCCAATCGCCTACCCGCTCAGATTGCTAAAAACTTTTAGGAACGACATGCCACAGCTTGCTTTTCAGAACATCATTCAGTTCGTAAAAAGTATCTATATATTGGGTATCACGGCCTTGATCATCATCTTGGCGATGCTGCCGCACCGCGCCAAAGCACAGGACGCGCCGTTGCTGCGTGTCTATGATCTGCGCACGGCCCCAAATGCCGCTTTGCCGCCCGCCGAAACATATCTAAGTGCAAGTATGGATTTGGCCGCGCTGCAAGATCTGCCACAAGAAGCGTTTGAGACCAGCACAATCTGGACCGACGGTGTTCAACTATTCGAAGGTGTCAGCCTGCGCGCTTTGCTAGAACCGCTCGCGCTTGATCGTGGCCAGTTGATCCTAATCGCCCAAAATGATTATCAAGTGCGCCTATCGGTCGAGGATGCAATCACCCAAGAAGGGCTCTTGGCCCATAGCCGCAACGGGCAACCGATGTCTTTGCGCGACAAGGGGCCGCTATGGCTGGTCTATCCCTATGACAAGAGTGCGGTTTACCGCAGCGAAACCATTTTTGCGCAAAGTGTCTGGCAATTGGACCGTATCGTGATTTTGCCCTAACCTGATCGGGTTGGCAGGACCAGCGCGGACCCGAGTTCTGGACTGCGACCGCCCTGCGGCCAGTACGAAAGGCAGTCGAGATGAAGTCGCCCCGCGCCCGATCAGGGCTCCGCCCCCGCTGGATTCAGATCAGCCTGCTGGGACTGGTGGCGATCGCCTCGTTGTTCTTACTGATTTACCTGTCCAGCTCCGTCTCGCAAAAGCTGCGCGAGCTTGGGTCAGCGCGTGCGGACAACGTGCAATGGACCATGAGCCAGATCGAGGTCGAATTTCTCGATTTTCAGGCGGCCGTAGCGCAGGCGCAAACGCGCGCTTCGTCTCTCCAAGGACAACCGCAAACCGAGGTCAAAAGCGCATTGGCCAACCTGCGCAAGCGCTACAACATTTTCTACAGCCGCCTGGAGACTATCGCTGGCAGTGCACTCTATCGTCCGATCCTTGGTTATTCAAATCTGCGAGGGCGCTTCGAAGATATCGCGCAGGTGACCTATGGGCTGGTGCCGACCATAGATGCGAATGACGCGACTTTGCTACAGGCCTTGCCAGCAGTCGCGCAAACCATTGCCCCGCTGAGGCAAGACCTGCGCCTTATCTCGACCGAGGGCAACCGGCAGCTGGCGCTACAGGCCGACCGAGCGCGCGAAGATGCGGCGCGCGTTCTCAAACTCGTCGCCGCGGTTGGCCTTCTGCTGGCCGTTGCTGTGATTTGGCTCATATTTGTCTTCTGGCGGCTTTACCGGTTGAACCGCAGCCGTGCGATCACCAATCGCGCAATCCTCACGCGGATCGAAACCATTATCTCCACCTCGCGCGACGCGATTATCGTGTGTGATCCTATGGGGCAAATATCCGATTTCAACTCCGCTGCCGAAGCCCTGTTTGGCCGCACGCGTGCGCAGGCCGAAACTTTGGATCTGGGCGTCTTTTTGCGCAAACCGATCACAGCGCAGCGCGTGGATGGCGCTGCAGTGCACGAGCAAATCAGCCGCCGCGTCGATACCGCAGAGCTATTGAAAAGCTGCGTGGGAGGCGCAAGCCGCAGCGAGCAACTTTTGGGCCGTGATGCGCAGGGGCGGCATTTCGCAATCGAGCTGACTGTGGATCGTGCCGAGCATGACGGCCGCACGATCTTGGTCTGTTTTGTGCGAAATATCTCGCACCGGCTTGCCGCCGAGCAAGAATTGGTGCGCTCGCGCGACAAAGCCTTGGCAGGTGAGCGAGCCAAGGCGCGTTTTCTCGCGGTAATGAGCCACGAGATGCGCACACCGCTCAACGGCATTTTGGGAACAATTGATTTGCTCGACAGCACGGATATGACCCCTCAACAACGCGAATTAACCGATGTATTGCGCAACTCCGGTCAGGTTTTGCTAAGCCATATCAACGAAGTGCTCGACATCACCCGTATCGAGAGCGGCCAACTCCCACTCCAGCGCGCGCCCTTCGACCTTGATGTTCTGCTTGGCGAGGTGGTGCAAAGCTTGCGTCCGATTGCTGCTGCGAATGGCAACAGCATCACCTTGACCGCAAATAGCTTGGGGCTGGTATCGGGCACCCGCGGACGCATAAGGCAGGTTTTGGTCAATCTGGTGAGCAATGCCGCCAAGTTCACCAAAGACGGCGAGATCGCGATTGACGCGGCACGGACCGGCGGGGATCAGATCGAATTCCAAATCAGTGATACGGGCAGCGGCATCCCGACCGAGGCCCTCGCCCGCGTGTTTGAAGATTTCGTGCGCCTGAGCGAAGGTCGCGCGGATGACACCGAGGGAACGGGGCTCGGGCTGGGCATCACGCGCAACCTTGTCACCGCCATGGGCGGCGAGATCGGCGCAGAAAGCGAATTTGGCGAAGGGAGCCTCTTTTGGGTGCGCCTCCCCCTGCCCGCCACCGATATGGATGCGCCTGCAAGCTCTCGCGCCGCAGTCTTACCCGCGCCGACCCGCGCCGCAACGCTTACCGCGCAACCCGATGATGCCGCCGCGCCGGCCTCGGCGCCAGCCGCCAAGCCAAAGGTAGCGCCCCCCCCTTCGAGTGGCTCAAAGCCTCTGGACGTGCTGATCGTCGAAGACAACAAAACCAACCGCTTCATCGCACGTGAAATGCTGCGCCGTGACGGGCACCGCGTCACCGAAGCACATGATGGGATCGATGGGGTCGATGCCGCAGTCGCCAAGGCTTACGATTTGATCTTGATGGATATTTCCATGCCCCGCATGGATGGGGTCGAGGCAACAAAAGCGATCCGTGCCTCGGGCGGCGCATCGCAAGACAGCCGCATTATCGCGCTGACGGCCCATGCCCAACCCGAAGATCACGCGCGCTACCTTGCTGCGGGGATGGAAGCGGTGCTCAGCAAACCGCTGCGTTGGGCGGTTTTGCGCGAGATGCTCTGCCCCGAAGCTGAGCGCGATGAGGCGCGGGCGGCTCCGCCCGCCGCGGGCGAAGAAACGCCTGATCTGGACCGCGACGCTTTGGCCGAAATGCGCCGTGCGCTTCCGCAGGCGACCTTCATCCGCCTTGCGCAGGAATTCATTGCCGAGGGCGACGCCTTTATCGCGGCTCTGGAGCGGTTGATCGAGATGTCGCCGTCAGCGGCGCGCGCCGCTTTGCACGGCTTTGCCGGATCTTGCGCGACCTTCGGTGCTAGAGCCTTGCATGAGGCGCTCGGCCGCTGCGAGATGATCGCCAGTGAGGGGTCCGATTGGACCGCGCGCGCGGCCAAAGGCGTGGCCCCGATCCCCGAAATGTGGTCGCGGGCAAAGCGGGCTTTGAGCGAGGATGCCCATATGGCCGAGGCCGCAGCTTCGCAGGGAGTTGAGCGCGACGCTACATCGAATTCCAAACATGCGTCCTGATCCGGACGGGCGGGCCAACAAAAAACGCGGGCTACAAAAAAGCCCGCGTTCCACCGTGTTGTCAGCCCAATTGGATTACTTCAACGCTTCGTCGGTAATCTCCAGCGTATAGGCGCCTTCGGGGGTCTTGCTGATCACCGGATCGGAGCCTCCCGCCAAAAGCGTCGCAACCGTGCGTTCAAAATCGGCCGGATCAAGTGATCCGTTGGACCCAGCGGTCAGTTTGGCGATCTCGCCCATCATCCGTTTCTGATGCTCTTCAGTTTGCGCACCGGTCTCGTCAAATTCGAGAACGATCTCTGCCGCTTCTTCGGGATTTGCCTCGGCATATTTCCAACCCTTCATCGAGGCGCGCACGAATTTCACCATTTTGGCCTTGAAGGCCGGATCGGCCAGTTTCTCTTCGAGCGCATAAATCCCGTCTTCGAGCGTCGCAACGCCTTGGTCCTCATATTTGAATGTGACCAATTCGTCGGGGCTGACCCCTGCATCAAGGACCTGACCGTATTCATTATACGTCATGGTCGAAATACAATCGGCTTGGCGCTGGATCAGCGGATCAACGTTGAACCCTTGTTTGAGGACGGTCACGCCATCCTCGCCGCCTGCGGTGGAAATCCCTTCTTGGCTCATCCACGACAGGAAGGGATATTCATTGCCAAAGAACCACACGCCGATGGTCTTGCCCTTGAAGTCTTGCGGGCTGGTGATGCCGGTGTCCTTCCAGCAAGTCAGCATCAGCCCCGAGGTTTTGAACGGCTGCGCGATATTGACCACCGGCAAACCCTTTTCGCGCGCGGCCAATGCCGAAGGCATCCAGTTGAGCATCACATCCGCGCCGCCCCCCGCGAGCACCTGCGGAGGAGCAATATCTGGGCCGCCAGGCAAGATGGTCACCTCAAGCCCCTCTTCGTCGTAAAACCCCTTTTCGAGGGCGACATAATACCCTGCGAATTGCGCCTGCGTGACCCATTGCAATTGCAGTTTCACCGTATTGTCGGCATGCGAGGCGGCTTGCGCCATCGGCGCGCTGGCAAGCCCAAGGGCGAGTGCCAAGCTGGCTATGGTCTTCATGATCGTGCTCCCAGTTGTCCAGTTATTGGGCGATGGTGGCACTCATCTGGGTTTCGCTCAACTAAATCTTTGACCAAATGGTCCAAGGCCGCGTTTTTCGCTCAAAACTTAGGCGCAGATCGCGATTGCCACCCGCCCCCACACCCCGCGCCACTTGAAATGCGGCAAGGATTGACGTAAAGTAAGGCTGCGCTCTATTTCGAGCGCTGCTCTAAACCTAATTTTCTATTTTAAACAATCAATTCAGGAGGAAACCATGTTTTCCATTGCAAGCCTTAAGGGCTATCTGCCTGCCACGCTTCTCTCTATCGGTCTATTGAGCGCGCAAAGCAGCCATGCTGCCGTGCTCGATTTCTCGTCTTTGTCGACGGGGTCCAATGTAGGCGCGTCATTTGCCATTCCCGATGCCATCGTCTCCCCTTCGGAGGGGACGCTTTATCGCTATGGGGGCGTTACCGACAAAATCTGTTCGATCAGCGCCACGGCCTTCAACTGCGAGGCGGATCTGGAGATCGACTTTATCCCCGATGTTTATGATGTGAGCGTTACCTTCGGCACGTTCAACGCTGGCGATTACGTCGATCTTATGGTCTATGGCGCGGGCGGGGCTTTGCTCGATACATTGGCCATCGTGGGCAATGCGGTTGTCGATCTGTCCGGTTATGGGCTGATCAGCTCGCTGTTCTTCGATGACAGCTCGACCGGTGCGGGCTATTCCTATGAGGCGATCACCTATGAAGTCGCCCCTGCGGTTCCACTGCCTGCGGGTTTGCCTTTGCTCTTGACGGGCATGGCCGCATTCGCGGGGCTGCGCCGTTCGAAACGCGCCGCGTAAACACCAAAGAAAAACGAAATGCCGGACATCCAATGTCCGGCATTTTATCTCGATTACCCGCGCCGCTGTGACGGGTGCCAAAAGGTCACCAACCGCTCCAAAACCGCGATTGCGCCGTAAAACGCGCTGCCTGCGACGGCGGCGACGACAATCTCGGCCCATACCATATCAAGCGCCAATTGCCCGACCGAGGTCGATATACGAAAGCCCATACCAACCACGGGCGAACCGAAAAATTCGGCGACGATGGCCCCGATCAGCGCGAGGGTGGAGGCGATTTTCAAACCGTTGAAAACAAAAGGCATCGCGGCGGGCAGGCGCAGCTTCCACAGCCCCTGCCAATAGCTCGCGGCCCATGTTTTCATCTGGTCACGCTGCATGGCCGAGGTCTCTTGCAGGCCTGCAGTGACATTCACCAGCACCGGAAAGAACACCATCACCACCACAACCGCAGCCTTGGAGTGCCAATCAAACCCATACCACATCACAAGGATCGGCGCGGTGCCGACGATGGGCAAGGCAGCAACAAAATTGCCAACCGGCAAGAGCCCACGGCGCAAGAACTCCGAGCGGTCCACGATGATCGCCACGGCGCAAGCGGCCACCACCCCGATCACATAGCCCGAGAGCGCGCCTTTGACGAAGGTTTGCACGAAATCGGCCCAAAGGATCGGCAGGCTTGCTGCCAGCCGCGCCGCAATCAACGAGGGCGCGGGCAAGATCACCATCGGCACGCCCAGCCCGCGCACCACCAATTCCCAAATCGCCAAGAGCGTCAGGCCAAAGATCACCGGCACGGCCAATTTGGCCCCCTGTGTGCCCTTTGCCGGACCGGAGGCGATGCGAAGATTGAGATAAAAGGCCGCCGCCCAAAGCAAGAATGCCGCAATCACAAGGCTCATTTGCCATACCCCATTTTCTTGAGCGTCACCCGCTCGAGCCCGCCAATGATCGCCACAAGGCTGGCCGCAAGGATCGCGGTGGCAAAGAGCGCCGACCAGATTTGGATGGTCTGGCCGTAGTAGCTGCCCGTCAACAGACGCGCGCCAAGACCGCGCACCGCGCCGGTGGGCAATTCGCCCACAATCGCCCCGACAAGCGAGGCCGCGATGCCGATTTTGAGCGAGGTAAACAGATAGGGCACCGAGCTGGGCAAACGCAGGGTCCAAAAGCTTTGTGCGGCGCTGGCGCCCCATGTGCGCATCTGGTCGAGCTGCATGGCCGACGGGCTGCGCAGGCCTTTGACCATGCCGACAACGACGGGGAAAAACGACAGATAGGCCGAAATGATCGCCTTGGGGATCAACCCCTGCACACCAATGGAATTGAACACCACGATGATCATCGGCGCGATGGCCAGAACGGGAATGGTCTGGCTGGCGATGGCCCATGGCATCACGCTCATATCCATCGCGCGGCTGTGCACGATGCCGATGGCCAACATGATCCCTGCCGCCGTGCCCATGGCAAAGCCAAGCAAGGTCGCCGACAGCGTGATCCAGCCATGAAACACCAAACTGCGTTTCGAGGTGATCTTCTTCTCGACCGTGGTCTGCCATAGCTCGACCGCGACCTGATGCGGGGCGGGCAAACGCGGTTTGCTTTGCACAAGCGTGTCGCCCCATTGCGCAGGATTGGCCAAGGCCAGCGAGATGGCCGAAAGGTCGCGCCGCTCCTTTGCCCCCGCGACCGACACCTCGGCCCCTGCCCGTTCGGCATTGGTGAGCGCGGTTTTGATATTCATCGGCACGCAGGCCAGATACCAAAACCCCAAGATCACGGCCACGACGCTCAGAACCGGAAAAACATTCCTAATCATAGGCATGCCCCGCGCGCAGCCCTTCGCGGACGCGATGCGCGATTTGCAGGAATTCCGGCGTGTCGCGGATATCGAGCGGGCGCTCGCGCGGCAATGTGCTTTCGATCACATCGGTGATCCGCCCCGGACGCGGGCTCATCACGACGATATGGGTCGATAGATAGACCGCCTCGGGGATCGAATGGGTGACAAAGCCGATGGTTTTGCCAGTGCGCGCCCACAGTTTGAGCAATTCCTCGTTCAAATGGTCGCGCACGATCTCGTCCAGCGCGCCAAACGGCTCGTCCATCAAGAGGATATCAGCATCAAAGCCGAGCGCGCGGGCAATCGAGGCGCGCTGCTGCATCCCGCCCGACAATTGCCACGGAAACTTTCCGCCAAATCCTTCGAGATCGACAAGCGCGAGGGTCTTTTCCACCCGTTCGGCCCTCTCGGCCTTGGAAAACCCCATAATTTCAAGCGGAAGCGAGATATTGCCCGCAATCGTTCGCCATGGATAAAGGCCCGCGGCTTGGAACACATAGCCATAGGCGCGCGCTTTGCGGGCCTCTTCGGGGGACATGCCATTGACGGTGATCAAACCGCCGGTCGGTTGCTCGAGCGCCGCGATGGTCCGCAAAAACGTGGTCTTGCCGCAGCCCGAGGGGCCGATAAAGCTGACGAAATCGCCTGCGCCAATATCAAGGTTCACATCGCGCAGCGCCTGCACGGGGCCGTCTTTGGTTTGAAAGGTCAGGTCCAGCCCTTTGGCGGAAATCACGGGCGATGGGTCAGTCATGGTCATAGAGTCTCGATGCGATAAGAGGAGCGATAACAAGCGAAAGCGCGGCGGGCAAATAGGGCAAGGCATGGTTCAGGACGCCGTCCGTATCGGCGCGCGAAACAAAGAAAGCAAACACCCGATCGCCGAACAGCAGATATAAGGCGAGCGAACACAAAAGCGCGGCCAAACCGCCCGAGCGCCGCAAGCGGGCGGCGGTCCATGTGCCGGAGCCAGACGCGGACCGGTAGAGCAAGACCCAAACCGGACTGGCGATCGCGATAAAGAACGGGGCGAGTAGGAAAGACGCGAAGACCAACCCGACCAACAAAATGGCCAAGCCTGACAAACGGTCAACAAGGTAGATTTGCTCGGCGTTGGTCTGGGCGATCCGCGCGACGTTCCAGATGAGATAGCAAACAAGCGTCGCCGCCCCTGTCGCAAGGGTCGTCAACCAGATGAACCCCAGATAACGCAGCCAAAATCCATGTAAGGGATCGTCCTTGTCTTCCATCAAACCCCTGCCGGAATATTCATCGGATCGCGGGTGATGCTACGCGGAGAGTTCAATTTTTTCCAGTGCGACAAGGCCTTGGCCGCCGAAGAGAACGGCGGACGCGGCACGAAACGGCCGCGGCCCGGCTGGGGCTGGCTGTTTTGCCCCCATGCCCAGATGACCTCGCCGCGCGATAGGGTATAGCGGCTTTGGGCTTTGACCTCGAAACCCTCGAAGACGTTGTAATCAAGGATCGAATGGTGGTTCGAGGCGCTGATGGTTTTGGTGATCTTCGGATCCCACACCACGATATCGGCATCGGCGCCCTCAACAATCGCGCCCTTTTTGGGATAGATATTGAGAATTTTGGCGACGTTGGAGGAGGTCGCGGCGACAAACTCCGACGGCATCAAACGCCCCGTTTCCACCCCTTCGGTCCACAGCACTGCAAGCCGTTCTTCAAGCCCGTTGGAGCCATTGGGGATCTTGGTAAAATCGCCGATGCCCATGCGTTTTTGTTCGGTGCTGAAGGCGGCGTGATCGGTGGCGACCACCTGCAAAGACCCCGATTGCAGACCGGCCCAAAGGCTGGCTTGGTGGTCCTTGTTGCGAAACGGCGGCGACATCACGCGGCGCGCGGCGTGGTCCCAATCCTTGTTGAAATATTCGCTCTCGTCGAGGGTGAGAAATTGAATGAGCGGCTCGCCGTAAATCCGCATGCCCTTCTGGCGCGCGCGGCGGATGGCTTCATGGGCCTGCTCGCAGGACACATGCACGATATAAAGCGGCGTGCCTGCGGCATCGGCGATGGTAATGGCGCGGTTCGCGGCCTCGCCTTCGAACTCGGGCGGGCGCGAATAGGCATGGGCCTCTGGCCCTGTCATCCCTTCGGCGAGCAGTTTTTTCTGCATCAGATCAACAAGATCGCCGTTCTCGGCATGGACCATCGGCAAGGCGCCCAATTCGCGGCACCGTTGGAAGGAGGCAAACATCTCGTCGTCCTCGACCATCAAGGCGCCCTTATAGGCCATGAAGTGTTTGAACGAATTGACCCCCATATCGACGGCGTCTTTCATCTCGTCAAAGATGTTCTCGTTCCATCCGGTGATCGCCATGTGATAGCCGATATCGGCGCAAATCTGCGGCGCGCTTTTGCGGTGCCATTCGTTGATCGCGTTCTTGATCGATCCGTCTTCACCTGGCAGGCAAAAATCAATCAGCATCGTGGTGCCGCCCGCTGCTGCGGCCCAAGTGCCGGTCTCGAAGGTTTCGGCCGCCGTGGTGCCCATGAAGGGCATTTCGAGGTGTGTGTGCGGATCAATGCCGCCAGGGATGACATAGGCGCCCTCGGCGTCGATATATTCGTCGCCTTTGAGGTCTGCGCCGATCTGTTTGATGGTCTCGCCTTCGATCAGAACATCGGCTTTCCATTCACGGTCTGCGGTCACCACGGTGCCGCCTTTAATCACTTTGGTCATGTGTTTTCCTTCCCGAACCGCATTCGATAAACTTGAATTGTCACACTGAGCTTCCCCAATTTAAAAACAATATCACATATGTCCCGAGGTATCCGGCGCCCGCGCCAAGACCTCCGAAGGAGATCGAAAAGAGCGCCATATTTCCAAACGCTGAGGGCCGTGAGGCAAACAGGAGTTGGACCCAGAGCGCGACGACCGCAAAATGCTGCCAACGAGAAGCGCCCAAAAGGCCGGAGACTCCACTGTCATCGCTCCACAATCTGCGCCGTCTCCAGAACCGCATGCAGCAATACATCGGTGCCCGCTGCGGCCCAGTCTTTGGAAATTTCTTCGGCCTCGTTATGGCTTAGCCCGTCCACGCAGGGGCACATGATCATTGCCGTTGGGGCCACTTGGTTGATCCAGCACGCATCATGCCCCGCGCCGGAAATGATATCGCGGTGACTGTATCCCAATCGCTCCGCCGCCTCGCGCAGCGCGCTTACGCAGCCTTCGTCGAAGGTGACGGGATCAAAACCACCGGTTTTTTCAAATTCGACGCCAAGGCCCATCTCGTCGCAAATCGCTTGGGCGCCTTTGCGCAGGCGCGCCTCCATATCCTCGATCACCGCCAGATCGGGCGAGCGAAAATCGACCGTGAACACGACCTTGCCGGGGATCACGTTGCGCGAATTGGGATAGACGTCGATATGCCCCGCCGCGCCCACCGCATCGGGGGCGTGGGACCATGCGATTTCATCCACCAATTGCAATATCTTTGCCATGCCCAATCCGGCATTTTTGCGCATCGGCATGGGGGTCGATCCGGTGTGGCTGTCCTTACCGGTGATGGTCAATTGGGTCCAGCTGAGGCCTTGGCCATGGGTGACGATGCCGACCTCTTTGCCCTCGGCTTCCAAAATCGGGCCTTGTTCGATGTGCAATTCAAACATCGCATGCATTTTGCGCGCGCCGACGGGCTCTTCGCCCTGCCAGCCGATACGTTTCAATTCGCTGCCGAAAGTTTTGCCCTCTGCGTCCGTGCGGGCTTTGGCCCAATCTTCGGTATGAACCCCCGCAAAGGCCCCCGAGGACAGCATCGCAGGGGCGAAGCGCGTGCCCTCTTCGTTGGTCCAATTGACAACGACGATCGGGTGCTTGGTTTGCACGTTCAGATCATTCAAGGTCCGCACGACCTCCAACCCGCCGAGCACCCCCAATACGCCATCGTATTTGCCGCCCGTGGGCTGCGTATCGAGATGGCTGCCGACATAAACGGGCAAAGCCTGCGGATCGGTGCCCGCGCGCAGGGCAAACATATTGCCCATCGTATCAAGCCCCATCTCGCACCCCGCCGCTTCGCACCAGCGTTGGAACAAGGCGCGGCCCTCGCCGTCCTCGTCGGTCAATGTCTGGCGGTTGTTGCCCCCCGCCACGCCGGGGCCGATTTTGGCCATCTGCATCAAGCTGTCCCACAAACGGTCTGCGTTGATTTTCATGTTGGCGTTCGGGGCTGGCATGGCTTTGTCCTTTTGGCTCTTGGCGGCGTGCGTCGGTCGAAGACCCACCGAATGGCGCTTGCTGCGGCGGTGTCCGCCTATGGCAAAGATATCTTTGGATTGCGCATTTTGACCACTTGGTAAAACCCACGCTAGCCGATCCTCGCACCCAGTCAAGCACCGCCGCATCGTGAGGCCGCACGCATAAGGATCAAGCAGCAGCCATCGAGGGGGAATGATTGAATTTTAATCACTCTGGACAAGCTGCGGCGCAGCAATGCAACCTGAGTGCAATATAGACCATGTCATAAGAGCCTCATGCCCAAAGCCACGCCCCAAACCCGCATTCAGAAAAAGAACACCGACGCGATCCTTGAGGCCGCTCTCGAGGTATTTTCTGCAAACGGTTTTCGCGGGGCCACGGTGGATATGATCGCCAATGAGGCGGGGCTGTCAAAACCCAACCTGCTTTACTATTTCGCCTCGAAAGAAGCGATCCATGCGGCGGTTCTGGAGCGGCTCTTGGGCACATGGCTCGACCCGCTGCGCGCGCTTGATCCTGCGGGCGATCCCTTGCTCGAAATTCTGGGATATATGCACCGCAAACTGGACCTTGCGCGCGACTACCCGCGCGAATCGCGGCTCTTTGCCAATGAGATCGTCCAAGGCGCGCCGCGGATATTGACCATTTTGCAAACCGAGCTGAAGGATCTGGTCGACGAGAAGGCCAAGGTCATCGCCGCATGGGGCGCCGCAGGGCGGATCACGCCGGTGGACCCTTACCACCTGATTTTCTCGATCTGGTCTATGACGCAACACTACGCAGATTTCGACGTGCAGGTTCATGCGATTTTGGGCCCCGACCACGACCCCTACCCCGATGCGCGGCGCTATCTTGAAACCTTGTTCACACGGATGCTGCGCCCCTAGGACGCGCCCTTGGCCGCATCCACGCGTGCAACCTGCATGTCCACAGTGCCGTGAACAAAGCGGGTTTTGGGTTTGCGAAACCCCATCGCGGCGAAGGAGGCAAGCATCTTGAAGATGAATCCGGCGGTGACGGTTTTGGCGTTCACCGTATCTTGGGGCAAAATGCTCGGGTCCGGCAGGCTCGCGGTAAAGCTGCGGCTTTCCACCGGCGGGCGATCCTCGGGCGCGAAATTATGCGCGTAAAGGCTATACCAATGGCCTGGAGTGTATTCGATCATCATCGGCGTGTTACAACAGGTCGCGATGACACGGCGGGTTTTGCTTTTGGGGTCTAGGCGAAATTCCTTAAGCTGCATCTCGCCCGTTTGCACGCGCAGGCGGTCCTTGCGGAAAACGATCACCTTGGTGCCACCATAGTCGCTCAATATCTGCGGTGCCCCCTTGAGCGATTGCATCAACGCGCCTGCGCTTCGGCACGAGTTGCACACACATTCCCCGCTCAGGATCGGCGCACCGCTGAGGCTGATTTCGACGGTGCCGCATTGGCATGAGATGGATTTATTATCTTGCATAAACCTCGTCCTTTTTGCTCAGACCGCAGGGCAAGGCTGCGCCTTTGGGCGCCTTGGGTCAAGAGCGGCGCGCGGCTTGCGCGTTTTGCTCGGATATCCTAAACGGGAGGCAACAGAACGCCGGGTTCACGGCGCTGTTCACCGAAAGCCACCGAATTATGACACTTTTGACGTTCGCTCGTTTCGAGCAGCCGTTGAAATGGACCGCCGTTGTCTTGGGGTTTTGCAGCACGATTTGCGTGGTGCAAGGCTGGCAACTGGCGGCCATGATGCTCAGCTTGCCGTTTTGCCTGATCTGGATTTACTGCGGATGGCTGCGCAGCGAGCCACAATTGAAATACCTCAACGTGATGTTTTCGGCGCTCTACGTCTATGGAATCGCGCGATATTTCATCGTGGCCTGAACCACAATTTCAAACGGGCCGCGCGGGGGAGGTCCGCACGGCCCGCTTGGGCACATCCATGTGCGATGCGCCCTACTCGGCCGCGACCGCACCTGGATTATTGGGATGCGTGGTCCAATTGGCATAATCGCCGACCGTCTGTCCGGTGCGCGGATCGGTGGCGCCTTTGGCCATTTCCTCCATCGTGATACATTCCGCCACGGGGCAAACATTGACGCAAAGGTTGCAGGCGACGCATTCGTCATCCTTGACCGTGAAGACGCGCTCGGCGCTCATCTCGATGGCTTGGTGCGAGGTATCCTCGCAAGCCGCATAGCAGCGCCCGCAAGAAATACAGGCCTCTTGGTCGATCACCGCCTTGGTGACGTAATTGAGGTTCAGATGCTGCCAATCGGTGACATTGGGCACGGCCATGCCGATGAAATCGGATGTCGATGTATGGCCCTTTTCGTCCATCCATTCGGACAAGCCCGAAATCATCTCCTGTACGACTTTGAAGCCATAGGTCATCGCTGCGGTGCAAACCTGCACATTGCCCGCACCAAGCGCCATGAATTCCGCCGCATCGCGCCATGTGGTGACGCCGCCGATGCCGCTGATGGGTTTGCCGTGGGTTTCGGGGTCGCGGGCGATCTCGGCGACCATATTCATCGCAATCGGTTTGACCGCAGGGCCGCAATATCCGCCGTGCGTGCCTTTGCCGTCGATCATCGGCTCGGGCGACATAGCGTCAAGATCGACCGAGGTGATCGAATTGATCGTGTTGATCAGGCTCACCGCATCCGCCCCGCCCGCAAAGGCCGCGCGGGCCGGATGGCGGATATCCGCGATATTGGGCGTTAGCTTCACGATCACGGGTTTGGAGTAATATTGCTTGCACCAGCGGGTGACCATTTCGATATATTCGGGCACTTGACCCACCGCCGATCCCATCCCGCGCTCGGCCATGCCATGCGGGCAGCCAAAGTTGAGCTCGATCCCGTCGGCGCCGGTAGCCTCGACCAAGGGCAAGATCGCCTTCCAGCTTTCCTCGTCGCAAGGCACCATCAGCGAGACGATGATGGCGCGGTCGGGATAGTCGGCTTTGACGCGGGTGATTTCGTCGAGGTTGGTTTGCAGCGGGCGGTCGGTGATCAACTCGATATTGTTGAGGCCCAAAAGCCGCCGGTCCGCCCCGAATATCGCGCCATATCGCGGGCCGTTGACGTTGACCACGGGCGGGCCTTCCGCGCCGAGGGTCTTCCAAACGACCCCGCCCCATCCGGCCTCGAAGGCGCGGCGCACATTGTATTCCTTGTCCGTGGGCGGCGCCGAGGCAAGCCAGAAGGGATTGGGGCTTTTGATGCCCAAAAACTCGGTGGTCAGATCGGCCATGGCTCAAGCCCCCTTTGTCAAAAATGCATGGATGTCTTCGGCCGCATCGCGCCCTTCGGCCACGGCGGTGACGGTCAAATCATCGCCGCCCGAGGCGCAATCACCCCCTGCCCAAATGCCGCCCGCACCGGTGCGCCCCGCGCCGGTGACGGCGATTTTGCCGCCCTCGATGGCAAGGCCGTCGGGCACGCCAATCAAGGTTTGGCCAATGGCGGCAAAGACCTGATCGGCGGGCAGGATCAGGCTCTCGCCCGTTCCGGTCAGTTTTCCATCCTCTTCGGCGGTATATTCAAAGGCGATCTCGCGCAGCCGCCCGCCGTTGCCCGTCAGAGAGACGGGTTTGACATGGGTGAGGATCTGCACGCCTTTGGCGGCGGCCAGATTTTGCTCATAGGCTGAAGCGGGCATGGCCTCGCGCCCGCGCCGATAGGCCAGCGTGACGCTTTGCGCGCCCAGAAGCTTGGCCTGCACGGCGGCGTCGATGGCGGTCATACCGCCGCCGATAACCACCACATTGCGTCCGATGGGCAGCGTGGCCAGATCGTCGGTTTGGCGCAATTCGGCGATGAAATCGACGGCATTTTGCGCCATTTCCTCGCCTTCAATGCCAAGCGCGTTGACCCCGCCCAGCCCGATCCCGAGAAACACCGCATCATGCGCGCTGCGCAGGCTGTCCAGATCGACACCGCCGCCCAAACGCACGCCGGTTTTCATCTCGATCCCGCCAATTCCCAAAAGCCACGCAACCTCACGGGCGGCAAAATCATCGGTAGATTTATAGGCGGCAATGCCAAATTCATTCAGCCCGCCCGCCTTGGCGCGCGCATCATAAAGCGTCACGCTATGACCATGCATCGCCAATCGGTGCGCTGCGGCCAAACCCGCCGGCCCTGCCCCGACCACGGCAACGCTTTTACCGCTGGGTGCCGCGCGGGTGAAAGGATGCGGCGCATCCAAAACCGCATCGGTGGCAAACCGTTGCAACCGGCCGATCTCGACCGGCTGGCCTTCTGCCTCCATGCGCACGCAGGCCTCTTCGCACAGGGTCTCGGTCGGGCAAACGCGGGCGCACATGCCGCCAAGGATATTGCTTTGCAAAATGGTTTTTGCCGCAGCTGTCTCGGTGCCCGTGGCGATCTGGCGGATAAAGAGCGGAATGTCGATCGCGGTAGGACAGGCCGTCATGCAAGGCGCGTCATGGCAAAAATAGCACCGGTCCGCCGCAACCTGCGCCTCGTGGTGGTCCAAGGGCGGGTGCAAATCCTCAAAACCCTCGGCCAACTCATCGGGCGCAAGACGCGCAGAGGCTATTCCGGGGGTCATGACCGAAGGGGATGCGGTAAGTCCTGACTGGCTCATGCTGGCTCCTGTGGCTGGCGCGCGGGACCTGCCCGCTTGCCCCAAACTGTGCCACAGGATGATTTTTTATCAAATGGTAAATTATTGAAGCGGCCAATTTCGCAAGTTTAACCGCATGCAAAACAACCCTGATTGCCGAATTTGCAAAAATTACATTTTAAAAACAGTTAGCTATCGACCCTTTGCGCGGCGCCTCATTTTTGCGCAGCGCAAAGGGATTTCGCGCCTTAGAGCAGGTTATTCGCTATTAGGGCGGACCCGCGCGGCGGTTTTATTGGCAAATGCTTCGAGCCGCCCGCGCGACGCCGGCTGGGTGTTGACGATCCCCGCGACCACGGATTCGGCGTAAGATGCGTCCAGCGCCGACATATTCCCCAGATGCGAAATGGCCGAGCAGATGGCAAAATTCGACAAGGGCGGGTTTTGCACGGCCGCGCGGGCCAATTCCATCGCCTTGGCCTCGCTGTCCTCCACCAGATACTGGCACAGGCCGACATCGACCGCCTCTTGGCCCTGATAGACGCGGCCCGTGAGCATCATATCGACCATACGCGCCTTGCCGACCAAATCGGCCACACGGATCGTCGCGCCGCCGCCGGTGAACAGGCCCCTTTGCCCTTCGGGCAGCGCGAAATAGGTGCTCTTGTCGGCCACGCGGATATGCACGGAAGACGCCAGTTCAAGCCCGCCGCCCACGACCGCCCCTTTGAGAGCCGAAATCACCGGAATGCCGCTATACTCGATCTTGTTGAAGGCCTCGTGCCAGCGCAGGCAGATATGCATGAAATCGGCGGGGCTTCGGTCCTGTTCGAAATGTTCGACCAGATCGAGACCGGCGCAAAAATGATCGCCCTGCGCCAAAAGAACCACGGCGCGCGCCTCGCGTTTGGGCAATTCAACGAAAAGCGCGATCAACTCCTCGATCGTCTGCGCATCAAGCGCGTTGCGTTTTGCCGGACGGGCCAGCGTCACACGCGCGATCCCCGCGTCATCTATCTCGACGGTGATATTTTGCAAGCTGCGGCTTTCAATCGTGAACATGCTCTCTCCCTCATGTGTCTGGCTCAAGTCCTCGCGCGTCCTTGCTTGAACCACAGGCGCGCGCCATGCGAAAGCCCTAGCGGGCCGGACGGGAGTTTCACGGGGGTATGAGGCCATCGGCGATTGGCGGCGCACAGAGGGGCTTCCAAGCACAGGTCATCGGGCGACCTGGCTCTAGAGTTTCTAGGGCTCTGTTCGGCGCAGCGCGGCATTTGCGCGCTCTCTTATGGGGGTCTGGCGGAGCGACAGGGATTCGAACCCTGGAGACGGTCTCCCGCCTACACACTTTCCAGGCGTGCGCCTTCGACCACTCGGCCACCGCTCCGGTGGGCGGTGTGTAGCCTCTTTTAGCGGGACTGCGCAAGGGTGAATAGCGCGAAAATATGCGGCAATATTTTCACGGCAACAGCATCCGCAAAACCGGCGCGCGGCGCGCGATCTAACTGTCCAGATGCAGATAGACGCGGCGGTTCTGTTTGCCTTTTTTCTCAATCTTGCCAAGGCGCAAGCGGCCGATCTCGCCAAGGCGCGCAACATGGGTGCCGCCGCAAGGTTGCAGATCGATCTGCGTTTCGCCTTCGCCGATCCGCACCAAACGCACATGCCCCGCGCCCATCGGCGGCATGACGGACATGGTTTTCACCAAGTCGGGATTGGCGGCAAGCTCGGCATCGGTGATCCACTCTTCGCTCACCGGCAAATCCAATGACACCAGAACATTGAGCGCCTCCTCGATCTCGGCGCGGTCTTCGGGAGCCTGCGGCATATCGAAATCGAGCCGCCCCTTGTCCGCCGCAATCTGCCCGCCAGAGACCGGCAAAGGGATCACCACCGAGAGCAGATGCAGAGCCGTATGCACGCGCATATGACGGTGGCGGCGGTCCCAATCGAGACTTTGCACCACCAAGGCCCCCACCGGCGGCAGCGCCGCAGGTTCGGACGGGATAAGGATGATATCGCCGCCCTCGCCTTTGACAGCGGTGGCGATGCCAATCGAACAAAGGCCGTTCTCGTCTTGCCAATGCAGCTGGCCGCTATCACCAGGCTGCCCGCCTCCAGTGGGATAGAACAGGCAGGCGTCCAGAACGATCCCGCCCTCAAGGGTATGGGCGTTTACGCGGGCCTCGGCCTCGCGCAGATAGGCATCGGTGCGAAAGAGCGGCGCGCTCATGTGGTCTCTCCTTCGCCTGCCTCGGGGGCAGCATCATCGCCGCCCTGCCCGCGGCTGTCTTGATCCGGATCATCTTGGGGGCGAGGTGCGGAGGCGGATGCGGTGGCAGGCTCGTCATGTGTCTGCCTGTGCTCCGCCGGAGCGGTGCGTAGCGCCTCGGGATTGCGCAGCCAGACATCACGCTGTGCGAAGGGAATTTCGATATTCTCTTGCGCGAACCGCGCCGCGATGGCGTGGTTAAGTTCCGACAAAACCACCAATTTCCACGTCACCTCGCGCAAGATACAGCGAATTTCGAAGTCGAGACTGTCGGCTCCGAACCCCATAAACAGAACCTGCGGCTCGGGATTGGCCAAAACCATCGGGTGCTGCCCCGCCAGTTCGAGTAAAATCGCCTCGACCCGCCGTGTATCGGTGCCGTAGGCCACGCCGACCGAGGCGATCATCCGCCCCACGGTATTGCCGCGGGTGTAGTTTGTCACCGTGCCGGACACGAGATCGGCGTTCGGGACAATCACATCGGTGCGGTCAAAGGTCTCGATCCGCGTCGAGCGCACCGAAATATCGCGCACGAAACCCTGTTGCCCGCCCACTTCGATCCAATCGCCCTCGGAAATCGGACGCTCGACCAAAAGGATGATGCCGGAGACGAAATTCGACACGATGTTTTGCAAGCCAAAGCCGATGCCGACCGAAAGCGCACCGGCGACGATGGCAAGGCTCGACAGATCAATGCCTGCGCTGGTGATCGCAATCACAGCGGCCAAGAAGATGCCCAGATAGCCAACCCCCGCCACCATCGCGTTGCGCCCGCCGACGTCGAGTTTGGTTTTCGGCAAAACGGTGGTTTTCAATGTGGTTTGCAAGGCCCGCGTGATGCCGAAACCGATGGCGAAGACCACAACAAAGGTCAGGAAATCGGAGGGCGAAATGCGTGTGCTACCGATCGAGAAGCCTTCGGTGAACCGTGTCCAGATTTCGGTCAGATCGGTCCAGCGCGCGCCCCAGATCAAGCCAAAGGCCGGCATCGACAGAACGAACAAAACCACGCCGGTCAGCACCGGCACAAGGCTGTCACGCCCGCCCTCGCGGTTGCCGGTGATCAGCACGTAGAATTCGAACAGGAGCCTTTGAACAATCAACAAAAAGCCGAAGACTTCGAGCGACAAAAGCGCCGGAAAGATCATCGCCTCGCTGGCGCGCGCATAACCGACGAGCGCCGCCGTGACGCCCAAGATGGCGATCAGCACCAATATCCGCCGGATAAACAAGGTCGCGCGGCTTTGGAGTTTCGTCTCGTCGCTCCCTTCGGTCGCCATCTCCTCGCTTGGCGCGGTATTCGCGCCCGGCGCGCGCAAGATACGCGAAATCCGCATCAATAAAAGCGCGCCCGCAACCACCAAGCCAAGGGTCAAAACCCCGCGCGTGCCCGATTGCAAATCGAATGTATCGGCGAACTGGCGGGTGATATCGGAGGTCGCAAGCACCAAGCCCGTCAGCCCCGCGTAAAGCCGCCCCTCGCGGCGGCGCTCGAACGGAACGCTCAAAGGCGGATCGACCTGCTCGCTGCGCGGAAAGAGCCGCGCGCCCAGCCACAAAGCGGCGAAATAGGCAAATCCCGCCGCCGGAATCACATTGACGATCTCGGCGCCGCGCCGCCCGATCAATCCGGTCAGCCCAAAGGCTTCGGTGATCGCGGCCAACCCCAACAGCGGCAAAAACAACTGTCCCAGCGAGAGACCAAAGCCGATCAACCAGCGCGCCGCCGTTGCGCCGCCCAATTGCACGCGCGTTGCGGCAGTTTCCATCCAGATCCGCCCGCGCAGCATCAACAACAGGCCCAGAACAACCAAAATACCGATCACCGGCGCATTGGCGCGTAGCTTGGCGCGCTGCGGCGCGCTCGACCAATTGTCCAACGTCTCGCCTCGCAGGGTATCGATACCGGCCCAAACCGCCGCTGCAGCTTCGGGCCAGCGCGCGGGGTTCAGAGGGCTTGGATCAAGGCGCAGCAAGGCACGGGTCTGGCGGTCGCGTATGACCTCGTCGATGCCGCGAATGATGCCGTCGGCGCGGCTATAGGCGATGTTGGCCGCCGTGATCGGCGCTTCGAGCTTGGCCAGACGGGCCTTGAGCAATTGGCGCTGCTTGGCGGTATCGGCAGGCTCTTCGACGCCATCGGCAGGCGCAGGGCCGAGCGCGGCAAGCTGGTCGCGCACCGTTTGCAGCGCATTGCCCCCGCCCGATTGCGCCTCCGAAAAGCGCGCGCGCCATGAGACGATATCGGCGCGCAAAGCGTCAAGATCGGCGGTGTTCGCTTCTTTTGCCGCGATGATGGCATCTGCAACATCGGCGCGCTCTTCCCAAGCGGCGTAGTCAATTTCTGCGGCCGCGTCTTGTGCGTAAAGCGCGCCCGCGCCCGAACCATAGCCAGAAAGACCCGCCGTAAGCGGCGCGCCCAAGAGCAGGCAAAGCGCCAGAAGAGGCGCGAGGAACAAGCGGCGCCGCACAGGCGTCACGACGTAAAGACGCCAGGGATCGAGCGCGGCGCATGGGTTAACCAGCTTGGCACCGGCAGGCCTTTTTCTTGCAAGAACTCGGGATTGAAGAGCTTGGATTGATAGCGCGTGCCATAGTCGCACAGGATGGTCACAATCGTATGGCCTGGCCCCATTTCGCGCGCCAAACGGATGGCTCCGGCGACATTGATGCCGGACGAGCCGCCAAGGCAAAGACCCTCGTGCTGCAGCAGATCGAACACGACGGGAAGCGCTTCTTCGTCGGGAATCTGGTAGGAGAAATCGGGGGTAAAGCCTTCGAGGTTTGCGGTGATCCGCCCTTGGCCGATGCCTTCGGTGATCGAGGTGCCGCTCGAGGCAAATTCGCCCGTGGTGTAAAAGCTGTGCAGCGCCGCGCCCATCGGATCGGCAATCGCGATTTTCACGCCATGCGGCTGCAGCGCCATGCCGACGCCCGCAA
Organism: Paracoccaceae bacterium; assembly: GCA_050633545.1. Lineage (GTDB taxonomy): Bacteria > Pseudomonadota > Alphaproteobacteria > Rhodobacterales > Rhodobacteraceae > Litorivita. The sequence goes on from JBOEGS010000005.1 coordinate 136,563, forward strand.
GCGTGCCGCCCGAGCCGACAGCGGCCACGAAACCGTCGACCCTGCCGCCGGTTTGCTCCCAAATCTCGGGACCGGTGCCTTCGATATGGGCTTGGCGGTTGGCGACATTGTCAAACTGGTTCGCCCAGATCGCGCCATTTGGCTCGGTTTGGGCCAGCTGTGCCGCCAGACGCTCGGAGTAGCGCACATAGTTGTTGGGATTTTTGTAAGGCGCCGCAGGCACTTGCACCAGCTCGGCCCCCGCCAGTTCCAACATGTCTTTCTTTTCCTGAGACTGGGTCTCGGGAATGACAATCACGGTTTTGAAACCCATAGAGGCCCCGACCAAGGCAAGGCCGATGCCGGTATTGCCCGCCGTGCCTTCGACAATCGTGCCGCCCGGTTTGAGGTCCCCGCGCGCGATGGCGTCCTTGATGATATAGAGCGCCGCGCGATCCTTGACCGATTGTCCGGGATTGAGGAATTCGGCTTTGCCCAAAATGGTGCACCCCGTGGCCACCGAGGCCGCGCGCAGCTTGATCAGCGGGGTATTTCCCACCGCATGGGCCAGATCTTGTGCAAACTTCATTGCGGGTGCTCCTTCTCAAGCCTTCAGGTCTTGGAAACGCGGCGCCGTGCTGCGCGTCGTTTCATAAATTCGTCGCTCAAGATGTATTCGGCCTTGGGCGCGAACTCAAGCCGCCATCAGCCAAGATTGCGCAATCGGGGACGCGCCGCCGCAAGCCAAAGCAGCATCAGGATCAGCGGTCCGTTATTGGCCTCGCCAGAGGACACAAGACCCATCGCAGCCTCAAAGGACAGAACATGGGTCCGGATGTCTTCATGTTCGGATGCCAGCCCGCCCTGCCCTTGGGCGAGATCAGGCAAGTCGCATAAGCCAAGGAAAAGGTGGAAAAATTCCGTGCTGCAACCGGGACTTGGGTAATGCGCGCTGACCTTCTCTATCGCGCGCAGCGTCAATCCGGCCTCTTCTACCGCTTCACGTTTTGCCGCCTCTTCGGGCGTCTCGCCGCCGTCGATCCGGCCCGCGACGGGTTCCAGTTGGAAGGGTTTGGGATCGCCGCGCCCGAAAGGTCCCATACGAAATTGTTCGACCAAGAGCACGCGGTCGCGGACCGGATCATAGGGCAAAAGGATCGCCGCATCGCCGACGACGAAAATTTCGCGCTCCAAGACCTCGCTATGGCCGCCGCCAAATTTTGGCAGTTGCACGCGATGGGACTGATGCAAGAAGAACCCTGCATGATCGGTGCGGGCGCCGTGGCGGATCACCTCACTGCTTTGGGTGGCGCTGCGCACGGCGCTTGGCGCGGATTGACGGGCCAAAAGCTGTGCGGCGGCGCGGGTTCGGATCATCGGGAATTTTTGCGCAAGCTGTTGCGGGGTGATCTGCCCGAAATAGCTGATCGCTTCTTGCGCGGCGGTCATGGCCAAAGCTGCGCGATCTTTGCGCCAGACGTCAAAAGACCACGCGCGTTCATGCGACATGCGCACCTGCGCGTCCAAAGGCTGGATCGGGAAATAGACCTGCGCAGCCGTATCAACGCGCGCACCGGCTTCCTCGCGGCCGGTTTCAACCATAGCGCCGCGCAGCTCATAACCGAAACCAAGCTCGTAAAAATCGAGCCGCGCGATGTCCTGCGGCGTCAGTCCTTGCACCAATAGCCCTGCGGCCTCGACGCCCTTTTGCGCGCAAATCATCGGGTAGCTGCCGTCAGGCACCGCGTCATAGCAGCGGTGATCGGGCAAATAGGCGGGCACAATTTGGAACTTCGCATCCAGATCGGCCTCCCGCAGGCCCAAGATACGAGCCAAAAGCGGCCGGTGACAAAGTGTTCCGTATAGAAAAATATCGGCCATTCGCTGTGGCTCCATCGCTGGGCGGGAAACGCCGCGAAACGCTTACTTGAAACGCGAGGCGGTAAATTCGGTCAAAAGGCCAGAGATCACCGCACCAGCGGCCAAGGTTCCGATCACCAACGGATCGGACAGGATCAACGCATATTCAATCGCGGTTTGAAACATGTCGGCCAGCGCTTCCATCGGACCGTCAAAACGGCGCCGCATCGACAGGCGCAGCATCTCGTTGCCCGCGTGCACGAAGATCGCCCAAAACACCAACATAATGACACCGGTGACACCATTTCCAATTGCACCGGAGCGCCCGTGCCCTGCCCGCGTGCCAAGGATAAGCCAGCCGCTGATCGCACCGATGACGGCATTGACCACATTGAACCATCCAAAATCGCCCTGATCGGGTAGCAGCATGCGCACCTCAACCGAGACAATCCATCCAACCGCCGCAAGACAAAAAGCAGCCATCAGTTTCGCCCCTGTTGGCATGCGGGCGGAAGAGGTCGGGATCATCCTTTAGCTCGGCCTTGTGATTGTAATTTGCGTTACATCACAGTTTCCCCCCTCAAAGGCACCGGCGCAAGAGGTAAGATAGAAATTCCACATCCGCTTGAAACGCGCGTCAAATCCGAGCTTGGCCACTTCGTCCCAACGCGCATTGAACGTCTCGAACCAGCGGCGCAGCGTCAGGCTATAGCTATTGCCGAACTCGATGGATCGGGTGAACTCAAGCCCCGCTTTGGATATCTCGGCGCGCAGCGCTTTGGGGCTGGGTAACATCCCGCCTGGAAAAATGTATTTTTGAATAAAATCAACGCCTTTTCGGTAGGTCTCGAACCGTTTGTCTTGCACCGTGATGATTTGCAGCGTCGCCTTCGCACCAGGGTTCAGGCACCGTTTCACAGTATCGAAATAGACCGGCCAATATTGCTCGCCCACGGCCTCGAACATCTCGATCGAGGCGATGCCGTCATAGGTGGCTGTTTCGTCGCGGTAGTCTTGTAGCTTGAAATCGACCAGATGCGAAAGTCCTGCCTTTTCAATGCGTTCACGGGCATAGTTCAACTGCTCGACGCTCAAGGTCAGCCCCGTCACCCGCATCCCGCGCTCGCGCGCGGCATATTCCGCAAACCCGCCCCATCCGCATCCGATTTCGAGCAAATGATCGCCTGCCTTGGCGCCGATCTGATCAACCATCGAGGCGTATTTGGCAATCTGCGCCGCCTCGAGGCTCTCTTGGCCGGTCTCAAACATGGCGCTGGAATAGGTCATCGTATCGTCGAGCCAGAGCGCATAGAAATCATTGCCCAGATCGTAATGGGCGGCGATGTTTTTCTTGGCCTGTTCGATGGTATTGCGGTTCATCCAATGGCGCATCCGCTCGTAGGAGCGGACAAAAAACATGCCTGGAAATCCGTCGTAAAGCTCGTCGTTCTCGGCATGGAGCAAATCGAGGAAGGCCTGCAAATCGGGCGTGGACCACCATTCGTCCAGATAGGCCTCGCAAAACCCCAAATCCCCCTCTCGCACCAGACGTGCGAAGATCTCGGGATTATGGACGTGCAATTCGGCAATCGGGCCGGCGTTCTGGCCTTCGGCGCGGAACCTGCGCCCGTCAGGCAGAACAAAATCAAGGCGTCCGTTCGGCATATTGCAGGCCACCTCAAAGACCCGCGCAAAATAGCGTGGCAAATCCTTTTGGCCTTTGGTGCTCGTCAAAATCATAGCTCGTCCTCCGCGCGCTTGCCCCCGTGGCGCGCCGTGAAAGGCTAAACCGCGCTGGGGGGTGCAAGCAAGTTTTCGTTAAGATGTTAGAGTAACCGTTTCAAAAGTCACGGTTTTCATAGGCTTCCAAAGCCCGCTGACGCCCCTGCGCGAGGCTGATCAGCGGCTTTGCGGCCTCCATGTCAGGCGACAGGCCCCATGACCGTGGCACCGCGTCGAAATAGGATAGCGCCGTGTCGCTGGGGCGGTTTTGCCCCTCTGCGATCCACGCATGACGGTAAGCCCCTTCGGGGTCGAATTTCTCGGCCTGCGTCTCGGGATTGAATATGCGAAAATAGGGCGCGGCATCGGGGCCTGAGCCGGCCACCCATTGCCATCCCATGGCGTTGGAGGCGATGTCCCAATCGCTCAGGCAGTCTTCGAACCACGCCTGCCCCACCCGCCAGTCCACCAACAGATGTTTGGTCAGATAGGAGGCAGCAATCATTCGCGCGCGGTTGTGCATTTTGCCCGTGACATACATTTGCCGCATCGCCGCATCGACAAAACCGACCCCTGTGCGCCCTTGCTTCCAACGCAAAACTGCCTCTGCCGCGGCCTCTTCGTCGCGCCAGCCAAAGCGCTCCCAGCCTTCGCGCCAGTTGCGCTCCAGAATATGCGGCGTGTGATGCATCAGGTGATAGGCAAACTCGCGCCAGACCAACTCTTTGAGAAAATGCTCCGCCCCCGTTTTGCCCTCCTTAGCGGCGCGATGGGCGGCGTGCCAACATTGATGCGGGCTGATCTCTCCGAAGGTCAAAGGCTCGGACAGCATCGAGGTGGCATCTTGGGCGGCAAAATCGCGTCTGGCTTTGTAATCATTGATCTTATGGGCGATGAAAGCCCCGAGCCGCCCCTGCGCCGCCGCCTCGCCGATCATTGCATGTTGCTCCATCACGGCCGCGCCGCGCCGCAAGGCTGCGCCCATTTGCCACTCTTCAATGGCCTCGCTTTGCGGCCATGTTTCGGGCACCGTGATGGCATCAGGTTTGGGCAATGGGGCATCGACTTGCACGTCTTTGACGGCGCGCCAGAACGGCGAATAGACCTTGTAGTATCCGCCGGTTTTGGTCTCGACTGTCCAAGGCTCGAACAGCAAATGACCGCCAAAGCTTTTCGCCTCGATGCCTTCGGCGCGCAGCTCGGATTTGACATGGGTGTCACGCGCCACCGCACCCGGATCATAGAGCCGCGACCAATAGACCGCATCGGCGCCGGTCTCGCGGATCAATTCGCGCAAAACCTCCACCGCGGGGCCGCGCCGCAGGATAAGACGCGATCCCGCCGCCTCCAGGGCCTGCGTCAAAACCTCGATACCGCGCCCCAGCCGCCATTTCGCCGCCGCACCGAGATGCGCGACCTGATCATCAAAGATGTACACAGGCACCACCGCGCCGCGCGCGCAGGCCGCAACAAGCGCCGGATGATCCGTCAGGCGCAAATCGCGGCGCAGCCAGAGTATCGTCGTCGGTTTATTCATCGCGCCCCTCGGTTTTTCTTGCCTTATCGGGGTATTACGCAGGACCGGCCGCTTCGGTTCACTTTAGATTGAATTTGTTGCTCCCTCCAGAGGCGCGCGACGCTTGCCCGCCGCCAAGACAGGGCAGCGGGCAGCCAAATGGCGAGGCTTAAGCGTTCACATCAACCACAACGCGGCCTTTGACTTTACCGGCAAGGATATCTTGGCCCAGTTTTGGCAAATCGGCCAATTTTGCCTCTTGCACCATATCTTCGAGCTTGCCGAGCGGCAGGTCGGTCGCCACGCGCTCCCATGCGCGCAAACGCCCCTCATAGGGTTTCATCACGCTGTCAATGCCCAGCAAATTCACCCCGCGCAGCAAGAAGGGCACCACGCTTGTGGGCAATCTTGCGCCCCCCGCAAGGCCCACGGCGGCCACCGAGGCGCCATATTTCATTTGCCCCAGCACCCGCGCCAGCATATCTCCTCCGACCGCATCAACGCAGCCCGCCCATGTTTCGCTCTCCAGCGGGCGTTTGACGGTTTCGGCCAGTTCCTCGCGCGCAACGATGCGCGTGGCGCCGAGGTCTTTGAGATAGGCGGCGGTTTCGGGCCGCCCCGTAACGGCGGCGACTTGATAACCAAGGTTGGCAAGGATCGCGGTGGCAACCGATCCGACACCGCCCGCCGCACCTGTGACCAAGACCTCGCCTTGGTCCGGCGTTAGCCCGTGTTCTTCAAGCGCCATCACCGCCAGCATCGCGGTGAACCCCGCCGTGCCGACCGCCATCGCCTGTTTCGGGGTCAATCCGTCGGGCAGCGGCACCAACCAATCGGCGCGCACCCGCGCCTTTTGCGCATAGCCGCCCCAATGGGCCTCGCCCACGCGCCATCCGGTCAGGACCACCTTATCGCCCGCCTTGTAGCGCGGATCATCGGAGGTCTCGACCGTTCCGGCAAAATCGATACCGGGCACATGGGGATAGTTGCGCACCAAGCCGCCACCACCGGGCGACAGGCAAAGCCCGTCTTTGTAGTTTACCGTGGAATATTCGACCGCAACGGTCACGCCGCCATCGACCTTTGGCAAATCCGCGTCATCGAGCGCGGTGATCTTTGCTGTGGTGGTATCGGTGGCATCTTTGGTAACGACCAAGGCATTAAACATGTTATATTCCTGTTTATCAAAGAGTTATATTGGCAAGCTCATCTTGATGATCCTGCAAGCCATTTGATTTATCGCGTATAAATCACGGCATTCGGTGCAGATCCGTGACACATTTGCGCCCGCCTGCTGCGGTGATCATGGCGTGGATCTGGCCGCGGTGATGGGTTTGGTGATTGAACATCTGCATGATCAACAGGCCTTTGCTATGGCGCGAGGTGATCTTGCTCTGTGCCGAGGTCCATTCAAGTTCGCCGGTCAGATCAAGGCTGTGCAATCCGCTCGCCCATTCGCGCAAAAGCCCGTCGGTGTGAAACCGCTCGGATCCCCAGACCGCGATTGTCGGGCATAGGGTGGTGGAACTTTCCGGCCCGCCCTTTGGCGCGGGCCAGCCCCCCAAACGGTGCATCCAGATACGATCCCCCCACAAAACATGGTTGGCCGTCGCCAAGATCGAACCAAAGAACGCCCCGCGGTCCACATGGGCGGCCTCTTCGCCCAAGTCTTGCATCGCCTGCAACAGCTCGGCGTTTTGCCACGCGTTATAGCGCGCCATCTGAACACAATATTCCTTTGTAATCATAGCCATAGATGCCTCTCCCTCATGGGCCGTTTTTGCGCGCGCTGCCTCCCCGCAGCGCGCCGCGCGGCCCGATATTGCCCAAGACTGCCCCGTTCTGCACGGGTCTGCAAACGCAAAAAGACGCATAGCAATTATCGCGATCCCCCTTTGCAAAGCGAACGCGCGCACCTATATAGGCTCTGTCCTTCGGGACTATAGACATAAACGCGCTCGTAATAAGCGGATCGGACCCGGGGGCGGTACCCGGCGACTCCACCAAATATCCGTCATTTGCGGATCATGGGGTCGAAATAGGATCGACGGACGTCCAAAGGGGTTAGCTTTGTCTCGGTGAGATACCACCGTTATCGGTTCAAACAAGCTAGTTGCAAATGACAACAAAGCACCGATGGCTCTCGCAGCGTAAGCTGTGCGAAATATCGAACCTTAAGCCCTTAGGCTTTGCAGCTTAAGGCGGGGCCCGCAGGAGCCTGGCAACAGAATCCTGCACTTTCCCCTCCTCTCTTGCGATCTGGTCATCCGCGCCGCATGCGCTTTGCGGCCTGATCGGTATTTTCCCAAGAGCCGTCGCGTTTTAACCACTGCCGTCTTTCCAATTTTGGCGAATCCCTTATGTTGATCTGCAACAACATATGGGGGGCTGGAATATGGCTCGGTCGATTGATTACGGAAATCTGATGCACCGCGCGATGCGCGGGCTGATCCAAGAGGTTCTCACAGAGGTTCAAAAGAACGGACTTCCGGGGGCGCATCATTTCTTTATCACCTTCGACACCCGCCACCCCGATGCCAAGCTGGCCGACTGGCTGCGCGAACGCTACCCTTCCGAGATGACGGTTGTGATGCAGCATTGGTATGACGGGCTTGAGGTGACAGATGAAGGGTTTTCGATCACCCTCAATTTCGGCGATGCGCCAGAGCCGCTTTATATCCCCTATGACGCGATCCAGACCTTTGTCGATCCCTCGGTGGAATTCGGCCTCAGGTTCGAAACCCAAGGTGACGATGACGACGGCGAGACCGACGAGGACGATGAGATCGACGCAGAAGACACCGAAGACGGCGCCGCCCCCGAAAAGCCCGCCGCCGGCGATGTTGTCAGCCTCGACAGTTTCCGCAAGTAACAGCCGCCCAAGTAACAACCGCCATAGTGCCAAACACGATGTGAATTGCACGGGTCATTTGCACCGCAATTTGCACCGCAATTTGCACAGTATTCCATTGTATACAGCATTGAATTTCTGCGGCGTTCGGATATGAAGGCCGCAACCCAATTTCCGGAGAGTCGTATCATGACCAATACCCGCACCGAAACCGACAGCTTTGGCCCTCTTGAGGTCCCCAATGATAAATATTGGGGCGCGCAAACCCAGCGCTCGATCATGAACTTCCCCATCGGTTGGGAAAAACAGCCCATCGCCATCGTGCGGGCATTGGGCGTGATCAAGAAAGCCTGCGCGCAGGCCAACGTCGCCTCGGGCGCGATGGATGCGACAATCGGCGCGGCCGTGGTTCAAGCGGCGGGTGAAGTCATTGACGGCAAATTCGACGACAACTTCCCGCTGGTCGTGTGGCAAACCGGATCGGGCACGCAATCGAACATGAATTCCAACGAGGTCATCGCCAACCGAGCGATCGAAATCTTGGGCGGCGTGATCGGCTCCAAAGACCCCGTGCACCCCAATGACCATTGCAACATGGGCCAATCGTCGAACGACACCTTCCCGACCGCGATGCATATCGCCACCGCCATGTCGGTGCGTGATGTTCTGCTGCCCGGCCTGCACAAATTGCTCGCCGGTCTGGAGCAAAAGCAAGGCGAATTCAAAGACATCATCAAGATCGGCCGCACCCACACCCAAGATGCGACGCCTTTGACATTGGGTCAGGAATTTTCGGGCTATGCCCATCAAATCCGCCAAGGCATCAAACGCGTCGAGGCCGCCCTGCCCGACATTTACGAGCTGGCCCAAGGCGGCACCGCCGTTGGCACCGGCCTGAACACCAAAAAGGGTTGGGGCGAGACGGTTGCGGCGAATATGGCGGAAATCACCGGTTTGCCCTTTGTCACCGCGCCCAACAAATTCGAAGCCCTCGCCGCCCATGACGCGATGGTGTTCATGTCCGGCGCCTTGGCCACTGTGGCCGGTTCGATGTATAAAATCGCCTCGGACATCCGTCTTTTGGGGTCTGGCCCGCGCTCGGGTCTGGGCGAATTGATCCTGCCCGAAAACGAGCCTGGATCGTCGATCATGCCAGGCAAGGTCAACCCGACCCAAGCCGAAGCCATGACGCAAGTCGCCGCCCATGTGATGGGCAATGACGCCGCGATCAAATTCGCGGGCAGCCAAGGCCATTTCGAATTGAACGTCTATAACCCGATGATGAGCTATAACCTGCTGCAATCGATCCAGCTTTTGGGCGATGTCGCGGACAGCTTCACCGAGCGGATGCTTTTGGGCATCGAGGCCAACGCGCCGCGTATCGACAAATTGATGAAGGAAAGCCTGATGTTGGTGACGGCATTGGCCCCCACCATCGGTTACGACAATGCGACCAAAGTTGCCAAGACCGCGCATAAGAACGGCACGACCCTCAAGGAAGAGGCGATTGCCTTGGGCTTTGTGGATGAGGCGACCTTTGATGCGGTCGTGCGCCCCGAAGATATGATCGGCCCGAAGGACTGATTTGATCCAACGAGTATTGCAAGGGGCGGTCCGACGGGGCCGCCCTTTTTCGTTTGCCCTACCTTCATCTTGCCTTCGCTGCGCGAAGGCAGCGCCCGAACCGCCCCCACGGGGCGGGCGCGGCGGCAATTGTTTCTCTGGACACCATCACTGCCGCGGCTATCCTGCCCCCATGAGCAATGTGACCAACCTCAACCAGTTCCGCAAAGCCAAGGCCAAGCGCGAGGCCCGCGCCGAGGCCGATAACAATGCGGTGAAATTCGGGCGTAGCAAAGCCGAACGCGATCTCGCGAAGGCGCGATTGGACAAGAGCCTACGTGAGATAGACGCGCACCATGCGGATGACGACACCGATCCGCCCCAATGACGCAGCGCCCTGTTAAACGGTCTTTGACGCTCCACGGACACCGAACATCGGTGTCTTTGGAGGATGAGTTTTGGCAGGCCTTCCGCGAGATTGCCGCCGAAACATCAAAACCGATCAATGCTTTGGCTGCCGAAATTGATGCGCAGCGCGGCCCCGACTTAGGCCTAGCCTCCGCAATCCGGCTGTTTGTCTTGCGCCATTATCGCGGGCCTAGTCGCGCGCGGTGATACGCAGCCATATCCCATCCTTGCCCCGCACCGTAAGATGGGCAACGGGCATCGCGGGGCGCTCTTTGACCACCTCGAAACGGTAGGATTTGAGCAGCATCGACAAGATCAGCGGCCCCTCGACCATGGCAAACCCCGCACCGGGGCAAACGCGCTGCCCCGCCGAAAACGGCATATAGGCGCGGCGAAGCCCGTCGCGGCCATTATCGGTGGCAAAACGGGCCGGATCAAATTCATCGGGCCGCTCCCAAATCCGCTCATGGCGCTGCAAATGCCACGGCGAGAGCACGATCTGCGCACCTTTGGCGACCTTGCGCCCGCGAAACTGCTGCGGACAAGCCGCCTCGCGCACCATCATCGGAACGGGCGGATAAAGCCGCAAGGTTTCGCGAAACACATCACGGCTGAGTGGTAATTCCTTCATATCCGAAAAAGCGATCTGATCGCCAAGCGCCGCGCGCGCCTCTGCGGCCAGACGGTCCTGCCAATCGGGGTAGAGCGCCACGAGATAAAGCGCCCAAGCCAAGGCCGAGGCGCTGGTTTCATGGCCCGCGAGGAAGAAGATCGCCACTTGATCTACCATTTCCTCGGTGTCGAAACATTTGCCGTCAACCGGATCCGGCGTTGTCATGATCTTGGTCGCAAGATCCATCGGCGCGCCGCCTGCCTCGATCTGTGCCATGCGCGCGGCGGTCAGTTCGGTGATCAGGCCGCGAATACGTTTTGCGGTCTCGAGGGTCGCGCGCCGGTGCAGGCGCGGCATCCATTTGGGCATTGGCAAAAGCGCTGCGATGTTAACTACGGGTTGGCTGCGTTGATGGGCGCGGAATTCGGAAAATACTGCCGAGGCGGTTTCATGCTCGATCGGGATCGAGAAAAGCGTGCGGAAAATCACATCCGCCGCCGCATGCGAGGCCTGCTCCTCGATCTCATGGGCGCGCCCGTCCGCGGCCTTGCCGATCCGCGCCACTGCCGCTTCGCCCGCCGCGACCATCGCCTCGAAACTGTCACGCAAGCGCCCGCCCTCAAAGGCCGGATCAATGATGCGCCGTTGCCGCTTCCATACGTCGCCGTTGGTGACAAAGACCGAATTGCCCAGCAAAGGTTTGAGCCCTTCGCGCACGCGATTGGATTTGGGAAACTCGTCAGGACGGGTCTTGAGCACCAGATCGACCAGCGCCGGATCGTTGCACATATAGGAGCGAAAGAACGGGGTTTTGAACTCGGCCATCCATGCGCGGTAGAGCCGCGCGGGCTGCGCCGAAAGGATATCTTGGCGAAAAAGCTTCAAGTAGCGCCATAGCGACACGCGCCCCTCGCGCGCGGGGGGTTTGGGCGGCAATGGATGCATGGGGCAGCCGCTCATGACGCGGCCTTGGCGGTGAATTTATTGACCGGCGTCTCGATGCGGCTTTTGGAGGGCACGCGGCCATAGTAGCGCGCGGCCAAGGTCACGGGGCCTGCGGTGATCTGGAAATAGTCGTAATCGCGCGGCGCATCGAAAGCGCAAAGATATTGAAAATGCAGACGGAAAAACCGCCAGCGCAGCGCTTTCCATGTCTCGGGCCTGAGCGATTGGGTGAAGGCCGCCGAGATCACCAAGGGCCAGCGCTTGCCCGCAGGGGCCACGCCGCTGACCGCGACGGGATCGCAAAGCGCAAAGGCGCATCCGTCCCCCGGGGCCGTGACATCGACCCAAGCGAGTGCCTGCGCCGTGGACAGATAGCAAAGATCGGCGCGCAAACGGTGGGCTTTGGGCAAGAATGACACCATCGGCACCACTTGTCCGAGCGACAAAAAACCCAAAGCCGGACCTTCGGCAGGCACCCTGCCCGCGCGGACGAGATCGGCGAGGATCGACACCGCCAGATGCGCGCCCGAGCTATGGCCGACGACGAGCACCTCATCCACATCCTCCTCCAAAGCGGCGGCGATGCTATCGCCAAACTCGGCCATGCGCGCCTCGAGGCTGGGCGGATTTGCCCCGCCCCACCGCGCGGAATAGGCAAAATCATGCATCAGATAATAGGCGAAAAACCGGCCATCCTTGCGCTTGAACCAATCCAGAACGCCCCAAAGGGCCAAGGCGCCCAAGGCCGCAGCCGCAAGGGTAACAGGGTAGACAAGCGCCGCGTTCTGAGGATCCACGGAAAAGGCGAGAGCGACCAGATTGCCGAGCATCATCGTGCCCGCGAAAATCCCGTATCCGACCAATAGAGCCAAAACGAGCTGCACGATCAAAAACACCACAGGATAAAGCGCGGCGATCACCGGCCCCTTGCGCAGCCGCATCAGCCGCCAAAGCGCGCCAGAGCCGATATAGGCCCAAGCGGTGCGCAGCAGTTGCAAATAGGTGGCGGGTATCGAATTGGACATGCTGCCCCGCACGATATCGGACCAGATCAGCACCTCGATATCGGCCTCGACGGGCGCGCCAATATCGGCCAAAACATGCCACCCGTAGGGTCCGCCTTTGGTGGTTTTGGGGCTCAGCGCAATGTCATAACCGCTGATCGCGGCCTGCGCGGCGCCCTCTTTGCGGTAAAGCTCGCGGTAGCGGCGAGGGTGAATCGGATCATAGCCGGGGATGTAAAACACCCGCCGCCGCCGCACGTTTTGCGCCTGATCTGATGGAGTTGCGTCACTCATACCCTTGCCTCTTGCCGCCGATCATATCCAGAAAATCAGGCAAGAGTAAGGATTTATCCAAGCTTTGCGAGGGCGGGAAAGGTTTCGAGCAGCCAGAAGGAAAAGGCCGAAAAGCCCCCCGTCAGCATCATCAACCCGATGGTCCATAGCAACAGCCCCATGACGCGCTCGATCTGCTCCATATGGCGTTTCATCCACGACAATGTGCCCGTGAGGCGCGGCAAGAAGGCCGCAACCAACAAAAACGGCACGCCCAGCCCGATGGCATAGACCGCCAAAAGCAATGTCCCGCGCGCGACCGAGGCCTCTTGCGCGGCCAGCGACAGGATCGCGCCCAACTGCGGACCGATGCAAGGCGTCCAGCCAAAGGCGAAGGCGAGGCCGAGGATATAGGCGCCGAAGGCCGATCCGCCTTTGTCGCCTGCATCCATCCGCGCCTCGCGGTCCAGAAATCCGATCCGGTAGACGCCGACAAAATGCGCGCCGAAAATCATCACCAGAATGCCCGCGATGGTATTGAACCAGCCTTGGAACTGTAAAAACAGCGTGCCGATGAGCGAGGCAGTGAAGCCCAAGAACAAAAACACCGTCGACAGGCCCAGCACGAAGAACAGCGCCGCAAGCATCACCGAGCGGCGGCGTACGCCGCCCGATTGCAAATCGCCCATCGAGATGCCGCTCATATAGGCCAGATAGGGCGGCACGATGGGCAATACGCAGGGGCTGAGAAAGGAAATCAATCCCCCCGCCAGCGCCACAAACATCGCAGGCAACAGCCCTGCGTCGATAAAGTCGAATCCAATCATGTCACAGGCATAGCCGCACATCGGCCCGCCGTCACGCGGCCAGATGTCACAACCCTGTGGACAGGTTGAAACATGCGGCGTATCGAAAGCGCCATGAACGAGATTGTCGAAATTGATGCGCGCGGGTTGATTTGCCCCTTGCCGGTATTGCGGGCGCGCAAATGCCTGATGGGCATGGCCCAAGGCGCGGTGCTGCACATCACCGCCGATGATCCTGTGGCGGTGATCGATCTGCCGCATTTTTGCGCGCAGGCGGGGCACGAGGTGGTCGATATCCGTGAGGGTCAGGACGGCGCACATCTTTATGTGATCCGGCGCGGCTAGGCCTTGGCCATTGCGCAATAAAAAAACCGCCGCGTGAGGGTCTCATGCGGCGGTTTTATTGTCTTATGCGCTGGCTTAGCGGCTCAGCGACCACCAACCCTTGCGCTTGGGCTTATCCGCATCCTCGTTTGCGTCAGGCTTGGAAGAGGCCGGCGCGGGCGTCGGCACGGGTGCAGCAGGCTCGGCCGCGATAGCGGCAGGCTCTTCGGCAGGCGCCTGTACCGGAGCCTCGGGTGCAGGTTCAGGTGCAGGTGCTTCGGCGGCAGGCACCTGCGCTGATCCTTCGGCTTCGGGCTTTTTCTTTGCCCGCGAACGGCGTTTGGGCTTGGGCTTCTCGGCCACTTCGGCGGTTTCGGCCTCGGCGGCGGGCGCATCCGTTTTGGCATCCGCTTCGGCCTCTGCCGCCGCAGCCTTCGGCTTGCGGGTGCGTGTGCGGCGTTTGGGCTTTTCAGCCTCTGCCTCGGCTTGTACCTCGGGCGTCTCGTCTTTTGCGTCGCCTTCGGGCGCAGCCACCTCTGCGGCCTCTGCTTTCTTGGCACGAGGCTTGCGCGTGCGTTTGGGCTTGGGCGCTTCTTCGGCACTCTGCGTTTCGGCTTCGGCTTCTGCTTCTACGTTTTGCGCAGCCGCATCGACGGTCTGTTCGCTGTCGTTGTCGCCGGCCTCTGCGTCATTCGTGCTTTCGCCGTTCTCGCCGTTTTGCGCATCGCCATTGCCATTCTTGGACCGACGCCGACGGCGGCGGCGGCGTTTTTTCGGACGCTCTTCGCCCTCGCCCGCATCCGACGTCGGGTTGGAGTTGCCAGTCTCTTCTGCGGCATCCGCTTCGGCGTCCAAAGCCTCTTGGGCTTCGGCTTCGGCGGCGGCATCTTCGTCGATCTGGTCCATCAAGGTCGTGTCGACCGACACGACAGGCGCGGCGATCTCGGCCACGACGCGCGTTGCGGTTTTGAATTTCTCCATGGTGAAATCAGGCGAGATGAGCATCGGGTCGCCTTCAACGCGCACCGACATGCCATAGCGGCCCTCGATTTGCGCCACATGCTCGCGCTTGTGGTTCATCAAGAAATTGGCGATGCCGACGGGGCATTTGACCAACACCTCACGGGTGCGGCGGCGTGTGCCTTCTTCTTCGATCTGGCGCAGGATCGACAACGCGAGGTTATCGTCCGAACGGATCAGGCCGGTGCCGTGGCACGAGGGGCAAGGCTGTGTCGTGGCCTCGATCATACCGGGGCGCAGACGCTGGCGCGACATCTCCATAAGGCCGAAACCGGAAATACGGCCTACCTGAATGCGGGCGCGGTCGGTTTTCAGCTTGTCCTTCATCCGTTTCTCAACGGCGGCGTTGTTGCGGCGCTCGTCCATGTCGATGAAATCGATCACGATCAGACCGGCAAGGTCGCGCAGGCGCAATTGGCGCGCCACTTCTTCGGCGGCCTCAAGGTTGGTTTTGGTCGCGGTTTCCTCGATCGAGCCTTCCTTGGTGGCACGGCCCGAGTTCACGTCGATGGCGACAAGCGCTTCGGTCACGCCGATCACGATATAGCCGCCCGATTTCAATTGAACCGTCGGGTTGAACATCGAGCTGAGGTAGCTTTCGACCTGATAGCGCGCAAAAAGCGGCAGGCTGTCCACGTAGCGTTTCACGTTTTTGGCGTGGGACGGCATGATCATTCTCATGAAGTCCTTGGCGATGCGGTAACCGCGCTCGCCCTCGACAAACACTTCGTCGATCTCGCGGTTATAAAGATCGCGGATCGAGCGTTTGATCAAATCGCCTTCCTCGTAAATCTTCGCAGGGGCGATGGATTTGAGGGTCAATTCGCGGATTTGTTCCCACATGCGTTGCAGGTACTCGTAATCGCGCTTGATCTCGGATTTTGTGCGTTTCGCACCCGCTGTACGCACGATCAGGCCCGCGCCTTTGGGCACGTCGATCTCTTGCGCGATCTCTTTGAGCTTCTTGCGATCGTCGGCCGAGGTGATCTTGCGGCTGATGCCGCCGCCGCGTGCGGTGTTGGGCATGAGCACACAATAGCGGCCCGCCAGCGACAGATAGGTGGTCAGAGCCGCGCCTTTATTGCCGCGCTCTTCCTTGACGACCTGCACCAGAATGATCTGGCGCACTTTGATGACTTCTTGGATTTTATAACGGCGCGGGCGCGGTTTGCGCACGGGGCGGATGTCTTCGCTGTCGTCCTCATCGGCGACAGATTCGATGCTTTCATCCTTGTCAGACGCATCAGCGGCCTGCACCTCATCACCGTCGTCATCATGCGCGTCATCGTCATGATCTTCATGTTCCGCGGTCTCGTCGGCCGGCTCTTCGACCGGCGTTTCCGAAACGGTTTCCATCGGCGATGTGCCCTCGGGCACCTCGGCGTTTGCCTCTGCGGTTTCGTCACCGTCCAGATCGATGGTCTCCATGCCGGAGATACCACCCTCGCCCGCCTCGACCTCTTTGGTCGCAACCGCATCGTCGCTCTTGGCCTCGGAGGCTTTCGAACGTGTCCGGCGGCGGCGGCCGCGTTTGGGCTTTTCGTCTTCTTCCTCGCGCGCGCTTTGCGCTTCGGCATAGGCGCGTTCTTCTTCCATCAAGGCTTCGCGGTCGGCGACCGGAATTTGATAATAGTCAGGATGGATTTCCGAGAACGCAAGGAACCCGTGACGGTTTCCGCCATAGTCCACAAAGGCCGCCTGAAGCGACGGTTCGACGCGCGTTACTTTTGCGAGGTAAATATTGCCAGCAAGCTGGCGCCGGTTTTCGGATTCAAAATCGAACTCCTCGACCTTGTTTCCGTCCACCACCACAACGCGGGTCTCTTCCGCGTGGGTGGCATCGATGAGCATTTTCTTAGCCATGTTTTCCGTTTGCACGCAGACGAAAGCCGCCCTCCCGGGGGAGCGAGGCTTGTTCTGCGGTGTCTATCAGGGGACAAATGCGCGCGGCAGGGCGTGCCCGAAAGGGCCCCTGCTCCAACATACTGCTGTGTCGCGCGCTTCATCGCGGTTCTTCTCCGACGCTTGCCTCGTTTGACGTGCAAGCGCCCATTCATCACCCGGAGCACCGGCCTCATAAGGCGGGTGGCGGGCATCTCTACTGACAACCGAAGCTGTCCAATCGGTCTATCCGGCGGTGCGGGGTCTGCCCCGGATCCGGCCGAATAGCGAAACTCATGCGGTGGCCCCGCGTCGGGGCCGATACCGTTCTTGCACCATAAGGCTTTCGAAGACGCAAAGACAATCCTAAAAAGCGGCGGTTATCCACAGGGACGGTTGGAAGGCGGCCAAATGATAGCCCGCTGCGCCCTTGGCGGCAGGGCCTCGATGTCATCACGGCGTCACCAAGGCTTCGCATGGCGGTCACCTGTTCGTCGCGCAAACGTCATGGGAAGCAGGCAATCAAAACTCACCTAACAGCTTAGAAACAGGACATTGTTATGCTGCTCAAATCCTCTTGCGCCCTTGGCGCTCTTGCCTTGACCCTCGCCGCACCGGCCCAAGCCGAACGGATCGAACTTGGCCCCCGCCCTGCCTATCTGATCTCGCAAATGGCCGATGGTCCGCTCAAGGACAAATTGGCCTCCTGCGCCGATATGGAACCGCAGCGCAGCGATTTTTCCATCGGCCACCGCGGCGCGGCGATGATGTTCCCCGAACATACCGAGCAAAGCTACCGCGCGGCGGGGCTGATGGGCGCGGGCATCCTTGAATGCGATGTGACCTTCACCGCCGACAAGGAGCTGGTCTGCCGCCACGCGCAAAATGATCTGCATACCACGACCAACATCCTAGCTTCCGATCTGGCGGCCAATTGCACCGCCCCCTTCACCCCCGCGCAGGGCGATGCCAAAGCGGGCGCCGAATGCCGCACCTCGGATATCACCTTGGCACAGTTCAAAACGCTGAACGGCAAGATGGACGCCGCCAATAGCGCCGCCACCGATGTGGCCGGTTACATGGACGGCACCGCCGCGTGGCGCACCGATCTTTATGCCACCACCGGCACGGTGATGACCCACGCCGAAAGCATCGCGCTGTTCAAGGAAATGGGCGTGAAATTCACACCTGAATTGAAATCCCCTGCGGTCGACATGCCGTTCGACGGTTTCACCCAAGCCGATTACGCGCAAAAAATGATCGACGAATACAAAGCCGCCGGTGTCGATGCATCGCAGGTCTGGGCGCAGAGCTTCAATCTGGACGATGTGCTCTACTGGATCGAAAACGAGCCGGAATTCGGCGCACAGGCGGTCTATCTTGTGGAACTGGGCGAAGGTTTCAATGAGCAAGACAAATCCACATGGAAAGAGGACTTTGACGCTCTCAAGGCCATGGGCGTCAACTACCTCGCGCCGTCGATGAACATGCTGGTCACCGATGCGAATGGCACGATCGAGGCCTCGGCCTATGCGAAAGCGGCCAAAGCCTCGGGCCTCAAGCTGATTTCATGGACGCTGGAACGCTCCGGCCCCTTGGCCTCGGGCGGCGGGTGGTATTTCCAAACCGCCAAGGATGCGCTCAAATCCGATGGCGATTATTTCACCGTTCTGGACGTGCTGGCGCAAGAGGTCGGTATCGAGGGTATGTTCTCCGATTGGCCCGCAACCGTAACCTATTACGCAAGCTGCATGGGCAAAGGCACCAACTGACCGGCCCCACACGGCGAAGGACAAAGGGCGGCCCGCATCAGGCCGCCCTTTTCACATTTGCGGCCTCGGCCATGCCCCTCGCGCGCTCAAAGATAATCGGAGCGTTGCAAGCCGTATTTGGCCATTTTCTCGTTCAACGTCCGGCGCGGCAGGCACAATTCTTCCATCACATTAGTGATCGACCCCTTATGGCGGCGCATGGTGTTGTCGATCAACATGCGCTCGAAGGCCTCGACATATTCCTTCAAAGGCTTGCCCTCGGTGGTCATCACCTGTTGCATCTCGTCGTGATCGGACATCAGCAAGGAAGCAATCGTGCCCGACCCGCGCCGCGATTGCAGAACCGCGCGTTCGGCCACATTGATCAACTGGCGCACATTGCCCGGCCAAGGCGCTTGCAACAATTGCGCCGCCTCTTGGGCCGTGACCTGCGGCGCGTCGCATCCGTATTCATCGGAAAACTGTTCGCTGAGCCGCGTAAACAGCGTCAGGATATCCTCGCCGCGCTGGCGCAGGGGCGGCACGGTGATCCGCAGCGCCGCGAGACGGTAGAACAGATCAGGCCGCAGCGCGTCCTCGCAGGTGCGGTCCTGCTCTTGCATGTTGCAAATCGCGACGATGCGGGTTTCGGGCGGCGTGCCCTCATCGTTGATAAAGCTCAAAAGTTTCGCCTGCACCGCATCCGACATGGCTTCGACATCTTCCAAAACCAAGGTGCCGCCGCGCGCCTCTTCGACCGCGGGCAATGTCGTGTCTTCGGGGTTCATCGGGCCAAACAGACGTTTGGACAGCGCCTCTTCCTCCATCGCGGCGCAAGACAGCAGCACGAATTTCTTGCCCGCGCGCGCGCCGACAGCATGCAAAGCGTGGGCGATGAGGGTTTTGCCGGTGCCGGTCTCGCCGTCGATCAGAACATGCCCGTCGGCTTGACCCAGATCGAGAATATCCTCCTTGAGGCGCTCCATCACGGGGCTGGCGCCGATGAGTTTCTTCATCAACTGCCCGCCGTCCGACAATTCGCGGCGCAAGGCGCGGTTGTCCAAGACCAGACGGCGCGCATTGGTGGCCTTTTTGGCCAATTCGGTCATGCGGTCGGGGTTGAAAGGCTTTTCCAGAAAATCAAACGCCCCGATGCGCATGGCCTCCACCGCGATCGGCACATCGCCGTGACCGGTGATCATGATCACCGGCAAGGCGCTGTCGGTGCCCATGAGTTTTTTCAAAAACTGCATTCCGTCCATGCCCGGCATCTTGATGTCGGAAATCACGATGCCGGGGTAATCGGCGCCCAATCCTTTGAGCGCATCCTCGGCGCTGGGAAAGGTTTCGGTGTCATAGCCCGACAGGGCCAGCCATTGGCTGATCGACTGGCGCATATCCTGTTCGTCGTCGACAATGGCAATCTTCATAGCCTTGGACATCGCTGATCACTCCGCTGCTTGTGTCTCGTTGGTTAAGATAGGCAGTTGCATTTCAAATACAGCCCCCCCCGCTTCGGCGTTGCGCGCCGTTAGCCGTCCCCCAAGGTCGTTGACGATGCCCGAGGAAATGGCAAGCCCCAGCCCGATCCCGTCGCCCGGCTGTTTGGTGGTGTAGAAAGGCTCGAACAGGGTATCGAGGTCTTCGATCCCGTGGCCGTTGTCGCGCACCGTGAGGGTCGCGGTTTCTCCCGCCGACAGCAGGATATCAATCTGCGGGTCGTCATTGGCCTCGACCGCGTCGAGCGCATTGCGCAGCAGGTTGATCAACACCTGTTCGATCCGCATCCGGTCGCCCATGACCTGCACCGGACCTTCGGGCAGAACGCGGGTGATCTTGACGTGGCGCTGGCGCAATTGCGGCTCCATCATCGCAAGCGCGGAGGCCAGCGCATCGCCCATATTTACAGGGGCCAAAGCATCGCCACCCTTGCGCGCATAGGATTTGAGTTGCCGCGTGATCGCGCCCATCCGCTCGATCAGATCGTCAATCCTCTGGAAGGAGGACAGCGCCTCGTCGGGCCGGTTGCGGCGCAGCAAAAGCCCTGCCCCCGCCAGATAGGTTTTCATCGCCGCCAGAGGTTGGTTCAACTCGTGACTGACGGCGGCGGACATCTCGCCCAGTGCGGCCAGTTTGGAGCTTTGCGCCAGCGTTTGTTCAGCCACGGCGAGGGTTTCTTGCATGCGTTTGCGCTCGGCAATTTCCCGCTGCAGCCTTGCGTTCAATGCGCGAAGTTCTGCCGACTCGGCTTGGAAAAACACCATGCGCGACGCGGTCTTACGGCTCAGGAAGTAGAAGGCGAGCGCCAGCAGAATGGCGAATCCCATGATCTCGAGCGCGAGCACGCCGTTGACCTTTTCGCGCACCGAGGAATAGGTGGTGAAACTGGCCATGCGCCAACCGCGAAAGGCCACGCGCCCCTCCATCCGCATCACCGCCTCGCCCTGCAAATAGGCATCAACGGGCAAAGAGCTCCAATCGGCGGTGGTGGTGATGGCGCGCAAGATCGCACTGCCCGCCGGTTCGCGCTCCAAGGCCTCGTTCTCGGTCAGCCCGCGCCATCGGGGCTCGGTGGCAAGGATGATGGTGCCGGCGCTGTCGGTGACCAGAACCGCATCCGAAATCCCGGCCCAAGCGCGCTCGAATTTGCGCAAATCGACCTCGGCGACGATCACGCCGACGACATTGCCGCCGCTTTCGAGCCGCCGCGAATAGGTAAAGCGGTATCCGCCGACCTCGCGCTCCAGCACGGTAAACACCGTATCGGGCGCGCGCAGGGCGTCCACGAAATAGGGCGCAGAGCGGTGATTTTGCCCGAGCAGATTGCGGTCTGTCGCCGCCACCGTGCGCCCGTCGCGGTCCATCAAGGTCAAGGAGGCGGCCCCGATTTCCTCGACAAAGGAAATCAGCCGCTGTGTCGAGAGCGCGTAATTGGAGGAATTGAGCGCCGCGATCAGCGTCGGATCACGCGCCAAAAGCTGCGGCACGATGGCGTTCTGGCGCAATTCGCTCAAAAGGTTGCCCGAATAGAGCGTCAGCCGCAATTCGGCGCGGTTGCGGGTGTTTTCGGTAAACCGGTGGGTCAAGGCGCGGTTGGTGAAAAACACCGTTACCACCGCCAGAACCACCAAAAACCCGAGCGCCAGCCGCGTGCGCCAACCGGTCATCGGCGCGCGCTTGGCCGCCATAGCGGAAGCAGGAGAACGGGGCAGCAGTTTCATCGCACCAGACTACGCCGCCCGCGCCGCTGCGGCAAGATCAGGCAGATACCGCCGCATCCACCAATGCGCGGAACATTGCCACCCCATCGGTATTGCCATGGGTTGCCTCAAAGGCCCGTTCGGGGTGCGGCATCATGCCCAGCACACGGCGGTTTTGCGACAAAACGCCGGCGATAGCCCCCACCGATCCATTGGGATTGTCGGTATAGGTAAAGGCTATGCGGTCCTCGCCCTTGAGCCGCGCCAAGGTCTCGTCATCCGCGAAATAATTGCCATCGTGATGCGCGATCGGAATGTCGATCTGCGCGCCCTTGGTGTAGCCCGAGGTAAAGGCGCTATCGGCGGTCGCGACCTGCAAACCGACGGTTTTGCAGATATATTTGATCCCCGCATTGCGGCGCAGCGCGCCGGGCAAGAGGCGGGTTTCGGTCAGCACCTGAAAGCCGTTGCAGATGCCAAGCGCATAACCGCCCCGCTCCACATGGGTTTTGAGCGCGCCGCAGATGGGCGAATTGGCCGCGATCGCGCCGCAGCGCAGATAGTCGCCATAGGAAAACCCGCCCGGCACGCCGATAATATCGACGCCGTCGGGCAAAGCCGCATCCTTGTGCCAGACCATCGACACCTTTGCGCCGGATTTTTCAAAGGCCACGGCCAAATCGCGGTCGCAATTGGAGCCGGGGAAAACAAGGACGGCAGCGTGCATCACGACATCTCCACCGCGTAGCTTTCGATCACCGTATTGGCGAGCAGCTTTTCGCACATCTCGGTCACCTGCGCCTCGGTGGTGCCCTCGGCCAGATCCAATTCGATCACCTTGCCTTGGCGCACGCCATTGACGCCGTCAAACCCGAGGCTGCCAAGCGCGTGGCGCACGGCCTCGCCTTGCGGATCCAAAACCCCGTTTTTCAACATGACATGGACGCGTGCTTTCATTTCGGCTCTCCGTAAACATGCGGCGGGAGGCCCGCCGGTAAGGTCAAACGCGCAAGCTGCGCGGATTAGTTGATCAGCGTCGGCTTGCCGGGCTGTGGGTTGTTTTTGGGCATAACGCCCAGACGGGTCGCCACCTCGGTATAGGCATCGGTGAGCGAGCCCAGATCGCGGCGGAACACGTCTTTGTCCAGTTTTTTGCCAGTTTGCATATCCCACAAACGGCAGCTGTCGGGGCTGATCTCATCGGCAACGATGAGGCGTTGGAAATCGCCATCATAAACGCGGCCGATCTCGATTTTGAAATCCACCAGCTTGATCCCGACGCCATACATCACACCGGCGAGGAAATCATTGACCCGCAACGCAAGGCTGAGAATATCGTCCATATCTTGCTGGCTGGCCCAACCGAAGGCGGCGATATGCTCTTCGGTGACCAAAGGATCGCCCAATTTGTCGTCCTTGTAGCAATACTCGACAATCGGGCGCGGCAATTGCGTGCCTTCCTCGATGCCGAGCCGTTTGGCCATCGACCCTGCGGCATAGTTGCGCACGATCACCTCGAGCGGCACGATCTCGCAGGCACGCACCAATTGCTCACGCATATTGAGGCGTTTGAGAAAATGCGTCGGCACGCCGACTTGCGCCAAACCGGTCATGAAATATTCGGACAAAAGGTTATTCAAAACCCCTTTGCCTTCGATCACGGCTTTTTTTTCGGCGTTAAAGGCGGTCGCATCGTCTTTGAAATACTGCACAATTGTGCCCGGCTCGGGGCCTTCATAGAGAGTTTTCGCCTTGCCTTCGTAGATTTTTTTGCCGCGTGCCATGCCAGCTCCGTCCTTACAGGCGCGGATGAGTCCCCGCCGTCTTGTCGCCCTCTTAGTGCATGGGCCCGATTGCCGCAAGATCAACGCCCCCTCTTGCGCCCAATGGCACAGAGTGCATACCTAAGAGATGATATTAACGGCAGCCGGGGGAGATTTCCCATGACCACATTCGATGACCGCGAAAACGCGTTTGAAGCCAAATACGCCCATGACGAAGAAATGCTCTTCAAAGCGCAGGCGCGCTGCAACAAGCTCTTGGGCCTTTGGGCGGCCGAACTGATGGGCAAGTCGGGCGAAGAGGCCACGGCCTATGCCGCATCGGTGATCAAGGCCGATTTCGAAGAGTCGGGCCATGAGGATGTGGTGCGCAAAGTTGTCGGTGATCTGGGCGATATTGCCGATGCCGACACCGTGCGCGCGAAAATGGCCGAATTCTTGGCTGTCGCTAAAACACAGCTAATGAAAGACGCCTGATTTCGGGCTTGTGATCAAAGCGGCCAGTCGTTTCCATTTTTAACGGCTCTTGCAGGCTCAAGGATCGCGCGCGGCTTGGGCTGCGCGCGATTTTTTTATTTTATATCAAAACGCTAAGACACAAACCCCGGATAGCCTGACTTCCCGCCGGCCCGAAGCTCACCCAATTTCATTAAAGAGCAACGGGTTAAACAGGCGGCGGTTAAGGCCTGCGTAACCTCCTCTCCTCTACCCCTTTTGGGTGTGAGTGGGAGAACGATATTGCAAAAGACAGCCCCTAGCCGACGCCGTGCGGATCAAAGCCCTCAGGGCGGCGGAGCCGCTGCGGCGCGCACCGCCCCGCGCCCTGCTTCAAAGCTTTGGATGCAACTGGTCAAACAGGTCCTGCCTCTTGGCATTGGCCTTATCGGGCTTTGGCTTTTATGGGGCCGTATTGCCGCAATGGATATCGCACGCATTGGCGATGCGCTTGGCGCCGTCAGCGCGCCGCAATGGATTGCCGCCTTCGGGGCCACCGCGCTCAGTTTTTGGGCCGTGGGGCGCTATGACGCCGTGGTGCACCGCCATATGCGCACAGGTTTCAACACGCGCACCGCGACGATGACAGGTGCGATATCGGTCGCCGCCGCGCAAACCATGGGCATGGGGGTTTTGACCGGCGCTTTGGCGCGCTGGCGGCTGCTCCCCGAATTGGGCGTGGTGACGGCGACGAAAATCTCGGCCACGGTGGCTTTGTCCTTTCTGGCCGGATGGGCTTTGATTACGGCCGTTGCGGGGCTGATGCTGCCTGGACCGGATTTTCCGGCCCTGCTCTCGGCTTTGGTGATCACCGGTTTTGCGATGCTTTTGGTCATGGCCTTTTTGCGCCCCGAGGCAAAAGTGTGGCGCTGGCACATCCGCTTGCCCAGCATCAAGGCGCTGCTCGCCATCGCCGGATATACGGCGCTCGACACTCTTGCCGCCGCGGCGGCGCTGCAGGTCCTGATGCCCGATACGATGGCGATCGGGCTTGAAAATCTCTATCCGGTGTTTTTGCTGGCGCTCGGGGCGGCGCTGATCTCTGGCACGCCGGGGGGCGTGGGTCCGTTTGAACTGGCCATGCTGACGCTTCTGCCGCATCTGCCCGAACCTGAATTGATGGCCGCAATCATCGGGTTTCGCATTGTCTACTATGCCGTGCCCGCGTTGATCGCCGCGGCATTTTTGCTACGCCCGCGTAGCATTGGGGCGCGCCCCGACGCGCTTGGCGCAGGCTATAGCGCCGCCTTGGACCCCGATCTGCGGGAGGCCAAACGCTCGGAATTGGGGGTCATCCGGCAAAACGGGGCGCGCGTTTTGCAAGCCTCGGGCGCCACCGCGGCCTTGGTCGAGACCGCGCAAACCATCACACAGCTTTTCGATCCGCTGCGCGGTCAGAGCGCTGATCTGGCGCCCGCCTTGCGCCGTCTTGCGCGCGAGAGCAACAAGACCGCCTGTATCTACAAATGCTCGGCCCGCCATGCGCTGCGCTTGCGCCAAAGCGGGATGCGGCTGTTGCATGTGGCCAATGAAACCGTCATCGACCCCGCGCGCTTTGCGCCGCAAGGCAGCGCTTACCGCCAGCTTCGCCGCAAACTCAAACAGGCGGAAAAGGCTCGGATCGAGGTGGCGCGCGCGCATCACCTGCCCTTGGCGCAGATGGCCGAGGTTGACGCGGCTTGGTCGGCCTCGCACGGGGTGGCGCGCGGCCTGTCGATGGGGCGCTATTGCGGTCAGTATCTGCGCGGGCAACGGGTCTACACGGCCTATCTGGGCCACGAATTGATCGGTTTTGTCAGCTTCCACGTCTCGAACCACGAAATGTGCCTCGATCTGATGCGCGCGCGCAGCGATGCGCCCGACGGCACCATGCATGCGCTGGTGATCTGCGCGATTGCCGAGGCGCGCGATGAGGGCCGGCGGCGCCTGTCCTTGGCCGCCCTGCCCGCCTTGCCGCCCGCCGAGGCCGCACATGGGCGGCGCGCGCGCGCGGCGGCACGGCTGCGCCATCTGGCGGCGCAAAAAACCGGCGGTCTGGGCCTGGTGCAATTCAAGATGTGTTTCAACCCGCGTCTGGAGCCGCTCTATATGGCCGCGCCCTCTTGGCCTGCCATGGCATTGGCGGCGGCCGATCTGGCGCGCGAGGTGCATTTGACCCCGACGCAGCCGCTCAGCCCCACCCCGAACCATATCGGCGCGGCGCAGACCTAAACCCGCCCGCGCCGCCCTCATGATCATGATGCAGGAAATCAATTTGTCTTGCGCGGCCAAACATGCGAGGTGGTGCGCGAGAAATCACACAAGCCCGCAAAAGGTGAGCCGATGACCAATGCCTTGTCGAAAATGATCGAAACCCGCGAATGGATCCTCACCGATGGGGCCACGGGAACGAACCTGTTCAACATGGGGCTGACCTCCGGCGATGCGCCCGAGATGTGGAACGAAGAGCACCCCGACCGGATCAAGAAGCTCTACAAACTGGCCGTCGATGCGGGATCGGACCTGTTTTTGACCAATTCCTTTGGCGGCAACGCGAGCCGCCTCAAATTGCACAATGCCGAAAAACGCGCCCGCGAATTGTCGCGAATCGCCGCCGAGTTGGGCCGCGAGGTCGCAGATGCGGCGGGCCGCCCCGTGGTGGTGGCCGGATCGGTCGGCCCGACGGGCGAGATATTCGCCCCCATGGGTCCGATGACCCATGAATTGGCGGTCGAGATTTTCCACGAACAGGCCGAGGGCCTCAAGGAAGGCGGCGCGGATGTGCTTTGGGTCGAGACAATCTCGGCTCCCGAAGAATACAAAGCCGCCGCCGAGGCGTTCAAGCTGGCCGATATGCCGTGGTGCGGCACGATGAGTTTCGACACGGCGGGGCGCACCATGATGGGCGTGACCTCGGCGCAGATGGTTGAAATGGTCGAAGGCCTGCCGAACCCGCCCTTGGCCTTTGGCGCCAATTGCGGTGTTGGCGCGGCGGATTTGCTGCGCACGGTTCTGGGCTTTACCGCTGCGGGCGTCGAGCGCCCCGTGATTGCCAAGGGCAATGCGGGCATTCCCAAATATGTCGACGGGCATATCCACTATGACGGCACGCCCGAGCTTATGGCCGAATACGCCTGTCTGGCGCGCGATGCGGGCGCCAAGATCATCGGCGGGTGCTGCGGCACCATGGCCGAGCATCTGGCGGCGATGCATGAGGCGCTCAGCACCCGCCCCAAAGGCGCGCGCCCGACGCTCGAAACCATCGCCGAACGGATGGGCGGGTTTTCCTCGGCCAATGACGGCACGGGCGAAGGCGAAGACCCCGAAAGCACACGCACACGGGGGCGCCGCCGCCGCAAGTAAGCGCGCCACCGACGCTCTGCCCTAGAACAGCGACAATTGCCGATCCACCTGCGCCTCCTGCGCGGGCGGATTTTTGGTTTTGGCCGCAGCGCACGCAGGCGGCACAAACAGATCACAGCGCAATTTCGGCTGGGCCGCATCGAGCCCCAGTTTGCGCGCCGCCAAAGCAAAGCGTTTGGCGATCACATCGGCATAGGGTCCCTCGCCGCGCATCCGCCTGTGCCAATCGCTGCGGTAGCTGGCGCCGCCGTGCATGGCGCGCACATGCGACATGACGCGGGCAGCGCGGTCGGGAAATTGCGCCTCCAGCCATTCCTCGAAAAGCGGTGCGACTTCGAGCGGCAGGCGCAGCATGATCCAGCTGGCCGCATCGGCTCCCGCATCCCTGCCCGCCGCCAATAGCGCCTCGATCTCGTGATCGGTCAATCCGGGCACAACGGGCGATGTCATGATGCGCACCGGAATGCCCGCATCGGTGAGCCGTTTGATCACCTGCAAGCGGCGCGCGGGCGGGGGCACGCGCGGCTCCATCTTGCGGGCAAGGTGGCGATCCAGCGTGGTCACCGAAATCCCCACGCGGCACAAGCCCTCGCGCGCCATATCCGACAGGATGTCGATGTCGCGCTCGATCAACGTGCCTTTGGTGACAATCGCCACGGGGTGTTTCGCGGCGTGCAACACCTCAAGACAGGCGCGCATCACCCCTTCGGCCTTCTCGATCGGTTGGTAGGGGTCGGTATTGGTGCCGATGGCGATCGGGGCGCAGCGGTAGGATTTTGCCGACAGCTCGCGCGCCAAAACCTGCGGCGCCTCGGGGCGTGCAACCAGTCGGGTTTCAAAATCCAATCCGGGCGAGAGGCCCAAATAGGCATGGGTGGGCCGCGCAAAACAATAGATGCAGCCATGCTCGCAGCCGCGATACGGGTTGATCGAGCGGTCGAATGGCAAATCGGGCGAGCGGTTATAGGTGATCAGACTGCGCGGGCGCTCTTGGCTGACCTCGGTGCGCAGAGGCGGCAAATCCTCGCCTATGTCCCATCCGTCATGCTCGGCCGCCCGCGCCGCGGCTTCATAGCGCCCGACAGGGTTGCTTTGCGCCGCACGCCCTGGTGCAGGGCGGGTTTGCGCTGGCAACTCGGGGGCAACTGGCGGCAAGCCGAAGGGATCATCGGGTGTCATCATGGCGCAATTTTGGAACACAAAGAGAACAAATGCAATAACCCCAATATCTCTATGAGAAATATTCACACCACAGCAGCGATTTTGCCTCTATAAGTCGGTCAAGCCTTCGCCTATGTCGCAATCTGCGCAGCTTCGACGCCGCGCGACGCACATTCTGGCACAACGACCCGCATGCGCCGCAAGGTGCCCAGCCAAGGAAAGACCCGCATGTCTGACGACCAAGACGACATTATCCTCGCTGATCTGGACGACGACGAGCTTGTCCAGCAGATGTTTGACGACCTCTACGACGGGATGAAGGAAGAGATCGAAGAAGGCGTGACCATTTTGCTCGAACGCAAATGGACCCCTTACGACATTCTGACCAAATCGCTTGTCGGCGGCATGACCATCGTCGGCAATGATTTCCGCGACGGGATCTTGTTCGTGCCCGAGGTTTTGCTGGCCGCCAATGCGATGAAGGGCGGGATGGCGATCCTCAAGCCGTTGCTGATCGAAACCGGCGCGCCGCGTGTGGGCAAGATGGTGATCGGCACGGTCAAAGGCGACATCCACGACATCGGCAAGAACCTTGTGGCGATGATGATGGAAGGCGCGGGATTCGAGGTGGTCGATCTGGGCATCAACAATCCGGTTGAAAACTACATCGACACCGCCAAATCCGAAGGCGCCGATATCATCGGCATGTCCGCCCTGCTGACCACGACCATGCCCTATATGAAGATCGTGATCGACACGATGGTCGAGCAAGGCATCCGCGATGATTACATCGTTCTGGTCGGCGGCGCGCCTTTGAACGAGGAATTCGGCAAGGCCATCGGTGCCGATGCCTATTGCCGCGATGCCGCCGTTGCGGTGGAAACGGCCAAGGAGTTCATCTCGCGCAAGCACAATCAGACCTCGGCCTAGGGGCTGCGCCGCGTTTGAACACCGACAAGGCCCGCCTCATGTGCGGGCCTTTTGCATTTGACCGCCCGAAACCTCTCATCCCATAAAGACCGGATCATGACCCGCCCTGCCGCCCCCGATATTTTGCCTGATGACGCCACTTTGACCGAGGCTGGCGCCTTGCTGCGCGCAAGCGGGGCCCGTGTGCTTTTGGTCGCCTGCGGGGCTTTGGCGCGCGAGATCGTCGATCTGCGGGCGGTGAACGGCTGGGACCATCTGGAGATCGCCTGCCTGCCCGCGATTTTGCACAACAGCCCCGAAAAAATCGCCCCTGCGGCGCGGGCCATCATCGAGGCGCGCGGCGCGCAGTTTGATCAGGTCTTTGTCGTCTATGCCGATTGCGGCACCGGCGGCGCGCTTGAGGCGCTGTGCCGCGAGACGGGCGCGCAGATGATGCGCGGGCCACATTGCTACGCGTTTTTCGAGGGGGTCGAGGCCTTTGCCGCCAAGGGCGACGCCGATATGACCGCCTTCTATCTTACCGATTTTCTGGTGCGCCAGTTTGACGCCTTTGTCTGGCGTCCCTTAGGGTTGGACCGGCATCCGGAGCTGCTTGGCACCTATTTTGGCCATTACGAACGGCTTGTATATCTGGCGCAGGTCGATGATCCGGCGCTCGACATCCAAGCGCAGGACTGCGCGCGCCGCATGGGCCTCGCCTATGAGCGCCGCTTGACCGGTTATGGCGATCTGGCGGTCGATCTGGCGCGTGTGGCGAAGGGTTAGGCCGCCTCTGCCGCCACTTGGTGAATGCGCTCGATCATCGCGCGCAACCCGTTCGAGCGCTGCGCCGAGAGGTGATCATTGAGCCCCAAGCGCGCCAGTTCCTCGGCCGCGTTGACCGCCGTCACCTCTTGCACCGACAGCCCGTTATAGAGAGCGCGCAGCAGCGCGATCAGCCCCGAGACAATCATCGCATCGCTGGCCCCGTCGAAGTGAAACACGCCGCCCTCGATGACCGGATGCAACCAGACCTGCGAGGCGCAACCGTCCACCTTGGTCGCAGGCACGCAAAGCGCCGCGTCCAGTGGCTCCATCGCCTTGCCCGCGTCGATGACATAACGATAGCGGTCCTCCCAATCTTCCAAAAACTCGAAATCCGCCACGATGTCTTCGAATGCCGCGCTCGCCATAGCCCTATGCCCTTTGCCAGATTGCCAATAGCGCACAGGTAAGCGCCGCGCCCCCAAAGGTCCAGCCCCCCCAAAAGCCGCGCGGCGAAAACTGCCTTGTTGCTTTTCAAGCGCGCTGCAATAGGGTAACTGCGATAAAAAGACCAAGAGGCAGGGACATGCGCACATCCATTATCGCCCTTTCCATTTCATCGCTGCTGCTTGCGGGCTGTGGCGGCGGGTCCGTCGGCACATCGCGGTATAATCCGGTCAACTGGTTTGGTAAAAACCGCGCGCCAGAGGCCGTTTCGACCGAGGTTGGCGAGAAAAACCCGCTGATCCCCGAACGCCAAGCGGCGAAGTTGAAATCCAAAGAGACAGTCTATTTAGGCACTTCGGTCGAGAAAATCACCGCGCTGCGCCTCGAAGAGGCCCCCGGCGGGCGAATTTTGCGGGTGGAGGCCGTCGCGCAAACCCAGCGCGCCTTTGACGTGCGGCTGATTGCCGAGCCGTCCGATGAAGGCACCTTGGTCTATACGCTCAAAGCCGCCCATCTCGACCGCGCCGCTTATGGGCCCGATCGCAGCCGCAAAATCACCGCAGCGCTGTTTTTGACCGATCAGGATTTGCGCGACATCAAAACCGTGCGCGTGGCGGGCACCAGCAACGCATTGAGCGTGCGCCGCTAGGGCCATACGCGCGGCAAGAAAAACCCGTCGCAACACGAAAAACGGCGCCTCTACATCGGGGCGCCGTTCTTTTATATATCAACAGCTTGCACGACAAAGCTCAGGTCAGTCGAGATCGACGATCCGCACCGAACTGCCCTTGGCCGAGAGGGCGATTTTACCCTCGCAAAGCCGCAAGGCATCATTGCCAAAGACCTCAAGCCGCCATCCGGTCAGCGCCGGAACATCGCGCATCCCCGCCGCAATCGCATCCAGATCGGAGGCAGGCGCGATCAGCTTTGGCGCAACGCCGGAGCTTTCGGTCTTGGCTTTGATCAACACGCGCAGCAAATCGGCCAAGGCGGGATTGACCTGTAGCTTGTCGCGGTCATTGCTGACTTTGGGCATCTTATCGGGCGGGCAATTGATCCCCGCCTTGACCGCAGCCAAAATCCCGTCGGCAATCTCTCCGCGCCGCGCTTCTCGCAGCAAGAGCCGCGAGCGGCCCAGATCTTGGGGATTTTGCGGTTTGGTCGAGGCCAGCTCGACCAAGGCATCGTCTTTATAGACACGGTTGCGCGGCACGTTGCGCGATTGCGCATATTCTTCGCGGAACCGTGCCAATTCGCGCACAATGGCCAAAAACTTGCCCGATGTGGTGCGGGTCTTGACCCGTTTCCACGCTTCCTCGGGTTTGACCACATAGGTTGCGGGCGAGGTCAGAACGGTCAATTCCTCGCGCACCCATTTGGCGCGCCCCGTGCGCTCCAGTTCGGCGGCGAGATGCTCGTAAATCAGCCGCAGATGCGTGACATCCGCCAGCGCGTATTTTTGCTGTGCCTCGGTCAGGGGGCGGCGCGACCAATCGGTGAAACGTGATGTCTTATCAACGGGTTGCTTGGCGATCTTGCGCACAAGCGTCTCATACCCGGCCTGTTCGCCAAAGCCGCAGACCATGGCCGCGACCTGCGTGTCGAACAATGGATCGGGGATCACCCCCGCATCGACATAGAAAATTTCGAGATCCTGACGCGCCGCGTGGAAAACCTTGACCACCGAGGTGTCGCGAAACAGCTCGTAGAGCGGCTCCAAAGAGATGCCCTCGACCAGCGGATCGACGAGAACCGCATTGCTGTCATCCGGCCCTGGCATGGCCAATTGGATCAGGCAGAGTTTGGAATAATAGGTCCGCTCGCGCAGGAATTCGGTATCGACGGTCACGTAATCATGGCCGCGCGCTTCGGCGCAATAGGCGGCCAAATCTTCGGTTGTTGTGAGTGTTCGCATCAGGGGTCGATCTTTGCTCGTCTTGTTATGGTTGTGCCCACGCCCTAGGCAAAAGGTATAGACCAGATGAACGGGTTTGGAAAGTGGCCTGCCGCCCCTGCCCGCACCCCGCGCCCGTCAGGTCAAATAAAGCGGCGCACGATCGCCGCTGGCAAAGCGGCGCAAGACCGCAGGATAGAGCGCATGCTCTTGCACCAAGACCCGCGCGGCCAAGCTTTCGGCGGTATCGCCCGCCATGACCGGCACCCGCGCTTGGCCCAAGATCGGCCCATCATCAAGCGCCGCCGTGACCTCATGCACGGTGCATCCGGCCTGCGTATCGCCCGCGTCCAAAGCGCGTTGATGGGTATGCAACCCCTTGTAGAGCGGCAAAAGCGAGGGGTGGATATTGATCATCCGCCCTTCAAAACGGCGCACGAAGCCTTCGGTCAGCACCCGCATAAATCCGGCAAGGCAGATAATGTCCGGCGCCGCCGCCTCGATTTTCTCCAGCAAAGCCGCCTCAAAGGCAGGGCGGTCGCCTTTGAAGGCGCGGTGATCCACCGCCGCCGTGGCAATGCCCATCTGGGCCGCGCGCGCCAGCCCGCCCGCCATCGGATCATTCGAGGCCACCAGAACCGCCCGCGCAGGATGGTCGCCCACCATACTCTCGGCCAGTTTGACCATATTCGAGCCGCCCCCCGAAATCAGGATCGCAACCCGTTTGCTCAAAGGAGCGATCCTTCGTAGCGCACGCCCGCGCCCTCGGTGACGGTGCCAAGGCGGTAAACCGTCTCGCCTCCGCCTTGCAGCAGGGCACTCAAGGCGTCAGCCTCGTCGGCCGCAACCGACAGGATCATACCGACGCCGCAGTTGAAGGTTTTCAGCATCTCGGCCTCGGCCATACCGCCAGTCGCGACGAGCCATTTGAACACAGGCGGTAAATCCCATGCGCCGAGGTCGATATCGGCGCCAAGGCCCTCGGGCAAAACCCGCGGCAGATTTTCGGTCAATCCGCCACCGGTGATATGGGCCAATGCATGCACGCCCCCTGCCCGCACCGCGGCCAAGGATTGCTTCACATAGAGCCGCGTCGGCGTCAGCAAAGCCGCGCCCAACGTGCCCTCGCCCCACGGGCAATCATCGCCCCAACCAAGGCCAGAGACCTCGACCAGCTTGCGCACAAGGCTGTAACCGTTGGAATGGATGCCGTCGGAGGCCAACCCGAGAAGCACATCGCCCTTGGCCACACCGGCGGGCAGATCGCTGCCGCGCTCCATCGCGCCCACGGCAAAACCGGCCAGATCGAAATCACCCGCCGGATACATGCCCGGCATTTCTGCGGTCTCGCCGCCGATCAAGGCGCAGCCCGAGCGCACACAGCCCTCTGCAATCCCCTCGATGATCCGCGCGGCTTTCTCGGTCTCGAGCTTGCCTGTGGCAAAATAGTCGAGGAAAAACAAAGGCTCCGCGCCCTGACACACCAGATCATTGACGCACATGGCAACCAGATCGATGCCGACACCGTCCACCTCGCCCGTATCGATTGCGATGCGCAGCTTGGTGCCGACGCCGTCGGTTGCCCCGACAAGGATCGGATCGCTATAGCCCGCGCCCTTGAGATCGAACAAAGCGCCAAAACCGCCAAGGCCGGACATCACGCCCGAACGGTTGGTGCGTTTGGCCGCCGGTTTGATCCGGTCCACCAAAGCATTGCCCGCATCAATATCCACACCTGCATCCGCATAAGTGATGCCGTTCTTGCCTGCCGTCGATGCGCTGTTGTCGCTGCTCATGAGAGCCCCCTTTGCCGATATCGCGCCCGCGATAGCGCAATGCGCCGCCGCTGTCCACGCCTGCTGCGCAAATCAGGCTCCGCGCCCCTTGACCCGCCGCCGCGCGCCGCATAATCACGCTCTTGGCGGGCCTGTAGCTCAATTGGTTAGAGCAGAGCGCTCATAACGCTTTGGTTGCGGGTTCAAGTCCTGCCGGGCCTACCAAATCCCCGCCAAAAAATCGGTTAATTTCCACGAAACGGTGTCACACGACATCGCAAAAGTAACACATATATTTTCAATGGGTTACATTGAGGGTGCCACGATCGCACCATCACCGCCCAACAACGGATATCCGAATCCGCCCGTTTCCAGTTTCCATAAATATCCCCGCCGGAGGCTCCCGCATTCGCACCGCGCGCGCAGGCCAAACGCATCGCCGCCCTACCGCGCGATCACAATATCGGCGCGCAGCCCGCCCAGACGCTCGCTCTCGCCCAAACGCAAAATCCCGCCATGGGCGCGCGCCGTATCATTGGCGATCGACAGGCCAAGCCCGACCCCCGTGCTGCGGTTTTGATTGCGAGCGGGTTCAAGCCGCGCAAAGGGTTTGAGCGCCTCTTCGCGCTGCGTCTCGGGGATGCCCGGCCCGTCATCCTCGACGCGGATACGTAGGCTTTTCTCGGTCAGCGAGACCGAAACCTCCACCCGCGTGCCATAGTGCACCCCGTTTCCGATCAGGTTCTCGACCGCACGGCGGATCGCCATCGGGCGCAGCCGCAGCTCCCCTTCCCCCTGCGCCGCGATCAGCGTCACGTTTTGCCCCGCGCGGGCGGCATCCTCGATGATCTGGCGCACCAAAGCGATAGGATCGGTCTTCTCCGGCTCGCCCTCGCTGGCGCCGCGTGCAAAGGACAAAAACTCATCCAAAAGCCGCTGCATGTCATCGACATCGCGCACCATTGCCTCTGCATCGGCGTCATCAATCAAGGACAGACCAAGCCTGAGCCGCGTCAGCGGCGTGCGCAGATCATGGCTCACCCCGCTGAGCATCAAGGTGCGCTGCTCCAGATGGCGCTCGATCCGCGCGCGCATATCGACAAAAGCATGCCCCGCCGCGCGCACCTCATTGGCCCCCGCAGGGCGATAGGGCACATGCCGCCCGCGCCCGAAGGCCTCTGCCGCGCGCGCCAGCCGCGTGATGGGCCGCAATTGATTGCGCAAATAGACAAAGGCGATCAAAGTCATCAAGCCGCCGAAAAACAACATATTTACAAACAGTTGGTGCGGGTTTCGCGTGGCAACGCGGCGGCGGTCAAAACCGATTTCCAATGGCCCCTGCGGCCCTTCGACATAAAGCCGCACATTGTAATCATCGGGCAGTTCCACCACCGAAACCTGCGGCAGCAGCGCCGAAATCTCGCGGATCACCACCAAACCGGACAGGTCGAACCAGCGCCGCAAATCCGCCCGCGGCATCGCCTCGACGCGTTGCAAGTCGATATCCAAAGCCAGCGCCAGAGCGCCTTGCTCTGCGGGCGTCTGCGCCGCATCGAGCAGCAATTGCACCTCGCGGGCGATATTGCGGGTCATCTCTTCGGTCACGCCCTCGAAATGGCGCTGCAAAAACAATACCGTAACCACCAGTTGCAAAGTCACAACCGGCAAGACCAAGATCAAAAGCGCGCGCCCGTAAAGGCTGCGCGGCATATAGCGTTTGAGCCAAAGAAAAGACATGGTTAAACCTAGCGCTGCGCGCGCAGGAGCGAAAGCCCCAAGGCGCCGCGCGCCGAGCGCCGGATCACAAAAGGACACTCTCGATGCTGCCACCTGATGATTTTGACCCGCCCGTCGCCGTGCCGGTCGCGCTGGAGAGCGGCCTGCGCCGGATCACCGCGCCCAACCCTTCGCCAATGACCTATCGCGGCACCAACACCTATCTGTTGGGCGAGCGCGAGATCGCCGTCATCGACCCCGGCCCTGATGGCACGGTCGGGGACCGGCAGATGGCGGCGATTCTGGGCGCGCTGGGAAAAGGCCAGAAGATCACCCATATTCTTGTCACCCATGCGCATTTGGACCATTCGCCGCTGTCGCGCGCCTTGGCGGCAGAGACCGGCGCGCCGGTCTACGCCCTTGGCGATGCGCGCGCCGGACGCAGCGATGTGATGCAAACACTGGCCGCGGCGGGCGAGATTCGCGGGGG
Source organism: Paracoccaceae bacterium (assembly GCA_050633545.1). Classification (GTDB taxonomy): domain Bacteria; phylum Pseudomonadota; class Alphaproteobacteria; order Rhodobacterales; family Rhodobacteraceae; genus Litorivita. Next base: position 173,054 of record JBOEGS010000005.1, read on the forward strand.
CGAAGGCGTGGACGCCGATTTCGTACCCGATATCTGCGTCGGCGCGGGCGATGTGATCAAGGCGCTAGGCTGGCAGGTCACCGTCCTGCCGACGCCTGGGCATTTTGGCAATCACATCTCGTTCATTTGGAAAGATGCGGTCTTTACCGGCGATCATGTCATGGGCTGGGCCAGTTCCTTGGTCTCGCCGCCCGATGGCGATCTGACGCAATTCATGGCCTCCTGCGCCGCCTTGGCACAGGTGCCCGCGCGCATCTACTACCCTGGCCACGGCGCGCCGGTCACCAACCCGCAGGCGCGCCTTGAGTGGCTCGTGGCGCACCGCATGGGCCGAGAGAGCGAAATTTTGACCGCCGTCAAGGCCGCTCCCGCCACGGCAAGCGAACTGGCTCGTGTGATCTACACCGACACGCCGCCTGCCCTGCTTGGCGCCGCCGCACGCAATGTCCTGTCGCATCTCATTGATCTTACGGGAAAATCAATCGTCTCCCCCGTTGGCCCATTGACCGCAGAAGCGCGTTTCAAATGCCTCTAGAGCGAAATTTGCAAAAACGACAGATAATCTGAAAAACCCACTGGACGGCGCAAAACACTGTCGCTATATCACCCCTCGTGTTCCGGCGTAGCTCAGCGGTAGAGCAGTTGACTGTTAATCAATTGGTCGTAGGTTCGATCCCTACCGCCGGAGCCAAAATTCCCTCGGGTATTTATGCTACATTGGCCAATGCTGTTCCCGGCTGTTGGCGCGGCATTTCATCTTTGTATTTTATGTAAATACAGGCCGCCCGCAGATCTGCGCGCGGCCTTTGTGGTGTGTGCGGTGATCCGCTGCGGGCACCAAAACCAGCCTACAGCTATGGGGTCTACGCCCCGCCGCCTCCGCCAAGGGGCGCAGCTGCTGCGGCTGGATTTTTGGTATTCACGGCGCCGCCGCTTATGCCGAAATCGACCGTGCCGGCAGAGAAATCATAGCCGACATCCAACCCGATATAGAGATTGTCGCCCAAGCGGGCCGCGCCAAGGGTCGGGCGCACGCGTTTGGATTTGAACATATAGTCCACTCCGATCGAGGCCACGGTCTCGTCGCGCCGGTCATCGGAAAATACCCGCAAGCCGATGCCCGCTTCGGGACCGCCGCCGCCAAAGGCAAAGCTGACGCCAAACCCGATCGCGGGGTCGGCTGATACAGGGGCTGCGGTAAGAGCGGCCACCAAGGCGGCGGCCGGAATTGTGTGACGTGCAAAACGCATTTCAAGTCTCCATTAAATAGGGTTGTCGTTCGAATAACTCATCTTGAATGCCGTGACTGTGCAGCAGTGATGACCTCTGGTCAATTATTAACCATTCTGACGCACAGCACATTGATACGTGTCAAACTGGCAAGGCTCCCGACGGTTGCGATGGATCAATCGCCCTACCTTGCGGGCTGCCGCGCAGCCTCCGATAAAAATACGCGGAATTATCTGCGGAAAAATCCATTGTATACAACGGCACACATTGACTATCGCCCGCGCCCCATTTAATCGGAGGCCAATGGCGCGGCGTTGGGGCGGATTCCCCGCTTTCGACCTCCCGCGCGAGGATGTTTGTCGCCCTGCCGGTGCCAAGCGCCTCCCCCTCAAACTGCGGAGATTGAGACAGATGGCAAAGACCGAAACCCCCGACATCATTTATACAATCGTTGACGAAGCCCCCGAACTGGCGAGCGCCTCGCTCTTGCCGATCATTCGCTCCTTTGCGGGCGCGGCGGATATCAATGTCGAAACCCGCAATATCTCGGTCGCGGCGCGCATCCTGTCGGCCTTCCCCGATGTCCTGACCGAAGCGCAGCGCGTCTCGGACGATCTGGCCGAGCTGGGCCAATTGGTCAAAACGCCCGAAGCCAATGTGATCAAACTGCCCAACATCTCGGCCTCGGTGCCGCAGCTTGTCGCCGCGATCAAAGAGCTTCAAGGCCAAGGCTACGCCTTGCCCGATTATCCCGAAGACCCGCAAACCGACGCGGAAAAAGACGTGCGCAAGCGTTATGACGCGATCAAAGGCTCGGCCGTGAACCCCGTTTTGCGCGAAGGCAACTCCGACCGCCGCGCCGCCAAGGCGGTCAAGGAATATGCAAAGGCCAACCCGCATTCGATGGGCGATTGGTCTGCCGAGAGCAAAACCCATGTCGCCTCGATGAGCGGCAATGACTTTTATGCCAACGAGACCTCCGCCACCATCACCGCCGCGCAAGCGGGCGGCGCAAAGATCACCTTTACCGCTGCGGATGGCACCGAAAGCGTGCTCAAGGACGGGCTGTCCTATGCCGAGGGTGAAGTGGTTGATGCGACCTTTATGTCCGCCGCCGCCTTGCGCGATTTCATCAAGGCCGAAATCGCCTCGATGCAGCCGGGCGTGCTGTTTTCCGTGCACCTCAAAGCCACGATGATGAAAGTGTCGGACCCGATCATCTTCGGGCATTTCGTCTCGGTCTACCTCGAAGACTTCCTCGCCAAACATGGCGCTGCGGTTGAGGCGCTCGGTTGGAACCCCAATTCGGGGATTGGCGATCTGGATGCCCGCATCGCAGACAATGCCGAGATGAAGGCCGATCTGGCCGCTGCTCTGGCCGGAAAACCGCCGCTCTATATGGTCAATTCTGACAATGGCATCACCAATTTGCACGTCTCTTCGGATGTGATCATCGATGCCTCGATGCCCGCCGTGATCCGCGCGGGCGGCATCGGCTGGGGTCCGGATGGCAAGGCCGCCGATACCAAATGCTGCATCCCCGACAATTGCTATGCGGGCGTCTATGACGAGACGATCAACTACTTCAAAGAGAACGGTAAACTGGACGTGACCACATGCGGCGCGGTCTCCAACGTCGGCCTGATGGCGCAAAAAGCCGAGGAATACGGCTCGCACCCGACGACATTCGAAGCCCCTGCAAAGGGCACGATCCGCGTGGTTCTGGCTTCGGGCGAGGTTTTGCATTCACATGAGGTCGAGGCGGGCGATATCTGGCGCTCGGCCACGGCGAAAAAGGCACCGATCCTCGATTGGATCAAACTGGGCATCGAGCGCACCAAAGCCACCGGCAAGGCGGCGTTCTGGCTGGACGCAAGCCGTGCCCATGACGCGCAGATGATCAAATATGTGGCGCCCGCCCTCAAAGAGGCCGGTATCGACATTCCGATCATGGCCCCGCGCGAGGCCACGCGCTTCACCCTCGAGGTGATGGCCAAGGGCGAGGATTGCGTGACCATCACGGGCAACGTTCTGCGTGACTATCTGACCGATCTTTTCCCGATCTTGGAGCTGGGCACGTCGGCGAAAATGCTCTCCATCGTCAAATTGATGAATGGCGGCGGCTTGTTCGAAACGGGTGCGGGCGGCTCGGCCCCCAAACATGTGCAACAGCTGATGGAGCAAAACCACCTGCGCTGGGACAGCCTTGGCGAATTCTGCGCGCTGGGCGAAAGCTTCAACTTCCTCGCCCAAGCCAAGGGCAAGAAAGCCGCCGCCGTCTTTGGCGCCGCGATCGAAGAGGCCACGCAAAAGGTTTTGATGAACGGCAACAGCCCCGAGCGCAAAGTCGGGCAGAATGACAACCGCACCTCGCATTACTGGTTCGCGCGTTACTGGGCCGAAAGCCTTGCCGCGCAGGGCGAGGATGCGGCATTGGCGGCGCATTTCGGCCCCATCGCGGAGCAACTGGCCGCAGGCGAGTCCAAAATCCTTGCGGAGCTTCAAGGCGCAGAAGGCAATGCCGTGGACCTTGGCGGCTATTACCACGGGGATGCGGGCAAAACCGCAAAGGTGATGCGCCCGTCGGCAACGCTCAACGCGATCATCGGTTAGGCCGCAGCACATAGAACCACGCAAAGCGCGTCGCATCTGCGGCGCGCTTTTGCATTTCAATCCATCGGGTTAGCCCGAAACTGCAAAGCCACTTGCGCGCGAGGGTATCGCGGCGCAATAGCGCTTCCAACTCGCCGCGCCATTGGGCACACTGCCCCCATGATTGACAAACTCGAGATGTTCATTGCGCTGGCCCGCGAGGGCCATTTTGGCAAAGCCGCAGCCGCCTGCGGCGTGGCGCAGCCCAGCCTTTCGGCGGCGATCAAACAGCTTGAGGCGCAATTGGGCGTGACGCTGGTCATTCGCGGCGCGCGCTATGGCGGGTTGACGCCGGAAGGGCAAAGGGTGCTGGTTTGGGCCCGCAAGATCGTCGGCGATGCGCATCAGATGCGCGCCGAGATGCGGGCGTCGGGCCGCGGCGCGGGGGCGGGGCTTTCGGGCGATTTGCGCCTTGCGGTGATCCCCACGGCATTGAGCGTGGCGGCGGATCTGGCGGCGCGGTTTCGGGCACGCCACCCCGATGTGCGGCTAAGCCTTCTGTCGCAGACATCCGACGAGATATTGAGCGGCATGGCGGATTTGCAAATCGACGCGGGCGTCACCTATATGGACGGTGCGGCGCTGGGGCGGATGACGGCCTTGCCGCTCTATGACGAGCATTACCGCCTTGTTTGCGCGCGCGGCAGCGCCTTGGCACAAAACCCCGCGCCGCCCACATGGGAAGACATCGCGCTCAGCCGGTTGTGCCTGCTCCCGCCCGATATGCAAAACCGCAAGATATTGACTCGCAGCTTTGCCGCGCAGGGCCTCGCCCCGCTGCCCGCATTGGAAAGCAATTCAACCGTGGCCTTGATGGCGCAGGTCATGGCGGGGGATTTGGCGACCATCCTGCCGGTGCAACTGGCGCAGTTCCTTGCCGCTGGCCGCCCCGAAATCGTGATCCGCGAGATCGCCGATCCGCCCGCCGCGCCCTGCGTGGGATTGATCGCGGTGCAGCGCGCGCCGCATACGCCGGTGATCGCCGCGCTGCTGTCCGAAGCGCGGCGGATGAGCGAGCAAATGCGCGCGGGGCGCGCCTCATAGATCGCGTTCGGGGAACCGGACAGGCCGATGCGGCGTTGTCTTGTCAGATCATGTCACGGTGGGAAATGGTGGGTGATGAGAGGCTCGAACTCCCGACATCTTCGGTGTAAACGAAGCGCTCTACCAACTGAGCTAATCACCCGTGAGGGGGCGTTTAGCGCAAAAGATATCGGGGATGCAAGAGGCAAGATGGCAAATTTCGGTAAAGTCGTATTCTCCGATCTCGACGGCACGCTACTGGATCACGAGACCTATGATTTCGCGCCCGCCCTGCCCGCGCTCAGCGTGCTCAAAGAGCTCGGGATTCCTCTGGTTCTGGCCTCGTCGAAAACCGCCGCAGAGATCGCGCCGCTGCGCGCAGCCATGGGGTTTTCGCATTGCCCCGCAATTGTCGAGAACGGTGCGGGAATTCTGCCCGCGGGCGAGACGGGCACCGCGACGGGGGGGGATTATGCCAAGCTGCGCGCCGCTCTGGACGCCCTGCCCGCGCCCTTGCGCGCACCGTTTTGCGGCTTTGGCGATCTGGACGCCGCACAGGTCGCCAAACTGACCGGCTTGCCGCTCGCCTCGGCCGAACTTGCCAAGGGGCGGGGCTTTTCCGAACCGGGGGTTTGGGACGCGCAGATCGCGCAAGCGCAGGGCACCTCGCAAGAGGCCTTCATTGCAGCGCTGGCGCAGGCGGGCATTCGGGCGCGTATGGGCGGGCGGTATCTGACGCTGAGCTTTGGCGCGACCAAGGCCGACCGTATGGAAGAGATCACGGCACAATATGGTGCGCACGAGACGATTGCGCTTGGCGATGCGCCCAATGACAGCGAAATGCTCGCCGCTGCCGATATTGCAGTGGTGATCGCCAACCCCCATGGCGCGCCCCTTCCCGACCTGCCTAAAAATGAGGCGCGCCGCACGATATACAGTCAAAAAGCCGGTCCCGCCGGTTGGAACGAGGTGATGTTAGGGCTAACCTCAAGCCAAGCACAGAGCAGTAATACCCCATAAAAAGGAGCCGACCCGCGTGGCTGATTTTCATCAAAACGGTAATATCGCAACCTTGCACAACCTGCGCACCCGCAGCGCAGAGCAAATCACACATGAGTTGCAAACCTTTGCCGCCACACGGAAAATCTCTTTGATCCTGCCCTCGCTGTTTTCCGAGCTTGAAGGCGAGGCACTGCCCAACATCCTTAAGGAACTGGCGCAGGTGCCCTATCTGCACCGCATTATCATTGGCCTCGACCGCGCCGATGAGGCGCAATACCGCCATGCGCGGCAGTTTTTCTCGGTGCTGCCGCAAGAGCATGTGGTGATCTGGAACGACAGCCCGCGGATGCAGGCGATTGATGCGCGTCTGGCCGAATTGGGCCTTGCGCCTAAAGAGCCGGGCAAGGGCAAAAACGTCTGGACCTCGCTGGGCTATTTGATGGCGCGCCAAGACAGCGCCGTGGCCGCGATCCATGATTGCGATATCCTGACCTATGATCGCGACATGCTGGCCCGTCTGGTCTATCCGGTGGTCAATCCGACTTTTCCCTATCAGGTCGCCAAAGGCTATTACCCGCGCATTGGCGAGGGCAAGATCAACGGACGGGTCAGCCGCCTGTTGGTCTCGCCGCTGCTGATTGCGCTCAAACGGGTGATCGGGGACCGCGATTACATCGATTTCCTGCGCAGCTTTCGCTATCCGCTGTCGGGCGAATTTGCCATGCGCACGGGAATTTTGCCCGATCTGCGCATCCCGTCGGATTGGGGATTGGAAATCGGGGTCCTCTCCGAAGCATGGCGCAATCTGGCCCCCAAAGCGGTGTGTCAGGTCGAGATTTCCGACGCCTATGACCACAAACATCAGGTGCTATCGCCCGAGGATGCCTCCAAAGGGCTGTCGCGGATGTCGATCGACATTTGCAAAGCCGTCTACCGCAAGCTGGCCGCCGACGGCACCGTCTTTACCGAAGAGATTTTCCGCACGCTCAAGGCAACCTATTACCGCTCGGCGCTCGATCTTCTGGATTGCTACTACAATGACGCCAAGATGAACGGGCTGAGCGTTGATCGCCACAGCGAAGAAAAGACCATCGAGCTTTTCGCCAATAATATCATCGAGGCGGGGCATGTGTTTTTGGAGTTTCCCTCCGACACGCCCTTCATCCCCACGTGGAACCGCGTCCATGCCGCCGATCAATCCTTGATGCGCGATATTATTGATGCGGTCGACGCCGATATTGCCGAATACAGCTGACCGCTAGTCCCCGATGCGGGCGTGATCGACCCTTGAGGTCATGGTGCATTGGCTCGCCCCGCCGAGCATCTGCGCCATCGCGGCGGGAAACCGCGCCGTGAGCGAGGACAGCTGACGCATATTGGTTTCGCTCTCGACATAGAGATCATGCACAAAGCTGATCCGCAGCGCCCCGAGCGGCGTGCTGCGGCTTTGGGTGTCTTGCGCGCGCCAATGGTTTTCGGCCACGCGCACCCATGTAAAATCACCCGCTATGGCGGCGCCGTCAAAGACATCGGGAAAGGCAATGTAGCGCGGCGCGTAACCGCCCGATGTAGGGGCCGCAGAGGTCATATCGGGCGGGCATCCGCTTTGGCCGGTCAATTGCGAGGCCCCCTGCCATGTGCCCGACAGCGGCCTTATGTCCGCCTGCGCGGCGCTGGCGGCGGTGATGGCGATGAAAACGGCGAGACGAAAGCTTTGGCCCATGGTGATACCCCGATGGTTACTCGTGATTACCCTAAGGTCAGCCTAGCCTAGCTTCGGTTGCTGATCCAGCGGCATTGATAGGGCGCAAATGCAATCGCGCCGCCCGCAGGATCGATCACATCGCCGGTCAAAAGATCGGTCCAGACCTCGCCTTCGATCATGTTGATCTGTTCGGGGCGCAGCTGCAGGCTTTGGGCGCTGACGTTATGCAGGGCGAAAACCGATTGCCGCCGGTCGATGCTTTGCCGCCAGAGGCCGAAAATCCGGTCATCGAGTTGCAAGGTGAACTGCGTGGCATTGGGGTGAAATGCCGCCTGCGCACCGCGAATACCGATCCGGCGACGCATTTCCGACAAGACCCGCGCCGTGCGGCTTTTCGGGTCGGCAAGCTCTGCCTGTAGCGCCGGATAATCGAGCCGCGCGCGGTTGATCGCGCGGTTATGGCCCGATTTTTCCACCCCCTCGACGTCATTGGGCGTGCCCAACAGCGCATGGATATAAAAGGCCGGAATCCCTTCGAGCGCCATGACCAAGGTCTGACTGGCGATGAAACGCGCGAACTGATGCGCATCCTCGCCCGCAAACGTCCCCTTCATCGCCTCATACCATGTGATATTGAGCTCATAGGCCGACTGGCCACCATCGGGCAGCGCCCGCATCGAGACGCGCCCGCCGAAGTCTTGCACCGCACCAATCACTTGCGCGGTCTCGTCGGGGGTGAGTTTTCCCTCGGCGGGGCGCATCCCGATGCCGTCATGCGAGGCGGTGAAATTGAGATAGGCACATCCCATTTGCGCAGGCGGCATAGCGCCTTGCCAGCGCAGTAAATGCCCCGCCGATCCCGAGAGCATCGCATGCAAGACCAAGGGCGGCAGGGTGAAATTATAGACCGCATGGGCCTCTTCGCCGCGCCCGAAATAGGACAGGTTCTCGGCGTTGGGCACATTGGTTTCGGTGAGCAGGATCACCGGTTCGGTGGCGTAATCGGCCAAAAGCCGCATCAGCTTCACGATGGCATGGGTCTGCGGCAGGTGGATGCAATTGGTGCCCACCTCTTTCCACAAAAACGCCACCGCATCGAGCCGGATGATGCGCACCCCTTGGTCGATATGCAGCCGCATCACCCGCAAAAACTCGAGCAAAACCTCAGGGTTGGAGAAATCCAGATCGACCTGATCATGGCTGAAGGTGCACCAGACATGGCGCGGTCCATCGGCGGTTTCGACCTCGCGCAGCAAGGCCTGCGTGCGGGGGCGCACCACTTGGCTGAGGTCGTCGTCGGGACTGGCTTCAAAGAAAAACCGGTCATAGGGCGCATGGCCTTGCAAATAGGCGTTGAACCAGACCGATTGCGAGGACACGTGATTGAGCACCAGATCGGACATCAGCAAAAACTCCGACCCGATGCGCGCGATGTCCTGCCAATCGCCCAGAACGGGATTCACGGCGCGATAATCCGTCACTGCAAATCCATCGTCGGAGGTATAGGGAAAAAACGGCAAGATATGCACGCCGTTGACCACCCCCGCCAGATGCTCGTGCAAGAAGTCGCGCAGCAAATCCAAAGGCTTATGCGCGCCGTCCACGATGGTATTGCCATAGGTGATGACCATCGCATCGGCCTCGGACCATTGCTGGTTTCCGGCGGCACGGCGGCGTTTGCGGCGGTGGCGTTCTTCGGGCCAAAAGGCCTCGACCACCTGCGAGGCGAGGATATCGCGGTCCAGATGCGGGTAAATCTGCCCGATCAGCTGCCCAAGCCGCGCGCCAAAGCCCGATGCCTGCTCTGCCTTCGTGCCCATAGATATGATCCTCGTCTTTCCTATCCCCTTGATTTCAAATCGCACAGCGAGGTTCAAGGCGGCGTCGGCCTTGCCGTGCCATGCCTGCGCTCAAAATTGCGTCACTGCTGAAATTATTGGCAACCGCCGCGCAGGCCCACCGTGCAAATGAAAAAGGCTCCCAAATTCGGAGACCTTCGCAGCGTATATCGGAATAATGGTGGGTGATAAGAGATTTGAACTCCTGACATCTTCGATGTGAACGAAGCGCTCTACCACTGAGCTAATCACCCGTGGCGCGTTATTTATCCGCCCGCGACGCAGCTTGCAAGCCCCTAGTCGTCACTATCTGATGTATCGTCATTCGCGGTATTTTGCCCGCGCGCGCTGCGGCGCAAACGGCCGATAATGACGCGCCCGTTGCCGCTGTCCTTGATGCGGTTGATCTTGAACTTGCCGAGCGGTTGCAATTCCCATTCGCGCCCCTCGCCCAAGGCCTCTCCCATCACGGCCATCATGGCTTCGACAACCGGTTTGGCGTCTTTCTTTTTCACGCCCGAACGCGCGACAACCGCTTCGAGCAGCTCTTTTTTCTGCAAAGCGGCCAAGGCGACCGTCGGGCCGCTATCGGTCACGAGGACGGGTTTGGGTTTGGCGGCTTCAGGCGTGTCGGGGCGCAAAATGCCGGTCGTTGACATTGCGGCAAGTGCGGGGTTTTTCGGCGGTGTCGCGGCGGCGGTTGTTGGCTCCGGCGCGGGCGCGCTGACCTGCGCAGATTTTTTGGTGGCTGTGCTGCGCGCTGCCGGTGCCTTCTTCGCGGCTGCGGGCTTCTTTGTCGTGCTGCTCTTGCGGGTGCTGGGGGCCTTGGCCATTTTGATCGCCTCTTTCGCTCATGATCGCGTTGTTTCTTATATGGAAACACATTAACGCGGAATTGAAAACCAGAACAGTGAAGAGTTGACCGAACACTACATATGCGCATATTGGACCGCATCTTAACTATATATTCTGGGGATAATAGAAATGCGCCGTTTTCTCACTGCCGCCGCCGTTGCCACGGCTTTGACCGCCACCACCGCCCATGCGGGTGCCGTTTCGGACCCGATTTTGGAAGCCGAGATCATCGCAACGGATGCCGCGACAAGCTCGGTTGATCCGCAATTGTTTTTGGTGATGTTCACCGCTTTGGTCGTCTTTGCAGCCACCAATTGATCCGACTGCGCATTGGCGCGTTGGGTTTCTATGCATGAACACGAAAAAGGCGCACCCAAGGGGGATGCGCCTTTTCTGTTTTAAATCAATGGCCTGCCCTGCGCAGTTGATGTTGGCGCCGGCGATATGGCGCGCGCCGCACCGCCGGGTTCACCAGATCAATGCGCCGTGGCTTGCGGGCCGTCTTTGGCCGCCAAAGCTGCCGCGGCTGCGGCTTCTTCTGCGGCCTCGTCCCACTCCACCGGCTCGGGCCGACGCACCAATGCATGCTCCAACACTTCGGAGACATGTTTGACGGGGATCAGCTCCAATCCCTCTTTCACGTTGTCGGGAATGTCGGCCAGATCTTTGACGTTCTCATCGGGAATCAGCACGGTTTTGATCCCGCCCCGCAGCGCCGCGAGCAGCTTTTCCTTAAGCCCGCCAATCGCCAAAGCATTGCCGCGCAGGGTCACCTCGCCCGTCATGGCGATATCCTTGCGCACCGGAATACCGGTCAAAACCGACACGATCGACGTAACCATCGCCAGACCGGCGCTTGGGCCGTCCTTGGGTGTCGCGCCTTCGGGGACGTGGACGTGGATATCCCATTTCTCGAACTTCGGCGGCTTCACCCCGATTTGCGGGCTGATCGAACGCACATAAGAGCTTGCAGCGTCGATGCTTTCTTTCATCACATCGCCGAGCTTACCCGTGGTTTTCATCCGGCCCTTACCGGGCAAGCGCAGCGCCTCGATCTGGAGCAAATCACCCCCCGCCGAAGTATAGGCAAGCCCCGTGACAACACCGACCTGATCCTCGGTTTCGGCAAGGCCGTAACGGTATTTCTTCACGCCGAGATACTCGTCGAGGTTGCCCTCGGTGACCGAGACGGTTTTGACCTCACCCTTGACGATCTGGGTCACGGCTTTGCGTGTCAGCTTGGCCAATTCGCGCTCGAGGTTACGCACCCCTGCCTCGCGCGTATAGCGGCGGATCATTTCATTGAGCGCCCCATCGGTGACCTCGAATTCGCCCGCCTTCAGACCGTGATTTTTGATCTGTTTGTCGAGCAAATGTTGCCGCGCGATCTCGCGCTTCTCGTCCTCGGTGTAGCCCGCCAGAGGGATGATCTCCATCCGGTCCAAAAGCGGGCCTGGCATGTTATAGCTGTTCGAGGTGGTCAGGAACATCACGTTCGACAGGTCATATTCGACCTCAAGATAGTGATCCACAAAGGTGGAGTTTTGTTCCGGATCAAGCACTTCGAGCATCGCCGAGGCGGGATCGCCGCGGAAATCCTGCCCCATTTTGTCGATCTCGTCCAAAAGGATCAGCGGGTTGGTCGTCTTGGCCTTTTTCAAGGCTTGGATGATTTTACCCGGCATGGAACCGATATAGGTCCGGCGGTGGCCGCGAATTTCGCTCTCGTCGCGCACGCCGCCCAAGGAAATGCGGATAAACTCGCGCCCCGTCGCCTTGGCGACCGATTTCCCGAGCGAGGTTTTCCCCACGCCCGGAGGGCCGACAAGGCACATGATCGGGCCTTTGAGCTTCTGGCTACGCTGCTGCACGGCGAGATATTCAACGATGCGTTCCTTGACCTTGTCGAGGCCATAGTGATCCGCATCGAGCACCTCTTGCGCCTTGGCGAGGTTCTTTTTGGTGCGCGATTTCACACCCCACGGGATCGCCAGCATCCAGTCGAGATAGTTGCGCACCACGGTGGCTTCGGCGCTCATCGGGCTCATATTCTTGAGCTTTTTGATCTCCGCATCGGCCTTCTCGCGCGCTTCCTTGCTCAGCTTGGTCGCGGCCACGCGGGCCTCCAGCTCGGCCACTTCGTTCTGGCCGTCCTCGCCATCGCCCAATTCCTTCTGAATGGCCTTCATCTGCTCATTCAGATAATATTCGCGCTGGGTGCGCTCCATTTGCGATTTGACGCGGGTCTTGATTTTCTTCTCGACCTGCAGGACCGACATTTCACCCTGCATCAACCCGTAGACCTGCTCGAGCCGTTCCGACACGGTCAGGGTTTCCAGCAAGGCCTGCTTTTGCTCGACCTCGATGCCAAGGTGACCCGCGACCAGATCGGCCAGCTTTTCCGGCTCTGTGCTGGCTTCGACCGCCGAAAGCGCCTCTTCGGGGATATTCTTTTTGACCTTGGCATAGCGTTCGAATTCGGTGCCGACCGTGCGCACCAAGGCTTCGATCGTGGCCTCATCGCCCAACTCTTCGGTCAGATATTCGGCGCGGGCCTCAAAGAAATCGTCGTTTTCGATGTAATCGGTGATGCGCACGCGGGCTTGGCCTTCGACCAGAACCTTGACCGTGCCATCGGGCAATTTGAGCAATTGCAGCACATTGGCCAAGACGCCGACATCATAGATGCCGTCGCTGTCGGGATCGTCCACACCGGGGTCGATCTGGCTCGACAGCAGGATTTGCTTGTCATCCGCCATCACCTCTTCAAGCGCGCGCACCGATTTTTCGCGGCCGACAAACAGCGGCACGATCATATGCGGAAACACGACAATATCGCGCAGCGGCAGGACGGGATAGGATGAATTGAGGGGCTCTTGCATGCTCATTCCTTCGTTATGGGCAGATGATCCAAAAGGCCCCAAGTAGCGGCAGCCTTGTCATCTCCTCTGTTCGCTCTTTGTATTTGGGGCGGTGGGCCGTGGGTTTCAACCGCCCTGCCCCAAATCAGGCATGGGATCAGAATGACCGCCCCCGCGATCCGGTGCAAGCGGGGAAATCGGGCAAATCCGCCCGAATTGCTTTTGGATCGCCTGCGTTCGAGCGCCTCACTCCGCCAATCGATCCCGCGTATTCGCTTACGCTCGTTGCAAGGGCGGCAAGATCAGCCCTATGCCTTGGTCGGCGAGCCAAAGAACAAACGCAGTAAAATCATCGAGAAGTTTCAGACAAGCTGCCCTACGGGGATGGAACATCCGGTCGTCATCGGTCAGGGCCATTTTGCCATTGGCACCCCCCTCTAGAGGGCGGCGACGCGGGCAAAACGTCATTTAATGGACGGCCCGAGGCAACGGCGGGATGCAGTTTGGTCGAGAGATCGTCAAACCTTAAGCGATCGGGACCGGAGCGATCATTGCCCCCCCACAAAACGAAAAAGAGCGGCGCATTGCAGCGCCGCTCTTTCAATGTCTGGCAATCGCGGGTGCGATTACGATTTTTTGCGGCGCTTCATCATGCCAAAGCCAGCCACGCCGAGTGCCAAGAGAGGCAAGGACGCGGGCAGCGGCACGGCAGGTGCGCTGTCGAGACGGGCATAGAAGCCAGCAGGAGCACCGCCGCCCGCATCGCCGGTGACGATGATGTTGTAAGTACCCGCTGTGAGCAGAGTTTCAAAGCTCGCGTAGTCAGCCGAGTTCCAGTAGGAATCGATCGGGTCGCCGAAGGTCGACGCCATTGCATCGCCGGAGCTGCTGCCGATCAAACCAAGGCTTGGCGCAAATGCGGCAAGGCTATCGCCCGTCGTAAAAGCATCGGTCACGCGGAAGTACGCGTCGCCGGTCAAGGTAAAGCTATAGGGCGAAAAAGCCGAAGGGGCGTCGGGATCAGTTTCGTAATCGATCGAGTCGTATTCCCAACCCGCATCAAGGGTAAGTGCCGAAGCGGGGCTCACTGCGAGAAGCGCAGCAACAGCTGTGGCACCGATCAGCGAAAGTGCGTATTTCATATGTATTTCTCCAATATTGGCAACTGCCGCTAAGTTAACCCAAAGTTAACGGCTAGGCGACTCCGAAATGCGGCTCAAATGTGGCAATCGCGCTTTTTTGTTTCCATTTGTCAAAAAATGCAGGTCCAAAACAGGAATTGTTGCGAGAATCATTGCCAAATGTGGCGCTCTGTCGTCCGGCACGACCAAGGATCACGCGGCGTAAATGCGATTCGGACCCCTGTTTCATGGCTTCGGCCCCGCCCCGATGGTGCACAAGCCACCAGCGCGATTGCGTCAAGATTTGGGCATAAATATGGGCGGGACATGAGGTCCGGCCCCTTGGCATTTCAAGCATTTGCGACCGCGATACGCGCGCGGGGTCTCAAACGGTTTGGCGTCTCGCCTTGCGGCGGCGCAGCACCTGCAGGCTCGCCAATCCAAGCGCCAGAAGCGGCAAGCTTGCGGGCAATGGCACGGTCGGGGCACTCTCGACCGGTAGAGGCGTGACCGTAAACCGTGTCACATTGCCATAAAGCGGCCCCGCATTGCCTGTGCTCAGGCTGGTGAAAGAATAGGCGCGCGAATATTCGTTTCCGGTGTTCGAGGCGGTGTTGTAATAGACCTCGGGCCCGCCCGACAGCCCGCCAACGCGCACGATATCGACCAGCAAATCGCCCTGCTGCGGATCGTAATCATAGCTGCCTGCAAAGCCGAAGAAATCATCCGGCAGAACCGAACCGGTAAAACGGCGCAATTCGAAACGGGCCTCGTTGCTGCCGACATTGGCATCCAGATCGCTGGTGAGGTTATTCACCCCGTTGGCGACGACACTGAACCGCGCCTCATAGCGCGCATCGCGCCCCCAAAAATCCCCGTTCGACGCCAGAAAATCGATCCGCTCGATGGTCACCGGATCGGAGAAAATCTCGGAGGCATAGATTTGTTGATAGCGCAGGGTGCAGGCAAAGGTGCAATCGCCAGGCAAGGCCTGCCCCGACCCGTCGGCGGTGATGGTGATCGCGCTGGCGGATTGGCCAAGGCCGAGCGCGGCCAGCGCGGTGAAGGTAAACGACAACAGGGAAGAGCGCAGGGAGCGTTTGAACATTTGGGCCTCTCATGATCCGGTCAGGGCCGCTGCGTATGGCAATCGGCCCTTCCGGTTCTAGGGGAGGCTTGGTTAAGAATGTTCTAATGCGTTCATTATTTTCCCTTTATTAACAATGGTTAAGACTGCCTCGGCCTGCCCCCAACGTCACCCAACCCTAAAGCGGTTCAATATCGCCCATCGCGCGGCCTGCGTGAAAATCCGCCTCCCATGCCTCAAACGCATCGACCTCGATCGCCTCGCGCATGCCCTGCATGATCTCTTGGAAATAATGCAGGTTGTGCCATGTCAGAAGCATCCCCGAAATCATCTCTTGCGCACGGAACACATGATGCAGGTAGGCACGGCTATAGTTCGCACAGGCGGGGCAAGTGCAGGCCTCGTCCAAGGGGCGCGGGTCATCGGCATGGCGGGCGTTCTTGATGTTGACCACGCCGCGGCGCGTGAACACCTGCCCCGTGCGCCCCGAGCGCGAGGGCAAGACGCAATCCATCATATCGACCCCGCGTTTGACCGCGCCGACGATGTCGTCGGGCTTGCCCACCCCCATCAAATAGCGCGGTTTGTCCTCGGGCAGCATATCGGCGGCATAGTCGAGCACGCCGAACATCGCCTCTTGCCCCTCGCCCACGGCCAGCCCGCCGATGGCATAGCCGTCAAAGCCGATCTCGCGCAGCGCCTTTGCGCTTTCCTCGCGCAGATCAGGCGTCACCCCGCCTTGCATGATCCCGAAAAGCGCATGGCCCGGACGATCGCCAAAGGCGTCTTTGGACCGCGCCGCCCACCGCATCGACATGCGCATGGATTTGGCCACTTCGGCGTCGGTGGCGGGCAATGCGGGGCATTCGTCAAAACACATCACAATGTCCGAGCCGAGCAGGCGCTGGATCTCCATCGAGCGTTCTGGGGTCAGCTCGTGTTTCGACCCGTCGATATGGGATTTGAAGGTCACGCCCTTCTCGGTCAGCTTGCGCAATCCCGCGAGGCTCATCACCTGAAACCCGCCGCTGTCGGTCAGGATCGGGCGATCCCAGTTCATGAATTTATGTAATCCGCCCAAACGATCAATGCGTTCGGCCGTGGGGCGCAGCATCAAATGATAGGTATTGCCCAAAAGGATATCCGCCCCCGTTGCGCGCACCGACTCCGGCATCATCGCCTTGACCGTGGCCGCCGTGCCGACGGGCATAAAGGCGGGCGTGCGGATCTCGCCGCGCGGGGTGGTGATCACGCCGCGCCGCGCCTTGCCGCTTTTGGCCAAGAGCGAGAAGGCAACATGGTCGGAGGTTTGGCGGTCAGTCATCGGAGGCCTCTGGTGGTTTTTCAATGATTATCATGTAGGGTGCGGCGGCGCAGGATCGCGCGCTGCTTTGGCGCGCTGATAGCACCGCGGCGCGGCAAATACCATTGGCGCCGCGCCCTGCGCGCAACGGCGTCTTACCTTGATGGGGTTGACGTAAGGTGATGCAGCGTAAAGCTTGCGCGAGAGCGCCCTACCCAAGCATGCTCAGAGCCATCCATACATAAGCGGCCCGCAAAAAGAGGCCGTATACCGGGAGGGACACTACAATGGCCAGCTTTGCCATGCGCGCGGCAATCGCGCTGATCCGCCTTGGCGGCAAACCCATGCGCGATCCGCAAAAATATCTCGCGGCGCGTCGGAACCGAACCAGTTCCGAGCCGCCGCCCATGCCCAAAAAGCTCGCCGCCCGTTGCACCGTGGACGAGCGCAAGGTCGAAGGCCAGCGGGTCTTGACGCTGACGCCCCATGAGGGGCGCTCGCGCTGGACCCTGATCTATTTGCACGGCGGGGCCTATACCAATGAAATGCGCCCTGCCCATTGGACGTGGATCGCTGCCTTGATGGAGGCGACAGGCGCTCGGATCATTTTGCCGCTCTATGCGCGCGCGCCCGAACATGACCACCGCCCCGCCCATGCCATGATGGCCGCGCTCTACGACCAGATGCTGCAAAACATCGATCCGGCGACGATTGTCATTGGCGGCGACAGCTCCGGCGCGGGGCTGGGCTTGGGGGCGATGATGACGGCGCGCGATGCCGGGCGCCCGATGCCCGCGCAGATGCTGCTTTTTGCGCCGTGGCTCGA
Source organism: Paracoccaceae bacterium (assembly GCA_050633545.1). Lineage (GTDB taxonomy): Bacteria > Pseudomonadota > Alphaproteobacteria > Rhodobacterales > Rhodobacteraceae > Litorivita. The sequence continues at coordinate 190,557 of JBOEGS010000005.1, forward strand.
TATCACCTGCGCCAATCCCTTGGGCGCCGCCATCGAGGCGCGCGACCCGATGCTGGGACTGGAGGCGGCGCGCACTTGCGGGCAATGGTGGGCGGGCGAGGCCGATCCCACCCTGCCCCACCTCAGCCCCGCCTTTGGCACGGCGCTGGGCCTGCCGCCGATCCATATCTATCAAGGCTCGCTCGATATGGTCGCCCCTGATGCCGTCGCCTTCGCCGAAACCGGCCGCGCGGCGGGGGCCAATGTGACCTTGCACCTTTATGAGGGCGCGCCGCATGTCTTTGTCGCCGCCGTGTTCACGCGCGAGGCAAAAGAGGTCTTGGCACATATCAAAGGGCTTTTGGCCTGACGCCCGCCGTGGCAAAATATGTGCAAACACAAAGGCAGAACCCGCGCCGATCATCGGGCCGCACCGGCGGTATGGCCTCTTGCGAATGGCGGGAAAACGCCCACATGTATACCATAGCATACACAAGTAACGAGGGCAGATGATGACCGAAGATATCCTTTTAGACCTTTTGGCGAGCAACTTTATCTGGCTGCTTTTGGCGGCTTTGATCATTGCCACGATCCTCAAGAGCGTCCACATCGTCCCGCAGGCGCAAAAATTTGTGGTCGAACGCTTTGGCCGTCTGCATTCGGTGCTGGGGCCAGGGATCAATTTGATCGTGCCATTCTTGGACAAAATTGCCCATCGCGTGTCGATCCTCGAGCGGCAATTGCCGACGATGGCGCAGGATGCGATCACCCTCGACAACGTGTCGGTGCAAGTCGAAACCTCGGTCTTCTACCGCATCATCGAACCCGAAAAAACCGTTTACCGGATCCGCGATGTGGATGCGGCGATCTCGACCACGGTGGCGGGGATCGTGCGCTCGGAAATCGGCAAGATGGAGCTGGATCAGGTGCAATCGAACCGCTCGACCCTGACCTTGACGATCAAGGAACAGCTCTTTGCCGTGGTCGATGATTGGGGCATCGAAGTGACCCGCGCCGAACTTCTGGATGTGAACCTTGATCAGGCCACCCGTTCGGCCATGTTGCAACAGCTGAACGCCGAACGGGCGCGGCGCGCGCAGGTGACCGAGGCCGAGGGCAAGAAACGCTCGGTGGAGCTTTCGGCTGACGCCGAGCTTTACGCCGCCGAACAGATCGCCAAGGCCCGCCGCATCCAAGCAGACGCCGAAGCCTATGCCACGGGCGTGGTGGCACAGGCGATTGCCGACAACGGCATCGAGGCGGCGCAATATCAGGTGGCGCTCAAACAGGTCGAGGCGCTCAATGCGCTGGGCGCGGGCGATGGCAAGCAAACGATCCTCGTGCCCTCCGCCGCCTTGGAGGCCTTCGGGGACGCGTTCAAAATGCTCAAGGGAGGCAAGTGATGGTTGGAGTGACGGCAGGACTTTTGGTCAATTGGCTGGTATGGATCGCGGCGGCGCTGGTTTTGGGGATATTGGAGGTCGTCGCACCTGGTTTCATTTTTCTCGGCTTCGCCATCGGCGCGGCGCTGACGGGGCTGCTGCTCTTGGCTTTGAGCCTGATCCCCGCCACGCTCACCGCGCCGGTTCTGGCCACGATTTTTGCGGCCCTGTCACTGGCCGCATGGATCGCCCTGCGCCAACGCTTTCGCATGAAGGGCCGCGATGTGAAGCGGATCGAGGGGGATGTGAATGAGTGAGTGAGGGGGCGGGCACCTTACCCGTCTGGTTGTCGCGCGCCGCAGTGGCCGCCGTTGTTTTCGGCGGTTATTTCCTATGTCGTAGCCAGAACGCGCCTTGTGAAACACGATTGGGAACGTGCGAAACGCGAGGCACGGCTTCCGAGCTTACGTAGGTTCAAATCCCCTAGCTGAGGCGATTGTGATCCTCCGATGACCTCCCCATTGTGCAAGCGGATGAACTGCGCGACGGGACTTCGGGCCGGTAGAATAGCCTGCCCCCACATCCGCCTCTGGACCTTCCCCCGTCCAATCCCTATATGTTTGCTCAGGATAACGCAGGTGAGACAGACATGACCGATACCGCCCCGATGGAAGGCACGCCCCTTATTGCCCCCTCCAGCACCGATCACGCGCTTTATGATGCGGTGGTCGAGGCCTGCCGGTCGGTTTATGATCCCGAAATTCCGGTCAATATCTATGACCTTGGCCTGATCTATACCATTGACATCAATGACGAAAACGAAGTGCGTCTGATCATGACCCTCACCGCCCCCGGTTGTCCCGTGGCGGGCGAGATGCCCGGATGGCTGGCCGATGCGATTGAGCCTCTGGACGGTGTCAAACAGGTCGATGTCGAATTGGTCTGGGAGCCACCTTGGGGCATGGAGATGATGAGCGACGAAGCGCGGTTGGAACTGGGCTTTATGTGATATCGAGCGCACCCTTTAGAGGGTGCGTTTTGCATTTGGCACCCGAAAACGGATGCGACCACGAGGCAACCAAAAAGAGTTGCATTTTAACAATCGCACCCTATAATGGTTGCGCAATGACACAGCAGCATAGCATAATTTCCGTCCTGACCGGCGACATCGTCAATTCGACCCGATTGAGCGAGGTGGAGCATCAGCGCGCCTATCAAGCGCTGGAGCGCTGCGCCGCGATGATCGAGGATTGGACCGACGCGCCCCTTCGCTTGACCCGCCACAGGGGCGATGGATGGCAGGTGGTGATCACCCCGCCCGCGCTGGGCCTGCGCTGTGCCTTGGTGTTTCGCGCCGCGCTCAAGGCGCTGGGCACGTCTTTTGATACAACAATCGGGATCGGCGAAGGCGCGATGCACGCCCCTGTCCCCAATGATCTCAACACCGCCACCGAAGCCCCTTTTGTGCAATCGGGCCGCGCCCAGACCAAAACCAAAAGCCAATCCATCGCGCTTTTGCACGGCGGCGCGGGCGCTTTGAATGGCGCCGCGGTTCTGGCCGCCACGCTCAGCGACGATTGGACCGCTGCGCAATCTGCGGCGATCTATCACGCGCTGCATCCACACAAAGAGCCGAATTTCACAGAGATCGGCGAGAGGCTCGGCAAATCGCGCCAAGCCGCGACCAAGGCTCTGGACGGCGCGAAATGCGAGCGGCTACGCTATGCGCTCGGACTGCTTGAATCGGATGACCGCTATGTTTGAGACCCTTGCCGCGCTGCTGTTTGCCCATGTGCTGGCCGATTATGTGTTTCAAACCCGCTGGATGGTCGCCAATAAACGCAATCCGTTCGTGCTTTTGCTTCACACCGCCATTGTCATCGCCACGGCGCAGGTCGCCATCGGGTCGGTCACGGCATGGGAGTTGCTGCTTCTCGGCGGGTTGCACCTTGGGGTGGATGCGATCAAGACCTACGCCCTGCCCGATACGGCAACGGCCTATCTGGCCGATCAGGCGGCGCATCTGGCAGTGATCGCCGCGCTGGCCTTTTACGCGCCCGAGCTTTGGGACAACGGGATTTGGGCCAGTCAACCCGCCCTGCCCGCGCCCGTCATATTGCATATCATGGTGGCCAGCGGCGGCGCGATCTATGCCATCCGCGCGGGCGGCTTTGCGGTGGGCAAATTGATGACACCTTTTGCCGACGGGTTTACCTCGGGCGGGCTGCCTTCGGGCGGGACGATCATCGGGGTGCTGGAACGGGGGCTGATCTATGTGCTGATACTGGCCGGACAAATCGCCAGTGTCGGTTTTCTGATCGCGGCCAAATCGGTCATGCGCTACGAGGCCTCCAAGGAACAAAAAGCTGCCGAATATGTGATCATCGGCACTTTGGCCTCTTTTTTATGGGCGATTTTGGTCTCTTACGGCAGTTTTGCGCTCTTGGGCCTCTTGCCGCCCATTGAGATTGGTCGCGCGCTGCCCTAAGTAGGGGGAAGCGAAAAGGACGATGACAATGTTCGGCATTCCAGGAAAACAAGCAGTCTCCATGACCCCCGCGGCGGCGTCGCAGATCATGAAGCTGATGAAGAAAGACGGCTCCAAGGGGCTGCGCATCGGCGTCAAGAAAGGCGGCTGTGCGGGTATGGAATACACAATGGAATATGTCGCGGATGTTGATCCGATGGACGAGGTCGTCGAACAGGATGGCGCGCGGGTGATGATTGCCCCGATGGCGCAAATGTTCCTTTTTGGCACGCAGATCGATTACAAAACCTCGCTGCTCGAATCCGGTTTCCATTTCAACAATCCCAATGTGACCGAGGCCTGCGGTTGCGGCGAGTCGATCAAATTCGCCGAACAAGACGGCCAAAGCACCTAAGGATCACCCATGGCCACCGACCCCGCGTTTTTGGCCCATATCCGTGATCTCTTCGCCGGTTTGGGGCCGGTTTCGACGGGGCGGATGTTTTCGGGCACGGCGCTTTATGTTGAGGGCGATGTAATGTTTGCAGCGATTTTGGGCGGCACGGTCTGGATGAAATCCGACGACAGCACCCGCGCGCAATTCGACGCCGCCGGATCGCGGCCCTTTTCCTATATGCGAGAGAGCGGCGCGCGCGAGGCGGCCTCGTTGATGTCCCTGCCCGACAGCGCGATGGATGATCCTGACGAAGCGATGCAATGGGCGCGCCTGTCCCTCGCCCCCGCCCGCGATGCGGCGATCCGCAAACGCGCAATCAAGGCCCGCAAAGCACAAAAGGTCAAACCATGAGCGTCAGCGACGAAGATATCGCATTTGTCCACGAGCTATACGGCGCCTTGGGCACGATCACCCACCGCAAGATGATGGGCGGCCTGTCGATCTATTGCGACGGGCAAATTTTCGCGATCCTGAGCGCCGCAGGGCAACATTACCTCAAGGCCAAGGGCGATTTCGCTGCCGCGCTGCAGGCCGAGGGCAGCGAGATTTTCGCAATGGAGGACGGGCGCTCTATGGGCTATTGGACCTTGCCGGATGCGGCATTGGATGATCCCGATCTGGCGTGCGACTGGGCGCGGCGCGCATTGGATGCGCTTTAATATCTACAAATAAACCTTTGTTATTGTGACTTTTCTTTTAGGTGAAGGTAGGTTTCCTCAAAGCGTTTGGTCAAATGTTCCCCCGCCAAGATGGCCTCGCCCGACCCCATGGGCGCGACATTGGTGTCGTAGTTGGGATTGAAAAACATCGGCACGGAAATCCGCTCGCGGCCCGATCCTATGACGCGGTGCAATGTCGCCGTCACCCGCCCGCGCGTCCACATTTGCAGCATCTCGCCAAAGTTGATGACGAAACTGCCCGGCTCGGCGTTCACCGCCTGCCATCTGCCATCACGGCCCAGCACCTCCAGCCCCGGCACGCCGTCCGAGGCCAAAAGCGTGACGCAGCCGTAATCGGTATGGGCGGCGATGCCGAAATCCTTATCTCCAGCCCAATCAGGACGTGCGGGGTAAAAATTGCCGCGCAAAAGCGCCATGGGGCGGGTGAATTTATCGTCGAAATACCCCGCATCCTCGCCGATTGCCTCGGCAATGGCGCGCAGCAGGTCGCGGCACACCTCGAGCGCCTGCGCGTAATAGGATTGAATGGTGCGGCGAAACGCCTCCATCCCCTCGGGCCACAGGTTGGGGGCATAAACGCCCAAGCCGCGCGCGGCCAGAGGGTCGCCCTCGGGCAGCTCGAAGCCGCAATCAAAGACCTCTTTGTAGTCGGGATTGGCCATGGGATCGACCTGCTCTGCGCCGCCCGCACCCCATCCGCGATTGGCCCCTGTGCGGGCCATATTCACCGGTTCCTTCATCGCCACCTCTTGGTGGAAAAATCCGCGGTAGGCGTCGATAACCTCGCCAATGCGCGCGGGGGTGATCGCGGTGTTATGCAGGGTCAAAAACCCGCTTTGCTCGGCCCCGATGCGCAATTGCGCCATGGTTTGCGGATCACCCGCGAGGAGTTTTTGCATATCGATTTCGGGGATCATCGGCGGTCCTGTCTGGCTGTCGTGTTTGGCCCTTGCGCCGGGGGGCGCATCGGTTATGGGTCTGCATAACGGTTGGCGGCTTGGATGCAAAGTCTGCGGGCGGCAAAGGGCCCTTGACTGTCTGGCACGGCTGCGCAGGATGGGCGCAAACCAACAAAGGAGCGGGCAATGCGGCGGAAACTGGCAGCGGGCAACTGGAAAATGAACGGGCTGCGCGCCGATCTGGCCGAACTGGATGCGCTGGCGTCCCGCTATGAGGCGCCCGAGGTCGATATCCTGCTTTGCCCGCCTGCGCCGCTCATCGCCGAGGCACGCGCGCGCAGCGGTGCGATTTCGATTGGCGGGCAGGATTGCCATAAATCCGAAAGCGGCGCCCATACGGGCGACATTTCGGCGATGATGCTCAAGGACGCAGGCGCGGGCGCGGTGATTTTGGGCCATTCAGAGCGCCGTGAGGACCACGAAGAGAGCAGCGAGGATGTACGCGCCAAAGCTTTGGCGGCCAATGCGGCGGGGCTGACCTGTGTGATCTGCCTTGGCGAGAGCCTTGAGCAGCGCGAGGCGGCCAATACGTTGGAAATCATCGGCGGGCAATTGTCCGCCTCTGTGCCCGACACGGCCACCGGCGAAAACCTTGTCATCGCCTATGAGCCGATTTGGGCCATCGGCACCGGATTGGTGCCCAGCCTTGACCAGATCGGCGAGGTCCACGACTTTATCCGCACCCAGCTTGAGCGCCGTTTCGGGGCGGGTGTGGGGCGTTCTGTCCGGTTGCTTTACGGCGGTTCGGTCAAACCGGACAACGCCGCTGATATTTTCGCGGTGAGCAATGTCGACGGGGCCTTGGTCGGCGGGGCGAGCTTGAAAAGCGGTGATTTCTCGGCAATCATCGACGCATTGGAAAACAGCGCGTAGCAGCCGCGCATATCAGTGCGCCCACATAGATTTTCCCTTATGTGTTAATGGTATGTTAATGCTCCTTCGCGAGTTTGTTAAAGATTAGGGAATGGGGAACAGATGGCACATCTGTCGCTGATTACACGGATTGGGCAGGCCTCAGACCGGCTGACTTTGGCGACCCTGCGTTGGCGCGGCGCGGTCGAGCCCAATTACCAACCGACCGACTTGTTGATGGCAACGGTCCGGCGCGCTCAAATCGATATGATGCTCGCGCTCACCCCCTCGATGATCGCGGCAAATCTGGCCTGTATCGGCTGTTTGATCGCGCTGGAGCTGATCAATCCGCGCGGGCAGTATTTCATCTTTATCTGGGCCTCGGTGATGATGGCGCTCCTGACCAACTGGGTCAGCGCCTACCGCATCGCGCGCAGCAAACGCGCCTTGGGGCGCGGACAATTGGCCTCGGCCCATTCTACCGGCGTTGTGATCTTGTCGAGCTCCGCCTACGCGATACTTTGGAGCGTGGCGTTGGTGGTGGTGCTCTACCACGCGACGCCACAAGAAATCGCCTTTTTGGGGGCTTTGGCAGCGGGGCTTGTGGCAGGAGGCGCATGGGTGCTCTATTCGATCCCCTTGGCCGCCATCAGCTATGGCCTCCTGTTGCTGGCGCCGGTGCTGCTGACCCATGTGGTTATGGGAAGCCCGCTTTGGGGCTATTACATTATTGTTTCGATTACGTTTTACATCCTGCTGCTCGATTCCATCGTGCGCCATTCCACGCAATTCATCGCCGAACGGATCGGTCATGAACAGGCCGCCGCACAGCGCGATGTGATCTCCTTGTTGATGAATGATATCGAGGCCACCGGCACCTGCTGGCTGTGGCGCAGCGATGCGCACCTGCGGCTCAGCCATGCGTCAAGCGGCTTTGCCACGGCGCTCGGGCTCAAGCAAAGCGCCCTGCTCGGCCGCCGTTTGGGCGATGTTCTGACCGAATGCGGCGCGCGCAGCAATGACGCAAAAAGCCAAGAGGGGCTGAGCCGGATCATGGCGTCGAACGGGCCGGACCTGCCGCATTTCGAATTCCGGCTCAAGATACAATCGCCCGATTCCGGCGAACGCCATCTGGCGATCTACGGCAGCCGCAGCGATATCGGCGATGCATCGCGCGCGCCCTTCGAAGGCTTTGTGCGCGATATCACCGAGGCCGTGCGCGATCACGAAAAGATCCAGTTCCTTGCCACCCGTGACGCTTTGACCGGATTGTGGAACGCCGCCGGTTTCATCACCCGCGCGCAAGAGGAGATCGACCAGCGCCACGGGCGCATTCGCTCTGCGCAAGGGAGCGTTGCGACCCAGTCGTTTAGCGCCCTCACCGCGCCCAAGGGGATGGAATTTCGCGACCCCGATGCGCCGATGACGGCCATGTTTCTCTATATCGATGCGGACAATCTCAAGACGGTCAATGACACCTATGGCCACCGCGCGGGGGATGCATTGTTGGTCGAGGTCGCGCGCAACCTGACCGAAGTGGCGGGCAGCTCTTGCGTGATCGGGCGCAAGGGCGGCGACGAATTCCAACTGTTCGGCTATTTCGTCAGCGAAGCGCAGGCGCGCAATCTGGCGCAGAAGGTCTCCCAACGTCTCGGCGCTTCGTTCAATTACGATCATATCACCATCCGCAAAAGCTGCTCGATCGGCGCTGTGGTCCTGTCGCGCAGCACCTATTCCATCGGCACGCTGGAACAATGGGCCGACCGCGCGCTCTATTCGGCCAAGAACAAAGGCAAGGCGCGGCTCGAATATTACGACGAAGAATTGGGCACGCAGGTGTTCCAGCAGCGCCGCATCACCGCCGATCTGCCTGCGGCCTTGGAACGCGGCGAATTGACCGTGCGCTTTCAACCCATCGTCTGTATCGCCGACGAGACAATCGTCGGCTGCGAGGCGTTGCTGCGCTGGAACCATGCCGATTTTGGCCCCGTCTCTCCCGCCTCTATCGTCGATGCCGCGCGCACATCGGGCAAACAGGCAGCGCTTGGCGATTATATCCTTGATCGGGCGATTGCTGCGGTGTGCGACTGGCCGGGGCATAGCTATGTCTCCGTCAATGCCACGGCCTTCGAACTCAATGACCCCGACTATTTCAAACGCATTGTCGCCGCGCTGGAACGGGCCGGATGCCCCCCCCAGCGGCTCTGCATCGAGATCACCGAAAGCCAACTATTGGAGCGCAACCGCACGGTCTTGGCCAATCTGTTGAAAATCCGGAATTGCGGGATGAAGGTTGCGGTGGATGATTTCGGCTCGGGATATTCCTCGCTGTCCTATCTGCCGCAATACCCGTCGAATTTTCTCAAACTCGACCGCTCGCTTTTGGGTCAGGACAATCCGGTCACAGGGCGCGCGATTCTGCGTGCGGTGGCGACTTTGGCAGACGAGCTAAAGGTGCTCGCGGTGGCCGAAGGCGTCGAGACGACTGCGGAATTGGACATGGTGCGCGAGGCGGGGATTTTGTTGGTGCAGGGATTTCACTACCATCACCCGATGGCACGCGACGAGATTGCCGCGATGATGGCCGCACGGGGCGCGCGCGATTTCGAATGGCCTTTCTAATATCGCACCGCGCATAGCGCTGTGGCGCATTTGTCTCATATGCGCCGCACCAAAATTCGCCTTGCCATATTTGCGCCCCTTTGCCGTGCCAGCCTTGTGCAATGCCCTTGGGTAAAAAGGCGCGGCGCACCGTTTTGCGCGCCGCCAAAGCCCAAGCGCACAACGCAAAACGTGCAGGAGCAATACAATGGCACAGGCAAAACCCACGGCCAAAAGCGCCGCCCCCAAAGCGCAAGACGCGCAAGGCAAACCGGCAAAAACGGTTTCCCCAGCCGTTCGCAAATCCGCAAGCGGCAGCGCAAAGCCCAAACCGACCTTTACCGATTTCGCCAGTATTTAGGCCCGCAAAACCCAAGGGGCAGGCGCAATGCGCTCTGGCCCCCTGCGCGATCTGGCGCTAGTTTTGCGCCATGAGCCAGACGCAGAATACCCCCGTGACCTCGATCCGCAACATCGGCCCCGCGATGGAGCAAACCCTGCGCCGCATCGGCATCACCTCGGCCGAAGAGCTGCGCAGCTTGGGCGCCGATGCGACCTATGCGCGGATGCTCGAAAGCGGCTCGCGCCCGCATTTCATAGCCTATTATGCACTTGTCATGGCGCTACAGGGGCGGCCGTGGAATGATTGCAAAGGCAAGGAAAAATCCGATCTGCGCGTCAAATTCGACGCATTGGTCAGCGGCGGGCATGACAAAGGCCGCTCCGATCTCGAAGCGGCCCTCAATATCATTGGCGTGATCGAGCGGCCCTGACGGCCCCGCCCGACCCTTTTCGGATCAACCGACCAGTTCGAGACCGGAGAAGAAGAAGGCAATCTCTTCTGCTGCGGTTTCCGGCGCGTCCGAACCGTGGACCGAGTTTTCACCGATCGACAGAGCGAACTCTTTGCGGATCGTGCCTTCGGCAGCGTCCGCAGGGTTGGTTGCGCCCATGACTTCGCGGTTTTTCGCGATGGCATCTTCACCTTCGAGAACCTGCACAACGATCGGCTCGGAGATCATGAATTCGCACAGCTCGCCAAAGAAGGGACGCTCGGAGTGCACGCCGTAGAACTGCTGTGCTTGCGCGAGGGTCAACTGGATGCGCTTGCTTGCTACAATGCGCAGGCCCGCTTCTTCGAATTTCGCGGCGATTTTGCCGGTCAGGTTGCGTTTGGTGGCGTCGGGTTTGATGATCGAGAATGTGCGCTGAATGGCCATGATAAACCTCATAAGATGGTGAAGAGACAGGCACCGCGCCCGCCCCGAATTGGATCGCGGCTGCGATACCACGGGGCATGGGGTTTGAAAAGCGGCGATTGCGCGCATTAAGGCCGCGATCTGCGCGGATCGCCAATTGACGCCCCCGCGCACCTCAGGCATGGGAGGGCCATGTTACGCATCAATGATATCTCCTACTCCGTCGCGGGCCGCAGCCTGATTGAACACGCCTCTGTCACCATCCCGACGGGCCATAAGGTCGGCATTGTCGGGCGCAATGGCGCGGGCAAAACCACGCTGTTCAAACTGATCCGCGGCGAGTTGGTTCTTGAAGGCGGCTCGATTACCTTGCCCGAGCGCGCCAATATCGGCGGCGTGGCGCAAGAGGTGCCTGGCAACGAGGTCTCGTTGATCAATACGGTTCTGGCCGCCGACAAAGAGCGCGCCGCGCTTTTGGCCGAGGCAGAAACCGCCACCGATCCGGCCCGCATTGCCGAAGTGCAAACCCGCCTCGCCGATATCGATGCATGGTCCGCCGAAGGGCGCGCCTCGTCGATCCTCAAAGGGCTCGGCTTTACCTATGAAGAGCAAAAAATGCCCTGCTCGGCCTTTTCGGGCGGCTGGCGGATGCGGGTGGCTTTGGCCGCGGTGCTCTTCTCCGAACCCGATTATCTGCTGCTCGACGAGCCGACCAACTACCTCGACCTTGAGGGAGCTTTGTGGCTCGAAAACTACCTGACGCGCTATCCGCATACGGTGCTCATCGTCAGCCACGACCGCGAATTGCTCAATCGCTCGGTCACCGGCATCCTGCATCTGGATCAAAAAAAGCTGACCTATTACACGGGCACATATGACCAGTTCGCCGCCGCCCGCGCCCAAGCGCGCGCCGTGCAGGCCGCGCAGGCGAAAAAGCAAGAGTTGCAGCGCGCGCATTTGCAAAGCTTTGTGGACCGTTTCAAGGCCAAAGCGTCAAAGGCGAAACAGGCGCAAAGCCGCGTGAAGATGCTGGAAAAAATGACGCCGATCACCGCGCCCGAAGATGCGGCGCGGGTGGTGTTCACCTTCCCCGAACCCGAAGAATTGTCGCCGCCGATCATCGCCACCGAAGGCGTGTCGGTGGGCTATGACGGCACCGAAATCCTCGGGCAACTCAATTTGCGCATCGATCAGGACGACCGGATCGCCCTGCTCGGCCGCAACGGCGAGGGCAAATCGACCCTTTCGAAACTGCTCTCGGGCCGCCTTGATCCGATGGGCGGGAAGATGTCGCAAAGCAACAAGCTGCGCATCGGCTTCTTTGCCCAGCACCAAGTGGATGAATTGTTCGTCGACGAGACGCCCTTGCAACACCTGATGCGCGAGCGCGCCGCCGAAGGGCAGGCAAAGCTGCGCGCGCGTCTGGCCTCTTTCGGCCTTGGTGCCGATCAGGCCGACACCGAAGTGGGCCGCCTGTCGGGCGGGCAAAAGGCGCGATTGTCGCTCTTGCTGGCCACCCTGCCCGCGCCGCATCTGCTGATCCTCGACGAGCCGACCAACCACCTTGATATCGAAAGCCGCGAGGCTCTGGTCGAGGCGCTCACCGCCTATAGCGGCGCGGTCATTCTGGTCAGCCACGACATGCATTTGCTCTCCTTGGTGGCCGACCGGCTGTGGCTCGTGAAAGACGGGCGCGTGAACCCCTATGAAGAGGACCTCAACGCCTATCGCAAGATGCTTTTGACGCCGGAAAAGACCGATAAAACCGGCGGCAAAGGTGCGGGCGCAAAAGAAAAAGCCCCTGCCCCCGCGCCCAAACGCGCCAGCCGCGAAGACATCCTCGCCCTGCGCAGCGAAGTGCGCAAATCCGAGGCCCGCGTCGACAAGCTCAACGATATGCGCGACAAGCTGGCCAAAAAGCTGGCCGATCCGGCGCTTTATGAGGGCGCGCGCAAGGATGAAGCCGTGGTCTGGCAAAAGAAATATGCCGAAGTCATGGAGGCGCTCGACCGCGCCGAGGCGCTTTGGGAAGCGGCGCTGACCAAGCTCGAGAAGGCCGAAGCCTGACGGCGCAGCCCGATTTTGAACGATTTCAATCGGGTCCGTATCGCCGTTGGAAACAGTTCATTTACACTTGCCGCATTGCCGCGAAGCGCCGCTTTTGCGATACTGGCAAGAGGGGCTGCCTTTATCAACGGGTCAGCGAAATGAAATTTTCTCAATCACTTAGCGCGGCGGCACTGGCGGTCTGCACGACTTTTGCGGCCATTGCGCTGCCTGCGCAGGCGGCGACCGTGTCGGGCGGCACGCTTTTGGACGGGGCCGGAGCGCGGTTCTTAGAGACCGAGATCGGCGGCGCCAGCACCTTTACCCATCTCTGGACCGGCGAGGCCAATCGGGCCACCTCGGCCAGCTTTCACGCCGCCGCCGATGCCTATAATCGCACCTTGTCGATCTACAATATCCAGCACTATTCGGGCGAGGTCTTGCGCGTGGGCGGTTATACCGCCTTGAGCTGGGACGCAGAGGGCGGGTTGGCGCAGGGCTATACCCTTGATCCGACGGCCTTTTTGTTCAACCTTGAAAGCGGCGAAGTGCAACGCGCGAATGCGGGGCAAACGGCATCGATCTATCGCCACGTCGATTATTTCCCGACCTTTGGAGGCGGTCATGACCTGATGGCGGGTCGCGGTATTCTGGCCACCTATTTTGGCCAGTTTTATGACTCGCCGTCGGGTCACAGCCGCTCAAGCACCTATGACGACAGCCAAGGGCAGATCGTCATCGCAGGCGATAGCGGCAGCGGCGACGGGGACAGCGGATGGGCGTTCAATAGCTGGCGCGCGCTGAGCCTCGAGGTCTATGCGGTCGAGGACGCCCCTGCCATTCCCCTGCCCGCCGGATTGCCGATGTTGTTGGCCGGACTGGCCGGATTTGGCGCATTGCGGATCACGCGGCGCGGCGCCAAGTAACGCGCGCGCGCTCTTTTCATTGCGCGCGATCCGTGATCTGGTCACGCCATGGATACAGCCTTCTTTGTCACCGCCTTTGTCACGCTTTTCGTGATCATTGATCCCATCGGGCTCACGCCGCTTTTTGCCGCGCTGACCCAAGGAATGCGCGCGCGCGAGCGGCGCGCCATTGCCATTCGCGCCTGTTTGGTTGCGGCGGGGGTTTTGGCGCTTTTCGCGCTGTTCGGCGAGGCGGTTTTGGGCTTTGTCGGCATCTCCATGCCCGCCTTTCGCATCGCGGGGGGTGTTTTGCTGTTTTTGACCGCGCTTGAGATGCTGTTTGAAAAGCGCAGCAAGCGGCGTTCGGACCAAGCCCAAGAAGGCGAAGAGGCGACGGCATTTTCCCATGATGATGACAGCGATCCCTCGGTGTTCCCGCTTGGCATTCCGCTCATCGCCGGTCCCGGATCGATTGCAACGGTGATCCTTTTGTCGGGGCAGCAGGCCGGATTTTGGGGCTTGGTGCAGGTGCTGGGCGCGGCCTTTGCCGTTCTGGGCGCGGTGTTTGCGATGTTCCTGACCGCAGGTCTTTTGGAACGCGCCATCGGCAAAACCGGCATCAATGTGGTCACCCGCCTTTTGGGCATGCTGCTGGCGGCGCTGGCAGCGCAATTTGTGCTCGAAGGGCTGCGCGATTTCGGATTTGCCGCCTGACTGGAAGAGCGCGGCGTTGATCCCTATATGGGCCTCATGCAAAGACAAAGAGAGCCATGATGCGCGATATTGATCCCGGACAACTGATTTACCTGATTTTGCTGCTGGTGGCGGTCGGCGGGTGGTTTTTGGGCCAAGGGCGCGCCAATTTGGGCAAGATGAGCCAACAGGCGCTGGTTTGGGTGTTCATCTTTATCGGGGTGATCGCCGTTGTCGGCCTGTGGGGCGATATCCGCCAAACGGTTGCGCCGCGCCAGAGCGTGATGAGCGAGGCGGGGCGGATCGAATTGCCGCGCGCGCAGGACGGGCATTATTATGTCACGGCGCAAATCAACGGCGTGCCGGTGAATTTTGTGGTCGATACCGGTGCCAGCGCGGTGGTGCTGACTCTCAAGGATGCGCAGCGCGCGGGGATCGACACGGATAGATTGGCCTTCGCCGGCCAAGCGGGCACCGCCAATGGGGTCACACAAGTGGCCTCGGTGCGGCTCGAGCGCTTTGACATCGGCGGGATTTCCGATCCGGGCCTGCGGGTTCTGGTCAACCAAGGCGAGATGCGCAATTCGCTTTTGGGGATGAGCTATCTGCAGCGTTACGGCTCGGTGGAGATCCGTGACGGCACATTGATCTTGACGCGCTAACGGCGGCTTGTGGCGCATTTGGCCTGTGCCATATGCACCGCGCGCGGCACGCGCTCTGCGCTGCGCAAAAATCCGCGCTTTTATGAGGCCGCGCGTCGGCGGGCCCCGCGGCGGCGAGCCTCGTCGCCGGCAAAGCCTTCATCGCCCCCCGCGCCCCCTGCTGCGGGGGCAAGGCGGAAGCGTTCCACCAGTTGTTCCAAGGCTGCGGCCTGACCGGACAGATCGCTTGCCGCCTCTTCGCAATTGGCGGTCAATGTGGTGCCATGCTGCACGTCTTGATCGATGGCATCGATTGCAACCGCGACTTCGCTGATGGCGCGGCTTTGCTCGCTGCTGGAGGCATCCACGGCGCGGATGTTCTCTTCGAGCGCGTCAATGGCGCGGCGGATGTCGGAGATTTTCGTGCCCGCCTCATCGGCCAAGGCCACGCCGCTGGCGACATTGCGTTGGCTTTCGTCGATCAACCCCTTGATGTTATCGGCGGCATCGGAGGTCTTATGCGCCAAGCCGCGCACCTCAGCGGCCACCACCGAAAAGCCCTTGCCCGCCTCGCCCGCGCGCGCCGCCTCTACCGAAGCATTGAGGGCCAAGATATTGGTCTGGAATGCAATTTCCTCGATCGCATTGACGATAGAGACGATTTTACCGCCCGATTCCGCAATCAACCGAACCGCGTCTTTGGTGCGCTCGACCACGGTCGATCCTTCGTCGGAGAGATGGCAGACCTCTTGCACGCTGCTGCGGGCGGCGGCGGCGCTGGCGGCATTGTCTTTCACGCTGTCGTTGATCTGCGCCACGGTGGCGCTCAGCTCGCTCAAGGCCGCGGCCTGCGTATCGGTCTGACGCGCCAGTTCTTGCGCCACCGAGCCAATCTCGCCCGCGCGCAAGGACACCATCGCACCGCTGTCGCGAATCTCGCCGATCATCGCGGATAGGCCTTCGACCGTGCGCATGATCCCGTCTTGGGTCTCGCCAAAGGCGCCGGTGAACCGCTTGTCGAAGCCTTCGGTCAGATTGGCATCGCTGAGCGCGCCGACCACATGGTTGATTTCGGCAAAAACGCCGCGCAGCTCGCCGGTCAGCGAATTCATCGATGCGGCCAATTGGCCAAGCGCGGGGGTGTTCCACGTCTCGCCCATTGCCCCGTCCATATCGCCTTGGGTGACCTGATCGACGATTTGCAAAAGCTCTGCGGTCAAAGCATCGGTTTCGCGCTGGCGCTCGGCAATCTCGTTGGTTTGCTCTTGCGCCTTGCGGTGCTGCTCGCGCAGCTCGGCCGCCGCCGCGCGGCTTTCGGCGTCTTTGGCCTCCAGATCGCGCAGCGCGCTGCGGCTTTGCTCTTCAAGCGCCGCGCGCGCCTCGAGCGCCTCTTGGAAGCGCACCACCACGGCACGCAAATCGCCAACTTCATCGTTGCTGTCCCATGTCGGCGCGGCCACATCCATGTCCCCCTTGGCCAAAGAGGTCAGCGTGGCGGACAGTTCGATCAAACGATTGATAAAGCCCCTGCGCACAAAGAAGTAGGTCAACAACGCAACAAGGAGGAAGCTTCCGACGCCCGCAACAATGGTGATGACCAATCGTTTCTGCATCGCCTCCTGCACCTTGGTCCCTTCCGAAATCAAGCTGCGCATACTGCTTTCGACCACTTTGGATGCGGCGACGAAGCTATGGAAAGTATTTATATATTCAGCGCGGCCGGCGGTCTGCGCGGCGCGTTGAACTTTGGTGCGCTCGTCAAGATCAAGCGCAAGATCGGAGAGCAGCGCGATGTCGAAGGCGGCGGCGGAGAACGCACGCCCCCCGCCAAAGCGCGAGGCCTCGTTGATGTTGTCTTTTACGGTGTTGAAAATGGCTTGGACCTGTTCGATCTGAACCGCTGCCTGCCCGCTTTGCATGCGCTCCACCGCCAGTTGGCCCAAAGCCATTTGCATCCGTGCCTCGCCCATCAAAGCCTGCGCGCGTGGATTTTGGGCGATGGTCGGATCTTGGACCAATTCGGCCAGAACCGCGCTGAGGCGCTTATATTCGGCCCCATAGCCTTGCGGCGCTTGCGCCCCGTTTCGAGCAGCCTCAACCGCGGCGGCAACCTGTGCGAAATAGCCCTCGGACAAGCGCTCCAAAGTGCCCAGATCAAGCAAAGCCGCTTCAATCTGATGTCGCAACTCTTGCGCCAAACCGTCCGAGAAAAGCTCCGCACCGTCATTTTCGACGACCGCCTCGAGATCGCGCAGCATCGCTTCGCCGAGGCTCCGGCTTTCGGCAAAATCGGCGCGCACATTCTCGATCAACGCCTCATCGACCTTGCCGTCATAGAGGCTGTCGGCCAAGAGCACCCGCCCGTCATGCGCCGAAAGCTGCATTTCCATCGCCGCGTCGGCCATAGGTGCAAGTGCGCCTCCGACCTCTGTGCCGACCTCCCCAAGCTTGGTCGCGCTCATGAAGGCGGCCACGCCGGTGATCAATGCAATGCAAGAAAACACCGCCAAGCCGGTTTTCGCTTTGGACGCCAAGGAGCGAAAGGAGGTTTTACGCGCCTCGCCGCCCTCTTGCGGCCCATGCTCTTGCTCCGCATCATGTGACGCCAAATCCGGCTCTATGTGCTCGGACGGCAGCGCAGGGTGTTCGGAGGCAGAAGATTTTGCAAAAGGAAGTTTGAAACGCACGGGCTTGGTCCTCTATCGGTCACCCTCCAGCCCTAGGCGCGATAGATTTCAGAAAGGTTGATATGCGCCTCAGCTTTGCGCCTTCATCTCCCAACGGCCGCTTTCCTCGGACCAATATTGCGCCGAAGCGCCCTGTTTTGTAAGGGTTTTCCACTGCTGGCGTGCGGTGTCGAGGGCGGCGGGATCGTTTCCGTCAAATATGATACAAACCCTTGCGCTGGCCTCGACCTCCTCGGCGCTGATCTGTGCGCTGTCGATCGCCATCAGGCAATCGGGCGCATTGGCCGCCAGTGTGCCCTCGGGCAAGAGCAAGATCGGCTGATCTTGCGGCGCGGGCCCGTCCCAAAGCCCGTGCGGCAAAAAGCTGTCCGGCGCGCCCTCCCACAATAGATCGTCAAGCCGGCGCAGCCGCGCGGCGTCGCGCCCGCGCAGCGCCACGCGCCATCCCGCCTCGCGCGCCTTGCCCAAAAGCATCGGCAAGCTGCGCTCGAGCGGGGTGCGCGTGAGGTGGTAGAAATAGGCAGCGCCCATGGTCTTGCGGCTCCTTCAGCGGCGGTTCGGCACAGGGTGATCAGCCCTCGTCCACCGCCTCGCACATATCCGCGACCAAGCGGTTGAGCGCCAGAACGCCCCACCCTGTCGCGCCTTTGGGCGAGAAAGGCGTGCCGGATTTGATCGAAGCCACACCCGCGATATCAAGGTGGATCCACGGCATGTCGTCTTTGACAAAGCGTTTGAGGAACATCGCCGCCGTGATCGACCCCGCAGGGCGCCCGCCGGAGTTCGACACATCGGCCACGCGCGATTTGATCAAGGCGTTGTAGGCCTCGCCAATCGGCATGCGCCATGCGCCCTCGCCCTCGGCTTCGGCGGCCTTGAGGAAGCTTTTGCACAGATCGTCGTCATTGGAGAAAACCCCTGCGTTTTCATGACCCAAGCCGACGATAACCGCCCCCGTCAGGGTGGCCAGATCGATCATGCCGCGCGGTTTGAACCGCTCTTGCGCATACCACATTACATCGGCCAGAACGAGGCGGCCTTCGGCGTCGGTGTTGATCACTTCGATCGTGTCGCCCTTCATCGAGGTCACCACATCACCAGGGCGCGTGGCGCGGTCCGAGGGCATGTTTTCGACGATGCCGACAAGGCCCACGACATTGGCTTTGGCACCGCGCAGTGCCAGCGATTTCATCACCCCCGACACGACGCCCGCGCCGCCCATATCCATGGTCATATCTTCCATGCCTGCGGCGGGTTTGAGGCTGATCCCGCCGGTATCGAAGACCACGCCTTTGCCGACCAAGGCCAAGGGCGCATCGCCCTTCTTGCCGCCGTTCCATTGCATCACCACGACTTTGGAGGGGCTGATCGAGCCGTGGCCGACACTGAGCAAGGCGCCCATGCCGAGTTTTTGCAGATCTTTTTCCTCAAGCACTTCGACCTTGAGGCCGATGCTTTCGAGCGCGGCGAGGCGATTTGCAAATTCGGTGGTGGTCAGAACATTGGCCGGCTCGTTGGTCAGATCGCGGGTGAAGAACACGCCTTCGGCCTTGGCCAAAAGCGGTTTGGCCTCGCTTGCGACCTCGGCAGATTTGGTCGCCATCACGGTGACGGCGCCGCGCGTGTCGGCTTTTTTGCTCATATGGGCGTCAAAATCATAGGCCCGCAAGGCGCAGCCCAATACCACCTCGGCGGCGCGATTGTTGCTGCCCAAAAGCAGCAAAAGCGCGCTCCCCCCTTGGCGCGCGCTCAGTGCCGCACCGGCTTTGCGCGCCTCGGCCACCTTGGGGCGGCGGGGCAGGCAGACCACATCGACTGCCTTGGCCGCCATGCCCGCCGGATAGCCCAAGGATTTGACCTCGCCCGCCTTCATTTTGGCGATCTCGCCCTCCTCGACCAACCGCGCCAATGCGCCCTTGGTCAAACGGTTCACCCGCCGCGCCGCCGGATCGAGCTTGCCTTCGCTATCGACAAATACCGCCACGCGGCCGGATGCAGCGGCAATCGCGTCCAGATCGGTGTCGCGGAAATCAAAGGCAAGTTGCTCGGTCATGAAATATCTCCTCGGTATGGCGCGCCTGCGCCTGTGGGTTCGCGCGCGGATGCGCGGGGGGTCGGGCCGAAAGCCGGCGGCGGACGGCCGCGAAACGGGCTGCGCGATGCGGCCTGCAGCCTTCGCGATCCTTGTCCGGCCGCGCCGCGATGGCAAGGCCCGATGGCAAGCTCTCGCCCACACCTAGCGCGCCGCCGCGCGCTTGACCAGATAGCAGTTTTCCCCCCCGTGCAATTGCGCTAACACAGAGGGCAGTTAAGACGTGGGGGATATCGCTTGGCCAGATTCGACAGATATATGCTGTCGCAACTCATGGTTCTGTTCGGCTTTTTCGCGCTGGTTCTGGTCTCGATCTACTGGATCAATTCCGCCGCGCGCCTGTTCGACCGTTTGGTGGGCGACGGGCAATCGGCGCTGGTGTTCTTGGAATTCACCGCGCTTACCTTGCCCAATGTGATCCGCCTTGTGTTGCCGATGTCCGCCTTTGCGGGCGCGGTCTATGTGACCAACCGGCTCAGTTCGGAAAGCGAATTGACGGTGATGCAGGCGACGGGATTCTCGCCGTGGCGGCTGGCGCGGCCTGTCTTGGTTTACGGGGTGATCACCGGCCTGATGATGATGGCGTTGACGCATTTTCTGGTGCCGACCAGCCGCGCGATGATGAAAGAGCGCGAGGCGGAAATCTCGCGCAATATCACCGCCAAACTGTTGACCGAAGGCACGTTTTTGCACCCCACCGACGGCATCACCTTTTTCATCGGTGAAATCTCGCCCGACGGGACGCTGTCGGATGTGTTTTTGTCGGACCGCTCCAAAGCGGGCAGCGCCATCACCTACACCGCCGCCAGCGCCTATCTGGTGCGCTCGCCCGCCGCGCCTGCGGGGCAAAACGCCCCCGCCCCCGAAGACGGCAGCGCCGCGCAGCAAGGCACCAAGCTGGTCATGGTGGACGGGATGGCGCAGCGGCTCAGCCAAGCCGACAATCGCCTCTCGACCACGCATTTTTCCGATTTTTCCTATGACATCAGCGGCTTGATCACGATGGAGACCGTCGACACCCGCAATGTCGTCTATCAGCCCACGCATCGCTTCATCACTGATCCGCGCGGCTTGGCCGCCGCCACGGGGGTGGCCGAGAGCGAAGTGCTCTCGCGGCTGCATCAACGCTTTGCCGAGGCGCTTTTGTGCGTGGTCGGGGCGTTGATCGGCTTTTCGGCGCTTTTGGTGGGCGGGTTTTCGCGCTTTGGCGTCTGGCGGCAGATCGTCATGGCGCTCTTGCTTTTGGTGGTGGTCAAATCCATCGAGGGCGCGGTGACCACACCGGCGCGCAAGGGCGAGGGTCTTTGGCTTTTGGTCTACCTGCCCGAATTGGTCGGCTTTGCCATGGCGGCGGGGCTTTTGGCTTTGGCCGCACGCAAACGCGGGCGCGGATGGCGGCGCAGGGCGGGCGGCGATGACGCCGCACAAGACCCGCAGGCGGAGGCGGCGACATGAGGCTGCATTTCTATTTCGCGCGCAAATTCGCCAAAAGCTTTTTCGGCCTTTCGGCGGTGTTCATCTTGCTGACCACATTGATCGATCTGGTCGAACAGCTGCGCCGTTTGGGCAATTCCTCGGCCAGCTTAGGCCAGTTGGTCGAGCTGACCTTGCTCAATGCGCCGGACGGATATTACACGATTTTGCCCTTGGTGATGATCCTTGCCACGGTGGTCCTGTTTCTCGGCCTCGCGCGCAGCTCCGAGCTTGTGGTGGTGCGCGCCTCGGGGCGCTCGGCGCTCAGCACCCTGATCGCGCCGGTTCTGGTGGCGCTGATGATCGGATTGGTGGCAATCTCGGTGCTCAACCCGATTGTCGCCGCAACCTCCAAACGCTTTGCACAGCTTTTCGAATTCTATTCGAGCGGCTCCGAAGAGGTGTTGTCGATCTCCTCCGAGGGGCTTTGGCTGCGCCAAGCGGACGCCGAGGGGCAAACCGTGATCCGCGCCGCGCGGGCCAATCCGCAAGCCACCATTTTGTATGACGTCAGCTTCATCAGCTACGGGCCAAACGGCCCCGTGCGCCGGATCGAGGCGCAATCGGCGGCGCTTGATGGCGGGCAGTGGCAATTGACCGATGCCACGGTCTGGCCGCTGACGGCAGGGACCAATCCGCAAGCCAGCATGCGCCACTACGGCGATCTCGATCTGGCCTCCTCGCTGACCAACGAGCGGATATTAGAGGGGTTCGGCACGCCCTCGTCGATCTCGATCTGGGACCTGCCTGATCATATCGGCCAGTTGAGCCGCGCCGGATTTTCCGCCCGCCGCCATGCGGTCTGGTTCCAGATGGAATTGGCCAAGCCGTTGTTTTTAATCGCAATGGTTCTGGTCGCGGCGGCGTTTACCATGCGCCATGTGCGCTTTGGCAAGACCGGCGTGGCGGTGCTGAGCGCGGTGATGCTCGGCTTTGGGCTTTATTATGTGCGCAATTTCGCGCAAATCATGGGCGAGAACGGCCAGATACCGATTATTTTGGCCGCATGGGCGCCGCCGGTGGCTTCGGTGATGCTCGGATTGGGGATTTTGCTGCATATGGAGGACGGATAGATGCGCGCGCGCTGGCTTAAATCCTCCGGCACGGCGGCGCTTGTGGTCGCGGGCGCTTTGGCCTTCGGGCCGATGGGCGCGGTGCCCCCTGCGATGGCGCAAAACGCGGGCGCTTCGGGGGCCGCAACGGCGCCGCGCGCGGCGCAAGAGGCTGCGGTTCTGGTCGCCGATACGGTCTATTTGCGCGACAATGACACATTGGTGGCCGAGGGCGCGGTCGAGGTGCTGTATGGCACGCGGCGGCTGAACGCGTCGAAAATCACCTATGAGCGCGGCGACGGGCGGCTGATCATCGAAGGGCCGATCCGCATCACCGAAACCCGCCAAGACGGCGAGAGCGAGACCCTGATCCTTGCCCAGAGCGCCGAACTTGACCGTGATCTGCAAGGCGGCATCATTCGCGGCGCGCGCGTGGTTCTGGACCAGCAGTTGCAGCTTGCCGCCCTGTCGATGAGCCGCGCCGAGGGGCGCTACAGCCGTCTTTACAAGGCCTCGGTGACCTCCTGTTCGGTCTGCGCCGCCAATGGGGTGCCGCAGGCGCCGCTGTGGCAAATCCGCGCCGAAAGCGTGGTCCATGACCAACAGGAGCGCCAGCTTTACTTTACCAAAGCGCAATTGCGCGTGCTCGATGTGCCGGTGTTTTATTTGCCGCGTCTGCGCCTGCCCGACCCGACACAAACCCGCGCCACGGGGTTCTTGATCCCCACGGCGCATCGCTCGTCGCTTTTGGGGTTCGGGGTGCGCGTTCCCTATTTCATCGCCATGGGCGATCACCGCGACCTGACGCTGACGCCCTATCTGTCGACCCACAGCCGCACGCTGGAGCTGCGCTACCGCCAAGCCTTCCGGCGCGGACAGATCGAGGTCACCGGCGCGGTGAGCCAAGACAGCCTGCAAGACGGATCGCGCGGCTATCTGTTTGCCAACGGGCAATTCGCCCTGCCGCGTGATTTCACCCTCAGTTTCGACATCGAAGCGGTCAAGGATGACGCCTATCTGGTCGATTACGGCTATTCCTCCAAGGACCGGCTCGACAGCGACCTGACCCTGACGCGGGTGCGGCGGGGCGAATATATCAACGCCGCCTTGATCAATTACCACACGCTACGCGACGACGAGACCAATGCGACCATCCCGTCGATCATCGGCGATCTGAGCTATGAGCGGCGGGTGTTTCCCGCCTTGACGGGCGGCGAATTGCGGCTCTCGGCAGGGCTGCGCCATTTCTACCGCTTCTCCGATCTCGATTTCGACAGCCTTGATAGCGACTCTATCGTCGACGGGCGCGATGTCACCCAGCTTGAGGCCGAGGCGCGTTGGATACGCGACTGGACCCTGCGCGGCGGGCTGCGGCTTGGGGCCACAGGGGCGCTGGCTTTTGACAGTTTCACCATCGCCCAAGACAGCACCTACGGCGGATCGACGGCGCAGGTGACGCCGATGGCGGCGCTGCGGCTGAGCTATCCTTTGGAGAAAACCGCCGCCAATGGCACCCGCCATGTGATCGAGCCGATGGCACAGCTAAGCTATACCGGCGGGGCCAAGCTCGATGTGCCCAACGAGCAATCGACGCTCAATGAATTTGACGCGGGCAATCTGTTCTCGCTCACGCGCTTTACCGCCGCCGACCGGCGCGAGCGCGGCGCGGCTCTGGCGCTGGGGGCGCGCTGGTCACGCTATGGCGCCTCGGGCAGCGAAAGCACCCTCGTGTTGGGACAGGTCTATCGCGACGAGGCCGATGGCGATTTTACCCGCACCTCGGGCCTGTCGGGCACGACCTCGGGAATGCTCGTCGGGGCGCAATGGCGCGGCGCGGGCGGGCTGAGCTTGACGGGGCGCAGCGTGTTTGACATCGACATGGGGCTGAGCAAGGCTGAGGCGCGCGCCGATTGGTTCAAATCGGACGCGATGAACCTGTCGGCCTCTTATGTCTGGCTGGGCGCCGATGCGGGCGAGGACCGCCCCGATACGGTGTCCGAATGGTCGATCGACGGCAGCTACCGTTTGGCGCGCCATTGGATCGGATCGGCCAACTGGCGCTATGATATGGCCGCAGACCGCACCGCCGAGGCGGGGATCGGCCTGCAATACCGCAATGAATGCGTGGACATGACACTTTCGCTCTCGCGCCGCTTCACTTCCTCGCTTAACCTTGCGCCATCGACCGACATTTCCTTTACGGTCGGGCTGCGAGGCTTTAGCACTGACACTATCGACAAGAGCTACACCCGTAGATGCAAGAACTGATCAGGCAGGACGACACCGCAATGACCCATCCCTTTGCCCAAGCCCCCTCCCCCGAACGCGCCGCGCGCGCGCAGGCCCGCGCGGTTGCGCAAGACCGCCGCACCGCGCCGCGCCGCGCCTTGGCGTTTTTGGCTTTGGCGGCGGCGGTTCTGGCCTTGCTGCTCGCCCTGCCGCGCGCGGCGCTGGCGCAAAACCTCTTTGCCCCTGTGATCAAGGTCAATGACGCGGTGATCACCGGTTACGAGTTGGAGCAGCGCACGCGGTTCTTGACGCTTTTGCGCGCGCCTGGCGATCCGGCGAAACTGGCGCGCGAGCAATTGATCGACGACCGGCTGAAAATGTCTGTCGCCAAAGCCGCAGGGATCACCGCGACGCCCGAACAGGTCCTCGAAGGCATGGAAGAATTCGCCGCACGCGCCAATATGAACGCCGAGCAATTCATCCGCGCCCTCGAAGGCGGCGGCGTGTCCGAGCAAACTTTCCGCGCCTTTGCCGAATCCGGCCTCGTGTGGCGCGAATATGCCCGCGCACGCTTTGCCAGCCGCGTGTCGGTCTCCGAGGCCGAACTCGACCGCGCCGAACGCGCCACCGCCGGATCCGATGTGCGGGTGCTGCTCTCCGAGATTATCATGGTCGCCCCGCCCGCCCAAGCCGCCGCCGTGCAAGCGCGCGCCGCCGATTTGTCGCGCCTCGAAGGCGAGGCCGCCTTTGCATCGGCCGCGCGCAAATATTCCGCCTCGCCGACACGCGGGCGCGGCGGCAAGCTGGAATGGATGCCGCTGACCAAACTGCCGCCTGCCCTGCGCCCGATCATCCTTGGCCTCGCGCCCGGACAGGTCAGCGCGCCGATCCCCCTAAACGGGGCGGTCGCCCTGTTCCAGATGCGCGCCATCGAGGAAACCGGCGTCACCCAGCCCGAATATTCCGCCATCGAATATGCCGCCTATTACATCCCCGGCGGGCGCAGCCCCGAAGCCTTGGCCAAAGCCGCCAAAGTCGCCGCGCGCGTCGATACCTGTGATGATCTTTACGGCGTCGCCAAGGGCCAACCCGTTGAGAGCCTTGAGCGCGGGGCCAAAGCACCCGCCGAAATCCCGCAAGACATTGCGCTGGAGCTGGCCAAGCTTGACGATGGCGAGGTCTCGACCACGCTGACGCGGGCGAACGGGCAAACCTTGGTCTTCTTGATGCTCTGCGGGCGCTCGACCGAATTGACCGAAGGGCTGGGCCGCGAGGATCTGTCCTTGCAATTGAAGAACCGCCGCCTTGCCGCCTATGCCGAAGGCTTCTTGGCCGAGT
The DNA here is from genome assembly GCA_050633545.1 of Paracoccaceae bacterium. Lineage (GTDB taxonomy): Bacteria > Pseudomonadota > Alphaproteobacteria > Rhodobacterales > Rhodobacteraceae > Litorivita. The sequence continues at coordinate 216,289 of JBOEGS010000005.1, forward strand.
TGCGCAGCGCCGCCCGTATCACCGACCAATGAGCGCCCCCGCCCCCGTTGCGATGACCTGCGGCGAACCCGCAGGGGTGGGGCCGGAATTGGCCGTTGCGGCATGGCGCGCGCTGGGGGCCGATCTGCCGTTCTTCTGGATCGGCGATCCGCGCCATTTGCCCAAAGACGCCCCCATCGCCTTGATCGATGATCCCCAAGAGGCCCGCGCCGCCAGCGCCGCCGCCTTGCCGGTGCTCGCCCATGCCTTTGCCGGAGAGGCCCGCGCAGGCCGCCCCGATCCGGCCAATGCCCAAGGGGTGATCGATGTCATCGCCCGCGCCGTCGATCTGGCGCGCAGCGGCGCCGCCTCGGCAATCTGCACCGCGCCGATCCACAAAAAGGCGCTCAAGGACGGCGCGGATTTCGCCTATCCCGGCCATACGGAATATCTCGCCGCGCTGGCGGGCGGCGGGCCGGTGGTGATGATGCTGGCCTCGCCGCAATTGCGCGTGGTGCCCGCCACCATCCATATCGCCCTCGAAGACGTGCCGATGGCGCTCAACCCCGCGCTGCTCACCGATACGGTGCTGATCACCCATGCCGCTCTGCGCCGCGATTTCGCCATTGCCAAACCGCGCATCGCGGTGGCGGGCCTCAATCCCCATGCGGGCGAAGGCGGCGCGATGGGGCGCGAAGAGATCGAGATGATCACCCCGACGCTGGAGGCGCTGCGCGGCCAAGGCATCGACATCACCGGCCCGCTGCCCGCCGATACGATGTTCCACCCGCCCGCGCGCGCGCGCTATGACGCGGCGATCTGCATGTATCACGACCAAGCACTGATCCCGATCAAGACGCTTGATTTCGACCGCGGCGTCAATGTCACCCTCGGCCTGCCGTTTATCCGCACCTCGCCCGATCACGGCACCGCCTTCGACATCGCAGGCGAGGGCGTGGCCAATCCGTCCTCGCTGATCGAAGCGTTGAAAATGGCGCGCGCCATGGCCGCCGCCCGCGCCGCACTGGCCTGACGCCGATGCTTGCAGCTTCCCCAAATATCCCCGCCCGAGGCATTCCATGCCCGCCAAGGAGCACCGCCCCATGAGCGCCATCGACACGCTGCCCTCGCTGTCCCAAGTGATCAAGACCCACGGGCTTGATGCGCGCAAATCGCTGGGGCAGAACTTCTTGCTCGATCTCAACCTGACGTCGAAAATCGCGCGGTTGGCGGGGGATTTGACGCAGTGCGATGTGCTTGAAATCGGCCCCGGCCCCGGCGGTTTGACGCGCGGGCTTCTGGCCGAGGGCGCGCGCCGCGTGCTGGCGATCGAAAAGGACGCGCGCTGCATTCCCGCGCTGGCCGAAGTGGCGGCGGCCTGCGACGGGCGGCTTACGGTGATCGAGGGCGATGCGCTTGATATCGATCCTCTGGCGCATCTGCGCGCGCCGATCCGCATCGCCGCCAACCTGCCCTATAACGTGGGCACCGAGCTTTTGGTGCGCTGGCTCACGCCGCCCCAATGGCCGCCGTTCTGGGACAGTCTGACCTTGATGTTCCAGCGCGAGGTCGCCAATCGCATTGTCGCCGCCCCAGGCAGCAAGGCCTACGGGCGTCTGGCGATTTTGGCGCAGTGGCGCACCGATGCGCAGATCGTCATGTCCTTGCCGCCCGAAGCCTTCACCCCGCCGCCCAAGGTGCATTCGGCGGTGGTCCATCTCAAGGCCCTGCCGCAGCCGCGCTTCGAGGCCGATGCGAAAATCCTTGAACGGATCGTCGCGGCAGGGTTCAACCAGCGGCGCAAAATGCTGCGCGCCTCGCTCAAGGGCGTCGCCCCTGACATTCAGGACCGGATGGAAGCGGCGGGGATCAAACCCACCGACCGCGCCGAACAGATCGATGTCGAGGGATGGTGCGCCTTGGCGCGCGAGGTCGCGCGCGGGTAATCGGCGCGCGGGATCGGCACCCGAAATGCAGCCCATGCGCGGCGGCAACAGATCACGCCAACAAATGACTGCGCCAACAACAGACTGCCGCCCGACAAAAGACCGCGCAAAGAAAAATCCCCGCGCGGCAAGGCCGGCGGGGATGTTTCACAATGTCAAAAGCCTGCGCGCCTATTGTGCGGCGTCACTGGTGCTTCCGGCCTCGGGCGCGGGCTTTTTGGCGCGCGGTTTGCGCGGCGCGCGTTTGGGTTTGCTTTCGGGGGTTTCGACCAGACCACTGTCGCCCTCGGCGTCATCGCCATTGCCCGCGCTCTCGCCGCTCACATCAGGTTGCGGGGCCGATCCGGGATCGGTGATAAAGGCGGGCAATTCCTCTTGCGGGCTGCGCTCGCGGCGCGGACGGCGCTCTTTGCGCGTGGGGGCCTCGCCGCTTTCGGCGGGGGCGGATTGCCCGCCGTCGTTTCCGGCGCCCTCGGAGCCGCCGTTTGCGGCGTTTTGCTCGGCGCGCTGGCGGTCACGTTCGGCATTCTGGCGGTCACGCTCGGCCTGACGGTCGCGGTTCTCGCGCTCTTGTTGCTCGCGTTTCGCGTCGATCTCTTTTTGCGCCGAGCTGAGCAAGCGCATGTAATGTTCGGCGTGCTGCTGGAAATTCTCCGTCGCAACGCGGTCATTGCCGAGCTGCGCATCGCGCGCCAGCTGGTTGTATTTCTCGATGATCTGGCTCGGGGTGCCGCGCACCTTGCCTTCGGGACCATTGCTGTCAAACACGCGGTTAACGATATTCACGCCGGACCGGTTGTTGTTGTTCCGGTTCGATTTGTTCCGCGAGCGGGATTTGGAAGATCTCATTGTAAGCTGTCCAGCCTTATGCGTTTGGACGTCGCTGTGGCCCGATATGCGCCTGAGGCGCGGGTCATTCGGATGAGCGACAATTTATGGCTTGGCGTCGTGAGGGACCGCAAAGGCGCTTCCACCGTCTCGACAGATACAGGGTTAAACAGCGCGGGCGGGCATGACAAGAGGGAAGTGACAGTTTTACGCGTAAATGCGCCGAAAAGCGGGGATAAGTCGCCTGATTGCAGCGATCTACGGGTCCGCGCGGGCATTGTCTTGCGGCGCGCAGGCGGCCACGATGCGGTCGCGTCCTTCCAGATCGGGAAAAATTTCGACGCCGCGCCAGCCGTGATCGCGAAAAATCCGCGCCACATCGGGGCCTTGGCGCCATCCCATCTCGACGATGATCCGCCCATCGGGGTGCAAGAACCCTGCGGCTTGCGCCGCAAGAATGCGGTAAGGGGCCAAACCATCCCCGCCGGGCGTGAGGGCCAGATACGGATCGTGATCGCGCACTTCGGGGGAAAGATCGGCCATCTCTTCTTCGGTGATATAGGGCGGATTGGCGGTGATCAGATCAAAGCGCCCCTCCACCGCATCAAACCAATCGGACAGGCGCAGATCGGCCCGCGCGCCCACGCCGGTGCGCGCCGCATTCTCGCGCGCCACCTCCAGCGCGGCGGGCGAGATATCGACCCCCATGCCGCTGGCCTGCGCGCGCTCGGCCAAAAGGCTCAAAAGAATACAGCCCGTGCCGGTGCCAAGGTCGAGGATACGGGTGAAATCGCGCTCAAGCGCCTTGGCCACAAGGGTTTCGGTATCGGCGCGCGGGTCAAGCACATCAGGGGTGACCACAAATTCATGGTTCCAAAAGGCGCGTTTGCCGGTGATTTTCGACACCGGCTCGCCGCCCGCGCGCCGCGCCAGATATTGCCCGTAGCGCGCCATCACATCGGCGGTCAAATCCACCGCGCCCAATAGCATGAGCCGCGCCGCATCCACCTTTGCGGCATGGGCCAAAAGCCGTTTGGCATCACGCGGCGCAACGCCCTGCCCCTCGCCCGCCGCCATGGCCGCGCGCAGCGCCTCCTGCCCCCCGCTCATCCGTTCATCGCGGCCAGTTGCTCGGCTTGGCTATGGGCGGTCAGCGCGTCGATGATCTCGTCCAGATCGCCGCCCATCACGGCGTCGAGCTTGTAGAGCGTGAGGTTGATGCGGTGGTCGGTCATGCGCCCTTGGGGGAAATTATAGGTGCGGATGCGTTCGGAGCGATCCCCGCTGCCCACTTGGCTTTTGCGATCGGCAGAGCGTTCGCCGTCGATGCGTTGACGCTCCAGATCATAGAGCCGCGTTTTGAGCACCTGCATGGCGATCTCGCGGTTGCGGTGCTGGGATTTCTCCGAGGATGTCACGACAAGGCCGGTGGGAATATGGGTGATGCGCACCGCCGAATCGGTGGTGTTGACGTGTTGGCCGCCCGCCCCCGATGCGCGCATCGTGTCGATGCGAATGTCGTTGGCGTTGATCTCGATATCGACATCCTCGGCCTCGGGCAAAACCGCCACCGTCGCCGCCGAGGTGTGGATGCGCCCGCCGCTTTCGGTTTCGGGCACGCGCTGCACACGGTGCACGCCGCTTTCGAATTTCAGGCGGGCAAAGACATTCTCGCCCTTGATATGGCCGATCACCTCCTTGATGCCGCCCAGATCGCTTTCCTGTTCTTCGATGATCTCGAATTTCCACCCGCGCGCCTCGGCATAGCGTTGATACATGCGCAGCAAATCCCCCGCAAACAGCGCCGCCTCATCGCCGCCCGTTCCAGGGCGGATTTCGATGATCGCGGGGCGCGCATCGGCCTCGTCCTTGGGCAAAAGCGCCAGTTGCAGCGCGGCCTCGGCCTCGGGCAAGGCGCGGCGCAGGGCGGGCAATTCCTCTTCGGCCAGTTCCTTCATATCGGGATCGTCGAGCATCTCCTCGGCCCCCTCGATGTCGGACAGAAGCTGCCGGTAGGCATTGATTTGCTCGATCAGGGGGCGCAGGTCGGAATATTCCTTGGCCAGCTTGGCGATATCGCCGCCGCCCTCGGCCATCTTCGCCTCAAGGAACTGAAACCGCTGGGTGATCTGCTCTAATGTATCATTCGGAACCATGAGGGTCTGTCTCTTATCGCGGCGTTTTGGTCAAGGGCGGTTTATGTGCTACTCTTAGGGGATGTGGAAAGCCCTGCCTAGCCTGACGGCGGCTTTGTTCGCCCTGACCGTTACCCCCGCGCCCGCCCTTGGGCAAAGCGCCAAGGGGGTGGATTGCTACTGCACCGACAGCTCCGGCGCGCGGGTGGAATTGGGCGAGATGATCTGCCTCACCGTCGGCGGGCGCAGCTTTGTGGCGCAATGCCAGATGTCGCTCAATGTGCCGATGTGGCGCGAGGTGGGGCAAATCTGCCCCGCCGCGCGGGGGCGGCCCGCGCCGCTATTGCCGCGCCAGAACCGCGAGCCACCCGTCCACGCGCGCCTTATTGACCCCCATATCGGATTTTCCGAACCGCAGCCGCGCATAGACATGCAAATCATCGCCGTCCTGCCGGACCGTGGTGTAATCGGGAAATCCCCATAGTTTCGAGCGGGTGATATAGGTCACCATGCCCTCTTCGACCGATCCGGCCAGAACACGGGTGCGCGGGCCGGACATGATGATCCGGTCCAGAAGCGACAATCCTTGCGGCCCCGCCGCGCCGCTGCGGATCACGCCGCCTGCGAAATCCTTGCTCGCGGGGGCATCGGGCATCACATGCCAGACCTGCGGATCAGAGGGCGCAAGCCGGATATAGGCCGCAAGCGCAATGAGACATCCAATTGCAATAACAATGGTATAGAGCATATTCTTCACTTTCTTTTATTATAGGCCCAAAGGCAGATCAGCTCCATCGCCACATGGGCACCCGCCACGGCGGTGGCGCCTGAGGGATCATAGGGCGGCGAGACCTCGACCACATCGCCGCCGACCATATTGATCCCCGCCACATCGCGCAAAAGGATCGCCGCCTGCCCCGAGGACAGCCCGCCCCAAACCGGCGTGCCGGTGCCGGGGGCAAATCCGGGATCGAGGCAATCGATGTCAAAGGTCACATAGGTCGGCCGGTCCCCGAGGATCGATTTCACCTTGGCCGCCGCCGCCGCCGCGCCGCCTTCATGGACCTCGCGCGCGTCGATGATATTGACCCCCATCGTGTCGTCGTTATGGGTGCGAATGCCGACCTGCACCGAGGTTTTCGGATCGATCAGCCCCAATTTGACCGCCTTATAGAACATCGTGCCGTGGTCGATGCGGCTCATGTCATCATCGACCCAAGTGTCGGAATGCGCATCGAAATGCAGCAAGGAGAGCGGCCCGTATTTTTCGGCGTAGGCCCTCAGGATCGGGAAGGAAATATAGTGATCGCCGCCCAAGGTGATGCTCGCCGCGCCCGCGTCCAGAATGCCTTTGATATGGGTGCTCAGCGCATCGGGAAAGGCGGCCGTTTTGGCGTAATCAAAGGCCAGATCGCCGTAATCGACCACGGTAAATTCGCTCAGCGGATCAAAGCCCCAGCCATAGGGCGGATCATAGGGCTGCAAGCTGGAGGCCTCGCGGATCGCGCGCGGGCCAAGCCGCGTGCCGGGGCGGTTGGTGACGGCCTGATCGAAGGGCACGCCGGTGACGGCAATATCGACGCCTGCGAGGTCTTTGGTATAGCGGCGGCGCAAAAAGCTCAGCGCGCCGCCAAAGGCGTTCTCATAGCTCAGCCCGCGCGCATCCTTGCGGGTAAAGGCCTGATCCACTTGTGTTTTTGCGTCTTCCAATGCCATATCGCCACCGCCTTTTCTGACCCTTTGCCGCCCGCGCGCCCTGCCCGCTCTGGACATCTGGGGCGCTGCGGCTAGGCTGCTATCCAACCGCAATAACAGAGCCTTCGCAATGCCTCAAACGCCCGCGCCCGATCCGACGTCCCGTCCCAAACATGATCCGCTGATCTTTGATCCCAAAGGCGGGATGCCGCGTTTGCGTGCGATCATGCGCGCGCTGCGCGACCCCGATACGGGCTGCCCTTGGGATATCGAGCAAGATTTCGCCTCCATCGCGCGCTACACCATTGAGGAGGCCTATGAGGTCGCCGATGCGATCGAACGCGATGATATGGACGAGCTGAAAAAGGAACTCGGCGATCTCTTGCTGCAATCGGTGTTTCACGCGCAGATCGCCGAGGACAAGGGATTGTTCAATTTCGAGGATGTCGCCGACGGGATCAGCGACAAGATGCTGGCCCGTCATCCGCATGTTTTCGGCAATGAAAGCCGCGACAAATCGGCCCAGCAACAGACCCGCGATTGGGAGGCGATCAAGGCCGCCGAGCGCGCAGATGGCGGCGCGCGCGGCACATTGGACGATGTGGCGCTTGGATTGCCCGCCTTGATGCGTGCCGAAAAATTGCAAAAACGCGCCGCGCGGGTCGGGTTTGATTGGCCCGATATCGCGAATGTGACCGATAAAATCGTCGAAGAGGCCCAAGAATTGGCGCAGGCGCGCGCCACATTGACCCAAGCCGAGGTCGAGGAAGAATACGGCGACCTGCTCTTTGTGATGGCCAATCTGGGGCGGCATCTGGGCCTTGATCCCGAGGTATCATTGCGCGCCGCCAATGACAAATTCACGCGCCGTTTCAAAGGCGTAGAGGCCAAACTTGCCGCGCTTGGCAAGACCCCCGCGCAATCAGATCTGGCGCAGATGGACCGGCTTTGGGACGAGGTGAAGCGCGAGGAGAAATTTAAACCTGAATAAAATAATCAGCTATTGACCCGACTAATTTAGTCGGATTAAAAGCGGCGCAATCGAAACGATCAAAAAATGAGGATTCTCATGTTCGCTCGCCTTGCGCTTATGACTGCCGCTGCTCTTCCCGCTTTTGCCACCACGGCGATGGCCGATGAGGTCAATCTTTATTCCTACCGCCAGCCCGAATTGCTCAAACCGCTGACCGATGCCTTCACCGCAGAGACCGGTATCAAGGTCAATGTCGCCTATCTGGCCAAAGGTATGGTCGAGCGTCTGAGCGCCGAGGGCAAACGCTCCCCCGCCGATCTGGTGCTGACGGTGGATATCGCGCGGCTCTCTGCCGTGGTGGATGCCGGATTGACCCAGCCCGTCGAAAGCGCGACGCTTTCGGCCAATGTGCCGGCGCAGTATCACGATGCAGACAAACATTGGTGGGGCCTGACCACGCGCGCGCGCATCGTCTATGCCTCGCGTGACCGTGTCGCCGAAGGCGAGGTGACCACCTATGAGGACCTTGCCGATCCGAAATGGAAGGGCCGCATTTGCACCCGTTCGGGCACCCATGCCTATAACGTCGCGCTGACCTCGGCCTATTTGCTGCACCACGGCGAGGCGGAGACCAAAACATGGCTCGAAGGCGTCAAAGCCAACCTCGCGCGCAAGCCCCAAGGCAATGACCGCGCACAGGTCAAGGCGATCTGGGCGGGCGAATGCGACATCTCCATCGGTAATACCTATTACATGGGCAAAATGGTTTCGGACCCCGAGCAAAAAGCATGGGCCGACAGCGTACGCATCGTTTTCCCGACCTTTGAAAACGGCGGCGCGCATGTGAATATTTCCGGCGTGGCGATGACGAAATATGCGCCTCACCCTGAGAACGCTTTGAAAATGATGGAGTTTTTGACCTCGCCCGAGGCACAGAAAATCTATGCCGAGGCGAATTTCGAATATCCCGTCGCGCCCAATACCTCCGCCGATCCTTTGGTCGAAAGCTGGGGCAGCTTCACGCCCGACGAGGCCGATCTGATGGAATTGGCCCGTTTGCGCCCCGCCGCATTGAAGCTGATCGAAGAGGTTGATTTCGACGGCTGAGGCCGTTAGACGACACGAATGCACCGTCGGGGATTATCTACAGGCCCCTCGGCGCGCATTGAGGCGGTCCGCACCACTCGCGGGCCGCCTTATGCTTTCTGGGCCGGTATTTTGCCCCCGCAGTGATCCGCCAATGTGATTTGAGGCCCGCCCCATAGCCTCGCCCAGCCCCGCCTTTACGCGCGCCTGCCGGATCGGCAATATTCCCCGCCGCCATATCGCTTGCGCTGGACATCGCGGCGCGGCGCGGCCACTGTGCGGCCACTGGGTTGCCGCGCCCCCGAGGGCTGCAAACAGGACCGCACCAAAGGACCACCGCCATGACAAACGCCCCGCGCAAAATCATCATCGACACCGATCCAGGGCAAGACGATGCGATGGCGATCCTTCTGGCGCTGGCCAGCCCCGAGGAGATCGAGGTTTTAGGCATCACGGCGGTGGCGGGCAATGTGCCCTTGGCGCTGACCCATGTGAACGCGCGCAAAATCTGCGAATTGGCGGGCAAGCCGCAGGTCAGGGTCTTTGCCGGATGCGACCGCCCGCTGGATCGCAGCTTGGTCACGGCCGAACATGTGCACGGGCAATCGGGGCTGGACGGGCCGGTTTTGCCCGATCCGACCATGCCGCTCGAGGCGCAGCATGCGGTGGATTTCATCATCGAGACCCTGCGCGATGCGCCCTCCGGCTCGGTGACGCTTTGCGCTTTGGGGCCGCTGACCAATCTGGCCATGGCGCTGCGCAAGGCCCCCGATATCGGCGCGCGCATCCGCGAGATCGTGCTGATGGGCGGGGCCTATTTCGAGGTGGGCAACATCACCCCCGCCGCTGAATTCAACATTTACGTCGACCCGCATGCTGCTGATATTGTTTTCAAATCCGGCATTCCATTGGTGGTGATGTCCTTGGATGTGACCCATAAGGCCTTGGTGACGAAACCGCGCAATGACGCCTTTCGCGCGATTGGCAATGCGGTCGGGATCGCCGCCGCGCAGATGACCGAGTTTTTCGAACGTTTCGACCGCGAGAAATACGGATCGGAAGGCGCGCCCTTGCATGATCCTTGCGTGACCGCCTACCTCATCGCGCCGCAGATTTTCACCGGCCGCCATATCAATGTCGAGATCGAAACCACGTCCGAATTGACCCTTGGCATGACGGTGGCCGATTGGTGGGGGGTGACCGACCGCGCGCCCAATGCCCTGTTCATGGGCACCATCGACGCCGATGCCTATTTCGCCCTGCTCACCGAAAGGCTCGCCCGCCTATGACCGCTTTGCACCTTGCGACCTCTGCGGATGCCGATCGAATTTTGCCGATGATGGCCGCCTTTCACCGCGAAACGGGCATCACCCGCAGCGACGAGCAGCGCGCCGAGGCCCTCGCGCCGCTGCTGGGCGGCTCGCCCCTCGGCGTGGTCTATCTGATCGGGCCGCAGCGCTCGCCGATCGGCTATGTGGTGATCTGTTTCGGCTGGTCGATCGAATTGGGCGGCATGGACGGGTTTATCGACGAAATCTATATCCGCTCGGGCGTGCGCAGCCGCGGGCTTGGCTCCGAGGTGCTGCTCTCCTTGCCCAAGGCGCTGGCCGGTGCGGGGCTCAAGGCGCTGCATCTGGAGGTGCGGCGCGACAATGCCCGCGCCAGATCGCTCTACAAAAAGCTGCATTTCACCCCGCGCGACGAGTATTCGTTGATGACGCGCTACCTCTAGGCGCTGCCCTGCCATTTGGACCGATATGAAACTTTCCTTCGACAACAGCTATGCCGCCCTGCCCGAGGCGTTCTTCGCGCGCCAACACCCCGCGCCCGCGCCCGCGCCGCGGCTTTTGGCCTTTAACACGGCGCTGGCGCAAGAGTTGGGGATCGAGGTCGAAGCGGGCGATGATCTGGCCGCGATCTTTAGCGGCAATGCGCTGCCAGAGGGGGCCGATCCGATTGCGCAGGCCTATGCAGGCCACCAATTCGGCGGGTTTTCCGCACAACTGGGCGACGGGCGCGCGGTGCTTTTGGGCGAGGTGACGGACACAAATGGCGCGCGGCGCGACATCGCGCTCAAAGGCTCGGGGCGCACGCCGTTTTCGCGCGGCGGCGACGGGTTGGCGTGGATCGGTCCGGTGCTGCGCGAATATCTGCTTTCGGAGGCGATGCATGCGCTTGGGGTGCCCACGACCCGCGCGCTGGCGGCGGTGGCCACGGGCGGCGAGGTGGTGCGCCCTACGGGGTCGATGACCGGCGTTCTGCCCGGCGCGGTTTTGACCCGCGTCGCCTCCAGCCATCTGCGCGTCGGCACCTTTCAATATTTCGCCGCGCGCCGGATGCTGCCCGAGCTTGAAACCCTCTTTGACTATGCCCGCGCCCGCCATGCGCCCGATGCCGCGGACCCGCATGAATTCTTGCAATCCGTGATCGACCGGCAGGCCGAACTGGTCGCGCACTGGCTCTCTCTGGGCTTCATCCACGGGGTGATGAACACCGATAACACCTCGATCAGCGGCGAGACCATCGACTATGGCCCCTGCGCTTTTATGGATGTTTATCATCCGGTTACGGTCTTCAGCTCGATCGACGCCCACGGGCGATACGCCTATGACAACCAAGCGGCGGTGATCCCGTGGAATATGGCGCAACTGGCCTCATCCTTGATCCCGCTGATGCCCGACCAAGAGCAGGCGGTGCAGATGTTCACCGCCACGGTCAACGCCATGCCCGACCGGATCGAGGCGGCGTGGCTGCGCCGGTTCGCGGGCAAACTGGGCCTTGGCGCGCCGCGCGAGGGCGATCATGCGCTGACCGGCGATCTGCTCGAACTGATGCAGGCGGGGCAATCGGATTTCACCAATACATTCCGCGCCCTCTCGGCGGGCGGCGCGCAGGATCAATTTGCGGATCGCGATGGATTTGCCGCATGGCAAGCACGCTGGCACGCGCGTTTGGCGGCGCAGGGTGCATTGGAGGGCACGATCGGGCAAGGCCGCCCGGATGCGCAGACCCGCGCCGCGATGGAGGCGGTCAACCCCGCGCTGATCGCGCGCAATCACCGTGTCGAGGCGATGATCGAAGCGGCGGTGGCGGGCGATATGGCGCCCTTCGAGCGGCTGATGCGCGCCTATGCGCGGCCCTTCGAGGCGCAGGCGGAATTTGCCGATCTGACGCGCCCGCCCGCCGCCTCCGAAGTGGTCGGCGCGACCTATTGCGGCACATGAGAGCCGCGCCGCAAGGTGTTGATTTTAAACTATGACGGCACGCGCGGCCTGCGGTTGATCAAGACGATCCCGAGCGCCACAAGGCCGAGCGCGCCGATCACATCAAGGCTCAAGGGCTCGCCCAGAACCCACCATCCGAAGATCACCGAACACACCGGCGACAGGAAGCTGAAGCTGGCCACGCCCGAGGCCGGATAGATCGTCAGCAAGAAGAACCAGAACAAGAAGCCGAAACTGGCGACCAAGACCACCTGATAGCCAAGGCCGAGCAAGAAAACAGGTGTGAAATCGCGCATCAGCGGGCCAAAGAGCGGCGCCAGAGCGATGAGGCAGACCGAAGAGACCGCAAGTTGCCAGAACAGTTGCATCTCGGGGCGCAAGCGGGCCAGCGCCGAGCGCCGCGCCATCATCGCGATGCCCGCCCATGCCAAAGCCGCGCCCAAAGCGGCCAGATCGCCGATCAGGCTTGCCTGCCCGCCCGCCACGCCCGCCGAGCGGTCGAGCAAAACCCAAGCCACCCCGCCCATGGCCAAGGCCAATCCGGCCGCGCGCATCGCGGTGATGCGCTCATTGGGCAACCAAAAATGCGCCATGATGCTCAAATGCACAGGCATGGAATAGAAAATGATGCTGGCGCGGCTGACGCTGGTATGATCGAGCGCCCAGAACAACGCGGCAAATTCGCCCGAAAACAGCAGCCCCGAGATCACCCCTGCCCCGATGGCCGCGCGCGGCGTATGCACCGCAATGCCGCGCAGCCGCATCCAGATGAGCAAGACCGCCAGAGCGCCAATAGAGCGCAAACCGGCCGAGAATACCGGCTGTATCCCCTCATTGGTCAGCTTGATAACCACTTGATTAAAGGCAAGAATAATCGCAAAAGCGATCAATCCCGATGCGCCAAGGGCGTCTATTCTGTCGCGTCTTTCCATCGCGCCAGATGAGGGCACAGACGCGGCGGCGTCAAGAGCGCGCGCCCGCTCTATTTGCGCAATTTGCGAAACAGGCGCGGATTGCGGGCGACGAAATCCTCGATCACCGCGCCCAGCCTGCTGTAATCGCGCCCCTTGAGATAGCCATAGCCGCTGCCCGCGCCGATCAACGCACCAAGGGCATCGACGATCAGATCGGTCATCGTGTCCACAAGGCCGGATTTTTGCATATTGGTGCCAAAGGCCTGATCCATGGAAAATTCGAAAATCTCCCATGTGGCGCCGATGCTCATGGCAAAGCAAAAGCCGAAAAACGCCACGGCGAAATGCGGCGCGGCGAATTTATTGCCTTGGAACATCATGAAAACAAGGGTGAAGCCCATCAAACCGAAGACCAAGGCGCTGCCCCCATGCAGCAAGATATCCCACCACCAGAAGCGGTTGTAGAAATCGAACACCTCGCCCAAAAACAGCGTCGCCCCGACAAAGGCCGTGGAGACGGCGAAAAAGAACCGCGGCACTTTGATCTGGACCCAGCGGGCCAAGGCGATGGGCACCAGCGAGAGCAAAAAGGTGATCATCGCGACAAAGGCCACCTCCCATCGCGCGGTCCACAGGGCCGTCGCCGCAAAGACCGCCAAAGCGGCCCAGATCAGTTTGACGGTCAGGGCGAGATCTTTGAACATCTGCGGCGCGGTCTCCTTGGGCGGCGGCGGCGGTCGGCGGGGGGTGGCGGCGGGCGGGATGGCGCGGCAGGGCGGGCGATCCTTCTGCGCTCCTTGATCTTTCCGCGCGATCCATCATCGGGTAACGATACCCGCCTTCATATAGGCTGCGCGCGCAAATAACAAAGCCTTGCCGCCGCGCGGCATCTTGCTCTTGCTGCGCCTGCATGGTTGTCTTGGCGCAATGGAACAGCCCGCTTTTCGCCTTGCCAGTTACAATTTGCAAAAATGCGTCGGCATGGATTTGCGCCGCAATCCGGCGCGCAGCCTGCAGGTGATCGCACAGATCAACGCCGATGTGGTGGTGCTGCAAGAGGCCGACAAGCGCCTTGCGCCGCGCCCTGCCGCCCTGCCCCATGCGATGGCCGAGGCCGAGGGATGGCGGGTGGTGGATTTTGGCGAACACGGTGCCTCGCTGGGCTTTCATGGCAATGCGATGCTTTTGGGCGCGGGGGTCGAGATCACCCAGACCGCGCATATCGACCTGCCCGGATTGGAGCCGCGCGGGGCCATTCGCGCCGATCTGGAGACAAACCTCGGGGCGTTGCGGGTGATCGGCCTGCATCTGGGATTGATCCGGCGCTATCGGGTGATGCAGATCGCCGCCGTGGTGCGCCATTTGCGCGAATTGCCCGTCATGCCCACGGTTCTGGCCGGAGACTTCAACGAATGGGGATCGCTGCGCGAAATGGATGTGGTGGCGCAGGGATTGGCGTTTTTGCCGGGCAAGCCGAGCTTTCCCGCGCTGCGCCCTGTCGCGGCCTTGGACCGCTTTGCGCTTAGCCCCGATTTGCAGGCCCGCGATCACGGGGTGCATAGCACGCGCCCCGCGCATATCGCGTCGGATCATTTGCCGGTCTGGGTCGATCTGGAGGCCGCGCCCGCGCAGCCTGCGCGCCCGTGATCCCAAACGCTTGGGCGGCGCGGTTTGCGCCCTTTTGCGCGCTTGGAGGGGGGCAAGGCCCGTGGTAACAGGGGCCAAAGCAAAGGATAAATACCATGACCGTCCTGCAAATCGCCTCGGCCTTGATCGTGCTTGCCGGTGCCTTTGGCGCCATCAACTACCTGTTTTTGAAACTGCCCTCGTCGATCGGCATTCTGGTCGTGGCGCTTTTGGCCTCGCTGGTTCTGCTCGGGCTTGATCTGCTGTTTCCGGCGCTCGACATGGCCGACGAGATGCGCCGCACCGTGACCAGCGTGGATTTCTCCGATGCGCTGCTTGAGGGGATGCTGGGGCTTTTGCTCTTTGCGGGGGCCTTGCATGTCAAACTGTCGGATCTGCGCGCGCAGTGGCGGGTCGTGGTGCTCATGGCAACGCTGGGCGTGGGGCTTTCGACCGCTGTTGTGGGCTTTGGCTTCTCGTGGCTGACGGGGATGCCGATTGCCATTGCCTTGGTCTTTGGCGCGCTGGTCTCGCCCACCGATCCGGTGGCGGTTCTGGGGGTCTTGCGCGAGGCCAACCTGCGCAAATCATTGGAGACCAAGATCGCGGGCGAGAGCCTGTTCAATGACGGCGTGGGCTATGTGGTGTTTTTGGTGCTGGTCGGCATCGCCTTTCCGTCACTCTCTGGCCACGGCGCCGAGGCGGGCAGCCACGGCGGCGAAACATCGGTTCTGGCCGGCGCGCTGGTGCTTTTCGTGCAAGAGGCCGTGGGCGGCGCGATCTTGGGCATTGTTTTGGGCTGGCTGACCTTTCGGGTGATGCGCCGGATCGACGATTACGCCCTGGAGGTGTTGATCACGCTGGGGCTGGCCTTTGGCGGCTATGAGCTGGCCGTGGCCTTGCATGTCTCGGCCCCGATCATGGCGGTTTGCGCCGGATTGCTCATCGGCGATGTGGGCAGCAAATACGGCATGAGCGACGAGACGCGCAAATATGTCGATGCCTTCTGGAAGATGATCGACGAAATTTTGAACGCGGTGCTGTTTTTGATGATCGGTTTCGAGGTGTTCGCCGTGGCCTTCGAGTTCGATTTCATCGTCGCGGGGGCGGCCTCGATTGCCTTGGCGCTGCTCGGGCGGCTGACGGCGGTCGCGGTGCCGGTCTTGCTGTTGCAACCCTTCCGCGCCTTTTCCGGCGGGGTGATCCCGATCATGACATGGGGCGGGCTGAAGGGCGGGATTTCCGTCGCCTTGGCCCTGTCCTTGCCCGATAGCGAATGGAAACCGCTGATCCTGACCGCGACCTATATGATCGTGATTTTCTCGATCATCGTGCAGGGGTTGACCGTGACACGGGTCGCCAACCGCTTTGGCCGCGAGCCGGATTTGATGTGAGCATGTTTGGGCACGGGCGCGCACCAAGGCCCTGACAAAGCCAGCGACAAGCACTTGATACAATCGAAAAAGGCGCGAGGCATGTCGCCGCGCGCCTTTGCCGTCTCATGCGCGGCCATCGCCGCCCTAGGCGCGAAACCCTAGGCCGCCGAGCTGCCTTTGCCGCGACCGCCGCCGCCGCTGCGCCGGCGGCGCTGACCGCCGGGTTTGCCTGCGCCTTGGGGTTTACCGCCGCCCGCACCGCCGCCGCCGCCGCCACGCGGGCCGCCACGTCCGCGACCGCCGCCCCCGCGCCCACGGCCGCTATTGCCCTTGGGCTTGGCGGGAATGTCCATCGCTTCCCACGGACGGCCCGAGGCCACGGGGATCGAGGTTTTCATCACCTTCTGGATCGCCTTCAATTCGTCCATCTCGTCGGGCGCGCAAAAGGCAATCGCCGCGCCGTCCGCACCGGCGCGCGCGGTGCGGCCGATCCGGTGGACATAGTTGTCGGGCACATTGGGCAGATCATAGTTATAGACGTGGCGCACATCGGGAATATCAAGCCCGCGCGCCGCCACATCGGTGGCGACCAGAACCTTGATCTTGCCCTCGCGAAAGGCCTGCAAGGCGCGCTCGCGCTGGCCTTGGCTTTTGTTGCCATGGATCGCACCGGCGGCAAAACCGGCTTTTTCCAGCGTCTTCATCAGCTTTTCGCAGCCATGTTTGGTGCGCCCGAACACCAGCGCCAATTCATCGCGGTGCTTGTCGATCAATTCGATAAGCAGCTTGGTTTTCTCGGCTTTGGCGATGAAATGCACCTCTTGGGTGACCTTATCGGCGGCCTTGCCGGGAGGCGAGACCTGCACCCGCACGGGGTCTTTGAGGTAGCTGGAGGCCAGCTCGCTCATCTGTTTGGGCATGGTGGCCGAAAACAACATGGTCTGGCGCTCGGCGGGCAGCAGCGCCGCGATTTTGCGCAGCGAGTGGATAAAGCCCAGATCGAGCATCTGGTCGGCCTCGTCGAGCACCAAAAACCGTGCCTTGTCGAGGCGCAGGGCGCGGCGATCCAGCAGGTCGATCAAACGGCCCGGTGTGGCGATGAGCAGATCGACGCCGCGCTCGAGGCGTTTGATTTGCGCGTTGATCGATTGGCCGCCCACGACGACCGCAACGCGGATATGGCTTTTGCCGACCAGATCGCTGATGTTCTCGCGGATCTGGTTGGCCAACTCGCGCGTCGGCGCAAGGATCAGCCCGCGCACCGATTTGGGTTCGGGGCGCCCGCCCTCGCGCAAAAGCATGGTGATCAGCGGCAGGCCGAAAGCGGCGGTTTTGCCGGTGCCGGTCTGGGCCAGCCCCATCACATCGCGCCCGTCCAGCGCATGGGGAATGGCGCGCACCTGAATGGGGGTGGGTTCGGTGATGCCGATCTCGGTCAGGCGCTGCACCAGTTTGACGGGCAGGCCCATCATTTCGAATTGGTTGCCGCCGGTTTGCGGACGGTCTTCGGCTTCCATATGGATGTCGTCTTGGTGGGTGTCGTTTTGGGGGGCCTCATGGGCCTGAGTGGTCTGGGTCATATTTTTCCTTGGCGCGGCTCATGCGCGCAAAATCCAAAAGCGCCCCCGCGCGCAGAATGCGCCGGAGGGTAGCGGGGTTGCGCATAAGCTTGCGAAGGACAGAATTGCCCCGCCGCCGCAGATACGCTTCGGCCCCACGCGTGATTTTGGGATCAACACCGGTGCTCTACTGAGCCGTGCCGCGACGGCGCCCGAAGGGGCTATGCGGCTTTCGCCCAAGCGGGGCGATGGCATCTGCTCACGCGGCAGAAAGCACTCGATTGGGGTCATATGAGCCATCAGGCGGGCAAAGTCAACCGCTGCGCCGCAGCATCACCCTTTGCCCCCACGGCACTCGGGGGAGCGGCGGCTCGGCGCCGCCCGCCTTCGCCGCCCGCCTTCTCCGCCTGCCTGCGCCCCGCGCCCCACCCCGCGACAACGGCCACAAAACCTTCTGGCCTTGTGCGGCGGCGCGCGCTATCCCTCGAACTCAAGACAAACAGAGACCCGATATGCCCGACACCACGATCATCGACCGCTGCGAAGCCGCAGGTTTGCGCATGACAGGGCAGCGGCGCACCATTGCGACCGTCCTGCAAGAGGCCGATGACCACCCCGATGTCGAAGAGCTTTACGCCCGCGCCAGCGGCATCGACCCCAATATCTCGATCGCCACGGTTTACCGCACGGTGAAGCTGTTCGAGGAAACGGGGATTTTGGAGAAGGTCGATTTTGGCGACGGGCGCGCGCGCTACGAGGATGCGGACCGCGACCACCACGACCATTTGATCGATCTGGAAACCGGACGGGTGATCGAATTCGTCGATCCCGAGATCGAGGCGCTACAAGAGAAAATCGCGCGCCGTCTGGGCTATACGCTCAAGGGGCACAAGCTGGAGCTTTACGGCACCAAGCGCAAATAGCGCCGCAAGGGCGGCCCGCCCTGCCCTAGCCTGGCCTGGCCTGCCCTGCCCTGCCCTGCGCCGCTGCGGCTGCAATCGCACCGACGCAATACCGACGTTTTACCGACGTGATACAGCAGGGCATTTTGCCCCCCGTTGCGCCGCGCGCGCCGCCCTCGCGCCCCCCGTAAAGCTACGGGGGTTTTCTTTCGCCCCGCGCGCTTTTAGGGTCGCGCAAAGCCCCATCCGAAAAGCGAACCCCATGGAAAATACACGCGGCGCACTCATCATGGTGCTGGCCATGCTCCTCTTTGCGCTGGAAGATTTGTTTATCAAATCTCTCTCGAGCGACCTGTCGATCGGGGTGATCCTTGTGGTGCTGGGATCGGGCGGCGGCGCGGTCTTTGCCTTGGCGACCAAATACCGCCGCGAGCGCCTGCTTGACCGCGCGCTTTTGAGCCGCGCGGTGGTGCTGCGCAACATCGGCGAGATGATCGGCACCATGGGGTTTGTCACGGCGATTGCGCTCACGCCTCTGGCCTCGGCCTCGGCGATTTTGCAGGCCAACCCCTTGGTGGTCACGCTGGGCGCGGCGCTGTTTTTGGGGGCCGAGGTCGGCTGGCGGCGCTGGCTGGCGATCCTGATCGGCTTTGGAGGGGTCTTGCTCATCGTGCAGCCCGGATTGGACGGGTTCGAACCGGCCTCGCTTTTCGCGGTCCAAGGCGTCATCGGGCTTGCGATCCGCGATCTGGCCACGCGCGCCGTGCCCGCATCGGTCAGTTCGATGCAATTGTCGACCTACGGGTTTTTGTCGGTGGTGCCCGTGGGCATGGTGATGATCCTTTGGGACGGGGCGGCGCATTGGCCCGAGCCGGTCCATTTGAGCCGCTTTGGCGCAGCCATCGTCATGGGCGTGTGCGGCTATTACGCCATCGTGGCGGCGATGCGGATCGGCGATATCGCCGTGGTCACGCCGTTTCGCTATTCGCGGCTGATCTTTGCGATGATCATCGGGTTTTTCGTCTTCGGCGAGGTGCCTGATCTGTGGACCGTCATTGGCGGGGTGATTGTCGTGGCCTCGGGGCTGTTTACCCTGATCCGCGAGGCGCGGCTGCGCGGGCGGGCGCGGCGCGGCAAAGCCTGAGGCCGAGGCACAGACCGAGGCCAAGCCAGAGCTTGAGCGCCGCAATCGCGGCATTTGTGCCCCAATGGCAAGATGGTAGCGCAAACCGCGCGCCCTGCCCCTTTTCCTTGTTACAAAGGGGCGTTAGAAGCGCGCCAACCATAGTTTGCGATCACCCAAAAGGACCCGCCCCATGAGCATTATCATCGACATTCTCGCCCGCGAAATTCTCGACAGCCGTGGCAACCCCACCGTCGAGGTGGATGTGATTTTGGAAGACGGCACAATGGGCCGCGCGGCGGTGCCTTCGGGGGCCTCGACCGGTGCCTATGAGGCCGCAGAAAAGCGCGACGGCGACAAGGACCGCTACCTTGGCAAAGGCGTGTTGGAGGCGGTGGCCTCGGTCAATGGCGAGATCGCCGAAGCTCTGGTCGGCTTTGACGTGACCGAGCAGGTGGCCATCGATATGGCGATGATCGAACTGGACGGCACGCCGAACAAGGCGCGCCTCGGGGCCAATGCGATTTTGGGCGTCTCTCTGGCCGTGGCCAAGGCCGCTGCCGATTACACAGCGCAGCCCTTGTTCCGCTATATCGGTGGCACTTCGGCGCGGGTTTTGCCGGTGCCGATGATGAACATCATCAATGGCGGCGAACATGCCGACAACCCGATCGACATTCAGGAATTCATGATCATGCCGGTCGCGGCCACCAACATCAAAGAAGCGATCCGCATGGGCGCAGAGGTGTTCCACACGCTGAAAAAAGAGCTGTCGGCGGCGGGTCACAACACCGGTATCGGCGATGAGGGCGGCTTTGCGCCGAACCTCGCCTCGACCCGCGATGCGCTGGATTTCGTCATGACCGCAATCGAGAAAGCCGGTTATAAACCGGGCGAGGATATCTACCTCGCGCTCGATTGCGCCGCCTCGGAATATTTCAAGGATGGCAAATACGAGCTCAAGGGCGAAGGCAAATCGCTCAGCTCTGCCGAGAACGTCGATTACCTTGCGGCGCTGGTCAATGACTACCCGATCATTTCCATCGAAGACGGCTGTGACGAGGATGATTGGGACGGCTGGAAGATGCTGACCGACAAGATCGGCGACAAGGTGCAATTGGTCGGCGACGATCTTTTCGTGACCAACCCCGAGCGTCTGGCCGACGGCATCGCCAAGGGCTGTGCCAACTCGATGCTGGTGAAAGTGAACCAGATCGGCTCGCTCACCGAAACCCTCAAGGCCGTCGATATGGCGCATCGCGCCCGCTACACCAATGTGATGTCGCACCGCTCGGGCGAGACCGAAGACGCGACGATCGCCGATCTCGCCGTGGCGACCAATTGCGGCCAGATCAAAACCGGATCGCTGTCGCGCTCGGACCGTCTGGCCAAGTATAACCAATTGATCCGTATCGAAGAAATCCTTGGCGAAACGGCCGAATATGCGGGTCGCTCGATCCTCAAAGGCTAAGGCCTGCGGCGCCCCTGCGCCGCGCCATGACACTGACGCGCCGCGGCCTGTGCCGTTGGCGCGTCTCTCTATTCCACCCGCCTGAACGCGGCGCTAACCGCCCGAGCGCGCCTCAGGCAAGGCGCAAAAACAAGAGACGGCAGGATGATTCCCTGCTAGGGTTTGCCCATGACGAACGGCCCTTCAACCCATGACTTTCAACACGCCGCGCCCAAGGGCAGATCCGCCGCGCGGCACAGCGGATATCACCACGCGCAGCTTTTCGAGACAGCGCACCGCTATTTCATCACCTTGCTCGCGGGACTGGTGATCGGATGGGCAACCGGCTCTTATTTTCCAATGGCTTGGGCGACAAGCTACATCACGGTGAACCTGTTTTATCAGGCCATATTGCTGCGCGCCCGCAAGCGCAGCGCGGCGATATCGCCGGTGCATAACGTCATCGGTTTTTCGATCAGCGTGCTGGTCTTTGCCTCTATGATCGTATTTTTGTGGCTTCAGGACGGGCTGGTTTTGAAATTCACCGCGCTGTCGGGTCTGATCGGCCTTGGCCTGCACAGCCTGTCGCGCCCGCAAAAGGTGTTTTGGGTGACGCTTGCGGACAGCGGGGTCATCCTTGCTTTGTATATTTTCATGGGCGTGACAGTATTTTTGGCGCATCCCGAGGACAAGACACTCGCGCTTTTGCTGATGTGTTTGTTCTGCACCTCCTCCTATTTTGTCGTCTCGCAATGGCGCGCCTACAAACGGGCCGAGGCGATCAAAAGCGCCGAGCAGCGTCTGATGCGCAATCGCGAGATGGAGGCCATGGGGCGGCTCACGGGCGGATTTGCGCATGATTTCAACAATATATTGGCCGCCATGCGGGGCAATCTTGATCTCTATGACGAAATCACCGACCCCGAGGAAAAGCGCCGCATCTTGCAAGAGGCGCTAAGCGCAACCGACCGCGCGGCGCGGCTGACGCAAAAGCTTTTGACCTATAGCCAAAAGGCGGTGCTGCGGCCAAGCCGCGTGATCACGGGGGCCTTTATCACCGAATTCGTCGCCATGATGGGGCGCAACCTGCCCGAAACCGTCACCTTGCGGTTGGAGATCGCCGATAACCCGCCGCCGCTGACCGTCGATGCGCAGACGCTCGAAATGGTTCTGGCCAATCTGGTGATGAATGCGGCCGATGCCATCGGCGAGCAGATCGGCGAAGACGGCGGCGCGGCAACGGGCGAGATCACCCTGTCGTGCGGGCCGATGTTGATGCCTGCCACCTCCTCGGCCCCTGCCGCGTCCGAAATCCGCGCAGGGCTCTATTTGCGCCTCGCGCTCCAAGACACCGGAGCGGGCATTCCAGAGGCGATTTTACCGCATATTTGCGAGCCGTTTTACACCACAAAACCGGTCGGGCGCGGGTCGGGATTGGGGCTGCCCATGGCGCAGGGATTTGCCGAGCAATCCGGCGGTGCGCTGCGGATCAGCAACACCGAAGGCAGCGGCGCTTTTGTCGAGTTGTTCTTGCCCATTGAGAGCAGCGACTAGCAAGATCAGGCCGGAAAGCGGCGCCCATCCGCTTCAACATCGCCGCACAAGCCACTTCAAATAAACAGTAAAAATCGTTCAAGAGCCTCGTGGTCGTAGAGACGATGGTCGAATAAACCAACGTCGAATTCATCCCGCTAGCCTGCCTCGACTACGCTCCCATCACCTGACGCCACAAAAACGAAGGGCGCAGGCACAACATCTTTAGGGAGGATATCATGACTATTATCACCGCATTGGCGATTTCCATCGGCGCGCTTGCCGCCGTGGCCACATGGCTTTGTTTGGGCAACGGGTTCGGGCTGCAGGTCTGGGCGCTGTTTATCGGCTGGGGCAGCTTCTATCACACCGGCGGCGGCATGGAGGCCGCGACCAAATCCGTCACCAACCACATCTGGGGCGCGGTTGTGGCAGGCATCACGCTTTTCATCGTGGCCTCCGTGGGCGGCACGGTTGCGGTCACCTCGGCGATTGTCGGCCTGTCGGTCGTGGTTCTTGTTCTGGGCGCGCATCTGCCCGCGCTCTCGACCATTCCGGCGGGAGTCTATGGCTATGCCTCTACGGCGGGCTTTTGCCTCTTGTCGGGCGTCGCCTTGGGCGATGTCGCTGCGCTTGGCAAGGCGGTGTTCTTGGTGCTGGCCTCGCTGATTGCGGGCAATATCTTCGGCTTTATCTCCGAGAAACTCGCAGGCGCCATGGCGGCCAAAGCGGCGGCCTGAGCGCGCCTCTCCGATGTGAGCGGCTGGCCGGCTTGCGCGCTGCGCCGCTCACAATTGCAGGGTCATTTCTCTTCCGGCCCTGCCGCCCTCGCAAAAGCGGCTCTCCCATATGCCCCTGCGAGGGCGAATTATTTTCAAAGGCTTAGCCGCGATGCCCCTGCACGTAGCTGATCAAAGAGCGGGTCGATCCGTCTTTGCTCTCGCTGCTTTGCTCGCCTGCCAGAACCGGTCCCAATGCGGTGGCCAATTCCTTGCCCAACTCGACGCCCCATTGATCAAAGGAGTTGATCCCGAGGATCACGCCTTCGACAAACACGCGGTGCTCGTAAAGCGCGATGATCTGCCCCAAGACATGCGGCGTGAGCTGCGGATAGATCAAGGTGGTCGAGGGCCGGTTTCCAGGGAAAACGCGGTGGCGCGCCTGACGCTCCAACTCGGCGCCGCTGGCCCCTTTGGCCGCCATAATCGCCCGCGCCGCATCCAGATCGCGCCCGCACATCAGCGCTTCGGATTGCGCGAGGCAATTGGCGACCAGTAGCGCGTGGTGATGGGCCAGATCGGGCTCGTGCCCCTTGGCGGCGACCAGAAATTCACAAGGCACGGTGCGGGTGCCTTGGTGGATCAATTGGTAAAAGGCGTGTTGCCCGTTGGTGCCCGGCTCGCCCCAAACCACGGGGCCGCTATCACGGGACAAATCGGCGCCATCCATCGACACGCGCTTGCCGTTGCTCTCCATTTCAAGCTGTTGCAGATAGGCCGGAAGGCGCAAAAGCCGTTGATCATAGGGCAGCACCGCGCGGCTGGCGTGGCCCTGCACCTGCGCGTGCCAGATGCCGACCAAGGCCAGCAAGACGGGCAGGTTTTCCTCGAAGGGAGCGGCGCAAAAATGCGCGTCCATCTCGGCGGCGCCCGCCAAAAGCGCGGCAAAATCCTGCGGCCCGACGGCGAGCATGATCGACAATCCGATCGGACCCCACAAGGAATAGCGCCCGCCGACCCAATCTTCGAAGCCGAACACCCGCTCGGGCGCGATGCCCCATGCGGTGGTCGCCTCGACATTCGACGACAGGGCGGCAAATTGCGCGCCGGTATCGCGGACCTGCCGCGCCATCCAGTCGCGCGCCGTGGCGGCATTGGTCATGGTCTCGATGGTGGTAAAGGTTTTCGACGCGACGATGACCAAAGTGCGTGTCGGATCAAGATGTTGCAGCGTATCGTGGATATGCGCGCCATCGACATTCGAGACAAAATGCACCGCAGGCCCGTCGTGGTAAGGGGCCAAGGCAAGCGCCGCCATCACGGGGCCAAGGTCCGAGCCGCCGATGCCGATATTGACCACATCGGTGATCGTGCCGCCCTGCCCCGTAAAGACGCCCGAGCGCAGATCAGTGGCAAAGCGCTCCATCGCGGCGCGGATTTTGCGCACCTCGGGCATGACATCCGCGCCATCGACGATAATCGCCCGCTCGGGCCCCGCGCGCAGCGCCGTATGCAGCACCGCGCGGCCCTCGGTCTCGTTGATCGTCTCGCCGCCAAACATCGCATCGCGGCGCGCCTCGACACCCGCGTCGCGGGCCATATCGACAAGCGCCTCGCGCGTTTGGGCATCGATATTGGTTTTCGAGTAATCGAACAGCATATCCCCAAGACGGGCCGAAAAATCAGATGCCCGATCCGTGCCCCCAAACAGGTCCAAAATCGAACGGCCCTGAGCGGCTTTGGCCAATTTTTGCAGCCGGTTCCAATGGGTCATGAAAGGCTCCTTGCCTGGGGAGAAATAAATATGTGAAGCGATATCAATATGATGCCTGCCTTATGGGGCCCAATGCACAGTTGCGCCATCCAAAACCGCCGCAACCGGCGCATCAAGGGGGCGCATTTTTGCGGCGCGCTCTATGGCGGCGCGTTTTTGTGCGCCGGTGATGAGGATATGTTTGTTCATCGCAGCGGCCAGCACCCGCGCCGTGAGGGTGATGCGCGGCTCTGGCGCGCCCGCGGCCCGCATCGGCAAAAGCACCGGCGCATCAGGGCTGAGGGCTTCTTCGAGCCGGTCGGCTTCGGGAAAGATCGAGGCGGTATGCATATCGGCGCCCATGCCCAAGAGCAGGACCGAGATCGGCAAAGCCGGCGCAATCACCGCCTCCAGCTCGGGCAAGACCTCTTCGGGCGTTTGCGCACGCGCATAAAGCGGCAGGTAGCGCGCCTTGGCCGCGTGATTGACCAAAAGCCGCTCGCGCAGCAGCCGCGTGTTGGAACGGATATGCACCTCCGGCACCCAGCGCTCGTCCGAGAGCATCACATCGATGCGCGCCCAGTCCAGATCGACGCTGGAAAGCGCATCAAACACCGGCCCCGGTGTGGTGCCGCCCGGCACGACCAAAAGCGCGCGATCTTGGGTTTTGAGGCTCTGGCGCAACTCTCCGGCGAGGTTTTGCGCCAGATCGATCATCATCATCTCGTCGTCGGAATATTCATTGAATTTCATGTCCTTATCTCCCGCCAGCGGCGCCCGTCGCGGTGCATGAGCATGAGCGCATCTTCCGGCCCCGAGCTGCCGCTTTCATAAAGCACGGGCGCGTCGCCGCGCGCCTCCCATCCGTCGATCAACGGGTCGGTCCACGCCCATGCGGCCTCGACCTCATCGCCGCGCATAAACAATGTCTGGTTGCCGCGGATCACATCCATGATCAGCCGCTCGTAGGCATCCGGCACCTCTTCGGCCTCCGGCCCCAAGGCCTCGGCAAAGGACATGTCGAGCGGCACGTCGATCAGGCGCATACCGCCCGGCCCCGGTTCTTTGATGGTCACGCCCAATTCCATCCCCTCGTTGGGTTGCAAGCGGATGGTCAGGATATTGCGGTGGCGGCCCGCTTCGGGTCCGAAGATCGAATGCGGCGTGTCCTTGAACACCACGGCAATTTCCGAGGTGCGCGCCTTGAGCCGCTTGCCCGTGCGCAAATAGAAGGGCGTGCCTTTCCAGCGCCAGTTGCTGATCGCAAGGCGCATGGCGATAAAGCTTTCGGTTTTCGAACGCGGATTTTCGGCATGTGCCAGATATCCGGGCTTGTCGGGGTTACCCTCTTCGGCAAGGTATTGACCGCGCACGATATCTTCGGGCGGCACCGGATCAAGGGCGCGGATGACTTTGAGCTTTTCATCGCGCACCGCATCGGGGTCGAATTTGGCGGGCGGCTCCATCGCAATGAGGCACAAAAGCTGCATCAGGTGGTTTTGCACCATATCGCGCATCGCGCCCGAGCGGTCGTAATATTCGCCGCGCCCGCCGACGCCGACGGTTTCGGCAACGGTGATCTGGATGTGATCCACATATTGCGCGTTCCACAAGGGTTCGAACAACATATTGCCAAAGCGCACCGCCATCAGGTTTTGCACCGTCTCTTTGCCAAGGTAATGGTCGATGCGGTAAATCTGGCTCTCGTTGAAATGCAGCGCCAGCGTGTCGTTGAGCGCCCGCGCCGTGGCCAGATCGCGGCCAAAGGGTTTTTCCACCACGATGCGGCTATCGGCATCGGCCATGCCATATTGGTGCAATCGCTCGGCCAGATCGCCGAAAAGGCTCGGCCCCACCGAGAAATAGAATGCCCGCACCACACCGGGTTTCATCATGGCGGCAAGCGCGCTCCAGCCGTCGGTGCCGCGCGCATCGACGGTGATATAGCTCAGGGTTTTGCAAAACCCCTCCAATGTACCCTCTTCACAGACGCGCCCCGTGCCAAATTCGCGCAGCGCCTCGCGCACAAATTCGCGGTAGCCCTCATTGTCCATCTCCGAACGCGCCGCGCCGATAATGCGCGCGCCGGGTTCCATTTGCCCCGCACAGAACCGCCGGAACAAGGCAGGCAGGATTTTGCGGCGGGCCAGATCGCCGGTGCCCCCGAAAATCACCAGATCGAATTCATCCACCGGAATAACGCGCGAAACCATTTTCAAATCCTGCTTTGTGCCGTGCTAGGGTCGGCAAATGTCTTTACCGGGCGGGCCGGAGGGGGATTGCGGGCGCGCCTGCCTTGTGATGTTAGCGCTAACTGACGCAGATATGCGGTTCTTACCCAAAGGGTTTGGCAAAGTCTAGCACGGTTGCATCTGTTCACAATGCCGTGGCGGCGATTTGCGGGGGTTTATCATGGGGCTGCGCTTGGCTAGCCTTGGCGCAAGCATGAAAAGGAAATACCGCCCGATGAAAGACGCCGCCCCGCAAAGCCTCAACCACGCCGCCCATGGCACGGCCAATGACGGAAAATTCCGCGATCCTGCCATCACGGCCAAGGGCGAGACCCGCGCCAGCGTGCCGCTTTTGGGCGCGAAAACGCTTTGGTTCAATACCGGCACCCTGTGCAATATCACCTGCGCCAATTGCTATATCGACAGCTCGCCGACCAATGACGCCTTGGTCTATATGACGGCGGCCGAGGTGGTCGATTACCTTGATCAGGCCAAGGCGCGCGACTGGCCGCTGGAAGAGGTGGCCTTTACCGGCGGCGAGCCGTTTATGAACCCGCAGATCATCGAAATGATGCGCGAGGGGTTGTCGCGCGGCTATCGGGTTCTGGTGCTGACCAACGCGATGTTGCCGATGATGCGCAAGGGGATGCGCGCGGGGCTTGAGGCTTTGCAGGCGCAGTTCGGCACGCGGTTGACGCTGCGCATCTCGCTCGATCATTGGCAAGAAGCCGAACATGACCGCGAGCGCGGCACAGGCGCGTTCCAGCGCAGCCTGCAAGGGATGGACTGGCTGCGCGATCAGGGGATCAAGATGGCCGTGGCGGGGCGTTCGGCATGGTTCGAGAGCGAGGCCGAGGCCCGCGCCGGATATGCGCAGGTCTTTGCCGCGCGCGGATATGAGATCGAGACCGCCGATCCGGCGCAATTGGTGCTGTTTCCCGAAATGGACATGAGCGCCGAAGTGCCCGAGATCACCACCGAATGTTGGGGCATCTTGGGCAAGTCGCAATCGGATGTGATGTGTTCCTCCTCGCGCATGGTGGTCAAACGCAAGGGCGCAGAGCGCCCTGCGGTTCTGGCCTGCACGCTTTTGGCCTATGACGCCGAATTCGAATTGGGCGAGACATTGGCCGAGGCCGAGCGCGACGTGGCGCTCAACCATCCCCATTGCGCCAAGTTTTGCGTTTTGGGCGGAGCCTCCTGTTCGGCGTGAATGGACGGACGCGACTGGTGCCGCAAGCCGCCGCGCGTGAGGCGGGGTTTGGGAGCCCCCGGCGGGGATATTTAAGAGAAAGCAGAAAGGGGCGGCGGTTTTTTGGTGTGCCGCTTTGCATTTGGGTCAAGCACAGCAAAGGACGCGGTCAGGGCCGGCTGATTTCGCCGCCGCCGACTTGGGCGCGCACGCCTGTTGTGGTTGGACCGGATGTGGGCAAACCGCGTGCGACGCGGACAGCGAGATGGGCGAAGGCTTGGGCTTCGAGCATATCACCGTCGAGGCCGACGTCTTCGACCGGCAAGACGGGGCAATCGAGCGACACTTCGAGCATTTGCATCAACACCGGATTATGCCGCCCGCCGCCAGTGACCAAAACGCGGGCGGGCGGGATCGGGCAATGCTCCATCCCGCGGGCCACGGCAGCGGCGCAAATACCGGTGAAGGTGGCGGCGGCGTCAGCGTCCGAAAGTTCGGCCACCAGATCCATCATGTCGGGGAAAGCATCGCGGTCCAGCGATTTGGGCGGGATGCGCGAGAAATAAGGCTCGTCCAGCAGCAGTTCGAGCGCGCCCATGGCCACTTCGCCGCCGCGCGCCAAAGCGCCGTCCTTGTCATAGGGTTTGCCGAAACGGCTTTGCATCAAATCGTTGATCGGGGCGTTTGCGGGGCCGGTGTCAAAGGCGAGGAGCGCGCCGTCTTGGTCGGGGCCGGATTTTGACGGATCGACCCATGTGATATTGCCAACGCCGCCAAGGTTGAGGAAACATAGGGGGTCTTCGGCTTGGATGTATTTGGCGCAGGCAAAATGGAAATAGGGCGCGAGCGGCGCGCCCTCGCCGCCCAGTTGCACGTCGGAGGAGCGAAAATCCCACACCACAGGCGTGCCGAGCGCCGCCGCCAAAGCCGCCCCATCACCGATCTGCAGCGTGCCGCGCCCGCGCGGATCATGGGCAAGCGTCTGACCGTGAAACCCGATGAGATCGGCGTCTTTGAAACCGGCGAGCAGATCGAGATGCGCCTGCATGACGACATCGGTTGCGGCCTCGACCTGCGGGCCGCTCCATTTGCCCAAAGCGGCGCGCAGGGTGGCGCGTTCGGCATCACTATAGGCGCGATAAGCGCATTCACCGAAGCTTTCGATCCGGTGCCCGTCAGTCACAAGAAGCGCCGCATCCACCCCGTCCAAAGAGGTGCCCGACATCGCCCCGAGAGCCGTCACCGCGCCAGCCTTCAACATGGTCTTTTCCTTTGCCATTTGCCCCCCTATACATGCCGCGCAAACACAAGCGGGACAAGAGCGATGACCTACCACCCCAAATCCGAATTCATGCGTGTGATGATCGAGCGCGGCTTTCTGGCCGATTGCACCGATTATCAAGGCCTCGACGAGGCGCTGCTGAACGGGGTTGTTCCGGGCTATATCGGGTTTGATGCCACGGCGAAGTCCTTGCATGTCGGATCGCTGATCCAGATCATGACCCTGCGCTGGTTGCAAAAAACCGGCCACCAGCCGATCACCTTGATGGGCGGCGGCACGACCAAGGTTGGCGATCCGAGCTTTCGCGCCGACGAGCGCCCGCTTTTGACGCCCGAGCAGATCGACGACAATATCGACGGCATCAAACAGGTGTTTGCCAAATATATTGATTATTCCGATGCGCCCACGGGCGCGCTGATGCGCAACAATGCCGAATGGCTCGACGAGCTGAATTACCTCGAGTTCCTGCGCGACATCGGGCGGCATTTTTCGGTCAACCGTATGTTGTCCTTTGAAAGCGTCAAATCGCGTCTCGACCGCGAGCAGTCTTTGAGCTTTCTTGAGTTCAACTATATGATTTTGCAGGCTTATGATTTCCTCGAACTGAACCGCCGCTATGGCTGCCTTGTGCAATTTGGCGGCTCGGATCAATGGGGCAATATCGTCAACGGCATCGATTTGACCCGCCGCGTGTTGGACCACGAGATTTACGGGCTGACCACGCCTTTGCTGACCACTTCGGACGGCAAGAAGATGGGCAAATCGGCCAATGGCGCGATCTGGCTCAATGCCGATATGCTCTCGCCCTATGAGTTTTGGCAGTTCTGGCGCAACACCACGGACGCCGATGTGGGGCGGTTCTTGAAGCTCTATACCGAATTGCCGGTCGAGGAATGCGACCGTTTGGGCGCGCTGGAAGGGTCGGAAATCAACGAGGCAAAAGTGGTATTGGCCAATGAAGTCACGCGCCTGTGCCACGGCGCGGATGCGGCGGCGGCGGCGGAAGCCACGGCGCGCGAAGTGTTTGAAAAAGGCGGCGTGGGCGATGATTTGCCCACCGTCACCTTGAGCGCGGCAGAGATCGGAGACGGGATTTCCATCGTGCAGCTTTTGGTGAAATCCGGTCTGGCCAAATCGGGCAAGGACGCCAAACGGTTGATCGCGGAGAATGGCGCGAAACTCGACGATGCGCCTTTGACGGATGCGGGTTTGATGATTGATGCGGCAGCATTGGCAGCGCCGGTGAAATTGTCGGCGGGCAAGAAGCGCCATGCTTTGGTGAAGCTGGAGGGGTAAAGACAGGCGCGTTTTTTCAATCTGGGGTTTGGGGCGGCCTAGCGCCCCTTTAGGGCCTCGGCCAAAATCTCGCGCACCAAGGCCGGATCGACGTCCGAGCTGACAAAGCTCTCGCCGATGCCGCGCGCGAGGATAAACCGCAATTGCCCGTCCACGACCTTTTTGTCCTGCCCCATCAGCGCAAGCAGCCCATCCGCATCGGGCAATTCCCCTGCGATATCAGCAATATCCACCTTCATCTTCATGTCGCGCAAATGGGCGCGCAGGCGGCTGGGGTCTTCTTGGCTGCACAGGCCCATGCGCGCCGAGAGTTCAAACGCCAAGGCGCAGCCGATCGCCACGCCTTCACCGTGCAGCAGGCGCGCACCATAGCCCGTCGCCGATTCCAGCGCATGACAAAACGTATGGCCCAGATTGAGCAAGGCGCGCTCGCCCTGCTCCGTCTCGTCGCGCTGCACGATCTCGGCCTTCATCTGCACCGAGCGTTTGACCGCATAAATCCGCGCGGCCATATCCCCTGCGGCGGCTTTGGCGGCATTGGCCTCGAGCCAGTCGAAAAACGCCGCATCGCCCAAAAGCCCGTATTTCACCACCTCGCCGTAACCGGCAAGGAAATCGCGCTCGGTCAATGTGCCCAAAACGCCGGTATCGGCCAGAACGAGGCTGGGTTGGTGAAAGGCCCCGATCAGGTTCTTGCCTTGGGGGGCGTTGATGCCGGTTTTGCCGCCGACCGAACTGTCGACTTGCGCCAAAAGCGAGGTCGGGATTTGTACAAAGCGCACGCCGCGGCGCAAAACCGCAGCGGCAAAGCCGACCAGATCGCCGATCACCCCGCCGCCAAAGGCGACCACGACATCGCCGCGCTCGACCTTTTGTTCCAAGAGCCATTCGACCGTGCGGGTAAAATGCGGCCAGCTCTTGGTGCCTTCGCCTGCAGGCAGGACCAAAGAAACCATCTCCACACCGCCCGCCGCCAAACCGGCGCGCAGCGCGTCCAGATGCAAGGCGGCGACGTTTTCGTCAGACACCACCGCCACGCGTGCGCGGCGCAGCAGCGGCGCGATCAACGCGCCCGCCTCGGCCACAAGCCCCGTGCCGATATGGATGTCATAGGCGCGCGCGCCCAAATCTACATGAACCAATTCGCGCAATTGCCCGCTCATCGCACTGTCTCCATCACATCTTCGCGCTGCGCGATGGCCGCCAAGACATTGTCGGCCATCTCTTCGATCGAATAGGCGGCATCGGCGCGCACCTCGATATCCGCCTGCGCATAGATCGGCACGCGCGCCTCATAAATCGCGCTGAGGGTGGCCAAAGGATCCGCCGTGCGCAGTAAAGGCCGCGTGGCCTTATGTTTCACCCGCGCCCAGAGCAAATCGAGATCGGCATTGAGCCAGACCGACACGCCGCGCTCGGATATCATCCGCCGGTTGGACTCGGCCAAAAACGCCCCGCCCCCCGTCGACAAGATACAGCGCCCGCCATCGAGAAGCCGTTCGATCACTTGGGATTCTTTCTTGCGGAAAAACGCCTCGCCATCGCGGGTGAAAATCTCGGCGATGGTCATATTGGCGGCCCGTTCGATCTCGGCGTCGGAATCAATAAAGGGCACGCCAAGCTTCGCTGCCAGAGCCTTGCCCACGGCGGTTTTGCCTGCGCCCATCATCCCCACCAGAACAACGGTTTTCCTCAATTGATCGCTCATTGCTTGCGCCGCCATCGGCGCTCCCCTGCCAAAATCCCGAATTTGCGTCTGAATGACGTGATCTTAGCCAAAAGGCCAGTTATAACTTGGTCAAAAGACGCAAAAACGGGCAGGATTCACATGTTTCGCATCATCAAATACCTGTTTTTCCTTAGCGTTCTGGGCTTCTTGGCGCTGATTGCCTATGCGTATCTTGCGCCCTTCTTCGGGGCCGATTTCGCTCCGCCGCCGACAGAGATTCGCACGCCCGTGGTGCTTGATGCCAATTAGACCCCTCCTTTTTGCCGCGACCTGCTGCGGATTTGCGTCCATGGCGACGGGCGCTGCGGCGCAACAGACCGCGCCGCTATCAGCCATTGACTGGCTGGGCGCGGTCAGCTTGCCGGTGGTGCAACCACGTCAAGGCGCGCAGCCCGCGCCCGCAATCGACGAGCCGCCAGTCACCCAAGGCGCATTGGTCCCCGATGTCAGTGTCGCGCCGCTTGATGCGCCTGTGCCCGATGCGGTGGGCCTGCTGCCAAGCGCCACGACCGGATTGCCGCAAGACCTGTGGCAAAACTCGCGCAGCAGCGATTTGACCGCCCTGATCCGCGCCCAGAAGGCCCCGCTTTTGCCTGCCTTGCAAGAGTTGCTCTATACGCTGCTACTGGCCGAGGCCAATCCGCCCGAGGGCGCGGCGCAGGCGGGGTTGATGCTTTTGGCACGCGTCGATGCGCTTATTTCATTTGGCGCGCTGGAGCCGGCCGAAGCCTTGCTGCAGCGCGCAGGCCCCACCACGCCCGAGCTGTTTTCGCGCTGGTTCGATATCGCGCTTTTGACCGGCACCGAAGAAGAGGCCTGCACCGCGCTTTTGCAAAGGCCCTCGCTCTCGCCCGGATATGCGGCGCAAATCTATTGCACCGCGCGGGCGGGCGATTGGGAAACCGCCGCATTGACGCTCGATACCGCACGGGCGCTCAAATTGATCACCCAGACCGAGGATATCTTGCTCGAGGTGTTCTTGGACCCCGAGGCCGACGAACGGCTTGTGCAGCTCGCACCGCCCTTGCAGCCTACGGCGCTGCTATACCGGTTGTTCGAAGCGGGCGGCATTCCCTTGCCCACCGCGATTTTGCCGCGCGCCTTCTCGATGGGGGATTTGCGCGACACCTCGGGATGGAAATCCGAGCTTGAGGCCGCCGAGCGCCTGACCGTGACGGGGGCCTTGGCGCCCAACCGTTTGCAAGCCTATTACACCGCGCGAAAGCCCGCCGCCTCGGGCGGCATCTGGGACCGCGTTGCGGCCTTCCAAGCCTTCGACAGCGCCTTTGCACGCCGCGATCTGGACGCCATTGCGCAAACCCTATCCCCCGCGTGGGAGGCGATGCGCGCGGCGCATCTTGAGCTGGCCTTTGCCGATCTTTACGGCGCGGCGCTCTATCAACTCGTGCTCTCCGGCACGCCGCGGAACTTGGCCTATCACATCGCGCTCTTGTCGCAAGACTATGAAAAGGCCGCGCTTTCCGCACGGCCTTTGACGCGCTCAGACCGGTTTTTGACGGCATTGGCCAAAGGCGCGCCCGCCGATCCGCATAGCCCGCGCGCCGAGGCGATCACCGCCGGATTTGCGCCCGATGCCGCGCCCCCCGCAGCCATCGCGGCCCTGCTGGACGAGCGCCGCTTGGGCGAGGCGATCTTGCGCGCCACCGCGCTTTTGTCACAGGCCAGCGGCGGCGACATGGTCGGCATCACCGGCGCCATCGCCACATTCCGCGCCGTCGGGCTGGAGGCCACAGCGCGCCGCGCGGGGCTGCAGATGATCTTGCTGGAGCGGCAAAGCTGATGTCGGCGCTGTCATGGATTTCCGCCTTCATCGAGGCGCAAGCCGCCGAGCTTGGCGCCGCGGATAACACCCAGCAAGCCTATGCGCGCGACCTGAAGGATTTCGCCGAATGGTGCGGGCGGCGCGATCATGATTTCGCCGATCTGACCCGTCCCGTGATCGAGGATTACCTTGTCCATTGCGAGGCGCAGGGGCTGGCGCAATCTACGCGCGCGCGGCGCCTGTCGGCGATCAAACAGCTTTACCGTTTTGCCTATGAAGAGCGGATGCGCGCCGACAATCCGGCCTTGATGATCAAAGGCCCGCCCAAGGCACAAAGATTGCCGAAAATCCTGTCTCTCGAAGAGGTCGAGGCCTTGCTCGGGGCGGCGCGCAGCTATGGCAAGACCCCCGAGGCGCGGCTGCGCTGCACCGCACTGATGGAGCTTTTATACGCCACGGGGATGCGGGTGAGCGAATTGGTCACCCTTCCGGTTTCGGCGGCGCGCGGCGATCCGCGGATGCTTTTGGTACGCGGTAAGGGCGGCAAGGAACGCATGGTGCCGCTTTCGCCCCCTGCCCGCGCGGCGCTGGCCGAATGGCTCGCCCTGCGCGACGCCGGTGAAGAGGCCGCGCAGGCCGATCATGGCACGCCGCCGTCAAAATTCCTGTTCCCGTCACGCGGCAAGGCAGGGCATTTAACGCGGGTGCGGTTCTATACGCTGATCAAGGAATTGGCGGTTTTGGGCGGGGTCTCGCCCGCCAAGGTCACGCCGCACACCTTGCGCCATGCCTTTGCTACGCATCTGTTGGCCAATGGCGCGGATCTACGTGCGATCCAGACGCTGCTTGGTCATGCCGATGTGGCGACGACCGAAATCTACACCCATGTTCTGGACGAGCGGCTCAAGGAACTGGTGCTCGAACATCACCCGTTGGCCAAAGACTGACCGCGGCGCAGCGGCGCGGGCAGCACATCTTCGGAGGGCCAGATCCCCGTGGTAAGCGCCGAAGCATAGCCCTCGGGCAGGCCCTTGGCACGCATCGCGGCGGCGGCGGAGAGCGCATCATAGGCGAGCCGGTGAAAAGACAGATCGCCGCGCGGCGACAGGCGCGCATATTCGGTCTGCGCGTGCCCGTCATGGGGCGGCATACCGATCACCCCCGCATTGATCCACAGATACCGCCCGACGGGTTTGGCAAAGGCAATGCCCGAATGCCCCGCAATCACCGCGTCGATGCGGCCGGCGGCGGCCTCGATCCGCGCGATTTCGGCGGCAAACTCCGCCTCAGGTGTGACGCTCCAGACAAAGCGCGCGGCGTCGCTCGCCGCGCCGTGCACCATGGCGTAACGCCGCCCCGCATGGGTAAACACAATCCAATCGGGCAGCCCCGCCATCCACGCCAAGGCGCCCGCATCCAGCGCCTGTTTGGCGAAAGGATACCAGCGCGCCGAGAGCAGATCGCAAGCCGACCCCTGCGCAAAACCGCAGCCGCAATCCTCGGCCCCCAAGGCCAGTTGCACCTCGCAATTGCCGCAAATCACATGGGCGCCGCTTTGCCGGATTTCCTGCACCGTTGCCGCAGGATCGGCGCAATAGGCCGCCACATCGCCGGTGCAGAAAATATGCGCCGCGCCGCTCGTGCGGGCCTGCGCCAGCACGGCGCGCGTCGCCTCAAGGTTGGAGTAAGCCCCCCCAAAAACCAGCAATTCCCCCTCCAGTTGGCCCAGATCGGCAATTTTCATATCCGCCCTCCCCGATGGCGGCGCGCGCGCCCTTGATCGCAGGCGCGCAGCGGCCCATAACCGTATCAACATTAACGGGAAACCCATCTATGGAACAGGCGGCAACGCAGCTCGACACCGCATTTTGGATCACATCTGCGGCAATTCTATTTCTGCTGGTGCTTTCGGCGTTTTTCTCCGGCTCGGAAACCGCGCTCACGGCGGCCAGCCGCGGCAAATTGCGCGCGCAGGCGGACAAAGGCTCCAAGGGCGCGGCGCGGGCTTTGGACATTACCGATGACAACGAGCGGCTGATCGGGTCGGTCCTCTTGGGCAATAACCTCGTCAACATCCTCGCCACATCGCTCGCGACGGCTCTGTTTACCCGCGTATTTGGCGAAAGCGGCGTGGCTTTGGCGACTTTGGTCATGACCGTTTTGGTGTTGGTCTTTGCCGAAGTCCTGCCCAAAACCTATGCCATTACCAATGCCGAAGCGGCGGCGGCGGGCGTCTCGCCGGTGATCGCAATTGTAATCCGCATTTTCTCGCCGGTGGTCAGCGCCGTGCGGCTTTTGGTGCGCGGGGTCTTGCGGCTTTTTGGTGTGCAAATCGATCCCGACAGCCATATTCTGGCGGTGCGCGAGGAGATCGCAGGTGCGCTCTACTTGGGTCATTCGGAGGGCGTCGTCGAGAAGGAAGACCGCGACCGTATCCTTGGCGCGCTGGATCTGGGCGAGCGGGCGGTCGAGGAAATCATGCTTCACCGCAGCCAGATCGAAATGATCAATGCGCGCAGCGAACCCGCTGATATTCTTGCACAATGTCTTGAAAGCAATCACACGCGCCTGCCCGTATACAAGAATGATCCGGACAATATTATCGGCGTGGTCCATGCCAAGGATTTGCTGCGCGCGATGCATAAGCTGGCGCTGGCGCCGATGGAGGGCAAAGGCCCGCAGCCCTTGGACGAGTTCAAAATCGAACAGGTGGTGATGGAGCCCTATTTCGTGCCCGAAACCACCACGCTGGACGACCAGATGCGGCAATTTTTGCGCCGCCGGACGCATTTTGCGCTGGTGGTGGATGAATACGGATCGCTGCAAGGCTTGATCACGCTTGAGGATATTTTGGAAGAAATCGTCGGCGAGATCACCGATGAGTTCGACCCCGACGCCGAGCATTTGATCCGCAAGAGCGAGGACGGACAGTTTTTGATCGACGGGGCGATGACGATCCGCGATCTCAACCGCGCCACCGATTGGACCCTGCCCGACGAGGAGGCCAATACCGTCGCCGGATTGGTGATTCACGAGGCGCAGATGATCCCCACCGTGGGACAGGTGTTCAGCTTCCACGGCTTTCGCTTCGAGGTCACGGCGCGCAAGGACAACCGGATCACACGGCTAAAGATACGCCCGCTGTGACTTTGTTTGCATGGGGTAAATCACAATGAGCGCAGCGGCGATCCTGATCTTGGCGGCGGGGGCCTCATCGCGGATGCGCGGCGGCGACAAGGTGATGGAAGAGGTCGGCGGCGCGCCCCTCTTGACCGTTCTGGCGCAGCGGGCTTTGGCCGCAGGCGCAGAGGTTTTCGTGGCGCTGCCCGCGCTCACCCATCCGCGCGCGGCGGCTTTGGACGGGCTGGCAGTGACGCCTGTGCCCGCGGCGGAGGCGGCGATGGGCATGGCGCGCTCGATCGCGGCGGGGGTGGCGGCTTTGCCGAGCGATTGCTCGGGCGTGATGCTCCTGCCCGCCGATATGCCGGAATTGACCGACACCGACCTGCGCGCGGTGCTTGATGCTTTTGCCAAAGGCTTGGGGCGCCTGCCCGCCCAAGGCTGCGCTGCCGATGGCACGCCAGGGCATCCGGTGGTGTTTCCGGCGCGCTGCTTTGCGGCTTTGTCGGCTTTGCAAGGTGATCAGGGCGCACGATCGGTGCTCAAGGGCGAGGCGGATATTTTGCATATCCCCCTGCCCGCGCGCCATGCCTTGACCGATCTCGACACGCCCGAAGATTGGGCGGCGTGGCGCGCCAAAGCCTAAGCCCCCGCGCCCACAGGCAGCTTTGCCGCGGCCGCAATTCCGATGCGACGGCGAGACCGCAGTTCCTTGTGGCACCCTCATAAAACGACAACGCCCCGACGCACACCTTCGCACAGCCTGCGTCGGTGTCCATCGGGGCGCGCGAATACCCCGCCGCCACGTGGCAGCGCCGCGGGCAGAGTATTTAACAGGGGGCCAAAGGTTTGATCCTCTGGCCCCGCGCTGCATATGGGTTTTACTTCAGCAACAGGCGCGCTTCGTGTTTCTTGAGCGAGCGGCGGGCCGATTGATAGGCCTCGATGCCCTCTTGGGTGCGCAGTTCGGGGAAGAGTTCGAAAATCTCGTTCCGCTGCGAATTGCCAAGACCGTCAAGCGTTTGCTCACCAGGTTGGAAGCTTTCCGTCCATGCGCCGTTCGACAGAACCACCTCGTGATGGTCGAACATGAAGTGGATGTAGGTCGTGCTCGACGCCTCCACCACATCCACGCCGGCCATACCGGTGAGGTGTTTCGCCGCCGCCAGAACCTCACGCTCTTCGAAATAGAGCGCGGTCTTGTCGTTGTTGACAAGGATCCGGTGGTTCGGGCTGACCAGCATGTCCCGCTCGGGCAGGTTGTTGCCCAGCGATCCGGCGCGGATCAGAACCGGCTTGAGATGCGGCGCATGCTGCAACTCTTGGCCCGTGAGGCCACGGCTGCCGAGCCAACGGATTTCCTGAATACCGTTGTCGCGGGTGATGATGCGATCACCGACCTGCAGCTCTTCGACCAGACGCTCGCCCTTCGGCGTGGCAATCACGGTGCCCGGTGTAAAGCAGGGGATCACATTCTCGATGTTCGAGAAGGTCATCGTGCCGGTCACCGTGCCCGATCCGTCGCGGAATTCGACCGTGCCGTTTTCGGCATTGGTCGGATCATAGACCACGTTGATCGATTGATCCGGCGTCGCAACACCGCGCAGATCCAGCGTATCGTAATCATCGCCGCCTTCCGAACCGTCGACCACATCACCGATGTTGCCGCCGATGAAGGTGTCACGGTCATCGCCGCCGACCATTTCATCCGCGCCAGAGCCGCCGATGATCGTGTCGTTGCCGGTGCCGCCGACGATCAGGTCATCCTGATCCCCACCGTCGAGAAGGTCGTTGCCTTCATCGCCGAAGAGGTTGTCTTCGTCGATGCCGCCATCGATCACATCGTCGCCTGCGCCGCCGATAAGGGTATCGTCGTCGTCTTCGCCGTAGATGGTATCGTTGCCGTCACCGCCATCGACATAGTCACGGCCGTTTTCGGGCTGCGGATCGGTATCGTCGGGTTCCTGACCCCACAAGAGCGTGCTGTCACCGGCATTGATGAAGTCATTGCCGTCACCGCCGTAGATCTCGTCAGAGCCGTGACCACCGATAATGCTGTCATCGCCTTCGCCGCCATCGATGTAATCGTCATCGATACCGCCGTCGATCGTGTCATTGCCCGTGCCGCCATCGATGCTATCCGCATCATCGCCGGTCGAGATCAAATCATTACCCGCACCGCCAAAGACCGTGTCCTTGTTGTCGTCGGGATCGGGATCGGAGGCATAGCCCGGCACCGGGAAGGGATCGTCATTCTCGTAATCCGAGAAGGTGTCGAAACCGCCCTCGATGGTGTCGTCGCCGTCGCCCGCGTCGATGAAGTCGTTGCCGTGGAAGCCGTCGATGTAATCGTCGCCCTCGCCGCCATAGACCACATCGTCGTCGATGCCGCTTTCGATGGAATCGTTGCCGGTGCCGCCATAGATCGTGTCGGCATCGTCGCCGGTCATGATCGTGTCGTTCCCTGCGCCGCCATCGACATAGTCGCGGTCGTCATTGGGATCGGCATCGGGGCTATCGACAAACGGGAAGAAGGTGTCGATTTTCGGATCGTCATTGCCGGTGCGGATCAGATCATCGCCTTCGCCGCCCTCAAGACTATCCGAGCCTTCGTTGCCCGACATGGTGTCATTGCCATCGCCGCCAAGGACCGTGTCGTCCCCGACCCCGCCAGCCATGCTGTCGTTGCCTTCATTGCCTTCCACGATGTCATCACCGTCGCCGCCGCGCACCGTATCGTCGCCAAGGCCACCGATCACGGTATCGTCGCCATCCTGACCGCGGATCGAGTCATTGCCCTCGCCGCCGTCGATGATGTCGTCACCGACACCGGCATAGATCTCGTCGTCGCCGCCTTCGCCGATGATGTCGTCATCGCCTTCGCCGGCATAGATGGTGTCGTCGCCATCGCCTGCTTGGATGATGTCGTCGTTCGGGCCTTCACCCGGAAGGATTTCATCATTGTTGTCGACCATGTCGCCTTCGGGGTCACCCGTATAGGCCACATCGATCAGGTCATCGCCATCGGTGCCCGACACAATCCCGTCAAGCGGTTGATCGCCCACGGTGATCGTGACCGTCGCCGTATCGGTGCCGCCATTGCCATCGTCCACGGTGTAATCCACCGTCGCCACACCCTCAAAACCGGGTGTCGGCTCAAAAGTGATCGTGCCATCGGGGTTGATGGTGACATCGCCATCGGGGCTGGTCGCCTCGGTCACGGTGAGCGGATCGCCGTCGACATCCGTATCGTTGCCCAGAACATCCACAACAACCGGCGTATCGAAGGGCGTTTCTGCCACATCGTCATTGGCGACGGGGTCGTCGTTGACGGGGGTCACGGCTGTCTCTTATACACATCT